>NZ_JNWQ01000088.1 GCF_000716875.1 Streptomyces novaecaesareae | reverse complement strand
ACGCGTACAAGAGCCTGCGCGTCGACCGACGCACCTACAAGGCCACCATCAGCATCGACATCCTGGGCGAGCCGATCAGCCCTTAACTTCACGGCCTTGCCCTAATGCCCGCCCGCCCCAAGGCCGTTCGCTCCGAACTCCACGGCCTGCGCGCGGGAGCGGGAGACGGCGTCCAGCAGCAGGACGGACGAGGCCTCGGGCGTCGGAGTCGGCCCGCCGGACCGCACGTGCCGGGTGAAGGCGGCCAACAGCCGCTCCAGGCCCCGGCGGTGGCGGGCGAACACCCGGACGCCGGCGTGCCGCCCGCGCGCCCGCTGGCCGTCGAGCGCGGTCGCGGCGCCGACGTCCAGCAGCACCAGGTGCAGTTCGCGGCCGCGGCGGGCCGCCTCGCGGGCCAGCCAACGCCGCATCCAGGCGCGGCTGCCGCAGTCGTGCACCAGCAGCGGCCCAACGCGCCGCACCGAGGAGCGCAGCAGCCTGAAGTGCTCCAGCCGCGCCCACGGCCGGTAGACCGCGTACGGCAGGCGCGCCGGCATCACCGCCTCGCAGGCCTCGTGCACCGTGCGCGGGTCGACGGTGCGCACCTGCGCGCCGGACCACCGGCGCAGCAGGGTGCTCTTCCCGGCGCCCGGCAGCCCGGACACCACCACCACGGCGTCGGCCGGGTACGCCACCACGAACCCCGCCCCGGCCTCGCCCCGCAGGTCGACCACCCCGCGCGGCGCCACGACCGCTTCCACGCTGCTGCCCACCGGCCCCCCGTTCACGTCCGAGCGGGAACCCTAACAACAACGCCCGGCCGACCGCTCGCCGACGGCCGGCGACCCCGGTTGCCGCCCCTGACCGGCGGTGCGCATGGGGCGGCCGCGCACCGCCGTGCGCCCCCGGGGCACCCGTCCACTAGGCTGACGAACCGTCAAGTGAGAGGAAGGCCATGGCAGAAGTGGGCCCGACGTACACCGGGCTGGTGCTGGACGGGCTGGCCCGGGATCCGGGGCGGGTGGCGATCCGGTCCGGGAACGACACGCTGACCGGGCAGGACTGCCTGGACGCGGTGCACCGCATGGCCCGGGCGCTGGAGCGGGCCGGGCTGGGGCGCGGGGACGGGGTGACGGTGCTGGCCGGCAACCGGCCGGAGGCGCTGCTGGTGCGGTCGGCCGCGAACCTGCTGGGCTGCCGGGTGGCGATGCCCTACCCGGACGGGCCGGTCGCGGAGCAGGTGGCGCTGGCCGGGTTCGCCGGGACGTCGGCGCTGGTCTTCGACCCGCTGCGCTGCTCGGCCGCGGCAGCCGGGATCGCCCAGGCCGTGCCCGGGGCCGCCCTGCTCTCCCTCGGCCCGGCGCCGCGCGGGCTCGGCACCGACCTCCTGGAGTCCGCCGCCGACTGCTCCCCCGCCGCGTTCGAGCCGCGGTACCGGCCCGAGGACGTGATGGCGGTGCGGTTCACCAGCGGCACCACCGGACGGCCGAAGGGCGTGCTGCGCCGGTTCGCCCGGCCGCCGCGCCCGGCGCTGCCGTCCGGTTCGACGTTCCTGCTGTGCACCCCGCTCTGCCACGGCGGCGGGACGACGGCGGACCTGGCGCTGGCGGCGGGCGGCACGGTGGTGCTGCAGGACGGGTTCGACGCGGGCGCCGTGCTGGCGGCGGTCGAGCGGTACCGGGTGTCCCGGACGTACCTGCCGCCGCACCTGCTCTACCGGCTGCTGGACCACCCGCTGCTGTCGGCGACCGACACCGGCAGCCTGCGCCGCGTCGGCTACACCGGCTGCCCGCCCTCGCCCCGGCGGCTGGCCGAGGCGACCCGCCGGCTGGGCCGGGTGCTGCACCAGACGTACAGCCTGACGGAGTGCGGGCCGGTCGCCCGGCTGAGCCCGGACGAGCACCTGGACCCGCGGCTGCTGACCACCGCCGGCCGCCCGTACCCGGACACCGCGGTGCGCGTCCTGGACGAGGACGGCACGGAGCTGCCGCCGGGCCGGACCGGGGAGGTCTGGGTCCGCACGCCGACGACGATGGCCGGGTACTGGCGCGATCCGGAGCTGACCGCGCGGGTGCTGCGGGACGGCTGGCTGGACACCGGCGACCTGGGCAGCCTGGACGCGGCCGGCTATCTCACGGTGGCCGGCCGGCGGGACCCGATGGCGATCGTCGAGGGGCACAATGTGTTCCCCCGCGAGGTCGAGGAGCCACTGCGCACCCACCCGGACGTCCGCGAGGCGGTGATGTTCACGACCGCCGACCCGGACCGGCTGGAGCGGGTGCACGCCGCGGTGGCCCTGGCCTCCGGCTCCCGGACGACCGCGGAGCAGCTGCGCCGCTGGAGCCGGGAGCACGGGTACGCGCGGTGCGCCCCGGACACGGTCCTCCTGCTGCCGGCGATCCCGCTGAACGGCCTCGGGAAGCCGGACCTCGCCGTGCTTCGCGCCCTGGTGGCTGACGGCGGGACCGGACGGGACGGCGGCCGGAGCGGGCGGGTCGACGGCGGGACCGAACGGGCCGACGGCCGGAGCGGGCTGACCGCCGCCACCGCAGGGGCGTGCGAGGGGGTGTGACGCGCCCCGCCAGTGCTTCGAGCGCCCACGCGGGCGACCTCTCGCGCGGCCCCCGGCGGGAAGAACCGTCCGTGGGCACTCGACCGTGCGGGCCGACCTGCCGATACATCCCGCGGCGAGGTTCCCCGCACCGTCCGCAGGAGGCACTACCTTGACCTGGCTACGCGTCCTGACCGCACTGGGCATCCTCGCCGTGGCGGCCAGTGCCCTGCTCGTGTTCGCCCTCTGCACCGCCACCGCCCGCGGCGAGCGCACCGCGCGGGAGGAGCCGCCGCCCGGCCTCCGTACGGACGCCGAGGGCAGCGGCCTCTTCCAGCGGATGGGCGGCGACAGCTGACGCCGCGCCGCCCGGGCCCGGTCAGTGCCCCGCGATGTCGTCCGGCCGGACCTCGATGTGGTCGGCCGCGAGGTCGACCGCCACCCGGTGCTCCATGCCGAGCGCCTCCAGGAACTTGACCGGCAGCTGCACCCGCCCGGTGCGGTCCAGCATCACGTACTCGCGCTCGTTGACCGACTCCTCGCCGTGCTCGTCCGTCACGGTACGGCGCAGCACCTCGCTGCTGGTCCGCCCGTCCCGGATGGCGACCGTGCGGCGCACCTCGCCCGCGACCATCGGATCGTGGGTCACGATGACGACGGTCGCACCGAGTTCGCGGTTGACGGTGCGGAAGGACTCGAAGATCACTCCGGCGGTCTCGGAGTCCAGCTCGCCGGTGGGCTCGTCGGCGAGCAGCACCGGCGGGTTGTTGGCCATCGCCACCGCGATCGCCACCCGCTGCTGCTGACCGCCGGAGAGCTCGTCGGGGCGCCGGTGGGCGAGCTCACCGATCTCCAGCGCCTCCATCAACTCCGCCACCCGGGCCGCCTGCCGCTTCGCCCCGCCGGCACTCGACCGGCGGCCGCGCAGCTGCATGGGCAGGGCGATGTTCTCGGCGGCGGTGAGGAAGGGCAGCAGGTTGCGGGCGGTCTGCTGCCAGATGAAGCCGACCACCTCGCGCCGGTAGCGCAGCCGCTCCCTGGCGGACATCTCCAGCAGGTCGCAGCCGGCCACGGTGGCCGTGCCGGCGGTCGGCACGTCCAGCCCGGCGAGGATGGTGAGAAGGGTGGACTTGCCGCTGCCGGAGGCGCCGACCAGAGCGACCAAGTCGCCCTGCTGGATGGTCAGTTCCAGACCCTGGAGCGCCTGGACCTCGACGCCCTCGGCACTGAAGATCCGGACCAGCCGGTCGCAGACGATGGCCGCGCCCTCGCCGTACGCCTTGGGCGCGGCGGCGGCGAGCGCCCGCTGCCGGAGTTCCTGCAGGCTGGGGGCCTCGACGACCGTCTGCCCCTGGGGGGTGGTGTTCACCGCTCGTCTCCTGTCTCGACTGACTGCTTCATCCCGCTCTGCTTCATCCCGCAGCGCTCCACCGGCCCGGCGCCGCTCTCCACTGCCGCGACGGCCCCCGCCGCTTTCCCGACGGTGCTCGCCGCTTTCCCGACAGTGCTCGCCGCGTTCCCGGCGGCCCTCGCCGCCGTCCCGGGCCGGGTGTCCGGTTTCCGCGTCATTGCCGCTCCCCCGCGCGCAGTTCGGTGGCGATCTGGCGCCGGCCGGCGATCAGTGTCTCCAGCACCACGACGAGGCCGACCAGCAGGGCCAGGCCCGCCGTGGGCAGCAGCACCGGCACCAGCGCCGGGGCCAGCACGTCGCCGACCCTGGCGCCGACCAGGGTGGAGATGTCGAAGGCCGAACCGAGCAGTCCGACGGCCGCCGTGGCGACCAGCCCGCCGCCGACGGCTGCCGCCAGGGCCTGCGGCATCGCCTCGGCGATGATCAGCGCCAGCCCCTGCCGGGGGCGCAGGCCCATGGTCCGCAGCCGGGCGAGCACGGCCGTGCGCTCGGGTGCGGCCCGGAACAGCGTCAGCAGGACGGCCAGCATGGCGAATCCGGCACCGGCCGCGGCCGCGTACCAGAACAACCGCCCGGCGGCGTGCTGCAGCGGGTCGTCGGCGAGCGCGGCGCCGGTCTCCCGGCTGCTGCGCACGTTGTACCCGGGGGGCAGCCCGTGGGTGCCCCGGCCGCCGGCCGCGGCCTCGTCCGCGAGCCGCTTGGCGAGGCCGGTCGGCTGGGTCAGGCCCTTCTCCCGCAGGGTCGTCCTGACCTGCTCGGGGTCGAGGTCGCCGACCGCGAACCAGCTGTTCACCTGCACCTTCTCCGGCAGGCGTTCCGCCGCGGGCCCGGCGGCCACCACGACGAACGGATGGCCCGGATCCGGCAGCGCCGGGGTGGCGTCGACGATCCCGGCGACGGTGGTGCGCAGCTCGTTGCCGTTGGGCGTGCGCACCTTGGACGCGCCGGTGCTCAGCCGCTTGGCCAGGTCGCGGCTGAACAGCGCGGGCACCGGGGTGTCCGGGCCGCCGGGGGTGCCCGCGAGCTTCGCCGGGTCGAACCCGCCGACGCCGAGGGTACGGGCGATCTCGGCGTACGCCTTCGGCTCGACGACCACCAGGTAGGCCCTGGTGTAGTCCTGGTCGCCGCCGATGAACATGGCCTTCGGCTCCACCCACGCCCCGGTCGCGGCGCGGGTGCCCGGCAGCTGACCGGCGGCCCTGGTGAACTCCTCCGACAGCTTTCCGTACTCGGGGATGGTGACGGAGACGTCTCCGCCGCTCATGACCTGCGCGGCGCGCGTCCGGCTGTGGTCGACCGTGTCGAGCACGGTGGCGCCGAATCCCGTCGTGGTGACGGCGATCAGCAGCGCGAGCAGCGGCAGCGCGGACGGGCGACGGCGGCCCGAGGTGTCCCGGGCGGCCCGGGCCAGCCCCAGGAAGCCGACCAGACCGCGGCCGCGGCCGGCGAGCGCCGCCAGCCAGCCGACCACCACCGGCTCGATCCGGGCCAGCAGCAGTCCACCGGTCACCGCGAGCAGCAGCGGGGCGGCGACCAGCAGCGGGTCCGGGCCGCCGCCGGCCTGTCCGACGCCGCGACGTCGCACCTCGGCCACGGCCGCGGCGGTGACCGCCAGGACGAGGAGCTCGCCGACCACCCGGCGTCGGCCGCCGCCGGCCCGCTCGCGCGACCACAGCAGCGCGGCCCGGGCGGGGAAGGCCAGCAGCGCGAGCAGCGTCGCCGCGAGGGCCGCGAGCACCGCGTGGCCCCACCGTGGGGTCGGCAGCAGGACCAGGGCGAGCGCGGTCGCGAGCACGGCGGCGGGCAGGACGATCACCAGACCCTCGCCGAGCAGGCGCCGCAGCACCCCTGTGAGCGAGCCGCCGCGGGCCCGCAGCAGCCGGAGCTCGGCGGTGCGCCGGTCGGTGTTGAGCGCGGCGGCCAGGAACAGCACCACCGCGGCGACGCCCGCCACCCCGGCGGGGCCGATCTCGCTGAGCGGCAGTGCGGCCTGCTGACGGGTGTCCGCGCTGGTCAGCATGCCGCTCAGCAGCGAGGTGGTGTGCAGGTCCGCGCGGCCGGTCACGCCGCCGAGGAGCACGGCGTCGGGCCCGGAGACGAAGGAGCTGAGGGTGGTGCGGGTCCGGTCGAGCTGGTCCGCGCGCAGCGCACCGGTGTCGACGGGCAGCCGCCAGAAGTCCTCGACCGTCCAGCCCCAGGTCGCCAGCGTGCGCAGGCTCCCGCCGTCGAAGAAGCCGGTGGTCTTCAGGAAGTCGTTGCCGTTGGCCCCTGCCTGGAAGCAGGCGCGGTCCGGGCAGCCGAGTTCCTCCCAGAACGGGTCCCGCGGGTCGTTGACGCGGTAGAAGCCGGTCACCACGCTGGCCAGCGGCTTGCCGGTCACGTCGGCACCGTTGTCGACGCGGTCGCCGAGCTTGATGCCGATGGCCTCTGCGGCCTTCTGGCTCACCACGATCGGCAGCGGGGTGCCGGGGTCGACGGCGCCCGGCCAGGCCCCCTCGACCAGGGTCACCCGGTCGGCGAGGCCCTGGAGGTAGACGAGGGAGAGGCTCGGAGGGGTGTTGTCGCCGACCCGGGTGTAG
The DNA here is from genome assembly GCF_000716875.1 of Streptomyces novaecaesareae. GTDB lineage: Bacteria > Actinomycetota > Actinomycetes > Streptomycetales > Streptomycetaceae > Kitasatospora > Kitasatospora novaecaesareae. Next base: position 22,160 of record NZ_JNWQ01000088.1, on the reverse strand, counting down.
TTCGGGTTGTTCATGTTGCCGTAGCCCGTGCTGCGGGCACCGTGGGCCTGACCGGCCGCGGTCAGCGGCAGCTTCTTGCCGACCTTCTCCAGGAGCACCTGCTGGACGGTGTCCAGGGCGGCGCCGGTGTCCTCCGGTCTGGTCTTGGACGTGGTCTGCAGGCTGGTGGCGGTGAGGCCCCGGTGGCTCACGAAGTCCCGCAGGGCCGCGTCCGCGCCCCGGTCCGACAGGCGGGGGAAGGCCGCCGCCAGGAAGATCGTGACGAACGCGAGGGCCGCCATGAGCACGGCCGCGAGCGGGTTCGCGCGCAACCGGGTGCGGACCCATCGTGCGGGCCGGTGGTCGGCGCGGTGATCGGTACGGCGGTCGGCGCGGTGCACGGACACGGGGGTGTCGGCCTTGGTGGTCACATCTCCTCCACGAGGCGCAGCCGGGAGGCCACGTTTCGACCGCGGCGTCCGATGAGGAAGGCCGACAGCAGCGGGACAACGGCGATCGCGAGCGTGAGCAGCAGTACCTGACCCACCGGCAACTGGATCACGGCCTCGGGCAGCGGCCGCTTGGCGGCGGAGGTCAGCACCATGAACGGCACGATCAGGTGGACGAGCAGGACGCCGAGGACGAGTCCGACGACGCTGCCGAGCCCGATCAGCAGACCGTACTCGGCCGTGGTCGCGCGCCTCACCACCCGGCGGGGCGCGCCCAGGGCGAGCAGCAGGGCGGAGTCCTGGGAGCGCTGGCGGGCGGAGCCGGCCACGGCGGCGCCGAAGCCGATCGCCGCGAGCACCGCGGTGGCGACCGCGATCGCCATCAGCGCGCTCTGCGGGGCGGCACCGACCGGGTCGCCGAGGAAGCGCTCGGAGGCCTCGTCGGAGACCTGGACGTCCTGGCCCCCGGGGGCGGCCCGCAGGGCGGCGGCGGCCTCGGCCGGGGTGCGGTCGCCCGGGCCGGAGGCGGGCAGCCACCATTCGGTGCGGCCGGACAGCGAGCGGCCCTCCTCGGCCAGCAGCCGCGCGGTGGTGGCCAGGTCGATGACCAGCGCGCTGCGGCCGGCCACCGGCACGGCCTCGACCACACCGGTGATCTTGACCGAGAGGGTGGTGCCGGCGAACGGCACCCGGATGGTGTCGCCGACCGAGGCGCCGACCATCCCGAGGTAGTCGCGGGTGGCGACGCCGGACACGATCGATGTCGCCGCCGCCCCGGCCGGGCCGGCGACGGTCCGCAGGGCTTCTCCGGTGCCGTCCGCGAAGACGTAGCTGACGCTCAGCAGCCGGTCGGCCTGCGCTGCGTCGGGGGCGACGACGGCCGTGGGCTTCCCGTTCGTGGGCCGGGGCAGCGCGGTGGCCTTCCAGGAGAGGCCGACCGGCACGGCCACGGGGGTGGCCGGTCCGTCGGCGGTGTCGGAGACGGCCAGTCGGTGGATGGTGACCTCGCCGGCGGCCCGGTCGCTGAAGGTCACGGTCGCCCCGACCACGGTGAGCGGGGTGGCGGCCGAGCCCACCGGGGCACCCGTCAACTCGCCCAGCGGGGCCGAGGCGAGCAGGTCACCGCTGAGCGGGAGGCTGCCGATGGGGGCCTTGTGGACGTAGCCGAAGCGGTCCCGCAGCAGGAGCGTCACCTCCGGGGGGAACTGCGCCAACGACATGGCGCCGATGGTGACGGGCTTCCCGTCGAACTCCTGGCGGATGGAGAGGTCGGCGTCGATCCGCAGCGGGTGCCCGGGCAGCGGCACCCCGGTCTGCGCCCCAGCGGCGGCCGATGGGGCTGCGAGCGGGGCGGCCAGTGGCCCGAACAGCTCCTGACGCGTCTTCCCGTCCAGCAGGTCGTCGCGGACCGGGACGCGGTCGGCGAGCGCGGCGGTGTCCATCGCGAGCACCTGTCCGCTGCCGCCCGGCAGCACCTGCTCCCCGCGCACCACCTGGAGCAGCCGGTCGCCGCCCGGCAGGGCGCCGTAGCGGCCGCCCTGGCCCATCAGCGGGCTGTGCGCGGCGGAGATGCGCAGGCCGCCCGCCGTGTCGAAGGAGGCCCGGTCGCGCTGGGAGGCGGTCCAGGTGGCGTGCTGGCCGATGGCGAGCACGCCGGTGGCCACGGCCAGGACGAGCAGCAGCACCGGGCCGTTGGCGCGAGCGGGCTGACGGGCCAGCTGCCAGCCGACCATGGCCGGGCCGAGGCCACGGCCCTTGGCGGCCACCCGTGAGCCCAGGACCGCGGCGAGCGGCAGCAGGCGCAGCACGATCAGAGTGCCCGCGCACAGCGCCAGGGTGGGGGTGGCGACCAGCAGCGGGTCGATGCCGAGCTGCCCGGAGGAGTCGGCGGACAGCCCGCCGCCGTACTGGTCGAGCTGCTGGTAGGCGAGGACCGCCAGCGCGAGCACGGCGAGGTCGCCGCCGTTGCGCGCGATGCCGGAGACCAGGGCCTGACGGCGGCCGGTCCTGCGGCGCAGGGCGGCCCCGGCGCCGCGCAGCAGGCTGGGCACGGTGGCCAGCACGATGGAGGCGAGGGAGCAGACCAGCGCGACCGGCCACAGCGTCCAGCCGATGCCGGTGTCCAGGGTCACCTGGTGGGCCCGTCCGAGGCCGGCCAGGACGCGGACCAGGAACGGGGTGAGCAGGGGCGCGAAGACCGCCGCGGGGGTGGCGAGCAGCAGCAGCTCCAGGGCGGTGAAGCCGCCGAGCCGGGTGCCGGAGGCGCCGCGGGCGGCGAGCAGTTCGTTCTCCCGCTCCTGGCGGGCCGCGATCAGGCGGACGACGAGCAGCAGGGCGGCCGCGGCGAGCACGGCCAGCTGCAGGGCGCCGATCAGCAGGGTGGACCGGGCGACCGCCATTCCGGCCGTCAATTCGCTGATGACGTCCGAAAGTTCGGTGTTCACGCTGAACGAAGCGGTCTTCCGGGCGTCGTTCGACAGGCCTTGGACGCGGTGGCCGATCGCCTGGGCGGTGGCCTGGTCGACGGTCGCGAAGTCCGCGTCGAGCAGCCAGCCGCGGCTGCTCTGGATCAGGCCGCCCGTGGTGAAGGCGCTCTGGTCGACCATCATCGGCCCGTAGGTGGTGAACCCGCCGGTCTCGACCTCGTGACCGCCGACCGGGTCGATCCGCCAGTACGGGTCGAACGGGTCGGCCGCCTGGTAGACCCCGGTGACCCGAACGGCCAGCGGCTTGCCGTCGAGCCGGTCGACGAGCGGCACCTCGGCGGGCAGGGCCTGGCCGGTCAGACCGAGGCGGGGCAGCATGGCCTGGGGGACGGCGACTTGGGGAGCGGCGGACCGCACCGGACCGGTGACGGCGGCCGGCCAGGCGCCGGCGACCAGCCGCGTCCGGCCGCGGTCGACGTCGGCGAGGACCGTCAGGTCCGCCTTGTCCCCGGCGGCCTGGGCCGCCGCGCCCGCGGTGCCGACGACCGGCAGACCGTAGGAGCGGCTGCGCAGCAGGCTGTCGGTGTGCACGGGCAGCTCACCGAAGAGCTTCTGACGGTAGGCGGCGAGCGCCGCCTCGTCCTCCCGCTGGTCCGCCCCGTGTTCGGCGGTCACCATCACCGTGGTCCGGACATGGCCCGGACCTTGGAGCGCCTGCCGCAGGCCTGCCTGACCGACACCGCTGTTGAAGGTCACCAGGGCGGTCAACACCGCCGTGGCGATCAGTACCGTCAGCAGGACGGCAGCAGCCAGCGGCAGTCGCCCGCGCAGTCTGCGCACGACGAAGCCGAGCATCGAGTTCCTCCCCCGGATTACGTCCCCGGTAGCGTCAACCGGCCCCGCCCATAGATCCGATCCGGGCACAAATCGGCCACAGATGGACACTTCGAGAGCACACCGGCGCATGGATCACCGGCATTCGATCACCGGATAGCGGACGATGCTGTCAGAAAGCACCCAGGAACGGAAGGGACTTGCGCGAATCAAGTAAGCGATGAGCAAATTCCTTTCATTGATAGCATCCCGGCCGGGGATGCCCCGTTGAAATGCCATGCACACTTCACAAATCCGGCTCCACCGCACTCCTTTGGCCACCGAACTCCGCCCTCGCTTTTCTTCCCGGGAACGTGAACCAGCGGAGCCGTCGTATCCGTAGAGACGGAATGGAACCGGGTCACCACGCCCACAGGGGGGACGCCGCATGACACAGGATCAAGCCGCAACCGCCACCACCACGGCCAACGCGACCAACGCGACCGCCACGGCTACGACCGGGATCACGGCCGCGGCCGCGACCGAGACCGAGACCGCGACCGCGACCGCGACCGCGACCGCGACCACCGAACCGATGGTCACCGTGACCGACCTCCGACGCAGCTTCGGCACCGGCGAGCGGGCCGTACACGCACTGCGCGGCATATCCTTCACCGTCGGCCGCGGCGAACTCACCGCCCTCAAGGGCCGTTCCGGCTCCGGCAAGACGACCCTGCTCAACCTGGTCGGCGGCCTGGACTCCCCGACCGGCGGCAGCATCGCCATCGCCGGCACCGAACTCGGCGGACTGAACGAGGACGGCCGGCTCGCCCTGCGCCGGGAGCGGATCGGCTTCGTCTTCCAGTCCTTCGGGCTGATCCCGATGCTCACCGCCGCGGAGAACGTCGGCGTGCCGATGCGGCTGCGCAAGGTCGACGCCGCCGAGCGCGAGGAGCGCACCCACGCCCTGCTGGCGCTGGTCGGCCTGGCCGACCACGCCAACCAGCGCCCCGGCGAACTCTCCGGCGGCCAGCAGCAGCGCGTCGCCATCGCCCGCGCACTGGCCAACGAGCCCGGCCTGATCATCGCCGACGAGCCCACCGGTCAGCTGGACTCGGAGACCGGCCGCTCGATCATGGAGCTGCTGCGCGCGGTGGTGCGCAGCGAGGGCGTCACGGTGCTGGTCGCCACCCACGACCCGACGCTGATGGGGCTCGCCGACCGAGTGATCGAGCTCCGGGACGGGCGGGTCGTCGAGGAGGAGGCCGAGCAGGCCGCGTAGCGGGAGCGGGGCGGAGCGCGAGGCGGGAAGCGCGGGGCGGGGAGTGCGGGGATGCGGGGTGCGTCCTCGTACTCCCGTCCCTGCCACGGGGTCGAATGCTCAAGCAGGCGGACCGTCAGCCCTTGGCCGGGATGATCGACTGAGCATGGTGGAACACCTCCTCCCCGTCCCAGTACGCCTTCACTCGCTGGAGCCGCGCGTAGTTGTCCTTGTAGTAGAGGCGCGGGTACGCCGGGTCGGGCTGGTAGGCCGTGCCCAGGTCGGTGTCCGGGTAGTTGACGTAGGCGCCGTCCGTCGCGGTGTCGATCTCCGGGACGCCGCCGGTCTCCCGGTAGACGTCGCGATAGAGGCCGCTCAGGTACGTCAGGTGCGCGGTGTCCTCGGCCTGGTCCGTCCAGTACGTCTGGTACTGCAACTTCATGATCGAGTCGCGCTGCGGGACGGCGGTCTCGTCGGGCCGGCGGGTGTTGATCCGGCAGCCGTAGGAGTCGATCTGGACCAGCGTCTTCGAGAGGTCCGCGCCCTCGACGTCCCGCACCAGCCTGTCCCAGAAGGTGGCGATCTGCGCCGGGCTGAACGGCTCCCGGTGGTAGGCCGACTTGTACTTGCCCCGCTGGTTGTCGCCCGAGGGGTTGAGCGTCATGGTGGCCTGGAACCAGGGCAGTTGCCGCCGCTTCTCCGGATAGGGCAGGAACAGCCCGCCGGCGGCGCGGGTCTGGGCCACCGACCAGGTGGCCATCCCACGCTCGACGGCCGCCACGAAGGCGTCGAGCGGCGCCGGGTCGTCGCCGTCCCACTGGCTGAACAGGACGACGTTCCCGTTGGAGTGGTGGGTGAGCTTGAGGATCGCGAACAGCCCCTGGTACACCCGCTCCTGCGGGCCGCTGTGCTCCGCCATGAAGGCGCCGAAGTTGCGCACCAGCGTCTCGAAGTCGGCGGGCCGCCGGAGCAGTTCGCCCCAGGGCCAGGCGACGCTGCTGAGCCAGACCCGGGGCGGCGGCTGGGGCACGTCCAGCGAGAAGTGGTAGCGCAGCACCACCCCGAAGTTGCCGCCACCACCACCGGTGTGGGCCCAGAAGAGGTCCTGCTCGGGCGAGCCCTTCGCGTCCTCGCGGTGCGCCCGTGTCACCACCGCGGTGCCGCCCCGCACGGTGACCACGTCGACCTGGACCAGGTGGTCCACGGTGAGCCCGTGCCGGCGGGACAGCACGCCGAACCCGCCGCCGCAGATGTGCCCGCCGGCGCCGATCGAGTAGCAGGACCCGGCCGGCAGGGTGACGGCGTGCTCGCGGAACAGCGTGGTGTAGACGTCCCAGTTGGTCGCACCGCCCTCGACGCAGTACGTGGGCCGGCCGAACTTGTCCGTCGAGGCGGCCACGCCGCACATCGTGCTGAGGTCGAGGATGACGCCCCGGTCGTTGTCGACGAAGCCCTCGTAGCAGTGCCCGCCGCTGCGGACCGTCGGCCGCAGCCCGCGGTCCAGCACCCGGTTCAGCTCGGCGACGGCGTCCGCCTCGTTGCCCACCAGCCGGATGTACGCGGGGCTGCTGTGCCACCGCTGGTTGAAGCCCTGGCTGAGCGTCCGGTACCGCGGATCACCCGGAAGTACCGACCGCCCCTTCGGCAGTTCCCGGGGCGCTCCCCCGGCGGCGGCAGCGGTCGTCGAACCGACGGTGATCCCGGCGGCGGCCGCGCCGGCACCACCCAGGAATCCCCGTCGGGAGAAATCGTGCTGCATGCACTGTCCCCACTTTCTCGGTGTCGAGAGAAGCTGGCGAGCCGCACGCTAACACGGGTATTCGATTTCGAGAAACCATTTTAAAAAGTGTGACAGTACGTCATTCCTGGCGAGTGGTAACGGTCATGGTGTTCGCCGATCTTCCGGACCGCATTGTCAGTGGCGTCGGCTATGGTCGCCGGCGACTGGGGGAATCCGCTCCACGGGAGGTTCGATGACGATCTTCTGCCGCATTGTCCGCGTGCTCCGGGAAGCCGGCCGGAAAGCACGGTCGTGGTGGCCGGCGAGGCCGCCGACCACCACGACTGTTGGCTCGTCCGTCAGGCGCCCGGAGGCCCGCCCGTCAGACCGCCGGGAAGATCTCCGCGTCCGGCTTCAGCAGCTGGCCGGGCTTCGGCGCGGTGCGGTCCACCAGGTAGCGGGTGACCAGCTCGTTCAGCGCCTTGCTGCGGCCGACGGCGCAGTGCTCGATCGAGTCGACGCTGACCAGCACCGCGTTGCCCAGCTGCTGCTGCATCCGCTGGGCGAACTTGTACTGGGTGGCCGGGTCGTAGAGGTTGCCGATCACCATCACGGTGTTGGAGGTCTTCTTGTTCCACGGGCCGGAGAAGCGCTCGGCGTCCCGGGCCGGGGCCGGCCAGCTCGCGCACGCCGGCGCGTCGAAGGCCTGGTAACGGCCGAAGGTCGGCGACTCCTGCTCCCAGGCCTTGGCCGCGTTCGCGAACACCCGGTCGTTCGACGGGTAGGGCTTGTCCTGGCAGTTGACGCCCATGTAGGAGTCGTCGGCGGTGTACTCGGAGTCGGCCGGAGCCTCACGCAGCGCCCGCGGGACGTCCACCGAGAGGACGTTGGCGTCCTCGTCCGCGACGTTCGCCTTCGGGGCCAGCAGGGCGGCGGCGTTCGGCTTCTGCAGCACCTGGTAGGTCGCCTGCAGCGACTTGGCCAGGGGGGCCAGCTTGGCCTGCGAGTACAGGGCGCTGGCGACCTCGCTGGTGAAGCTGCTCAGCGTCACCTTGGAGCCGTTCGCCAGCGTGATCGGGCTGGTCCGCAGGTGGTCGCGGAGCTGGTCGAACTTGGCCCGGGTGTCGCCCTCGCCGAAGGCGCAGCGCGGCGCACCGGCGGCCTGGCAGCGCTTCAGGAACTCGTCCAGGGCCAGCTCGAAGCCGCCCGCGCGCTGGCGGTCGTACTCCAGGCCGTTGTGCAGGCGCAGGTTCGGGTCGACGTTGCCGTCGATGATGATCGCCCGGACCTTGTTCGGGTACATGTTGGCGTACGTCGAACCGATCAGGGTGCCGTAGGAGAATCCGGCGAAGGTGAGCTGGGCGTCACCGACGGCGCGGCGCATCCGGTCAAGGTCGCGCACCACGTTGATGGTCGACATGTGCTCGATCAGCGGGCCGGCGTTCTTGCTGCAGGCGTCGGTGTAGTCCTGGTCCGCGTCCAGCGTGTCGTCGACCTCGGCCTTGGTGACCGGCACGCCGACCATGCGGTTGTTGACCGCGTCGGCGTCCTCCTGGGTCTTGTAGCACTTGAGCGGGTTGCTCCGGGCCACACCGCGCGGGTCGAAGCCGACCAGGTCGAACTTGGACTGCACCTCGGGGCCGAAGCGGCTGGTCGTCGCCCACAGGTAGCCACTGCCGCCCGGGCCGCCCGGGTTGAGGAACAGCGAGCCGATCCGCTTCGACGGGTCGCTCGCGCGCCGCCGCATCATGGCGATGCCGATCTTCTCACCCGACGGGTTGTCGTAGTCCAGCGGCACGGGGTAGACGGCGCAGTCGTAAATGCCCGGGTCCGGCTTGCTCGGGTCGGGGTTGCACGGGGTCCAGGCGACAGGGTCGACCTTCGCCTCGGCCAGGCTCGGGGCCTGGTCCACCGGTGCTGCCGAGGCGGCGACGGCGGAACCGGTGACAAGGGCGAGGGCGCAGGTGACTGCTCCGGCCAACGTGGATATGCGGGACAAGGAACCTCCTCGTACGGAAAGGGCGGCCCCAGCCTGTCAGTCGGAGATCTCCGTGGGAAGACCTCAGCACAGCGGAAATTCCCCGCGGACGATCCCATGTGCGGCGGAATATTCTGTGAATAGCCAGACTTGACGGTTGATTGACCTGAGAATAAGTCAGATTTCGCCCATTCCCAGGCCATTCGCCCGACGCCCGGCCGGTACCCTCCCGACGCCCGGCCGACGGCCGGAGCACCGTCACTCCGCGATCGGCTGCGACAGATTGTCCTCGGCGAGCACCTGGTAGACCGTGTTCAGGATCGGCGGACCGACCAGGTCCTTGATCCGCTCGAAACGGCGCTCCTCGACCGGGGCGAGTCGCTCCATCCAGGCCTGCATGGAATCCGGCCCGTGGTCGCCCTCGATCAGCGCGATGGTGATGATCTCCCGCGAGTCCTCCAGTGCGGTGGCGCTGATCACCCGGGTGCGGGGATCGTCCGGGAACACCTCGTCCGGGATCCACGCCTTGCGGAACTCCCCGTACTCCACACCCTCGTTGAGCTTGCGCACCATGACGGCGACGAGCTGCATGACATCCTCCCCAGTGTGTTTCTTGCAGTGCAAGAAGTTGACGTCGACTATTGTTTTCTTGCGCTGCAAGAGTTGTCAAGACCCCAGTGGAACCGCCCCGGTGACACCCGGGAGCCCAGGAGGAGCAGATGCCGAGCCGACGCACGCGCCCGAGGACGGGCCTGACCCGCGAGAAGATCATCGACGCCGCTCTCGCCTACGTGGACGAGCACGGCCTCGCCGCGCTCTCCAACCGCAAGCTCGGCGCGGCCCTCGGCGTCGAGGGCATGACGCTCTACTACTACGTCCCCAGCAAGGCCGCCCTGCTCGACGGCATGGTCGAGCGCCTGCTGGAGCTGTCGGCCGGGGCCCTCTTCGCCGAGCCCGAGGGGCCGTGGACGGAGGTCGTCCGGGAGTTCGCGGTCGAGCTGCGCCGGCTACTCCTCGCCCACCCCGCCATGCTCACCGTCCTGGCCACCCGCCCGGCCGCCACCCCGACCGCCCTCGCCCTGCTGGAACGCGGCATCGCCGTACTCCGCGATGGCGGCGTCCCGCTCGGCGACGCGCTCGACGTGCTCAACTCTGTGGTCCGGTGGACCATCGGGCACACCCTCGGCGAGGCCGGGGAGACGCCCCACCACGAGGGCACCGAGCCCCAGCCCGAACAGTTCGCCGCCCTCGACCAGGCCACCTTCCCCCGCCTCGCACGGGCCTTCGCCACCGGCGAGGGTCTCGACTCCGAGCAGTGCTTCCACCGCACGCTCCGCATCCTGCTCGCCGGCTACGCCGCCGAGTTGGGGCGCGCCGAGTTGGGGCACGCCGACGGCGGGGGCCCGTGACGGGTGCATGGTGGGCCGCACGGCCCGCACGCACCCGGCGCGGGTCCGGCCGCAATCACAGCGGCCGCCGGAGCGGCGTCGCCCGCCGATCCGGGAGGAGCGACCGCCCGGTCAGGAGGCCTTCGGCAGCCGGCACCCCGCCGAACCGCGCGCCAAGTCGACCTCGGTCCGGTTCGGCGGGGCGCCGTCCTCGCCATCGTCACGCAGCATCAACGCCGACTGCCGCTCCTTGAGTTCGTACTGCTTGCCCGCCGAGAACCTGGCGTGCAACTCCTCGAAGCCGGTCGCGGACACCGAGGGCCTGTCCGGCGGATCTTGCCGGACAGGCCCTAGCTCGCGCTCGCCCCGCGCAGGGCGGCCGCCACCAGCCCCTCGATCTCGTCGGCTCCCGGCTCTCCTCCGCCCACCAGGCGGTCGAAGACCAGACCGTCGACGCAGGCGAGCAGCGTGCCGGTCCGTCTGTCCGGGTCCGGTACGCCCCGTTCGACGAGGAACGCACGGACGGCGGCGCGTCCGGCGTTTTCACGGGGGACGAGAATCTCCCGCAGTTCGGGGTCGCGCACGCTCTCCACCGCACACGCGTAGCGGGCGAGCGAGCGCCGTCGCCCCTCGCCGGTCAGCCGGTGCCGCGTCAACGCGCTGATTCCGTCGACCAGTTCCTCCGCCGAGCGGACGGGCACTTGCTCCCCCATCATCTGCAGCTCGCGCTGGTCCAGCTCCACGAGCCGCCGCACCAGCGCGGTGAGCAGCGCCTGCCGCGTCCGCAGATAGGCCGAGGTGGTCCCCACCGGCAGCCCCGCCGCCGCGTCCACCGCCCGGTGGGTCAGCCCGCGCACCCCCAGGTCCGCCAGCACCCCGATCGCCGCATCCGCCAGCACCGTCCGCCGGTCCGGCCGCCCCTGCTCCTCGTCTCGCCGCATGCCCCCTTTCTACAGCCGCCTTCCCCGATGCCGACCACCGAGGCCGCCGCCGCGACGGCAGCAGCAGCCACCGTCTCGTTCTGCCCCGGTCTACCGCCCCCGGGACGGACGGCCGCAGATAAGCCCGTAGTACGCTCCCCCCACAGCTTCTACAGCTGTAGAAAACAGCGCGGCAACACGGGAGGACCGGGCATGAGCAGCAACAGCGCGGTAGTGGTCGGCGGCGGGATCGGCGGACTGGCGGCCGCGATCGGACTCCGGCTGGCGGGGTGGGAGGTCACGGTGGTCGAGCGGGCCGCCGTCCTGGACGATGCCGGGGCCGGCATCTCGCTGGCCGCCAACGGGATGCGCGCGCTCGCCGCCCTGGGGGTCGGCGAGGCGGTCGAGGCGGCCGCGCGCCGCCAGTACACCGGCGGCACCCGGACGCCCGACGGCCGTCGGCTCGCGATGATGGACGGGGAGGCGCTGGAGCGGGAGCTGGGCGCCCCGATCGTCGGCATCCCGCGCGCCGCCCTGCACCGGATCCTGCGCCAGGCCCTGCCCACCGAGTCCCTGGTGATCGGCGCCGAGGTGACCGACGTGGACACCACGGACCCGTCCCGGGTCCGGGTCCGCCACGGCGACAGCACCCTGGACGCCGCCCTCGTCGTGGCGGCCGACGGCATCAACAGCCGCCTCCGGCGCCGCCTCTTCCCCGCTCACCCCGGGCCGGCGTACAGCGGCTCGACGGTCCTGCGGGCGATCACCGAGCGCCCGGTCGACGGCCTGACGGCGGACTTCGAGCTCACCTGGGGCCACGGCGCCGAGTTCGGCCACATCGCCTTCCCGGACGGCACGGCCGAGTGGCACGCCGTCCTCAACGCCCCGGCCGGGGTCCGCTACCGCGATCCGCTGACCGAGGTCCGCCGCCGCTTCGCGCGCTGGCACGAGCCGATCCCCGCACTGCTGGCCGCGACCCGCCCGGAGGCGGTACTGCACCACGATGTCAACGTGCTGGCCACCCCGCTGCCCTCCTTCGTCGCGGGCCGGATCGCCCTGCTCGGGGACGCGGCGCACGCCATGACGCCGCACCTCGGCCAGGGCGCCTGCCAGGCCCTGGAGGATGCGGTGACCCTGGCGGCGGCGCTCGCCGGGGCCCCATCGGTCGAGGGCGCGCTCGCCCGGTACGACGCGGCCCGACGGCCGCGCAGCCAGACCGTCGCCCGGGACGCCCGCCGGGCCGGCCGGATGGGCCAGCAGCTGGCCAACCCGCTGGCGGTCGGCCTGCGCAACGCCGCGATCCGGCTCACCCCGCCCGGCGTGATGGTCCGGACCGTCCTGAAGCACGCCGACTGGGCACCGCCCCGGATCGCTCCGCGTGCCGCCTAGGCAAGAACCGCGGCTCGCGCTTGACGGAACATCTGATTAGGCGCCATATTTCTTCTCGTGACGCAGCATCCCGGAGCCGATCCCGACGCACCCACCCTGGACCAGGCCCGCCGCCAGATCGCCCGCTACGGCCTCAGGGCCGATCCGCAGGCGATCCTGGTCGCAGCCCGGCTCATGGCGGCGGGTGCCCGGCTCGGCCAGGCCGGCGAGGTGCACTTCGGCCGCTTCGGACTCTCCACCGGCCGCTACCGACTGCTGGCCGACCTGGAGGACCACGGCGGCGAGAAGTCGCCCTCCCAGCTCGCGGCGAGCCTCGGCGTCTCCCGGGCGACCGTGACCGGCCTGGTCGACGGCCTGGAACGGGAGGGGCTGGTGGCCCGCCGCCCGTCCACCGAGGACGGGCGCGGCAACGTGGTGATCCTCACCGCGCGCGGCGCCGACAGGCTGCGCGACCTGGCGCCCGAGCACTTCACCCGGATGCAGGCGCTGGTCGGCGGCCTCTCCGTCGAGGAGCGCACCACCTTCCTCGACCTACTGGCGCGGGTGGTCGCCGGCATGGCCGCACTGACCGCGGACTGACCCCCCGACGCCCCCTCCCGCCGCCACCCCCTCCCGGAGCCACCTCCACCCCGGAGCGACCTCCGCACCCGGGCGGGCCGCCCCACCGAGCGGCCCGCCCCCCTTCCGACCGCATAGTTAGGCACCTAAGCACTGATAGTTAGGTACCTAATCACAACGCCCCGTGAATCACATCCGTCGAACAAGGAGCAGAAACCGTGAGCAAGAAGGCCCCCGGCGCACCCCCGCCGTTCGTCCTGTGGCGCGAGGTGCTGGCCGCCTACGCCATGCCCGCCGTGTCCGCCGGCCTCGGCGGGGTCCTCACCCACCGACCGGAGCTGGTGGTCGCCGCGGCCACCAGCATCGGCGGCACCTCCGCCGTGGTGGCCGCCGCCCTCGGCTCGGTGCTGCGGCGCCGCCCCGCCCACGCCGAGCCCGCCCGGACGCCCCGCGCCCTGGCGGCTGCCGCCCTCGGCCTGGCCGCCGCCGCGCTCGCCCTCGCCGCCGGCCTCGCCGCCGCGCACTGGCTCCCGCACGTCCCGGCCCTCGCCGGCAGCCCCTGGCCACGCCGACTGCCGATCGACCTGCCGGTCTCCTCGGCGATCGCCGCCACCGTCACCACCTGGCGCTGGCGCGGCAGCCGCCGGACCCGCGAACCGCAGCACCGACGTCCCACCGCCCCGCAACCCGAAAGGCAGATGTCATGATCGTCATCATGGGCGCCGCCGGCGCCACCGGCGGCGCCACCCTGCGCAGCCTCGCCACCCTCGGCGCGCCGAGCCGCGCGCTCAGCCGCGACCCCGCCCGCCTCGCCGCCGGACTGGACGAGCGGACCCTCGCCCGGACCGAACCGTTCGCGGCCGACGCCGCCGACCCGGACTCCCTCCGGGCCGCCTTCCACGGCACGCGCCAGCTCTTCCTCACCATGGCCAACAGTCCGCACCAGGTCCGGTACGAGCTGAACGCGATCGACGCGGCCCTCGACTGCGGGGTGGAACACATCGTCAAGGTCTCCGCACCCGCCGCCGAGCCGGACTCCCCCGTCGCGGTCTCCCGCGGCCACCACCTGGTCGAGGAACGCCTGCGCTCCTCCGGCGTCGCCACCACCGTCCTGCGCCCGTACGCGTTCATGCAGAAGCTGCTGCTCCTGGCGCCGGGCATCGCCGCCGCCGGGGTGGTGCACGGCGCGATGGGGCAGGCGCGGTGCAACTACGTGGACGTCCGGGACGTCGGCGACCTCGCCGCCGAGGTCCTCACCCGCCCGGAGCTGGCGGGCGGCACCTACCCGCTGACCGGCGGACGGGCCTACAGCCACCCGGAGCTCACCGCACTGCTGGGCGAGCTGCTCGGCCGCCCGGTCCGCTACCTCGACCTCTCCCCGGCGGAGCTGCACGCCCACCTGGTCGAGCGGGCCGGGATGCCCGGCTGGCTCGCCGCCCACGTGGTGGAGATCCAGCAGCTCGCGGCGGTCCGCCGGGAGACGCCCGACGGCACCTTCACCCACGTCACCGGGCGCAGCCCGCGCACACTGGACGCCTTCCTCCAGGAGCACCTGCACCACTTCCACTGAGCGCCCACTGAGCGCCCGATCGCCATCCGATCGCCGTCCGTTCACTGACTGATCACCTACTGATCCTCCGCTTGTTACCCACCGGTCACCCCGCCCCCCGTGGCGGGTCCGGCAACGGCCGGACCGCACATCCGCGAAATGGCCGAAACGCCGGGCCCGCCACCCGAAGGGAGCAGTATTCGCTGTGTCATGGATCACGATCCGAAATTCGACCTGACGATCAGTCAATTCGACTGATGTGTCGTCACATCAATGACACCAAGGCACAGTTGTTGAATGACCATCCGTCAGATTCGGTCAGTCCCGGCCGAGTTGGGTCGGAATCCGCCCCGTACGCCGTCCGTCACCCGGGGCTACCATCGGTCGGGTTGTCCGCTCCGGCCCCGGAGTGGGGTCACCCGGATCCGGCGAGTGCTCCCACCGCCCCCAAGGGCCGGGCATCGATCGGGACGGGGCGAGGACGAGGAGCGCAGGGCTGCCATGACAGCTGAACCGAACCGACCGACCGAACCCAGCCGACCGACCGAACCGGGCCGGCCGAACCAGGACGCCACGCCGCCGCACGCCCTCTTCCCGGGCCGTCCGGCCGCCGCGCCGCGCACCCTGGTGGACGTGCTGGACTCCACCGTGCGCGCCCACCCCGACGAGCCGGCCCTGGACGACGGCCGCACCGTGCTCAGCTACCGCGCGCTGGCCGCCGAGGTCGGGCAGCTGCGCCGCCGGCTGACCGCCGCCGGGATCGGCCCGGGCGACCGGGTGGGCGTGCGCGTGCCCTCCGGCACCAACGACCTGTACGTCTCGATCCTGGCCGTGCTCGCCGCCGGGGCCGCGTACGTCCCGGTGGACGCGGAGGACCCGGACGAGCGCGCCGAGCTGGTCTTCGGCGAGGCCGACGTCGCCGCCGTTCTCGGCGCCGAGCGCGCCCTCACCATCACCACCGAGCGCAGCACAACCGAACGCACCCCCACCGGCCCCACCCCCGCCGACGACGCCTGGATCATCTTCACCTCCGGTTCCACCGGCAAGCCCAAGGGCGTCGCCGTCACCCACCGCAACGCCGCCGCCTTCGTGGACGCCGAGGCCGCGCTCTTCCTCCGGGACGAGCCGATCGGCCCCGGCGACCGGGTGATGGCCGGACTGTCGGTGGCCTTCGACGCCTCCTGCGAGGAGATGTGGCTGGCCTGGCGGCACGGCGCCTGCCTGGTGCCCGTCCCCCGCTCCCAGGTGCGCAGCGGCGCCGACCTCGGCCCCTGGCTGGCCGAGCAGGAGATCACCGTGGTCTCCACCGTCCCGACCCTGGCCGCGCTGTGGCCGGCCGAGGCGCTCAACGAGGTGCGGCTGCTGATCTTCGGCGGCGAGGCCTGCCCGCCCGAGCTGGTGCAGCGCCTGGTCACCGAGGGCCGCGAGGTGTGGAACACCTACGGCCCCACCGAGGCCACCGTGGTCGCCTGCGCCGCCCTGCTGACCGGCGAGGGCCCGGTGCGGATCGGCCTGCCGCTGGACGGCTGGGACCTCGCCGTGGTGGACGAGGCCGGCGAGCCGGTCACCCCCGGCGGCACCGGCCAGCTGGTGATCGGCGGGGTGGGCCTGGCCCGCTACCTCGACCCGGAGAAGGACGCCGAGAAGTACGCGCCGCTGCCCTCGCTGGGCTGGGAGCGCGCCTACCGCAGCGGCGACCTGGTCCAGGCCGACCCGGCCGGTCTGCTGTTCCTCGGCCGCACCGACGAGCAGATCAAGCTGGGCGGCCGCCGGATCGAGCTCGGCGAGGTCGACGCGGCGCTGCAGGCCCTGCCCGCGGTGGCGGGCGCGGCCGCGGCCGTCCGGACCGCCCGCGGCGGCAACCAGCTGCTGGTCGGCTACCTGGTCGTCCAGGAGGACTTCGACCGCGAGCAGGCCGTCGAGCGGCTGCGCGCCGAACTGCCCGCCGCCCTCGTCCCGCTGCTCGCCACCGTCGACACGCTGCCCACCCGGACCTCCGGCAAGGTCGACCGGGCCGCCCTGCCCTGGCCGCTGCCCGAGCTGGAGGCCGCGGGCCCGAGCGAGCAGCTGTACGGCACCGAAGCCTGGCTGGCCGAACAGTGGGCCGAGATCCTCGGCATCAAGGTCGGCGGCCCGCGCGACGACTTCTTCGCGGTCGGCGGCGGCAGCCTGGCCGCCGCCCGGCTGACCACCCTGCTGCGCACCCGCTACCCGAACGCGGCCGTGCTGGACATCTACCAGCACCCGACGCTGCGCAAGCTCGCCCGGCACCTGGAGGGCACCGCCGCCGACGGCGCCGAGGCCCGGACCGTCTCCCTGGTGCCGACCAGGGCCAAGCTGCTGCAGCTGCTCCTGCTGGTGCCGCTGTTCACCGTGGTCGGTCTGCGCTGGACGGTCGCCCTGCTGGCGGCCGGCAACCTGCTCACCCACCTCGGGGACTACCCGTGGGCGCCCACCGCGTCCTGGTGGTGGGTCGGCGCGGGCGCGCTCGCCCTGTACACCCCGGCCGGCCGGCTGGCGGTCTCGGCGGGCGGCGCCCGGCTACTGCTGCGCGGCCTGCGCCCCGGCAGCCACCCGCGCGGCGGCGCCGTCCACCTGCGGCTGTGGGCCGCCGAGCGGCTCGCCGAGCTCAGCGGCGCGACCTCACTGTCCGGCGCCTGGCTGGTGCGCTACGCCCGCGCGCTGGGCTGCAAGGTCGCGCCCGAGGTGGACCTGCACTCGCTCCCGCCGCTCACCGGGATGCTGAAGCTGGGCCGCGGCTGCGCGGTCGAGGCCGAGGTGGACCTGTGCGGCTACTGGCTGGACGGCGACCAACTGCTCATCGGCCAGGTCAAGGTCGGCTCCGGCGCCGTCGTCGGCACCCGCTCGACGCTGCTGCCCGGCGCCCGCGTCGGCAAGCGCGCCCAGGTGGTGGCCGGCTCCACCGTCACCGGCCAGGTCCCGACCGGCCAGCGCTGGGCCGGTGCGCCCGCCGTCAAGCTGGGCCGCGCCGAACGCGTCTGGCCCGAGAAGCGTCCGGCGCGCCGGGCCCGCTGGGCCGCGATGTACGGCGTCGGCGGTGCCGTGCTCGGCCTGCTCCCCGCGCTGCCCGCCCTCGCCGCCCTCGCCGTGCTCTCCTGCTTCGTCCACCAGGGCGACCCGCTCGGCCCGGCACTCGGCGGGGCTCTGCTCGGCCTGCTGCCCGCGACCCTGGCGTACGGCGCGGTGTACGCGGCGCAGCTGCTCGCCCTGGTCCGGCTGCTGAGCATCGGCCTGGTGCCCGGGGTGCATCCGCTGCACGGCCGGGTCGGCTGGCAGGCCTGGACGGTCACCCAGCTGATGGACCGGGCCCGGGAGGTGCTGTTCCCGCTCTACGCCGGGCTGGTCACTCCGCTGTGGCTGCGGGCGCTCGGGATGCGGGTCGGCCGGGGCTCCGAGGTGTCGACGGTGCTGGCACTGCCCAGCCTGACCACGGTCGGCGACGGCGCCTTCCTGGCCGACGACACCCTGATGGCGCCGTACGAGCTGGGCGGCGGCTGGGTGCGCCTCGGCGAGGCGAAGGTCGGCGACCGGGCGTTCCTGGGCAACTCCGGGATGACCGCGCCGGGCCGGTCGGTGCCCAAGCGCGGCCTGGTGGGCGTGCTGTCGGCGACGCCCGCGAAGGCGAAGAAGGGCGGCTCGTACCTGGGCATGCCGCCGATGCGGCTGCCGCGCTCGGCGGACCAGGCCGACCAGAGCCTGACGTACGAGCCGCCGGTCCGGCTGCTGTGGGCGCGCGGGCTGGTCGAGCTGGCCCGGGTGGTGCCGGTGCTGGCCTCGGGAGCGCTGGGCCTGCTGACGGTGGCGGCGCTGTCCCGGCTGGCCGCCGGCTCGCCGCTGACCGCCGCGCTGCTGTCGGGCCTGGTGCTGCTGGCGGCCGGCGCGGTGGCCTGCCTGGTCGCGGTGGCGGCGAAGTGGCTGCTGGTCGGACGCTTCCGGGCGGTGGAGCACCCGCTGTGGAGCGGCTTCGTGTGGCGCAACGAGCTGGCGGACACCTTCGTGGAGATGCTGGCGGTGCCCTGGCTGGTCGGCGCGGTGCCGGGCACGCCGGTGCTGAACCTGTGGCTGCGGGCGCTCGGCGCCGAGGTCGGGCACGGCGTCTGGTGCGAGAGCTACTGGCTGCCGGAGGCTGACCTGGTCACCCTCGGCGACGGGGTCAGCATCAACCGGGGCTGTGTGGTGCAGACCCACCTCTTCCACGACCGGATCATGCGGATGGATACTGTGGTCCTCCGCGAGGGCGCCACCCTGGGCCCGGGCGGCATCGTGCTGCCCGGCAGCACGGTGGGCGCGCGCAGCACGCTGGGCCCGGCCTCGCTGGTGATGCGCGCCGAGTCCGTCCCCGCCGACACCCGGTGGCTGGGCAACCCCATCGAGGCCTGGCAGACCACGTCATGACCACCCCGACGAGCAGCACCCCGACAAGCAGCACCCCACCGACGAACAGCATCACCCCGACGAGCAGTACCACCCCGACGAGCAGTCGTCCCGGCCCGCAGGAAGCGCACGTCTCCGTGAAGCCCAAGCACGCCCCGGCCGCCACCGGCGCCCCGGACCCGTACTTCCCGAACAACGGCGACCACCGCTACCGGGTGCACCGCTACGAGCTGGCGCTGGACTACCGGCCCGGGCCCAACCGGCTGGCCGGCTCAGCCCGGCTCAGCGCCGTGGCGGACGCGGCCCTGGCCGAGTTCGCGCTCGACCTGGCCGAGTTCCGGATCGGCCGGGTGCTGGTCGACGGCCGGGCCGCCCGCTACACCCACCGCGGCAGCAAGCTGCGGATCCGCCCGGCGAAGGCGCTCGCCGCGGGCGCGGCGTTCACCGTCGAGGTGCACTACACCGGCAACCCGCACCCGGTGCGCAGCCCGTGGGGCGGCCTGGGCTGGGAGGAGCTGACCGAGGGCGCGCTGGTGGCCAGCCAGCCGATCGGCGCGCCGTCCTGGTTCCCGTGCAACGACCGGCCCGCCGACAAGGCCACCTACCAGCTGGCCGTCACCACGCCCTCCCCGTTCACCGTCGTGGCGAGCGGCCGGCTGCTGACCCGCACCACCCGGGCGTCCAGCACCACCTGGGTGTACGAGCAGAGCGCGCCGACTCCGACGTACCTGGTGACGGTGTCGATCGGGCACTACCGGCCGGTCCCGCTGGCCGCGCGCCCGGCCGTGCCGCAGACCGGGTACGTGCCGGAGCGGCTGGCCACCGGCTTCGCCCGGGACTTCGCCCGGCAGCCGGAGATGGCGGCGTACTTCGGCCAGGTGTTCGGGCCGTACCCGTTCGGCGAGTACGCGGTGGTCGTCGCGGACGAGGAGCTGGACGTCCCGGTGGAGGCACAGGGCGTCGCCACCTTCGGCACCAACCACCTCGGCGGCGGCTGGGAGCGCGAACGGCTGATCGCCCACGAGCTCGCCCACCAGTGGTTCGGCAACAGCGTCACGATCGCGAACTGGCGGCACATCTGGCTCAACGAGGGCTTCGCCAAGTACGCGGAGTGGCTCTGGTCCGAGCACTCCGGCGGCCCCGGCGCGGCCGTGCACGCCGCCGCCGCGCACCACCTCCTCGCCGGGCTGCCGCAGGACCTGAACCTCGGCGACCCGGGCCGGAAGCTGATGTTCGACGACCGGCTGTACCAGCGCGGTGGGCTCCTCGTGCACGCGCTGCGGCGGGCGCTCGGCGACGACGCGTTCTTCGCGATGCTGCGGGACTGGACGAGCATCTACCGGCACGGCGTGGTCGACACCGCCGACCTGCGGGCGCACGCCGCCCGCTACACGCCGGCGCCGCTCGGCCCGCTCTTCGAGGCCTGGCTGGAGCGTCCGGAACTGCCGCCGCTGCCGGGCTGAGCCTTCGCCGACCCCATCCGCAGACCTCATCCGCCGAACTGAGCTGGGCGTCGGCCGGGCTGAGCGTCCATCACCCCGAGCATCAATCGGCTCGGGGCCGGCGCCGGGCTGGACTACTGTCCGTCCACATGTCGATGAGTTTCGAAGACCACATGACCGACCTGCCCGCGGAGCTGCTCCCCACCACCCGCCGCGCCCTGCTGCACCGGCTCGCCGTCGCCCAGTCCGAGGGGCGCACGCCCTCGATCGTCGCCGGCCTGGTGCGGGACGGGCGGCCGGTGTGGAGCGGCGCCCGCAGCATGGTCGACGGACACGCGCCCACCCCGGACGTCCAGTACCGGATCGGCTCGATCACCAAGACCTTCGTCGCCGTGCTGGTGCTGCGGCTGCGCGACGAGGGCCTGCTCGACCTCGCCGACCCGCTCTCCCGCCACCTGCCCGGCACCCCGGCCGACGACGCCACGATCGCCCAGCTGCTCTCGCACTCCTCGGGGCTCGCCGCCGAGACCCCCGGCCCGTGGTGGGAGCGGACGGAAGGCTCGCTGCGGCCCCGCCTCGACGACATCCTGGAGGCCGAACGGCCGCTCAAGCACCCGGCCGGACGGCGCCACCACTACTCCAACCCCGGCTACGCGCTGCTCGGCGCACTGGTGGAGCGGCTGCGCGGTGAGCCGTGGGGCGAGGTGCTGCGCCGCGAGCTGCTGGCGCCGCTCGGTATGGACCGCACCACGTTGCTGCCCGAGCACCCGCACGCCGGGGGCTTCGCCGTCCACCCGTGGGCCGACGTCATGCAGCCGGAGCCGCTCACCGACACCGGGCTGATGGGCCCGGCCGGCCAACTCTGGTCCACCGGAGCCGACCTGGCCCGCTGGGCGGTCTTCCTCGCCGCCGGGGACGACAAGGTGCTGTCCGCCGACACCCTCGCCGAGATGCGCCGCCCCGCCGTCGCCCCGGACGACGCCGGGTGGACCAACTCCTTCGGCCTCGGCCTGCAACTGCGCCGCCACGAGGGCCGGTTGCTGTACGGGCACACCGGCTCGATGCCGGGGTTCACGGCCGCGCTGTGGATCAGCGAGGCCGACGGCCTGGCCGCGTTCGCGCTGGGCAACGCCACCAGTGGCGCCAACACCCCGCAGCTGGCCGCCGAGTTGATCGCGCTCACCGCCGCGCACGAACCCCGGCTGCCCGAGCCCTGGCGCCCGCTGTCCGAGGTCGACCAGGAGCTGACGGCGCTGACCGGCCCCTGGTACTGGGGCGCCGCCCCGAACGCCCTGCGGCTGCGGGCCGACCGCGTCCTGGAGCTCACCCCGCTCTCCGGCACCGGCCGGGGCTCGCGCTTCCGCCCCGAGCCGGACGGCATCTGGACCGGCCTGGACAACTACTACGCGGGCGAGACCCTGCGGGTGGTCCACGCCGCCGACGGAACGGTCAGCCACCTCGACATCGGCTCCTTCGTCTACACCCGCGAACCGTACGGCCCGGAGGCCGCCGTCCCCGGCGGCGTCGATCCGGAGGGCTGGCGGGCCTACTGAGGCGTGCCCGAACCTGTCCGCGCATGACGGGGGCGTGCGGTGCATCCGCACGCCCCTGTTGTCCACCCCCTGCGAACGAGCACCCGGTGCCGGGCAGGTGACCGGCAGGCCACGGGTGGTCCCATTCAACAGGTGCACATCTGCGCTCCGCCGTGCCGCAACGTGGATGCCAACCGGCTTGGAGAGACATACCTCGACCGGTTCGCGTCCACGCCCAACCACCTGCGGACCGGGACGGTGCCCTGGCGATCCACGGCACCGCCGATCGTGCTGCCCTGGAGGGTCCGCCATGACCACCGTCCCCACGTACGCTCCGTCCGCAGTCGCTCCCACCCACGAC
>NZ_JNWQ01000087.1 GCF_000716875.1 Streptomyces novaecaesareae | reverse complement strand
TCACGCTCACAAGCTAGCGATGCCGCAGGTCAAGGATCAAATCTGCGGGTCAGAGCACTGCGGTCCGCCTTGACGGCGAATCGCAGCCCGTTGCCCTGCTCCGCAGGAAGTCCAATTCCTCCCCGACCCAAAGGCCGGGGTCTCCTAGGAGGTTCAGATGATCGACAACGCCACCGGCACCGCCCGGCCCATCGGGGAGCCCGCCTTCCGCCCCGCCGAGCCCGCCGACGTCCCGGCCCTGGTCGAGCTGGTCGAGTCCGCCTACCGCGGCGACGCCAGCCGGGTCGGCTGGACCACCGAGGCCGACCTGCTGGGCGGGCAGCGGACCGACCCGCAGGCCATCACCGAGGCCATCGGCAACCCCGAGGTGCTGGTGCTGCTGGCCGAGCGCGACGGCGAGCTGGTCGCCTGCTGCCAGCTGGAGCGGCGCGGGCAGCGGGCCTACTTCGGCATGTTCTCGGTGCGCCCCGGCCTGCAGGGCGGCGGGGTCGGCCGGGCCGTGCTGGCCGAGGCGGAGCGGGTGGCCGGCCGGGAGTGGGGCGTCGGCGAGATGGAGATGGCGGTGATCGCGCAGCGCGCCGACCTGATCGCCTGGTACGAGCGGCGCGGCTTCCGCCGGACCGGCGTCTTCAGCCCGTTCCCGTACGGCGACGAGCGCTTCGGCATCCCATTGCGGCCGGACCTCCGGTTCGAGCACCTGAGCAAGGAGCTGAAGGCCTCCTGAGGCGCGCCGGCCCGGGGCTCGGTTCGGGGTCTCGGTTCGGGCTCGTGCGGCCGGGTTCCGTCAGGTGATGTGGCGTCAAGTCACCGAGCTGGGGCGATGCGGAGATGTCATACCTCGTTCATGATTGGTCTAGGCCAATGTGAGAGGCTGGGGGCGAACGGCCACGTTCCGTCCGCTGCCCAGGGGGCCATTTCCGCATGCCCGTACGCCATGGCACCGCCATGCCCGCACCCGACACCGGTCCGCGCCCGACACCCCCGGACCCCGACCTCCGACTGCCCGGCCCGCCCGACGACGAGGAGCTCTACTGGTACTTCGGCCCGCAGCGCCGCTGGGTGCTGCTCTGCGCCACCCTCTCCTACGCGGGAGCCACCGCCACCCTCGGCCTGTTCGCCCTCAGCAAGCCGCTGCTCTGGCCGTTCCTCCTGCTCACCGTGCTCAACGCCGCCACCTGGCTGCTCTCGCTCACCGACGGCCAACGCGCCCGCCGCTACACCCGCGACTCGCACGACCTGCTGATGCGCGCCTGGCAGCCCGCCCGCCACCCCGGCGTGGACCTCCTGCTGCCCACCGCCGGCGAACCGCTGGCCGTCCTCGACAACGCCTACCGCCACACCGCCGCCGTCCGCTGGCCCGGCGAACTCACCGTCCTCGTCCTCGACGACGCCGACCGCCCCGAGGTGCGCCGACTCGCCGAGTCCTACGGCTTCGAGTACCGCGCCCGCCCCGACCGCGGCCGCTTCAAGAAGGCCGGCAACCTCAACCACGGCCTGGCCGAAGGCACCGGCGAGATCATCGCCGTCCTCGACGCCGACTTCTGCCCCCGCCCCGACTTCCTGCGCCACCTGGTGCCCTACCTCGACAACCCCGAGGTCGGCATCGTCCAGAGCCCGCAGTGCTTCGACACCGACGCCGACATGTCCTGGCTCGAACGGGCCGCCGGAGCCACCCAGGAGATCTTCTACCGCTGGATCCAGCCCTCCCGGGACGCCCAGGACGGCACCGTCTGCTGCGGCACCAACGCCCTCTACCGCCGCGCAGCACTGACCCGGATCGGCGGCTTCGCCGAGATCGACCACAGCGAGGACCTCTACACCGGCCTCGCCCTCGCCCGCGCCGGCTGGGCCACCCGCTACGTGCCCGCGCTGGTCGCCAAGGGCATGTCG
Source organism: Streptomyces novaecaesareae (assembly GCF_000716875.1). Lineage (GTDB taxonomy): Bacteria > Actinomycetota > Actinomycetes > Streptomycetales > Streptomycetaceae > Kitasatospora > Kitasatospora novaecaesareae. The sequence goes on along the minus strand of NZ_JNWQ01000087.1, from coordinate 27,242 downwards.
CCCACCGGCCTGCCCGCCTTCATCAGCCAGCAGTACCGCTGGTGCCTCGGCTCCCTCGCCCTCGTCCGCGACCCGGACTTCCGAAACGGGCCACTGCAGAAGTCCGCCCGGCTCTGCTTCTGGAACGGCATCCTCGGCTACGTCACCAGCGCGGTGAACGTCTTCGCCGTGCCGCTGCCCGCCCTGATCATGCTGTTCTTCAGGCCCGAGGAGATCGAACCCTGGCAGGTGCTCCCCTTCCTGCCGCCGATCTGGGTCGCCCTCGTCCTGCTGCCCGCGATGTCCCGCACCCGCTGGCGCTTCGAGGTCACCCGGGTCCAACTCCTCGGCGGGCTCTGCCACATCGTCGCCATCGCACACGCGCTGCGCCGCCGCTCCGCCGACTGGGTGCCCACCGGCGCCGTGTCGGGCGGCAGTTCACTCGCCCGTGCCGTCGCCCGGATCGGGGTCGGCTGGCTCGGGTTCGTCGTCCTCGCGGGCGCCGCCGGACTCGTCCGGGCCGGGCTGCTGCACGGCTGGCGGCCGTACTGGGCGCTCACCGCGCTGCTCGCACTCACCGCGTACACCATGATCCCGCTGATCAGGGCCCTGTGGCCGCTCCTGAACGGTGCGAACGGCGGCAAGGGCGCCGCCGTCGGCGAAGTCGCCGCACCCGCCCGGAGCCGCTCGAACCTCGGGTTCGGACGGGCCGAAGCCGTCGCCGTCACCGCCGTGCTGCTGCTCTGCGGGCTGCTGGCGTCCGGCTGGGCCGATCCGCTGATCTTCTGACAGTTCGTCAATTTCATGCTGTCGCTCGACCGTTGAGTTTCCTTGCGCGTCGCCCCACCGGCGCGGACTCCGCCCGGCCGCCCCATCGGCCCGGCGGCCCGACCACCGCTGCCAGCCCTGCAAGGAGCGCCGCCGTGCCCACGGCCGTCCCGCCTTCGTCATCCTCACCGTCCACACCAGCTCCGGCCCCTTCGGACCTGCTGCCCGGCGTCGTCCGGGTGCAGCGGGAGGTGGCCACCGCCGCGCCGAACGGCGAACCCGCCGAGAGCGGGCCACCCCGCCGGCGCACCGCCTTCCGCCCCGACATCGAGGGGCTGCGCGGCATCGCCGTGCTGTCCGTGCTCGCCTTCCACGCCGCCGTACCCGGCCTGACCGGCGGCTACGTCGGCGTCGACATCTTCTTCGTCATCTCCGGCTACCTGATCACCGGCCTGCTGCTCACCCGACCGCTCGGCCTGGGGGACTTCGCCGCCCGCCGGGCCCGGCGCATCCTGCCCGCCGCCGCCACCGTCCTGGTCGCCACCGCCGCCGCCGGCGGCGCACTGCTCGACCCGCTGCGCGGCACCGACCTCGCCCGCGACCTGATCGCCGCCGCCGGCCAGTTCGCCAACTGGCGCTTCGTCGGCCAGCAGGCCGACTACCTGGCCGCCGAACGCGACCCCAGCCCGCTGCAGCACTTCTGGTCGCTCGGCGTGGAGAACCAGTTCTACCTGCTCTGGGGCGTCCTGCTGCTCGGCCTCGCCCGCTACCTGCACGGACGCCGCCGCACCGCCGCGATCACCCTCGCCACCGTCTCCATCGGCGGCATCTCGCTGCTGCTCTGCCTGCGCTGGACCCACACCTCGGCGCCGCTCGCCTACTTCTCCACCGGCAGCCGGCTCTGGGAGTTCGCGGCAGGCGCCTGCGCGGCCCTCGCCGGCGGCGCACTGGCCTCCCGCACCGAGCGGCGCCCGGCGCTGTGGGGGCTCCGGGCACTGCGGCTGCTCGGCCGACTCGGCCTGGCCGCCGTCCTTGCGCCGATCGTCCAGTACGACCGCGACACGCCGTTCCCCGGCGCGGCCGCGCTGCTGCCCGTCCTCGGCACCGCCGCCGTCCTGCTCGCCGGAGCCGGCCCGCTGGGCGCTGTCGGCGGGCCCGGTCCGCTGCGCGCCCTCAACGCCGGGCGCCTGCTCGCCACCCGCCCGCTACGCGCCGCCGGCCGCCTCTCCTACGCCTGGTACCTCTGGCACTGGCCGGTGCTGACCATCGCCCAGGCCCGGTACGGCGCCCTGCCCTGGACCACCCTGGCCGCACTCACGGCAGCAAGCGCGCTGCCCGCCTGGCTCACCCTGCGGTTGGTCGAACAGCCGCTGCGGTACGGCAGCAGCCCGGCGCCCCGGCACGGACTCGCCGTCGGCGCCAGCGCCCTCGTCATCCCGCTGATCGCCGCACTCACCCTCGGCGGCAGCACCGTACGGGCCCTCGGGGACACCTCCTCCGGGCCCACGGCCGCACCCGCCGGAGCCGCCGACGGCCCGGTCCTGCTCGCCCCCGGCACCCGGGTGCTCGCCCTGACACCGCCGCTCGCCCGCGCCCGGGAGGACTTCCCGCCCGGCAAGGGCTGCGAGATCCCGCTGAACGCCGACAGCAGCCCGCGCTGCCTCTTCGGCACCGAGGACAGCCCCGACCGGATCGTGCTCCTCGGCGACTCGCACGCCGGCCAGTGGATATCCGCCGCCCTCGCGATGGCCGACCAGCGGCACTGGGCGCTGGAAGTCCTGGTCAAGCCCGGCTGCCCGCTGGCCACCCTCACCGTGCGCAACACCGTGCTCGGCCGCACCTTCGACGAGTGCGACCGCTGGCGCGAGAACACCCTCACCCGGCTCACCACCGGGCCCAAGCCGCGCCTGGTCCTGGTGGCCGGGCTCAACCGCTACGGCAGCCAGGACGAGCGCACCGAGGGCTGGACCCGCACGCTCGACCGGCTCACCGCGCTCGGCACCCCGCTCGCCTACCTCGGCGACACCCCGATGCCGGGCAAGGACATCCCGACCTGCCTGGCCGCCTCCGACGGGCGCTCCGACGCCTGCTCCTTCCCGCGCGACACCGCCTTCGAACCCGACCCGATGCTGGACGGCGGGCTCGCCGCCCGGTACGGCGTCCGGACCCTCGACCTCGGTCCGCTGCTCTGCCCCGCCGCCGGGCCCTCCTGCCCGGCCGTGCTGGAGGGCGTCGTGCTGTACCGGGACACCGGGCACATCACCGACACCCTGGCGCGGGTGCTGGCGCCCCGGCTGGACAGGGGGGTGCTGGGTGCGCCCGGTGCGTCCTCGGCGTCCGGTGCTCCGGCGGTACCCGGTGCTCCGGCGGTACCCGGCGCTTCGGCGGCTCAGCCGTAGACGCCGCGGCAGAGGCGGGCCTGCTCCGAGCCGGCCGGCCAGCGGCCGATGCGTTCGGCCTGGTCACAGAGGGTGCCCGGACCGAAGCCCGGCAGCGAGGCGCCCGCGCCCGGGCCGCTCGGGGCGGGCGCGCCCGACGTGCCGCGGGCCGGCGCCGTGGCGTGCGGGCTGTGGCCGGGCCTCGGCCGCGCACTCGCCGAGCCGTGCTGGGCGTCCGCGGCCCCGCCGTCGGGCGCCATCGCCGCCGAAGCCGCCTCGCCCGGGCCGCCCGTCGCGCCGCCCGCCGGGACGGGAGCCGGCAGCGGCGAGGGCGCGGGCGTGGCGGGCGGCGGGGAGACCGGCAGCAGCCGCGAGGCCGAGTCCGAGGCCGGGCCCGAGGCCGGGTCCGAGGCCGGGTCCGAGGCACGGTCCGAGGCCGGGTCCGAGGCGGAGGGCGAGGCCCCCGGCAGGGCCGTCACCCGCAGGTCGTCACCCGAGCCCGGCCCGCACATCACCAGGACCGACGCCAGCGCCGCACCCGTCCCGACCGCCGCCGCCCACGCCCTGCGCGAACGCCGCGCCGACCGTGCCGGAGCGGGCGGCGGAGGCGGGGGAGGCGGGGGAGTCATCGGGACGGGAGGCGGTTGCCACGCGTCCTGCGGCCACTGCCACTGTCCTCCGGTGGGCTGCCCAGTCATCTGCTCGTCCTTCCCACGGCCCCCCGGCGTACCTTTCCGTGCTCAACGAGCGCGCCGACGCAGGGACATGACCCGGAAGAGGGGTCTGGGCGGGCGCTGATTGCCACCGCACCACATGCTTGGGGTCATGGAGACCAACAGCACGTCCGCGCCCCTGGTCGAGGTGGCCGAATTCCGGACCGACAGCCGCTACCGCCTCGTCCACTTCGAGGGCCACGGCTGGGAGCCGCTCGCACCGGAGGAGTTCGAGCCGCGCGTCCACCAGCTCTTCCCGGGCCTCGACCCGCACGACCCCCAGCGGGTCCACTGGGCCGACCGCCCCTGGGAGTGGCCCGCCTGGCACCCCGGCGAGGCCTGACCCGTCTCCCCGGGGCGGTGCGGACTTCGTTAGGCTGAGCGGGTGAGTGTGGATCACTTCTGGTGCCGCCTGCCGAGGCAGGCCCTGGACAGCTGTTCGGCCGAGGAACTGGGCGACCTCGTGCCCCGGCACCGCGACGGCCGGTACGACCAACTGGCCGCCGCCGGGCTCGCCCTCGGCGTCCGGCGCACCGCCGCCCTGATGGAGCTCGCGCTCACCGAGAACGGCCTGCACCCCGACCCGGCCGCCCGGCTCCCCGTCTACGGCGGCGCGCGGCGCGAACCCGGCACCGAGATGCCGGTGCTGCGCCCCGAACAGGTCACGGAGGCCTCCACCTTCCTGCGGGGCTCGGCGCTCGGCGAACTCGTGCGCCAGCAGGACACCGTGCTCGCCCGCACCGTCGAACACCTCGGCTACCCGACGCCCTGGTCCGAGTCCTGGGCCGCCCTCGTCGTCAACGACCTGCGCGAACTACGGGACTTCTTCGCCGCGGCGGCGGCCGCCGGGGACGCGGTGATCGTCCGGGAGGCGGATTGAACGCCCCGGCCGGCACGGCGGGCTACGGCGACGCGGCCGAACAGCTCGCCGTCCAGTACGAAAGCGTGAGCTTCGCCGAAGTCCACCGCGAACTGCTGCACCACTACCCGGCGCCACCCGCCGCCGTCCTCGACATCGGCGCCGGCACCGGCCGCGACGCCGCCGCCCTCGCCGCCCTCGGCCACCGGGTGGTGGCCGTCGAACCGACCCCCGAACTCCGCGCCGTCGGCGAACGGCTGCACGCCGACGTGGACATCCGCTGGATCGCCGACGCGCTGCCCGGGCTCCCCCTGCTCCTCGCCGAAGGCGAGCGCTACGACCTCGTCCTGCTCACCGCCGTGTGGATGCACCTGACCCCCGCCGAGCGCCCGCCCGCGATGGACAACCTCGCCGCCCTCCTCACCCCCGGCGGCCGCCTCGCCCTCACCATCCGCCACGGCCCCACCCCACCCGGCCGCCACATGGTCGACCTCCCGCCCGAACACACCACCGCCCTCGCCGCCACCCGCGGCCTGCGCCTCCTCCACCGCTCCTCCCGCTCCGACCTGCACGGCCGCGGTGGGGTGCACTGGACGGACCTGCTCTTCGAGCAGCCCCGCTGATCCCGGGGCGCGGATCCGGTACGTTCGGGGGTGCGGTCCAACACGTCGCTTCCGCAGAGGAGTTCCGGGTGCAGGGTGCGAGCGGGGGCGTCAACAACGAGATGTCGGGCGTGACGGCCCGCGTCGCCGTCCAGGCGCAGGTCGCGAACTTCATCACCCTGGCGGGCGGGGCTTCGGCTCCGGGTGTGGCGCAGGCGGAGGAGGCGCAGCAGGTCGTGCTGCCGGACCTGCGGCGCTGTGCGGCGGCCCTCGGCGTGCCGCCGGAGGAGGTCGACGCCGTGGCCGACTGGCTCGGCCGACCCGTTGACGACGGTCCCTGGCGGCCGAGCCCGATTGCCTTGCCGCCCGAGAAGGCGGCGGAGTTGGAGGCGTTCGCCTCGCATCTCAGGTGCTTCGCACAGCCGGAGTCGGCGTTGCTCGGGATGGCTCTCTACGTGAGCGACGGCAAAATCGATGCCATGTACGGCCCGCTCGCCCACCGGCTGGGCGACACGGACCGCCCGGCCGAGCGGTTCCGCCGTCTGCACCGGCACCTGGCCGCACAGGGCCGGATGGTTTTCGGCCCGGCCTGCCTCCTGGCGGGCGCGGAGTTGCCCCGGAGCGAGGCGTCCTGGCTGTTCTTCGACGGCAGGTTCTCCCTGACGGACGAGACCCGTGCGGACATGCTGCGGGCAGCGGGCGTCCGCTGGTGGGGCAAGGGTTTCAATGCCCGGCGGGTGGCCGACCAGGTCGTCCTCTCGACCGACCCGAGGACCGTTCCGCTGCTGGAGTTCGAGGGTTCGGTCGGGCCGCACCGCGTCACCATGGCGCTGTCCCGTCGCCACCTGCGGTACGGCTCCCTCACGCACTGGTACTTCCCCAGGATGGTGTCGGGTCGCGAGTTGAGGTTCCGGGGGTTCGGCAGCCTCGCCCCGGACGAGGACGAGATCCGACCGATCGTGCTCCAGGCGTACGGTCCCCGTTTCGACTGATGCGTAGGAAGTCGGCCGGGTCGACTTCCTGTGCGAGGTCACTGCGCGCCGAAGTCCTCCTCGACCAGGCGGGTGGCCCAGCGGGTGAGGGCGGGGGTGAGGGGTGGCTGGGTGAGGCCCGCCGCGGTGGTGAGGCGGTCGGCGGAGGTGGTGTCGTAGCGGTCCTCGGAGAGGAAGGTGAGGGTCTCCGGGTCGGCGCCGGTGAGGGTGCGGGGGAGGCGGCGGACGAGCGGGACGGGGATCAGGCCGCGGGGCGGGCGGACGCGGAGGTGGGTGGCGAGGAGGGCGATCAGCTCGGGGAGGAGGGGGGTTTCGGGGTCGAGGACGGTGTGGGCCTGGACGGGGGCGCGGTCGTGGTCGGGTGCGACGGCGAGGAAGCGGGCCAGGTGGTCGACGGTGACGACGGGCAGGAAGGTGCGCCGGGTGCCGGGCAGCAGGGGGAGGCGGCCGCGGTGGAGTTGGCGGACCAGCTGGGCCAGGCCGAGGTACTGGCCGGCCTCGCCGGTGCGTGAATGGCCGATGACGCTGCTCGGGTTGACGGTGGTGAGCGGGACGCCGAGGCGGGGTGCGGTGACGCGGACGGCGGCGTCGCCGAGCTGCTTGGAGGCCTCGTACGCACCGAGGCGGGTGTAGAGCGTGGCGGTGGCGCGGTCGTCGAGTGGGTGGCGCGGCTGCGGGTCGCGGCCGACCCGGTAGCCGGAGAGGTGGACCAGGCGGCGCAGCCGGGGGCGGGTGGCGGACCACTCCAGTGCGTTCAGGGCGCCGTGGAGGTTGGCGGGCTCGGCCTGGGCGCGGGTGAGGCCGAAGTCGTAGCGGGCGGCGAGGTTGTGGACGTCGCGGACCTCGGCGAGCCGGGCGTCGTCCTCGGGGGAGAGGCCGAGGCCGGGGCGGGTGAGATCGGCGGTGACGGTGGTCAGGGCGGTGTCGTCGGCGTCGTGTGCGCGCAGCCAGTGGCGGAGGGCGGCCGCGCGGTCGTTGCCGCGGACGGTGGCGGCCACGGGCTCGCCGCGGGCGAGGAGTTCGAGGACGAGCCAGCGGCCGAGGAAGCCGGTGGCGCCGAGGACGAGGGTGCGGGGCGGGAGGGGCGCCATGCGGTGCTCCGTGAATAAGTAGACCGGTCTGCATATTTTTTGGGCGTACGGATTTCTTGGGCGTACGGAAGCGCGCCGCTCGATGTGCGGCGCGCCCGTGGCCTACTTGCTGTACTTGCTGCCGAGCAGGTGCCGGACGGCGTGCCGGGCGTGGTCCAGCGGTTCGCGGCTTCGCCGGACGGAGGCGAGCAGGACGGCGCCCTCCAGCAGGGCGAGCGTCTGGCCGGCGGCGGTCTCGGCCTCGGCCGGGCCGAAGCCCTCGGCCTCCAGCCTGGTGGTCAGGACCCGCTGCCAGCTCGCGTACACCTCGGCACAGACGGTTCGCAGGGCCTCGTTGGTGCCCGCCGTCTCCAGGGCGACGGTCGCGATCGGGCAGCCGCTGGTGTAGTCGGACTGCGCCAGGCGCTCGGCGAAGGCCTCGACGAGCCGCTCGGCGAGGGTGGCGGTGTCGGCGCCCTCGGCGGCCAGGGCGGCGAGCAGTGCCTCGACCTCCTGGCCGGCCTCGGTGAGGGCGGCCGCCACCAACTGGTCCTTGCCGCCGGGGAAGTGGAAGTAGAGCGAGCCGCGCGGCGCGCCGGTGCCGGCCACGATCCGGTTCAGGCCCGTCCCGAAGTAGCCCTGCGCCTCGATCAGTTCCCTGGTGCCGGCGATCAGCCGGGCCCGGGTCTCCTCACCCTTGACTCCCATGCGGCGATAGTAGACCGGTCTGCATATTCCTGTCGACGGGCCGCCGAGGAGGCGTCAACAGTGCAGCGCGGCCGGGAATCCGGTCCAGCGCAGCTCCTCCGGCAGGTGGCCCTGGTCGTTCAGCAGCAGGACGGACGGCGGCCGGCCGGGCGCGTACCGCAGCACGGTCAGGCCCGCGTTGGCGACGGGGAGGCCGAGCCAGCGCCAGGCCGGGGCGTCCAGGGCGTGCCGGACCAGCCAACCGACCAGGAAGGCGTGGGTGACGACCAGTTCGTGCCGCTCCTCGCCGCCCGCCACCGGCCCGGTGAACCGCTCGACCGCGCGCGGCGCCAGCACCGCACCGCCCGCGCACTCCTCCGGGGTGGCGTGCGAGAGGAACTCCAGCAGGAACTCCGCACTGTCCTCCGGCAGTTCGGCCCGATCGGGCAGGTACGGGACGTAGTCCCCGGCCTCCTCGCACACCGCCGGCAGCACGCCGTCCAGCTGCTCCGCGACCAGCCGCGCCGTCTCGGCGGCCCGGGGCAGCGGACCGTGGTGCACCGCCGTGATCGGCTGGCCCGCCAGCCGCCGGCCTAGCAGGGCGGCCTGCCGGCGCCCGGCGGCGGTGAGCCCGCTGCCGTCGGCGTGCGCGGCCTCGCCGTGGCGGGCCAGGTAGAGGTAGCGGGTGGCGAGGTCGGTCATGCCCTGGGACTCCTCGGCGATCATCGGTGCCCTGTCGACCCGGAGCGACGCACGGCGGGGCCCGGCCGGTTCCGGGCCCCGCCGGGTCCGGTTCAAGCGGTGCGGCCCCGCCGGTTCCGGGCTCAGCCGGTGTGGGCCCGGCCGGTTCCGGGCTCAGCCGGTGTGGGCCCCGTCCAGCAGGGCCAGTTCCTCGGCCGACAGCCGCAGCTCCCCGGCGGCGATGTTCTCCTCCAGGTGCGCCACGTCGCCGGTGCCCGGGATGGCCAGCACGTGCGGGCCCCGGTGCAGCGTCCAGGCCAGCCGCACCTGTGCGCTGCTGATCCCGCGGGCCTCGGCCACCGCCGCCACCTGGGCGGGCTCGGCCTCGCCCACACCGCCCTCCCGTCCCGCCCCGGCGATCGCGTAGAAGGGGACGAAGGCGATGCCCTGCTCGCCGCAGAGCCGAAGCAGCTCGTCCTGCTCGGGCGAGGCGCCGATGCCGTACGGGTTCTGCACGCACACCACGGGCGCGATGGTCTGCGCCTCGGCGAGCTGGTGCGGGTGGATGTTGGAGAGGCCGAGGTGGCGGATCAGCCCGGCCTGCCGCAACTCGGCGAGCGCGCCGAAGCGTTCGGCGACGGAGTCGGTGCCGAGGATCCGCAGGTTGACCAGGTCGAGGTGGTCGCGGCCGAGCTCGCGCAGGTTCTGCTCGACCTGGGCGCGCAGCCGCTCGGGGGTGCGGGCGTGCTCCACCCACTCGCCGTCGAGGCCGCGGCCCGGGCCGACCTTGGTGGCGATCACCAGGTCGTCGCCGTACGGCGCGAGCGCGCGGTTGATCAGCTCGTTGGCGGAGCGCAGCGGGGAGAAGTAGAAGGCGGCGGTGTCGATGTGGTTGACGCCGAGTTCGACCGCGCGGCGCAGCACCCGCAGGGCCTGCTCGCGGTCGCGCGGGACGGCGTGCGGGACGAGCGCCGGGCCGGTCTGCGGCAGGCGCATCGAGCCGAAGCCGATGCGGTGGACGGTGCGGTCGCCGAGCGTCCAGGTGCCGGAGGCGGCGGCGGTCGGGTGCTCGGTGGGGGTGGGGGTGGTCGAGGGCGTCACAGTGCTCTTCGTCGTCTCCGTTGTCATGTCCGTCATGATCGTCAATGAACTAGCCTGACCGCCAATGATTCGAACATGTGTGAATCCACGGGGGTGGGCGCTTGGCGGCCGAGCTGCTGTTCACGGCGGGTGACCTGGCGCGGATGCGGTTCGCCGTCTGCCCGATGTGGGAGGTCGGCCCGAGCCTGCGGCTGCTGAGCTCGGGGCTCGCCCACCCCGTCCACCGGCCCTGGGCGGAGCAGGTGCGGCCCCGGCTGGCGGCGCTCGGGCCGGCCCACGCGCTGCTCGCCGAACTCGTCCCGCCCACCGGGTACGTGCCGGACTTCCTCAACCCGACCCCCGCCGGGCCCGCCCCCACCCTGGCGGAGGAACTGGCGGCGATCCGGGCCACCCCGGCCGGGCGGGTCCGCCGCGACCTCGACCGGCTGCGGGACGGCCGCGGCGGCCTCGGCCCCCGGCTGCGCGCCCTGTACGCCGACCCGGCCGCCGGGCTCGGCCGGCTCACCGAGGCGGTCGAGGCGTACTGGGAACTCGCGCTCGCCCCGTACTGGGCGCGGATCCGGGCCGTCCTGGACGCCGACGTCCTGCACCGCGCCCGCCAGGCCGCCGAGCACGGCGCGGCGCGCGCCCTGAACGATTTGCACACCGAACTGCGCTGGACGGAGGACACTCTGCGGCTGCGCCACCGCACCCGCCCGCTGCCGGGCCGCACGGCCGGGGCGGGCCTGCTGCTCATCCCGTCCGCCTTCACCGGCCCGGCGCTCTACACCCGCCTCGTCCCGCCCGACCCGCTGCAGCTCGCCTACCCGGCCCGCGGGATCGGCACCCTGTGGGCGAGCGCCCCGGCGGCCGGCACCGAGGCCCTGGCCGCCGTCCTCGGCCGCTCCCGCGCCCGGCTGCTGACGGAGCTCGCGGCCCCGGCGTCCACGACCGAACTCGCCCACCGCACCGGGCTCTCCGCCTCGGCGGTGTCCCAGTACCTGACGGCCCTGCGGGACGCGCACCTGGTCAGTGCCCACCGGGCGGGGCGGTCGGTGCTGTACGCGCGGACGGCGTCGGCGGAGGCCCTGCTGGCGCCGCTGGGGAAGGGGTGACCAGGGTGACATGACGGTGCGCCGAGGCGTTCCTCCGTGCACCGTCATGTCACCGGGGCTTCCCGGCGTCGACGAGCCGGATTCGTCCGGCGGCCTTAGCGTGCGAGACATGACACCCAGTCGGCACCCCCGCCGCCGTGGGCACCCCCGCCCTCGCCGGACCGCCCTCGTGGCCGCACTGCTCGCCGCCGCCTTCGGCGCCGTGGCGCTCACCGGAGCCCCCGTACCGCCGTCGGCCCAGCAGTCCGCTCCGCAGTCCGCTCCGCAGTCCGCCCCGCAGGCGGCAGCCGGGCCCGGCGGGTGGATCCGCCCGGCCGGCGCGCCGCCGACCGTCTTCGCCCACCGCGGCGCCTCCTCCGCCGCCCCCGAGAACACCCTGGTGTCCGACGAGGTGGCCCGCCGGGCCGGCGCCGAGTGGATCGAGGACGACGTCCAGCCCAGCAAGGACGGCGTCCCGTACGTCCTGCACGACGACACCGTCGACCGCACCACCGACGGCACCGGCCGGATCCGCGACCTCACCGCCGCCCAGCTCGACGCCCTGGACGCAGGCTCCTGGTTCGCCCCGGCCTACGCGGGCACCCGGCTGCCCACCCTCGCCGCCCAGTTGGAGGACCTGCGCACCCGGGGCGGCAAGCTGCTGCTGGAGATCAAGGGGCCGCACACCCGCGACGAGGTCGCCCGGATCGTCCGGGAGGTCCGCGACCACGGCATGACCGACCGGGTCTTCGTCCAGAGCTTCGAGGTGGACGCCCTGCGCCACGCCCGCGAACTGGCCCCCGAGCTGCCGCTCGGCCTGCTCCGCTCCACCCTGGACGCCGACCCGGTCGCCACCGCCCACGAACTCGGCCTGGCCGCCTACAACCCCTCCGACGAGGCGCTCTCCGCCCGCCCCGGAGCCGTCCGCGACCTGCACGCCGCCGGGGTCGCCGTCAACGTGTGGACGGTGGACCGGCCCGCCCGCTGGAAGGCGCTCGCGGACGCCGGCGTGGACGGCATCATCACCAACCGCCCGGCGGAGCTGGCCGGTTGGAACGCGGCCTGGTCGCCGCCCGGCACCGCCGGGTAGGCTGCCCGGCGTGCAGGAGGAGAATGCGGCGGGCGCCCGGCCGACGGACGACCGGAGCGTGGCGGAGTGGCTCTGGAAGCACTTCGAGCTGGTGCCGGAGCCGCAGGGCTCACTGACCGCCTTCGACGGCCGCCTCGTCCTCGACCTGGACGCCTCGATCGCCACCGTGGACGGCCGCGAGGCCCAGCTCACCCGCTCCGACGCCAAGCTGCTGCGCGGCCTGATCGAGCTGGGCGAGGGCGTGCACGAGCCGTACGTCATCATGGGGAGCGTCTACAACGCCTGGCTCCACCCCCACGAGCTGAAGTACCCGATCTCCGTGCTGAGGATGAAGCTCGGCGAGCCGTCCTGGATCGAGCGGAGCGAGAACGGCTACGCCCTGCGGCGCCCGGAGCGCGAGCGGGAGCAGGAATAGGCGGTTCCGGTCCGACCGGGGATGATGGGGCGATGACGGGGCGGGAACCCCGAGGTCGTTCTGACGGGGGGTCGGCGATGTCGCCGCACGAGATCGGGTTGTACGCGAGCGCTGCCGTGGTGGTCGGCGTGGGATTGCGGACGTTGGTGCTGGCCGGCTCCGGCTCTGACGGTCCGGTGGGCGGGGGAGCGGCGGCCGGCGGGCCGGGCGAGGTGCTCGCCGTCGTCCGCGGCGCCCTGGCGCGTCGGCCCTGGGTCACGCTCGTGCTGTTCGCGGTGATGGCGGTGATGGCCGTCGTCCAGTACGCGGTGCCCGCCGCGGTCGACGACCTGATGCGGCAGCCGGATGCGCTGTCCGACGGGCAGTGGTGGCGGGCCGGAACGGCGCTGCTGGTGCAGTCCTCGGGCCTCGCCCAGATCGCGTTCAACCTGTCGGCCCTGCTGGTGATCGGCGCCGTCACCGAGGCCGTCCTCGGGTGGTGGCGGACCCTGGCCGTCTTCCTGGTCAGCGGCCTCCTCGCGCACGTGGTGAGCCTGGCCGGCTGGTCGCCGCGCGGCGGCGGGGACTCGGTCGCCGTCTGCGGCCTGCTGGGCGCCCTGGCCGTCGCCTTCCTGCTGCGCGGGAATCTCCGCGGCCCCGGACTGAAGGCCCACTGGTACGTCCTGCTCGTCCCGGCGGCGGCCGTGTTCCTGTGTGCGATGCGGAACAACCACGGCGCCGGCCTGCTGGTGGGCTGCCTGCTCGGGCTGGTCCTCGCACCAGGAGCGAGCGCCGGGCGGGACGCCGGAGCGAGCGCCGGGCCGGACGGGCGGACCGCCGCGGCCTGACTGCGGCGTCCGTCCGTCGCGCCGGAGCGGGCCGCATACTGACCGCGTGACGGGCGGAGACGGTGGACGACGGAGCGCGGACCGGCGCGGTGTGCTGCGGGCGGGTGCGGCGGTGCTGCTGCTGGGCGCGGCGGGGTGTACGGGCGGTGGCAAACCGGCGGCGGGCGCGAGTTCGAGCGCGACGACGCCCGAAGCACCGGGCATGCCGACACCCACGTCCACGCCCACGCCGACCGCGAGCCCGCTGCCCGAGCCGCCGCTCTGGCAGCCCGGCCCGGCCGAGATCCAGCCCGACGTCAAGCGCCGCGCCGTCGAACTGGTCGCCGCGCTCGGCGCCTGGCCGCCCGGCGGGCAGGGGGCGGCGGCGGCCCGGGCCCGGGTGGCGGCGCTCGGACTGCCGCCCGCGCTGGCCGACCAGGCGGGCCCGCTGGCCCCGGCGGCGTCCGAGGCGAGCCTGGAGGTGGTCGTCGCCCAGTACGGCGGGATCCTCGCCGACTCGGCGAGCGTGCTGGTGGTCTGCCGTCAGTGGACCCGGGGCCCGGACGGCTCGGTGGCCGAGGGCGGCACCACGGTGGACGTCCGGCTGAGCCGGGCCGAGCCGCGCTGGACCGTCACCGAGTTGCACCCGGGGGTCGCGGGCCCGGCCGCCGCGGCGCCGCCCCCGGCGGTGGCCCGGGTGCTGGCCGAGCCGAGGATCGAGCTGCCGCCCGAGGCGGCGGCCGACCTGCGCAGCGGCACCGTCCACGACAGCGTGCTGGAGGCGATGCTGCGGCTGGCCGGTCCGTACACGCTGTCGGTGAGCGTGGTGCGGACCGGCCACCCGCTGGACGTCTTCGGGACGGCCCGGCCCAGCGACCATCCGCTGGGCCGGGCCTTCGACGTCTGGCGGATCGACGGCACGGCGGTGGTGGACCCGGCCACGCCCCGGCAGTTGGTCACGTCCTTCATGCGGGACGCGGCGGCCGCCGGCTCGTACAACGTGGGCGGGCCGGTGGCGATCCCGGGCGCCGGCAACCGGTTCTTCACCGACGACACCCACCACGACCACTGCCACGTCGGGTTCGACTTCTAGCGGTTCAACTTTCGGCCATGAAGCCTCAGTTGACGTTGACGCCGCTCCAGGCCGCCGCGACGGCCTTGTACTCGGTGCTGTTGAGGCCGTAGAGGTCCTTGGCCGCACTCAGCGAGGCGGTGCGGGCGCCCTTGTAGTTGGTGGTGGAGGTCATGTAGACGGTCAGCGCGCGGTACCAGATCTTGGCGACCTTCTGGTTGCCGATGCCGGTGACCGTGGAGTTGTTGCAGGTGGGGCTGTTGTAGCTGAAGCCGTTGATGGTCTTGCTGCCGCTGCCCTCGCTGGCCAGGTAGAACCAGTGGTTGCCGACGCCCGAGGAGTTGTGCACGTCGAGCCGGCCGACCGAGCTGCTCCAGCAGTCCGCCGAGGCGCCGTCCAGCGAGGGCTTGTCGAAGCGGCGCAGCCACGGCGGGGTGGACTGGTCGCTGAACAGGTAGTCGGGGGTGTCGACCTTGTTGTTGGCGTACCACTCCACCATCGTGCCGAAGATGTCGCTGGTGGACTCGTTGAGGCCGCCGGACTCGCCGCTGTAGCGCAGGTTGGCGGTGGCGCTGGTGACGCCGTGGGTCATCTCGTGGCCCATGGTGTCGAGGTCGACCTGCTCGGGGTCGCTGGTGCCGTTGCCGTCGCCGGTCATCATGCAGAAGCAGCTGTCGGACCACTGGGCGTTGTCCCAGTTGGTGCCGACGTGGACGAAGACGGTGGCGCCCTTGCCGTCGTTCTTGATGCCGTTCCGGCCGAAGGTGTTCTTGTAGTAGTCGTACGTCCAGGCGGTGTTGGCGTGGGCGTCGACGGCGGCGGTGGAGCGGTCGGTGGAGAACTTCTTCCCGTCGCCCCAGACGTTGGTGGTGCTGGTGAACGCGGTGCCGGAGGTCGCCTTGATCGAGCTGGAGGAGAGGTTGTGGGCGTCCTTGGTGACGTGGCCGCGGACCGGGTCGGTCAGGGTGTAGCCGCCGGAGGTGGCGGTGGTGTCGATGGTGACCGTGCCGGTGTACTCGGAGTTCCCGGTGCCGGAGGCCTGGTGCTCGGCGTCGTAGGCCTCGATCTGCTCGCCGGTGGTGGCGTCGGTGACGACGACCCGGCCGGCCGGCTGGCCGTGCTCGCCGGTGCCCTCGACGGTGGTCCGCCAGGCGAGCCGGGGCGTGCCGTCGGCGGCCCAGACGACCAGTTCGGGGGTGCTGACGGCGTCCTTGACGCCAGGGGCCGCGGAGAGCGCGTTCGCCGCGCCGGACTGCGCGGGCACCTTCGGGACGGTCGACCTGACGGCGGCGTCGTGGGCGGCCGCGCGGGAGGTGTCCTTGAGCCGGCCCTTGGCGTCCTGGTGGACGACCAGGTCGCCGCCGACGACGGGAAGGCCCTGGTAGGTGCGGTCGAAGCGGACGTGCGAGGTGCCGTCGGCGTCGAGGACGACGTCCTTGACCACGAGGTCCTGGCCGGTGCCGAAGCCGAACACCGTGGTGTTGTGGGCGACGTTGGCGCGGGCCTGGGATATCGCGGCCTCGCGCGGGTCGGTGGCGGCGGAGGCGGTGGCGGCGGGGACGGTCGCGCCGGCGAGGGCGGCGACGACGGCGACGGCCGCGGCCACGCGGGCACGGCGGAAGGAGGAGGTGGGGGGCACGCTGACTCCATGTGGGGTGGATGAGGGAATTGAGCTGCGATCGAGATTGACGGCGGTCAGTCAGATACAGCTAGAGGAAAGGTCATAACTTTGCCAAGTTGTGTCCTTGGACAGTCAAAAATGATCGGAAGTTAACAAGACGTCCACAGTGCCGTCGTGACGGTCGAATAGCGGCGACGCGGCCCCGATCGTCGACCCCAGGCCCTACGCTCTCCGTTCATGGACGGATGGGTGGGGGCCTGGACCGGTGGCCGGGCGGCGGTCCACGTGGGCGACGTCGCGGACTTCAACGCACAGTTCTTCGCGCCCGCCATGGACGCGGCGCAGCGCCTGCGCCGGCTGCGGCAGGCGCACCACTACGCCTGCCTGGCCGTCTGCTACAGCCCCGAACCGGCCCTGCTGGTGCTGCCCGGTGAGGTCGCCCCAGAGTGGACCGACTGGCTGGCCCGGGAGTTGGCCTGGGGCCCGGTCGAGGTGCACGGCGGCGTGGCGCCAGACCGGACGATGGCCGAAGCGCTCGCCGCCCGCCCCGCGCTGGCCGCCCGGATCGCCGACTCCGGCCGTCCGGTGGTCGGTTGGGGCCGGAACGCCGCCCAGGGCGAGGGGCCCGAGCTGGCCGCCGTACGCCGCTACGAGTCCAAGGCCGCCGCCCACGGGCTGTTCACCGCCCTCGCCCCCGGGCACCCGGGGATCGCCGTCCCGCAGCAGGAGCGCCCGGACGGCCGCCGCCGGGCCGCCCGCCGGCTCACCGCCCGCGCCGTCCGGGGCCTGACCACCGTGCTGAAGAGCCCGTACGGCGTCGGCGGCTACGGCACCGTCGTGGTCGAGCCCGCCGACCTGTTCGCCGCGGGCGGCGGCGGAGCCCTGCTGCGGCGCCTGGTCCGGACCGAGATCCTGCCGCCCGAGGGCGAGTTGCTGCTGGAGGAGTACGTGGACCCGGGCCCGGCCGCCCGGCTGCGCGACCTCACCTACGACGCCGTGGTGGGCCCGGACGGCACCGTCCACCCGGTCGGCGCGGGCGTCATGGAGGTGGCCGGCACCCGCTACCAGGGCGTCACCGTCGGCCCCGGCGCGGTCCCGAAGGACGCCGCCGAGGCGGCCCGCGGGTTCGCCCTGGCCGTGGGGGAGCGGCTGGCCGCCGAGGGCTACCGCGGCTGGTACGACGTCGACTTCGTCACCGACCGGCAGCGCCGGCTCGCCCCCACCGAGATCAACCTGCGGCTCACCGGCCCGGCCGTCGCCTTCGTGCTGCGCGCCCGCCTCGACGAGGTGCGCGGCCCCGGCCACCTGGTCCGCACCCTGGACGGGATGCCGCTCGGCGCCCGGCTGGCCCCGGCGGCGCTGCACGACCACCTGGAGCGGCTGCGGCCGCGCTGCGCCCGGCTCGGCGTCACCCTGCTGCCGCTGATCCCGACCGCCTCCCACGAGCCGGAGCCCGTCGTCGGCCTCGCCCTGGCCGGGCCGGACGCCGAGGCGCTGGACGCGGCCGAGGCGTTGGTCTCGGCCGCGAACCAGGGCCTGGCGGGGATGTTCGAGGCGCTCAGGTGAGCGCTCGGTCGAGGCGCCGTCAGCCCGTCCCGCCTGTCCGGCCCTTCCCACCCGTCCCGGCCGTCCCGACCGGGGGCCGCCAGAGCATGAACCGCACCACCACCAGCGCCGCGAGCATCAGCGGGACGTTGAACGCGAACACCATCGCCGCCTCGCGCGGCCAGTCGTCCGCCTCGGTGAGCCGGTACAGGTTGTCCTGCGGCCACCAGTTGACCAGCAGCCAGGTGATCGCGGCATGGGTCAGCGCCGACAGCCGGTACGGCCGCCCCTGCCGCAGCACGGCCTCGTAGCCGGTGCAGAGGTAGACGATCCCGGCGCCGAAGGCCAGGTTCTCGCAGAGGTAGAGCAGTTCGAAGAACCCTCGGTACGGGGTCGGGACCGCGGCGAGGTCGGTCGAGCCGGGGAAGAGCACAGAGGTCATCGCCCAGGCGCACCCGGCGAACAGCACCGTGCAGGCGACCGCCGCACAGCTCCTCCCGAAGCCCGCGTCGTCGAAGGAGCCGCCCCCGGCCTTGCCGCCGCTGCGGCGGCCGCCCTTGCCGCCGCCCGCCTTGGCCGAGCGAGGGGCGGCGTGCTCCGGCGGGGCCGGCAGCGGCAGCGCCGCGCGGTCCAGCTTGCCCGCCCGGGTGCGCGGCAGCTCGGGCACCGGGATGACGGCGGTGGGCGTCGACCGGCCCTTGAGCTCCGCCTTCAGGTGCTGGGAGAGCGACCAGCCGTCCGCCCCGTCCGTGTTCGGCGCCGTCACCGCGTAGCCGACCAGCTGCCGCTGCCCCGGCGCCGGCTCCACCTCGACGACGACCGCCTCCCGCACCGCCGGGTGCCCGCGCAGCACACCCTCCGCGCGGACCGCCGCCCGGACCCGGGCCAGCACCGTCGTCGGCCGCTCCGCGCCGAGCGGGCCGACCACCGTCGCGGCCCGGGCGGTGAACTCCAGCACGCCGTCCGCCCGCAGCACCCCGAGGTCGCCGGTCAGCAGCACCCGGCCGTCCGGGTCGAAGTCCGCCCGGACGAAGCGGCGGGCGGTGTCCGCCGGCCGGTTGAGGTAGCCGCGGGTCAGGCCGGCGCCGGCGATCGCGATCTCGCCCGTCATCCCGGGCTTGGCGGGGGCGCCGCTCGGGCCCAGCACGTAGACCCGGGTGCCGGGGAAGGGCCGGCCGACCAGCGAGACCCGCCCGGCGCCCTCGGCGGCGGCGGTGCCCTGCGCGTCGAAGTAGGTGCTGTCCACGGTGGCCTCGGCCAGCCCGTACACGTTCAGCACCCTGGTGCCCTCGCCGAGCAGTCGCTGCAGGCCCAACTGCTCGTCCAGGTACCACTTCTCGGCGCCGACGGTGAGCAGCCGTACCCCGGGCAGGGCGCGGCCCGTCCGGGCGAGGAGCTCGGTCAGCCGGCGCGCGAGGCGGACGTTCAGCTCCAGGACGGTGATCCGTTCGGCGGCCACCAGTTCGGGCAGCAGGACGAGGTCGGCACTGCGGTCCAGGGTGAGGTCGGCCGGGGCGACGACGAGGGTGGCGCCGGAGCACAGCGCGCGCACCCAGTCGGCGGAGAAGACGTCGAACTCCGGGCTCGCCGTCTGCAGGATCCGGTCCCCGGCCGACAGCCCGTACACCTCGCGCCAACCCGCGTACGCGGCCAGCAGGTTGCGGTGCTCGACCAGCGCGCCGGTGGGCAGGCCGGTGGAGCCGGAGGTGTAGAAGACGCAGGCGAGGTCCTCCGGGCCGGTCTCCGGCGGGGCGAACGGTGCCGGCGCGGTGGCGGGCGCGGCCGTGTCGACGCAGACCAGCTGCGCCCCGCCCGCGTCCGCCAGCCGTACCCGGTGGCCCTCCTCGGTGACCACCACGTCCGGCGCGGCGTCGGCCAGCACGTGCCGCAGCAGCGCGTCGGGCGCGGTCGGCTCCAGCGGGACGTACGCGGCCCCGGCCTTCAGCACGGCCAGCAGCGCCACGTACACCGCGGTGCCCCGGCCCAGCGCGACCGCCGCCCGGCCGCCCGGGGCCAGCCCGCGCTCGGCCAGCAGCGCGGCCAGCCGGTCCGCCCGCTCGTCCAGCTCGCGGTACGTCAGCTCCTGCTCACCGCAGCGCACCGCGACCGCCTCCGGCGCCCGGCGGGCCTGCCGTTCGACCAGCCCGTGCAGTGTGGTGGCCGCCCGCTCCCCGTCCGCGCTCATCGAGTCTCCCCCCTGGTCCCCGGTGAAGGGCACCATCCTCCTCCCAACTCCCGCCGCACAACAGAGTTCTGGCACGTCCACCGCTCGGACACCCCGGCCCCGCCCCGGCCGACGGTTGTACTCTGCACGCGGACGGACGGCACCGGGCCCGTCCGGTGCGGCGATCGGAGACCGAACCACCATGACCGAGCCCTTCGACGGCCCACTGCTGCGCACCGAGGACGTGGACGTCGTGCGCGACGGCCGGTACCTGCTGCGCGGGATCAGCCTGGAGATCCAGCCCGGCCAGCACTGGGCGCTGCTCGGCCCCAACGGGGCGGGCAAGTCCACCCTGCTCGCCCTGCTCGGCGCGGTCTCCCACCCCACCCGCGGCTCGGTGGACGTGCTCGGCCGCCGGCTTGGCCGGGTCGACGTCCGCGAGCTGCGCGCCCACCTCGGGCACGTCAACCCGCGCCACCCGCTGCGCTCGCCGCTGTCCGTGCGCGAGGTGGTGCTCACCGGGCACACCAACACCATCGAGCCGGAGTGGCACCGCAAGCCGGCCCCCGAGGCGCTGGACCGGGCCGAGCAGCTGATCGAGACGCTCGGCATGGGCGCGATGGCCGAGGCCCCGTGGACCACCCTGTCCCAGGGCGAGCGCGGCCGGGCCCTGATCGCCCGCGCCCTGATGCCCAGCCCCCGGCTGCTGCTGCTCGACGAGCCCGCCACCGGGCTGGACCTCACCGCCCGCGAGCTGCTGCTGGACAGCCTGGACCTGCTGCGCCACCAGCACCCGGAGCTGGCCAGCGTGCTGGTCACCCACCACCTGGAGGAGCTGCCGGAGAGCACCACCCACGCCCTGCTGCTGCGCGGGGGCGAGAGCGTGGCGGCCGGGCCGGTGGACGAGGTGATGACCACCGAGCTGATCAGCGAGACCTTCGGCCACCCGATCCGGATCAGCCGTCACGAGGGCCGCTGGACGGCCCGGGCCGCCGCCCGCCGCACACCGGGTCGGTAACGGTTCAGGGGGTGGGTGTGGACGTCGAGAGATCCTTACGTAAGGTATGCCTTAGCTAATCGAGGGGCGCCGGCCCGCCGGTCCCTCACCTGCCCAGGCACACCCATGCCCTTTTCCGTTGGAGCCCGCATGTCCGCCCGTCGCCGTTCCACCGCAGCCGCGCTGCTCACCCTCGCCGTGGCGACCGCAGCCCTGGCCGGCTGTTCGTCCAAGAAGGACGACAAGGCGGGCTCCTCCGACGCCGTCAAGGTGAACGCCACCGACACCGCGTGCGAGGTCTCCAAGACCACCTTCCCGGCCGGGCACGTCGTGCTGGACATCAGCAACAAGGGCTCCAAGACCACCGAGGTCTACGTCTACGGCGACGGCGACAAGATCGTCACCGAGCGCGAGAACATCGGCCCCGGCACCAAGGCCAGCATCAACGCCGAGATCAAGGCCGGCTCGTACGAGATCGCCTGCAAGCCCGGCATGGTCGGCGACGGCATCCGCCAGAAGATCACCGTGACCGGCGAGGGCGGCAGCGCCGCCCCGGCCGACCCGCGCCTGGCCGCCGCCGTCGACGCCTACCGCAAGTACGCCCAGGAGCAGGCCGACGCCACCGTCCCGGCCGTCGAGGCCTTCGCCGCCGCCATCAAGGCGGACGACCTGGAGAAGGCCAAGTCGCTGTACGCGCCCTCGCGCACCGGCTGGGAGCGCACCGAGCCGGTCGCCGAGAGCTTCGGCGACGTCGACCCCAAGACCGACACCCGCGAGGACAAGGTCGAGGCCGGCCAGCAGTGGACCGGCTGGCACAAGCTGGAGAAGTCGCTCTGGGCCGACGCCAAGATCGGTGACGACGAGAAGAAGCTGGCCGACCAGCTGGTCGCCGACCTCAAGGACTGGCAGCAGAAGATCCCCTCGGCCGAGATCACCGCGACCAGCATGGCCAACGGTGCCAAGGAGCTGCTGGACGAGGTCGCCACCAACAAGATCACCGGCGAGGAGGACCGCTACAGCCACACCGACCTGGCCGACTTCCAGGCCAACGTCGAGGGTGCGCAGAAGGCCTACGAGCTGCTGAAGCCGGTCGCCTCCGAGAAGGACCCGGAGCTGGCCAAGACGCTGGACTCCGAGTTCGCCGCCATCAACGCCCTGCTCGCCAAGTACAAGCAGGCCGACGGCACCTTCACCTCCTACGACAAGGTCACCGAGGCCGAGCGCAAGACCTTCTCCGACGCGGTCAACTCGCTGGGCGAGCCGCTGTCGAAGCTGGCCGCCGCCGTGGTCGTCAAGTAACCGACCGCGCGCCGGAACCACCGTTCCGGCCACGTACCTGAGATCCACCCGAACCCCACCGACGCCGTGGCGGCCCGAACCGGTCGCCACGGCATCCGTGAGTCAGCACAGAGAAGGGCCCGCCCGCCGATGGACGCCGAGAACGAGCAGCAGAACGGGACGCCGGCCGCCACCGACGCCACCGCGACCACCGACGCCACCGCGACCAGGAGCGCGGTCAGCCGGCGCGCCGTGATCGGCTGGGCCGGCGCGGGCGTCGCGCTCGGCGCCGCCGCCGTCGGCTCGGTCGCCGCGGCCACCCGGCAGGACGACCCCGCCCCGGCGGCCGCCGCCCCGGCCGGCGCCGAGGTGCCCTTCTACGGCGAGAACCAGGCCGGCATCGCCACGCCCGTCCAGGACCGGCTGCACTTCGCCGCCTTCGACGTCTCCGACAAGGCGACCCGGGAGACCCTGGTCAAGCTCCTCAAGGAGTGGACCAAGGCGGCCGCCGCGATGACCGGCGGCCGGGAGGTCGGCACCGGCGCTGCCACCGGCCTGCCCGAGGCGCCCCCGGACGACACCGGCGAGGCCCTCGGCCTGCCCGCCTCCCGGCTCACCCTCACCATCGGCTTCGGCCCGAGCCTGTTCGAGAAGGCCGGCCCGGACGGTCAGCCGGTGGACCGCTTCGGCCTCAAGGCCAAGCGCCCCGAGGCGCTGATCGACCTGCCGACCTTCAAGGGCGACAAGCTCGACCCGACCCGCAGCGGCGGCGACATCTGCATCCAGGCCTGCGCCGACGACCCGCAGGTCGCCGTGCACGCGATCCGCAACCTGGCCCGCATCGGCATGGGCACCGTCAACATCCGCTGGTCCCAGCTCGGTTTCGGCAAGACCTCCTCCACCACCCCGGACGCGCAGACCCCGCGCAACCTGATGGGCTTCAAGGACGGCACCCACAACATCGCGGGCACCGACACCGCGAAGCTGGCCGACCACGTCTGGGCCGCCCCCGGCGACGGCCCGGAGTGGATGACCGGCGGCTCCTACCTCGTCGCCCGGCGGATCCGGATGCACATCGAGACCTGGGACCGCACCTCGCTCAAGGAGCAGGAGGACGTCTTCGGCCGCACCAAGGGCGAGGGTGCCCCGTACGGCAAGGCCAAGGAGCACGACGCGCCGGACCTCAAGGCGATGCCCGCCGACTCGCACGTCGCCCTCGCCCACCCGGACGCCAACAGCGGCCTGATGATCCTGCGCCGCGGCTTCTCCTTCACCGACGGCACCGACGGCCTCGGCCGCCTGGACGCCGGCCTGTTCTTCCTCGCCTACCAGCGCGACACCCGCAAGGCCTTCGTGCCGCTGCAGACCCGCCTCGCGGCGAGCGACAAGCTCAACGAGTACATCCAGCACGTCGGCTCCGCCCACTTCGCCTGCCCGGCGGGCGTGCGCAAGCCGGGGGAGTGGTGGGGCCAGGCCCTGTTCGGCTGATCCCGCCACCCCGCTCAACCCCCCGAGGAGACTGCCGTGTTCGGCAACTACCTGATCGGCCTGCGCGAAGGCCTCGAAGCCAGCCTGGTCGTCTGCATCCTGATCGCCTACCTGGTCAAGACCGACCGCAGGGACAAGCTGCCGCCGGTGTGGCTGGGCGTCGGCGCGGCCGTCGTGCTCTCGATGGCCTTCGGCGCCGTGCTGCAGTTCGGCTCCTCGCAGCTCACCTTCGAGGCCCAGGAGGCGCTCGGCGGCTCGCTGTCGATCATCTCGGTCGGCCTGGTGACCTGGATGGTGTTCTGGATGCGGCGCACCGCCCGGCACCTGAAGACCGAACTGCACGGCAAGCTGGACGCGGCCCTCGCGATGGGCACCACGGCCCTGGTGGTCACCTCCTTCCTGGCCGTCGGCCGCGAGGGCCTGGAGACCGCGCTGTTCATCTGGTCGGCGGTGCAGGCCACCGGCGACGGCTGGAACCCGCTGATCGGCGCCGCACTCGGCCTGCTCACCTCGGTGGTGCTCGGCTGGCTGTTCTACCGCGGCGCGCTGAAGATCAACCTGGCCAAGTTCTTCACCTGGACCGGCGCCATGCTGGTCGTGGTCGCGGCCGGCGTGCTCGCCTACGGCGTGCACGACCTGCAGGAGGCCGGCTGGCTGCCCGGCCTGCACAGCGTCGCCTTCGACATCTCCAGCACCATCCCCAAGGACAGCTGGTACGGCACCCTGCTGAAGGGCGTGTTCAACTTCCAGCCCGACCCGACGGTCCTGCAGCTGGTGGTCTGGCTGCTCTACCTGGCGCCGACCCTGGCGGTCTTCTTCGGCCTCTTCGGGGGAAAGGCGAAGCCCGTCGCCGCCAAGCCGGCCGCCTGACCGGCCCGCCCCCTCCGCACCCCGAACCGCCCCGCCCGGACCTCCGGGCGGGGCGGTTCCGTATGGTGCCCTCGGCCCGACCACGGGCAGCCCGCAACCCTCCCACCCGGGTGTGGTGTCCCGCCGGGCCGTGGCACGCGAAGAGCCCCCGGGGCGGTTCCGTCGAACCGCCCCGGGGGCTCCGCACGCGTACCCCGGCTGCTACTCGCTCTTGATCGCGCCCAGGATGTCCAGCTTCGCCGCCTTGTAGGCCGGCCAGAGGGCGGCCAGCAGGCCGATCACGGCGGCCGCGAGCAGGAAGCAGGCGACCCGGACGGGCGGCACCACGGTGCTGATGCCCTTCAGGTCGTCGGCCAGCGTCCGCACGCCCGCCCAGGCGACCAGGATGCCGAGGCCGACCCCGACCAGCCCGCCGAACAGCGCGATCAGCAGCGACTCCAGCCGGACCATCCGGCGGATGCCGAGCCGGTCCAGGCCGATCGCCCGCAGCATGCCGATCTCCCGGCGGCGCTCGAACACCGACATGGCCATGGTGTTGACCACCCCGAGCACCGCGATGACCACGGACATGCCGAGCAGCCCGTACATCATGTTCAGGATCCCGTTGAGCATCTGGCGGTTCTCCGCCTTGATGTCCTTCTCGCCCTTGACCGCGATCAGCGGGTTGCCGCCGGTCGCGTCGCGCAGTGCCTGCTTGAGCTCCCCGGTCGGGCCGTTCGCGCCCTTGACCAGGACCTTGTCCAGCCCGGAGCCGGGCAGCGCGTGCGGGCCGACCACGGCGTCGGGAGCGACGATCCCGGCCAGCACCGAGTTGGCCTCGATGACGGCGCCGACGGTCAGCGAGCCCTTGCGCCCGTCCGGGTAGGTGACGGCGAGGGTGTCGCCGACCTTGTGGCCGGTCCGCTCGGCGCTGCCCGAACTCACCATCAGCTTGCCCTGCTTGAGCGCGTCCGCCGAGCCGTCCTTGACCTTGACGGTGACCAGTTGGTCGATGGTCGCGGCGTCGACCGCCGTCAGCCACTCGGTGTCCGAGCCGTCCGAGCCGTCCGAAGCGCCTGAAGCGCCCGAAGCGCCCGAAGCGCCCGTGCCGTTGGCGCCGCTCGTGCCGGTCTTCACCGGGACGGTGCGCACCACGCTCGTCGCGCTGACGCCGGGCGCCTTCGCGATCTGGGCGCCGGCCTCGGGGGCGAGCATCGAGTAGTTCTCCATCGTGACCGCGTAGTCGGCCTTGAGGTCGTTCGCGGCGGCGTCGTCCACGGCCTTGTTCACCGACGCGCCGATCACGGTCAGCGAGGTGATCAGGGTGACGCCGATGGTCAGCGCCGAGGCCGTGGCGGCGGTGCGGCGCGGGTTGCGGACGGCGTTCTCCTTGGCCAGCTTGCCCGGCGTGCCGTACAGGGCGCGCAGCACCGGGGTGAACAGCGCGATCAGCGGCCGGGACAGCAGCGGGGTGAGGACGAACACGCCGATCAGCAGCGCGCCCGCGCCGAGACCGACCAGCTTGACCTCCTTGCCGGCCACGCCGGCGGCCAGCGAGGCCGCACCGGCCAGCGCGAACAGCAGGCCGAAGGTGTTGCGGAGCACCAGGCTCTTGTGGGTGGCGGGCTGCTCGGCCGAGCTCATCGCCGCCACCGGCGCGATCCGGGAGGCCCGGCGGGCGGGCAGCCAGGCGGCCAGCACCGTCACCAGCACGCCGACCGCGATCGCGGCGACCACCGTGCCCGGCGCGATGATCAGCGGGCCGTCCGGCAGGTTGGCCTCCATCGGTCCGTTGAGGAACGACCGGAGGCCGACGGCGATCCCGATGCCGGCCAGCAGGCCGGCCACCGACGCGGTCAGGCCGACCAGCAGCGCCTCGATCAGCACCGAGCGGGTGATCTGGCGGCGGGTCGCGCCGACGGCGCGCAGCAGGGCCAGCTCCTTGGTGCGCTGGGCGACCAGCATCGAGAAGGTGTTGGCGATGATGAAGATCCCGACGAACAGCGCGATGCCCGCGAAGCCCATCAGGAAGGTGCTCAGGACCTTGGTGCCCTGCTCGATCATCCGGTCCTGCTCGGCGGCGAGCTCGCGGCCGGTCCTGGCCCCGATGTTGTCGCCCTGCGGGACGGCCTGCTTGACGGCGGCGAGCAGCGCGGTGTCGTCGGTGCCCGGCTTGGCCTTGACGTCCAGCTCGGCGAAGCGGCCCGGGCTCAGGTAGAGCTGCTGTGCGGTGGCGGTGTCGAAGGCGGCCAGCGAGCCGCCGGCCGTGACGCGCGGGTCGTTGGTGTGCACGGTGCCGGTGAGCTTGAGCTCCATCACCGGGCCGTTGACGGCGACCCGGACGGTGTCGCCGACGTGGTAGCCGCCCTTGTCGGCGGTCTTGGTGTCGAGGGCGATCTCGGTGGCGTTCTTCGGGCCCCGGCCCTCGGCCAGCGGGTAGCGCGGGTCGGTGCCGTCGGCGCCCGGCACGTAGTTGGCGCCGGTGGTGGAGAAGCCGTTGCCGATCAGTGCGCCCTTCTTGTCGGCGATGCCGGCGAAGCCGTTGACCACGCCGCGCACCTCGGTGGCGCCGGGCAGTGCGGCGACCTTGGCGCGGGTCTCCTCGGTGAGGGCCGGGCCGGTGGCCGCCCGGCCGCCGTGGTCGTAGCCGCGGCTACCGGCCTCGCGGTCGCTGACGGTGACGGCGATGTCGGTGTAGCTCTTGGAGTTCTGGGTCCTGAGGGCGTTGCCGAGGGTGTCGGAGAAGACGAGGGTGCCGGCCACGAAGGCGGTGCCGAGCATGACGGCGAGCGTCGTCATCAGCAGTCGGCCCTTGTGGGCGAGCACATTGCGCAGTGCGGTGCGGAACATGAGGGGTTGTCAGTCCTGGGGTACTCGTGGGACGGGTGGCGTCGGGGCCGGTCGGCCGGGCCTTCAGCTGGTGCGGCCCTTGGCGTCGAAGCGGCGCATGCGGTCCAGGACGGTGTCGGCGGTGGGGGTGTGGAGTTCGTCGACGATGCGGCCGTCGGCGAGGA
>NZ_JNWQ01000086.1 GCF_000716875.1 Streptomyces novaecaesareae | reverse complement strand
ACCACCGATATCTACACTAGATCGCTCGTCGGCAGCGTCAGATGTGTATAAGAGACAGGGCGGGGGCTTCGCCGCCCGGGGTGGCGGGAGCTGTCACAGGGCGGTCCAGTGCGCGGTGATCCACTGCAGGGCGGCGGCCCGCCCGCACGGGCCGTGGGCGACGTTCCAGCCGGCCGGGACGGCGGCGAAGGCGGGCCAGAGGGAGTGCTGTCCCTCGGGGTTGACGAGCGCGAGGAACTCGCCGTCGGCGTCGAAGGGGTTGGCGGGGGCGTCACTCATCGGAGGAGGTCTCCAGGTGGTCGGCGATCACGCCCGCGATGTGCGCGATCGGGGCGGGCAGGGTCATGTCCTTGTGGGAGCAGGCCACGTCGGTGTTGGCGATCCGGCCGGACACGTACGGGGTCCAGAGCTCGGGCACCAGGGTGTCGTCGATGGTGTCGACGGTGGCGCGGAAGAACAGCACGTCGCCGTCGAAGCGGCGGTGGTCGTAGCCGCACACCAGGTGGTTGGTGTTGAGGTAGATCCGGTTGAGCGCCGCCACGGTGGCGTCGTCGAGTCCGGCGAGCGGGCTGCCCTCGCGGCGCAACAGCGCGGTGACGGCGTCGAGTTCGAGCGGCTTCCCGGCGAGGTCGGCGGGGCCGTAGCCGCCCATGGTGAGCAGCGCCTCCAGCGCCTCGGCCTGGTCGGGGACTGGCAGCTCGCGGAAGCCCTCGGCGGGGTAGGCGTCCAGGATGGCGAGCAACTCGACGTCATGGCCCAGCTCCTGGAGTCGGACGGCCACCGCGTGCGCGATGATCCCGCCGGTGGACCAGCCGAGCAGCCGGTACGGGCCCTCGGGTTGGACCTCGCGCAGCCGGTCGGCGTAGTGCGCAGCCAGCTCCTCCATGGTCGCGGGCAGCGGTTCGCCGACCGTGGCGGCGCCGACGCCCTGGGCCTGGAGGCCGTAGAGGGGAACGTCGGCCGGGAGGTGGCGGATCAGGCCGGTGTAGCACCAGCTGAGGCCGCCCGCCGGATGGACGGCGAACAGCGGGCGCTGCCGGCCGGGCGCGACGGGCCGCAGTGGGAGCAGCACGTCCAGGGCGTCGGTGTGCTGCGATCCTGCGGTGAGCGCGGCGTCGAGGGCGGCCACCGTGGGCGCCTGGAACAGCGCGCCGATGCCGACCTCCAGTCCGAGCACCTCGCGGATCCGCCCGGCCAGGCGCACGACCAGCAGTGAGTGCCCGCCGAGGGCGAAGAAGTCGTCCTCGACACCGACCGCGGCCACGCCCAGCACCTCGGCGAACAGTTCGCACAACTGCTGCTCGCGCGGGCTGCGCGGCGGGCGGCCGGCGCCCGCGGCGGGGGCCTCGGGGGCGGGCAGGGCGCGGCGGTCCAGCTTGCCGTTGGCGGTCAGCGGCAGCCGGTCGAGCAGGACCACGGCGGAGGGCACCATGTGGGCGGGCAGTTCGGCGGCGGCGTGGACGCGCAGGGCCTCGGGCGCGGCGCCGGGCGTGGTACCGGCGGGGACGGCGTAGCCGACCAGGCGCTTGTCGCCGGGGATGTCCTCGCGAACCACCACGGCGGCGTCGGCGACCGCCGGGTGGGCCGCCAACACGGCCTCGATCTCGCCGAGTTCGATGCGGAAGCCGCGCAGCTTGACCTGCTGGTCGGCTCGGCCGAAGTACTCCAGCACGCCGTCCGGGCGGCGGCGGGCGAGGTCGCCGGAGCGGTACATCCGGGTGCCCCGCTCGCCGAACAGTCCGGCGTACGGGTCGGCGACGAACCGGGTGGCCGTCAGGTCCGGGCGGCCGAGGTAGCCGCGGGCCAGGCCCGCCCCGGCCACGTACATCTCGCCGGTGACGCCGGGCGGGACGGGCTGGAGGTGCTGGTCGAGGACGTAGACCCGCAGGTCGGGGATGTTGACACCGATGGTGCTGCTGCTGGTCGCGGCGGCGCTCGCCCGGTCGAGGGCGAGGTAGGAGACGTGCACGGTGGTCTCGGTGATGCCGTACATGTTGACCAGGGTCGGCGCGTCCTCGGCGTGCCGGGAGTACCAGTCGTCCAGCCGGGCCAGTTCGAGCGCCTCGCCGCCGAACACCACGTAGCGCAGGGCGAGTTCGCTGCCGGGGCGCTCCCGGTCGGCGGCGCTGAGCTGGTAGAACGCGGACGGGGTCTGGTTGAGCACGGTGACCCGCTCGCGGGCGAGCAGGTCGAGGAAGGCGGCCGGGTCGCGGCTGACCAGGTGCGGGACGACGACCAGCCGGCCGCCGTGCAGCAGGGCGCCCCACAGTTCCCAGACCGAGAAGTCGAAGGCGTAGGAGTGGAAGAGGGTCCAGACGTCCTGGGCGTCGAAGCCGAACCAGTGGTCGGTGGAGCTGAACAGCCGGGTGACGTTGCGGTGGGTGACGGGCACGCCCTTGGGCCGGCCGGTGGAGCCGGAGGTGTAGATGACGTACGCGGTGTCCTCGGCGCGCAGCGGGCGGGTGCGTTCGTGCTGGGCGAGCGGGGTGGCCGGGTACGTCGCCGACTCCGGTCCGTCGACGAGGAGTCGGGGGACGGAGTGGGCGGGCAGCCGGGGCGCGGTGGCCCGGTCGGTGAGCAGGGCGGCGGGGGCGGCGTCGGCCAGCATGTAGGCCAGGCGGTCGGCCGGGTAGTCGGGGTCGAGCGGGAGGTAGGCGGCGCCGGACTTGGCGACCGCGAGCAGGGCGACGACCAGGTCGACCGAGCGGGGCAGGGCGAGGGCGACGATGGTGCCGGGGCCGATGCCGTGGGCGGCCAGCAGGCGGGCCAGGCGGTCGGCGCGGGCGCCGAGTTCGGTGTAGTCGAGTCGGTCCTCGCCGCAACTGACGGCTACGGCACGCGGGTTGGCGGCGGCCGCGGCCTCGAACAGCTCGGGCAGGGTGGCGGTCGGTGCGGCGGCGGTCGGTACGGCGGCGGTCGGTACGGCGGCGGTCGGTGCCTGGGCGACCGGGGTGCCGTTCCACTCGACCAGGGCGCGCCGGCGTTCCTGCGCACTGATCAGCGGCAGTCGGCCGATCGGGGTGTCCGGGTCGGTGGCGGCGGCGGTGAGCAGCCGGGTGAGGCGGTCCGCGAGGGCGGTCGCGGTGGCGGGGTCGAAGAGGTCGGTGCGGTACTCCAGGAAGCCGCGGATGCCGCCGCCGGGCTGCTCCCCCGCGTTGAGGGTGAGGTCGAACTTGGCGGTGCCGCTGGGGATCGCGGCGATCTCGGCGGTCAGACCGCCGCCGAACGCGGTGGGTTCGTCGACGCGGCTCTGCCAGGCGAGCATCACCTGGAACAGCGGGTGGCGGGCGAGCGAGCGGGCCGGGTTGAGCTCCTCGACCAGGCGGTCGAAGGGCAGGTCGGCGTGCTCGTGGGCGGACAGCACGGTGCCGCGCACGCGCCGGAGCAGTTCCCGGAAGGACGGGTCGCCGGACGTGTCGGTGCGCAGCACCACGGAGTTGACGAAGTAGCCGACCAGCGCGGCGGTCTGATCGTCCTCGCGCCCGGCGAGCGGGGTGCCGACGGGGATGTCGGTGCCGCAGCCGTGCCGGGTGAGCAGGGCGGCGAGGCCGGCCTGGACGGCCGTGAACACGGTGCTGCCGGTGGACCGGGCGAGCGCGGTGAGGGCGGTGTGCGCCTCGGCGCCGAGGGCGAAGGGCACGGTGGCGCCGTCGTGGCCGGCCACGGGCGGGCGGGGGCGGTCGGTGGGCAGGTCGAGCTGGTCGGGCAGGCCGGCGAGGGCGGTGCGCCAGTGCTCGGTCTGCCGTACGGCGAGCGGGGTCGGGGCGTCCACGGTGCCGAGCAGCTGCCGCTGCCAGGCCGCATGGTCGGCGAACTGGACGGTGAGCGGTGTGAGTACGGGCGCGTGACCGGTGTGCCGGGCGGTGTAGGCGGCGGCGAGATCGTGCAGCAGCGGGGTGGTGGAGGCGCCGTCGCCCGCGATGTGGTGGAGCAGCAGGAGCAGGGTGTGCCGCTCGGGGCCGTGGCCGAACAGCGTGGCGCGCAGCGGCGGTTCGGCGGTGAGGTCGAAGGCGTACCGGACGGCTTCGGTCATCTCCCCGGTGCCGTCGTGGAGTTCGATCGGCGCGGGGGCCAGGATCCGCTGGTACGGCGCGCCGTCGGGCTCCTCGCCGTAGACGGTGCGCAGGACTTCGTGCCGGGCGGTGAGGTCGCCGAGGGCGAGGGTGAGGGCGGCGCGGTCGAGCGGGCCGGTGAGGGTGAGGGCGAGCGGGATGTTGTAGGTGGGGCTGGGGCCTTCGAGCCGGTGCAGGAACCAGAGGCCGCGCTGGGCGGGTGAGAGCGGCATCCGGTCGGCGCGGGGCACGGGCAGCAGGGCGGGACGGGGGTCGGGACGGGGGTCGGGCCGCTCGTCCCGCGGTCCGTGCCGGAGCAGGGCGGCGAGGGCGGCCGGGGTCGGATGGCGGAAGACATCGGCGAAGGCGACCGGCGCGGCGAAGGTCTCGCGCAGCCGGGCGGCCAGGCGGCCGGCGAGCAGGGAGTGGCCGCCGAGGTCGAAGAAGGAGGCGTCCCGGCCGGGTGCCTGCGGCAGGCCGAGGACGTCGGCGAACAGCCCGCAGACCAGCTCCTCCTGCGGCGTGGCCGCCGCTGCGCCCTCGGCCTCCACAGGGGGCTCGGGCAGGGCGCGGTGGTCGAGCTTGTCGTGGGCGGTGCGCGGCAGTTCGGCCAGCAGCAGCACGGCCGCCGGGACCATGTGCGCG
Source organism: Streptomyces novaecaesareae (assembly GCF_000716875.1). GTDB lineage: Bacteria > Actinomycetota > Actinomycetes > Streptomycetales > Streptomycetaceae > Kitasatospora > Kitasatospora novaecaesareae. Next base: position 24,570 of record NZ_JNWQ01000086.1, on the reverse strand, counting down.
GGCAGCCGGGCGGCGAGCGCGGCGCGCAGCCCGTCCGGATCCGGGGCGGCGCCGGGCGCGGGGACGGCGTAGCAGAGCAGGCGTGTGCCCTGCGGCCCGGGGCGGGCGATCGCCACGGCCTGGGCGACGCCGGGCAGTTCGGCGAGGACGGCGGCGATCTCGCCGGGCTCGACCCGGAAGCCGCGGATCTTCACCTGGTCGTCGGCCCGGCCGAGGAACTCCAGGGTGCCTCCCCCAGCCTCCGGCCGGGGGGACCCCCATGGCCGGCGGCGGGCGAGGTCGCCGGTGCGGTACATCCGGCTGCCGGGCGGGCCGAAGGGGTCGGCGAGGAAGCGCTCGGCGGTGAGGTCGGGGCGGCCGAGGTAGCCGCGGGCCAGGCAGGCGCCGGCGACGTACAGTTCGCCGGTGACGCCGTCGGGCGCGGGGCGCAGCGAGCCGTCCAGGACGTAGGCGCGCGAGCCGCGCACCACCCGGCCGACCGGGGCGCCGTCCGGGCCGGGGGTCCAGGCGTAGGCGTCCACGGTGGTCTCGGTCGGGCCGTACAGGTCGACCGGGTGCAGGCCGGGGACGGCGGTCAGCCGCTGCCAGAGGGCGGGCGGGGTGGCCTCGCCGCCGACCACGAGCACGGACGGGCGGTGCCGCCCCTCGTCCAGGATCCCTTCGGCGATGAGGACTTCGAGGTAGGAGGGGGTGAGGTCGAGGTAGTCGATGCGCTCGCGGTCGAGGTGGGCGGCCAGTGCGGCCGGGTCCCGGTAGGTGGCGTCGTCCAGCAGGTGGAGCTCGTGGCCGTGGACCATCCAGAGCACCGGGTCCCAGGAGGCGTCGAAGGCGAACGAGGCGCTGTGGGCGACGCGCAGGCGCTCGCGGCCGGTGCGGCGCACGGCGGGGGCGATGTGGTCCTCGGCGAGGCCGGCGTGCAGGTTGGCGAGCGAGGCGTGGGTGACCACCACGCCCTTGGGGCGGCCGGTGGAGCCCGAGGTGTGCAACACGTAGGCGGCGTGGTGGAGTTGCGGCGCGGGCAAGGCGCTCGCCGGCTCGCTGTCCGGGTCACGACCGGCCGCGTCCACCTGCACGGTGGGTAGGCCCGCGTGCAGGCCGGTGGGCAGGTCGGTGTGCAGGCCGGTGTGCAGGTCGAGCCCGGCGAGGGCCTCGGCGGTGCCGACCGCGCAGACCGGGCGGGCATCGGCCAGGACCGCGGCCAGGCGCTGCCGGGGGTGGGTGAGGTCCAGGCAGACGCAGGCGCCGCCGGACTTGAGCACGGCGAGCATCGCGACGAGCGTGTCCGCGCCGCGCGGCAGGGCGATCGCGACGGGGGCGCCGTCCCGGACGCCGAGGGCGGTCAGGCGGTGAGCGAGCCGGTCGGCGGCGGCGTCGAGGTGCGCGTACGTCAGGGCGGTCGCGCCGCAGCGGACGGCGACGGCGTCCGGGGTGCGGGCGGCCTGGGCGGCGAACAGCTCGGGCACGGTGCGCTCGGCCGGGGGTTCGGTGCGGCCGGCGGTGGCCCGGCGCAGACCGTCCGCGTCGAGCAGGTCGATCCGGGCGATCGGCGCCTGCGGGGCGGTGAGCAGCAGTTCGGCGAGGGCGTCGAGGTAGCGCAGCAGGCCGTCTCGGTGGGCAGCCAGGGAGGCGGCGCCGTGCCGGGCCGGGTCGGCGTCGATCACCAGGCGCAGGGCGCCGTCCGGCCCCGGAGAGACGTTCAGGGCGAGGTCGTCCACGGGGCCGGCGGCGAGGTTGCGGACGGCGCCGGGCAGTCCGGCCAGGTCGAGGTCGCCCTCGAAGGCCTTGATGTTGACCATCGGGCCGAACAGGGCGCGCCGGTCGCCGGTGCGGCCGAGGTCGCGGCGCAGGTCCTCCAGCGGGTAGCGCTGATGGCGGCGGGCGGCGCGCAGTTCGCGGACCACCTGCCGCAGCAGGGCCTCGGCACTGTCGGCGGGGCGGACGGCCAGGCGCAGCGGGAGCACGTTGGCGGCGGCGACGGGGGTGCGCAGGGCGGCCGGGCCACGGCGGTTGGCGAGCGGTAGGCCGAGGATGACGTCCTGGCTGCCGGACAGGCGGTGCAGGTAGCCGGCGGTGGCGGCGAGGAGCAGTTCGGCCCAGGTGGCGCGGACGGCGGCGGCGGCGCGCTCCAGGTGGTCGCGGGTGCCGGCGGGGAGGTCGGCGGTCAGGCGCAGCGGCGCCGTGCCGCTGTCGGCGGCGGGCGTGCCGGCGCCGGCGGCGGACGTGCCGGCGCCGGCGGCGGACGTGCCAGCGCCGGCGGCGGCGGGCGTGCCGGGGAGGGTCGCGGGGGCGTCGGCGTCGGCCATCCGGGCGGACCAGTGGGCGCGGTCGGCCGGGTAGTCCTCGCCGTCGAGGTACGCGGCCTCCTCGGCGGCGGTGTCGGCGAGGCGCCCGAACGGGGTCGGGGCGGGCTCGGCGCCGGTGGTGTGCGCGCGGTACAGCTCGGCGACCCGCTCGCCGAGGAGGGTCAACGCGTAGGCGTCGACGGCGAGATGGTGGATCCGCCGGTACCAGAGCCACCGGTCGTCGGCGAGCCGGATGAGCGCGTGGGTGAAGAGCGGGCCCTGGGCGAGGTCGACCGGTCGGGCGAGGTCGGCGCGCATCCAGGTTTCGGCGGCGGCCTCCGGGGCGTTTGCGGCCTCGGCACCCTCCGGGTCGGTTGCGGCGGGGGCTTCGGCTCGCAGGTCGAGGCGGTGCAGTGGCCACGGGCGGCCCGGGGTCAGCCGTTGACGGGGCGCGCCGTCGGGGCCGGTGACGACGACGGCGCTCAGCGCCTCCGCCTCCTCCACCGCCTGCCGCAGTGCCCGCTCGAACCGGTCCTCGTCGAGCGGACCGGTGATCTCGACGGCGTCGCCGGTGTTGTAGACCGGGCTGGCGGGGTCGAGCGCCTGGGCGTACCAGATGGCGGCCTGGGCGGCGAGCAGCGGAACGTCGACGGCCTGGGGCTCGACGGCCTGGGTGTCGCCCGTCTGGGTGTCACCCGTCTGGGTCTCGGCGGGCATGGTTCGGAGAGCTCCTCGGGGATCCGGAAGGCCTTACTTAGGTTAGCCTAATCTAACTTCATATGATCTGGTCAACAGCCCCGAAGAGACCGGGACCTGACGCCGACCCCGACGCCCGGAGGCGCCACTCATGTCCCTGCCCTCACCCCTGCCCCCGCCCCTGGCCGCGACCAAGCAGGCCGTCCGCGACCGCGTGCACGCGCACAGGGCAGAGCTGCTCGCGCTCAGCCGCCGCATCCACGCCCACCCCGAGACCGCCTTCGAGGAGCACCGCGCGGCCGCCTGGTGCACCGAACTGCTGCGCGCCCACGGCTACTCCGTCACCGCACCCGCGCACGGCCTGGCCACCGCGTTCAGCGCGACGCTCGGCAGCGGGCCGGTCACCGTCGCACTCGTCTGCGAGTACGACGCGCTGCCCGGCCTCGGGCACGCCTGCGGGCACAACCTGATCGCCGCCGTCGGCCTCGGCGCAGCACTCGGGCTCGCCCCGTACGCCGAGCAACTCGGGCTCACCGTACGGGTGATCGGCGCACCGGCCGAGGAACGCGGGGCGGGCAAGGCGCTGCTGCTGGAGGCGGGGGCCTTCGACGGGGTGGACGCGGCGATGATGGTCCACCCCTGCCCGGTCGAGGTCGCCGACTTCCGTTCCTTCGCGCTCGGCACGCTGTCGGTCCGCTACACCGGGCGCGCCGCCCACCCGAGCCTCAACCCGCACGACGGCCGCAACGCCGCCGACGCGCTCACCGTCGCCCAGGTCGCGATCGGGCTGCTGCGCCAACAACTCCCGCCGCAGTGGCGGGTGCACGGCATCACCACCGGGGCCGGGACGGCGCCGAACCTGATCCCGGACAGCGCGAGCGCCGAGTACGAGATCCGGGCCTCGGCGGCCGAGGACCTCGTGGAGCTGCGCGCCCGGGTCGAGGACTGCTTCCGCGCCGGGGCGCTCGCCACCGGGTGCGAGGTCGAGCTGTCCCGCCCCGAGCCGGACTACCTGGACATGCGCTCCGACCCCGGGCTGCTCGCCCTGTGGCGGGCCAACGCGGCGGCTCTCGGCCGGCCGGAGCCGGTCGAGAGCGGGCCGTTCGCCTGTACGGACATGGGGAACGTGTCGCACGTGGTGCCCTCGATCCACCCGGTGCTGGACATCACCGGTGGCACCTGCGCCCCGCACGAGGCGGCGTTCGCCGAGGCGGCGCTGGGCGCGGAGGCGGAACGGGCGGTGCTGGACGGCGCGGTGGCGATGGCGTGGACGGCGGCGGACCTGGCGGCGGGCGGGCCGGCGGCGGACGAGTAACAGATGACAGTCGACAGCGAACAGCTGACAGCTTTCAGCGAACAGATTTCATCATCTGTTCGCTGAAAGCTGTCAGCTGAAAGTTCTCCCCCGTCACACCCCCAGCAGAGCCGCCGGTGCCACCCTCACCGCCGTCACGCCCAGCTCCCGCACCAGCGCGCCGACCTCCCCCTCCCACTGCGGGTCGGCGAGCACCACGGCGGCGCCCGTCCGCAACGGCCAGAGGAACTCCCAGAGCGGCAGCCCCAGTTGCAGCACCCGGTCGCCCGGGCCCAGCGGGTGGGCCGCCTGGAGCTCGCGCACCCGGCGGTCCGCCTCGGCGTGGGTGAGCCGGACGGCCGTCGGGCGCCCGCCCGGGCCGTACCCGACGCACAGCAGGTGCTGCGGGGTGAGCGCCCGTGGCGGGTCCGTGGGCAGTTCGCCGCCCGCCTCCAGCCCGGGGATCGCCCCCGGCACCCCCTCCCCCAGCACGCACACCGGCGCGTTCTCGGCGAGCAACCGCTCCCGCCGCCCCGGGGTGTCCGCCGGGTCCAGGGGCAGGTAGGCCGCGCCCGACTTCACCACCGCCAGCAGCGCCGTCAGCAGCTCGGCCGGACAGCGGGCGGCGGCGAGGCCGACCACCGTACCCGGGCGGGCCCCACGGGCGGCCAGGGCGCGCGCCAGCTGGTTGGCCGAGGCGTTCAGCTCCCGGTAGCTGACGGTCTCCCCGCCCGCGAGCACCAGCGCCGGCGCGTCCGGCGTCCGGGCCGCCTGCGCCTCGACCGGCCCCACCACGGTGGTTGCCGGATACGTCACCGAGCGGCGGGGCAGCGCGGGCGCCGCGATCAGCGCCTCTTCCCGTACCAACTCCCGTACGGCCCCCTCGGCGGTCCCCCGGGCGGCCTCCCGTACGACCGCCTCCATCAGGCCGCGCCCAACAGCTCGGCCCAGGCCTCGATCGCCGGGCGCTCGGCGAGCCGGACGAACGCCACCTCGGCGCCCTCCGCCCGCCACCGCTCGGCGAGCGCCATCAGCCGGATGGAGTCCAGCCCCCAGTCGACCAGGTTCTCGTCCAGCGGGATGTCCGCCGGGTCCTCGCCGAGCAGGTCGGCGACCTCCGCCCGGATCCGCTCCACCGTGAAGCCCACGGCCGTCATTTCCCGTCCACCTCGTCCAGCCCGTCCAGCCCGTCCAGCCCGTCCAGCCCGTCCACCTGGTCCACCTCGTCCACCTCGTCCACCTCGTCCACCTCGTCCGCAGCCTCGGCCACGTCCACCGCGCCGGCCCCGTCGAGCATCCCGAGCACGGCCTCCGTCGTGCCGACCACCCCGCAGCGCCCGGCCACCCAGGCCAGCGCGCCCCGGTGTTCCGCCGGGCCGAAGTCGGCGACCGCGTCGGCCACCACGAAGGCCTGGACGTCCCGCATCCACGCGTCGCAGGCGGTGGCCTGCACCCCGATGTGGGCGTACACGCCGGTGATCACCAGCTGGTCCCGGCCCTGCTCGCGCAGCAGCCGCTCCAACTCGGTGCGCACGAAGGCGCTGTACTTCCACTTGGTGAGCACGGTGTCGCCCGGCGCCGGGGCGACGGCGTCGGCGATCGCGGTGGCCCGGGGGTCGTCCGGGATGCCGGGCCCCCAGAAGTCCTGCTGCAGTCCGCGCTCGGCCGGGCTCTGTCCGCCCAGCTGCGCCGAGTAGACGACCGGGACGCCGTGGGCACCGGCCGCCTTCACCAACGCCTCGACGTTGCCGAGGAGTTCGGGCACCGGAGCAGCCTCGGCCTCGAAGGCGTCCAGGAAGTGGTTCTGCAGGTCGTGCACCAGCAGGACGGCGCGCGCCGGGTCCACCGTCCAGGCGACCCGGTTGGCGGGCAGCTCGGCCGCGGCGGGCATGGGATAGGAGGGAATGCGGGGCAGGCCCACGGTGGTCGTTCCTTAGCAACTAGGGGGGAGATCAACTGGCGTTCAGGGAGGCCGCGATGGCCGCGCGCAGGTCCTTCTTGCTGACCTTGCCGATGCCGGTGGCGGGGAAGGTCTCGACGAACTCGACCCGGTCCGGCACCTTGTAGTCGGCCAGCCCGCGCCCGCGCACGAAGCGCTTCAACTCGACGCCCTTCGGGGGATGTTCGCGGTACTCGGGGCGGAGCACCAGGTACGCGCAGGTGCGTTCGCCGAGGTAGGGGTCGGGCATCGACACCACGGCCGCGTCGTGCACGGCGGGGTGCGCGAGCAGGTGGTTCTCGATCTCCTCGGCGGCGACCTTCTCGCCGCCCCGGTTGATCTGGTCCTTGGCCCGCCCCTCGACCACCAGGTGGCCGCTCGGGGTGCGTCGGACGAGGTCCCCGGTGCGGTAGAAGCCGTCCGCCGTGAAGGAGTTCGCGTTGTGCTCGGGCGCGTTCCAGTAGCCACGGATGGTGTACGGGCCGCGGGTCAGCAGGTGGCCGGTGGCGCCGTCGGGCAGGTCCCGGTCCTGGTCGTCGACCACCCTGACCTCGTCGTCCGGGGAGATCGGCCGGCCCTGGGTGGTGGTGATCAGATCCTCCGGGTCGTCCAGCCGGGTGTAGTTGACCAGCCCCTCGGCCATCCCGAACACCTGCTGCAACGTGCAGCCCAGCACCGGGCGCACCCTGCGGGCCGCCTCCGTACTGAACTTGGCGCCGCCTACCAGCAGCACCTCCAGGCTCTCGTACCCCCGAACACCGCGCTCGGCGGCGTCCAGCCAGAGCAGCGCGAGCGGCGGCACCAGGCCGGTGACGGTCACGCCCTCGCGCTCGATCAGCGGGAAGGCCGTCTCCGGGCTGGGCTGCGGGCAGAGCACCACCCGGCCGCCGGCGTACAGGGTGCCGAGCGAACCCGGGGAGCTGAGCGGGAAGTTGTGGGCGGCGGGCAGCACGCACAGGTACACGCTGTCCGCATCGAGCCCGCACAGCTCGACGGAGCCGCGCAGCGAGTAGATGTAGTCGTCGTGGGTGCGCGGGATCAGCTTCGGCACGCCGGTGCTGCCGCCGGACAGCTGCAGGAAGGCCACGTCCCCCGGCTCGGGCTCGGGCCCGGGAACAGGCTCGGAAACAGGCTCGGGCCCGGGAACAGGCTCGGGCCGCCGCGAGGAACCCGGTCCACACGAGGCCCCGGGCCCGCCGCAGGGCACGTCCGCCAGCCGTACGTGCTCCCCCGGGTCCTCCCCGGCCACCAGGACCAGCCGCAGCCCCGGGCTCTCCGCCCGTACCCGGGAGGCGAGTTCGCGGTAGTCGAAGCCGCCTTCGACGGCCGGCACGACGTACGCGGCCGCGCCCGTGAAGGAGCAGAAGTACCCGATCTCGGCGTACCGGTGCGCGGGCAGCGCGAAGACCGGCAGCGCGCCGATCCGGAACAGCGCGAAGACCACCTCGAAGAACTCGGCCGCGTTGGGCAGTTGGACCACGACGCGGTCCCCAGCCCGGATGCCGCGGGCGAGCAGCCCGGCGGCCATCCGGTCGGCCCGGCGGTCGAGTTCGGCGTACGTCCAGCGCCGCTCCCCCGCCGCCACCGAGTGGCCGCCCGGGTCGACGACGGCGATCCGCTCGCCGTGCGCGGCGGCGCGCTCGCGCAGCATCCGTCCGAAGGTCTCGCCGCGCCAGTACCCGGCGGCCCGGTAGCGCTCGGCGAACTCGGCGGGGTACGGGGTGAATCCGTCCGTCATCGTCACCGGGACACCCCCGCGGCGTCCAGGAAGGTGCGGAACTTGGCGCTGGTCTCGGCGAGTTCGGCCGCCGGTTCGGAGCGGTCGACCACCCCCGCGCCGGCGTACACCCGCAGGGTCTTCTCGTCCGCCTCGGCGCAACGGATGGTGACCACCCACTCGCCGTCGCCGGCCGCGTCGCCCCAGCCGACCATGCCGGTGTACAGGCCGCGGTCGAAGGGCTCGACCTCGTCGATCACCCGGCGCGCGACGTCCGTCGGCGTGCCGCAGACCGCCGGGGTCGGGTGCAGCGCGCAGGCCAGTTCCAGGGCGGAGACGGCCGGATCGGCCAGTTCGCCGCTGATCGTGGTGGCCAGGTGCCACATCGCGGCCGTCCGCACCAGGGTGGGCCGTTCGGGCACCGCCAGGGTGCGGCAGTACGGCGCCAGCGCCTCCCGGATCGCGTCCACCACGACGGCATGCTCGTGCAGGTCCTTGGGCGACTCCAGCAGCGCGGCGGCCCGCCGGACGTCCTCGCCGAGGTCCACGCTGCGCGGCACCGAGCCGGCCAGCGGGTTGGCCAGCACGGCCGTCCCCCGCCGAGCGAGCAGGAGTTCGGGACTGGCGCCGATCAGCGTCCGGCCGCCGCCGGCCGGGACGGCGAAGGTGTAGCCGCCCGGGTCCCGGCGGGCCAGCCGCTGCAGGATGGCCGGCAGGTCGAGCGGCTCGGCGGCGCTCAGCTCCAGCGTCCGGGCGAGCACCACCTTGCTCAACTCCCCACCGCGCAGCCGCTCGACGGCCGCCGCGACGCCCGCGCCGTACGCCTGCGGCTCCGGTACCGGGCGGATCCGCCAGTCGACCTGCTGGGCCGGCGGCGCGGGCAGCGCGATCAGCGGATCGTCGCGCAGCGCCCCGGCGGTACGGACCCACTCGGGCACGGCGAGTTCGACCCGGCTCTCCCGGTCGAACGCCACCGCGCCCACCACCAGCGGCCGTTCGACCCCGGTGCGGCCCGCCGCGGCCAGCGTCTCGGCGACCCGCACGGGCAGCGGCCGCCCGTCCTGCGGCACCCGGGCGTGCACGCCGGAGGTGAGCAGGGTCCGGGTCGGCGAGGCGAGGAACGCCTCGCCGGAGGCGGCCCGGTACTGGCCGAGCAGTCCGCTGGCCGCGCCGATGACGGTGTGGTCGGGGCCGCCGGCGGCGGGGGCCGCCGGGGCGTGGTGCACCGTGGTCACGGTGGATTCTCCAGTCTGGGACGGGTCTACGGGGGAGCCGGCGGGGTCGCGGCGAGCGGGAACCGGGGAGCGGGAGGTGGGGACCGGGCAGACGTACGGAGGGGCGGAGGGGCTGCTCAGGCGCGCAGGGTCGCGCCGCCGTCGACGTACAGGTCGTGCATGGTGATGTGCCGCGCCCGGTCGGAGGCCAGGAACACCACCGCCTCCGCGATGTCGGCGGGTGCGGCGATCCGTCCGAGCGGGATGCCGACCCGCCAGGCCTCCAAGTCGCCGTCGATCACCCGGCGTTCGGACGCCTCGGCATCCTCGCCCCACAGCGCGCGCTGCATCTCGGTGTCGGTCGACCCGGGCGACACCACGTTGCACCGCACGCCGGACCGGGCGAGTTCCAGCCCCAGGCAGCGGGTGAACATGGTGGCCGCCGCCTTGGACGCCGCGTAGGCGGCCATCCCGGCTCGCGGCACCCCGGCGGCGTTGGACCCGACGGTGACGATGGCGCCGCGCCCCCGGTCCGCCATCCGCCGTCCGACGGCGCGGCCGGTGTGGAAGACACCGGTGGTGTTGACGGCGAAGGTGTCCGCCCAGTCGGCGTCGGTGAGTTCGACGACCGGAGCGGTGCGCAGGATGCCGGCGACGTTCACGAGCGTGGCGATGGAGCCTAGTTGACTCTCGATCAACTCGACTGCCTCGTCGACTCCTTGGGCGTCGGCGACATCCAGCACGTACGGTCTGACGCCCGGCACCTCCGCCGCCAGGGCCTCCAGGCCCCCGGCCTTGCGGTCCACCGCCGCGACGACGGCCCCCTCGGCCGCCAGCACCCGGACCACGGCCGCACCGATGCCCTGCCCGGCACCGGTCACCATCGCGACGGCACCGGTGAATTCGGACTGCTGCTGCACAGGACATCCCCTCCGACCAGCAAGATTAGGCAAGCCTAACCTAACACAATTGTTCGCCCACGCCGAGAGCCTGTGCGAAGCCATGTGAAGCCGCACGAAGCCCGCGCCGAAGCCCAACCCGACGCCCGCGCCGGCGCCCGTGCCGACGTCAACTCCCCCCGGACACACAGAAGCCGCCCACCCCCCGGGAAGGGGATGGGCGGCCTCGGACTCGTCCTTGCTTCAGCCCGGTGGACGCATCTCGGCTGCGCCGATCTCAGCTACGCGGATCTCAGCTGCGCGAGCCGCCGTCGGCAGCCAGCGCCGCCGAGGCGACCAGCACCTGCGCGAACGCGTCGACCGACGCCTGGTCGAGGTGTTCCGTCGCGGCGGCGAGCAACTCGCCCCACCCGGGATGGAGCTCGTACGTCAGCAGGTGCCCGTCGCGGTGCGAGGCCAGGCTGATGCCGACCAGCGCCTCCAGTGCGGGAGCGGGAAACACGGCCGGCGCCTCGAAGACCGCGCGCTCCGCCGCACCGGGCCCGAACCAGCTCTGACCGAGCAACAGCCCCGGATCCACCAGCCGTCCGAACCCCTCGCACCAGACGGCCACCTGACCGAGCAGCTCGCCGTCACCGGTGGCCACCGGCGGGAGCTGCCACTCGGGCAGGTCCAGCGCCTCGCCGTCGCCCCGCAGCACGCGCACCGTCACGGGGACCAGCCGGCTCTTCTCCCCCAGGGCCCGCAGCGCCGACGCGAACGCCGAGGCGAGGAAGAGGGACGAGGGCGCCGCCTGCCCGCCCAGGTGGTAGGCGGTGGCTCCGATCAGGCTGTAGAGCCGGCGGGCGTTCGCCGGCGCGACCCGGGTGAGTGCCACGGCATCGCGCCACGGGTAGTCGGGCATCCGGTGCGGCCCGCCGACGCCCGAGGGAGGCGGCGGGACGAGCCGCGGCCCGCTTCCGCCGGCTTCCTCACCGGGATCGACCGCGAAGTCCTGCTCCTCGATCTCCAGATAGCGGCGTGCGGTGGCCGCCAGCGGCACATTGCCGTGCCCTGCGGCTTCGAACAGCTCCAGGCTCTCCCTCATCAGGGCCCCGCACTCCGCGAGGCCCTCGGCGTGCCCCACCAGGTACCGGGTCATGGCGAGGATCGCTCGGCGGTGGACGATGGGCGCCAGGGCCTCGGGCCCGGCGTCGATGTGCTCCTTCAGCAGCGCCTCGGCCCGGTCGATCATCGACTCCGCCGCCTGCAGGATCCAGGCCTCGACCGGCAGCCCCGCCTCGTGCCTGGCCTGACTGCCGACCATCACGGCGTGGGCCGACTCGACCATCTGCTCGGTGTGGTGGCGCAGGACGGCGACCGCCACCCGCTCGGCCGGTTCCGGGATCCCGGCGGTGACGGCGAGTGCCTCCTCCAGCCGGCCCGTGGACGCATGGACGATGGCCTCCAGGAACTGCAGCTCCACGCTCGCTGCGGCCTCCGTCGGGGCGTCCTCCTTCGCCCTGTCGATGACCAGGGCCGCGTCGTCCCAGCTCTGGTTCCAGATGAGCACCTGCGCCTGCTCCAACCGGACCCGCAGGACCACCTCCGACGGCACGTCCAGCCGCCTCAGCGCGTCCTCGATCCTGGCGTGGGCCAGCGCGATGTCGGAGTAGCGGTCCAGCGCCACCGCTGCGCGCATGTCGGCCGTGTAGGCCAGCAGCAGGTGCTCCGCGCCGTCCGCGTCGAGCGTGCCCACGCCCTCCAGCAGCTGCCAGCCGGTCCGCGCCGCGTCGGCGGCCTCCACGAACCGGGTCTGGTTGAGGAGGCACTGGGCCAGGGAGGTGGTCGTCGCGGCCCGCCGGTAGACGGGATCGTCCACCACGCCCTCGTCGGCCTGCTCGATCACCTCCAGCGCCTCGCGCAGCAGCCCCTCGGTCCGCACCAGGTCGCCGTGGACGGTCATGATCGCCCCTGCGACGTTGCTGAGCACCGCGACGGTGTCGCTGTCCGCGAAGCCACTGCTCCGCACATGGCGCGCCACGTGGACGGCGTGCTCGATCAGCGTGGCGGCCTCGGACCACGACTCCCGCTTCCGGCAGTCCGCCAGCCCGATCACCAGCTTCCGCTGGAACCGGTGCTGCATCATGTCCACGGCCTCGCCGTCCAGCGAGGCCCGGACGATCTCCTGGACGATGCGGTGGATCGCCAGCACGCCGTCCCGAGGGTCCACCAGGGAGAACCTGCGCAGCTCCGCCACCGCGCCGTAGACGGCCGATCCGCCCGGGAGGTCCAGCGTCGCGAGGTGGAGCGGGATGAAGTCGGGGGCGAGCAGCGCGCAGCGGGCCAGCACTTCGCCCGCGAGGTGCCGGCCCGAGGCCTCGGGCGAGCTCAGCGCCTGGTCGAGCACCCTGCGCACGCTCAGGGCGACGGCCGCCGTCAGTGTCACGCCGTGGCGGTAGTCGAGCGGGACGAAGCCCGGCTCGTCGAGCAACCGGGCCCTGAACCGGGCGAGTTCCGCGAGGTAGACGTCGACCGGGCACTGGGTCGCCGCGATGTAGCCGGTGGCCTGGGCGATCGCGAGCGGGATCCCCTCCACCGCGTCGACCAGCGCGGCGACCTCGGTGCCGGTCGCGGCCTGCAGCCGCTCCCCGGCCCAGGCCGCGGCCTCGGCGGCGGCCATCCGTTCCACCACCAGCCCGCCCTCGGCCGCCGCCCAGGCCGAATCCCGGGTGGTGACCAGCACGTGTGCGCCGTCGCAGTCCGGCAGCAGGCCGTTCAGCTGCTCCCGGCCGGCGACGTTGTCGTAGATGAGCAGGACCCTGGAGCCCAGGTGCGCCAGTCGGAGGCCGATCTGGGCGAGGATCTCCGCCTCGTCGGCCGGTCCGGTCTCCTGCTGCTCCTCGGCGAGCATGCGGCGGTAGGAGGCGAGGACGTCCTCCCGGGTGTCGGAGGGGATCCACCAGACGAACTCGTACGCGTCCCGGGAGCGGTGGGCGTACAGCCGCGCGATGCTCGACTTGCCGATGCCGCCGAGCCCGGACATCACCACGCGGACCGCTCCGGCGTCCGGGTCCTGACCGAACTGCCCCTGCAGTGCGGCGAGTTCCTCGTCACGGCCGCGGACGCCCGCGGCCGAGGGCACGTCCCGGAGCAGGGCCCGACCCCGTGCGGGCCGCCCGCCGGGCTCGGCTCCGGGCGTGGTCCGGCGCCCGCGCACGAGCCACGGAAGCTCCTCCAGCCGGAGCGTGCGCCGGTCGAGGCGGTGGTCCCCGGAGTGCTGGAAGAGCTTCACGAACAGTGCGTCGATGGTGCTGTCGACCTCGGCCGCCGCCAGGGGGACGGCGGACAGCCGCAGCAGCTCCAGCCGCGCCTGGTCGAGGATCTGCTCCCACGGGCCGATCCGGCTGACGATCTCCAGGCGTCGGAGCAGCGCGTGGTCCTCGGGCACGAGGGCGACGGAGGACGGCACCAGGCCCTGGCACTCCACCAGCCACCGCGCCGGGTCCGGTACGGCGCGGGCGCGTTCGGCCACGTCCCGCAGGGCCTTCCCGGACGAGTGCACCGGTGCGTCCGAGAGGAACCGCAGCACCGCCGATCCGTCGGGATCCGCCGCTCCCCACCGACGGGCGAGCCTGAGCAGCTCCCCACCCGACCAGGTACCCGGCTCGACCCGCGTCTTGGCCTGGGCGAGCAACAGCGGCCGGCCCTCGACGTCACGGACCTCGAAGTCGATCGCCTCGTCGGCCCCCTCCACCCGGAAGGTGTCGGCCTCCGGATACTGCTCCGGGAGGCGGATCAACTGCAGCAGGGCGCAAGCCGTCTGAAACCCCATGCCCCGCGCCGTATCGGTCCCACCCATGAACCACCGCCCCCTTCAGGTCACGCCCAGCATGGCAGACCTCACTGACAGTCGCCCCGGGACCCCAGCCGGGGCAGGTTGTTCGCGTAGATCAGGTCGAAGCCGTCGCAGCCCTCCCCGTCCAGGTGCTCGACCCGTCGCAGGCCGGCCCGCAGGGCGACGCGCCGGGAGGCGAGGTTGGCCGGGCGGCGCAGCGAGAGCCGATTCGTCGTCAGTTCCTCGTGTCCGGACACTGGATGATCGTATGACCACGTGGCCGGGTCACGGCGAGGCGGTGTCGCGGCGGGGCGGTGTCACGGCCTGACCGTGTCTCGGCGGGGCGGTGCCACGGCGAGGCGGTGTCACGGCGAGGCGGTGGGGGCCTTCGGTGCCGGGGAGAGGCCCGCACAGCCGCGCAGGCCGTCGCGGCGCTTGAGGGCGGCCTCGGCGGTGGCTCCGGTGACCGGCTCGGGGATGCCCTTGTCGTCGATGGCGGCCGGGGCGAAGGCCTCGCCGGTCACCTTGCCGTCGGCGGTGAGGGTGAGGGTGGTGACGCCGGTGTCGTTGGAGTTCGGGTAGTCGGAGGTGCCGTACCAGAGGAAGTTGCCGAAGCCGTACCCGATGTAGGTGTTGCCGAGCATGCCCGAGCCGACCATGGTGTGCGCGTGGGTGCCGACCACGGCGGTGGCGCCGGCGGTGGCGAGCTTCTTGGCGACGGTGGTCTGCGCGGCGGTCGGGCAGGCCTTGCCCTCCTCGCCCCAGTGCAGGTAGACGAGGACGACCGGGGCCTGCTGCTTCGCCGTCTCCACCGCCTTGACCAGCGCCGGGACGTCCAGCGCCGAGGCGATGCCCGGCTTGTTCGCGCCCGCCCGCCACTTCTGGTTGGTGAGGTCCTCGACCTGGCTGGCGGCGACCACGGCGACCTTCACCCCGCGCACGGTGGTGACGTACGGGGCGTACGCCTCCTTGGCGTTGCGCCCGACGCCGACGACCGGGATCGGCGAGGAGTCCTTGGCGGCGAGGGTGTCGGTGAGGCCGTCGGCGCCGAAGTCCACCGCGTGGTTGTTGGCCATCGAGACGACGTCGACGCCCGAGTCCTTGAGCACCGAGAGCGCCTTGGGCGAGGTGCGGAAGGTGTACAGCTTGGGCTCCGGGGCGCCGCGCCCGGTGATCGCGGTCTCCAGGTTGAGGACGGAGAGGTCGGCGTCGGCGAGGGTGGCGGAGATCGGGCCGAGCGCCGGCTCGGGCGGCTGGACGGCCAGCCGGGCCTCGGTGCGGCCCTCGAAGTGGACGTCCCCGGCGAAGGCGACGGTGATGGTGCCGTCAGGGCGCGGCGCGGCGTTCTTGCTCGGGGCCGCGCCGGCGGTCGGGGCGCCCGGGGCCGTCGCGGCGGACGTCGGGGCGGACGTCGGGACGGGCGGGGCACCGGCCGGGGCCGGAGCGGGGTCGTCCGGCCCGCAGGCGGTGACGGCGGTCAGTCCGACGAGCAGCGCGACGGCGGCCGCGGCACGGCGCATGAGTGGTTCCCCCCGAGGACGGTGCAAGAGCGGTCAGCCTACGCCACCGGATCACCACACTTCGGACCCGTACCCGCAACATTCCGGACACGGACGGGCACCGGCGGACCCTCCCCTGGCCCACCCGTCCCAATCGCCCCGCCCGACCCGGCCGCCGCGTCCCTGGCGCGGCGGTGGGGAGGGCGCGCAGCGTGGTGGTGCGGGGAACCCGTCCCGTGCCGGGGTCCGGAGGTGTGACGTGATGGGCAGCAGCAACACGGGCAGCGGACCGGCCGCCGAACCGACCGGCGGACCGGGCGGCATCCCGGGCGGCAGTCGGGCCGGCAGTCCGGCCGCCGAACCGGCCGGCAACCCGGGGGGCGCCCCGCCCTCCCCCGGCCGGGAGCACCGGATCGTGGTCGGCATCGACGGCTCCGGGCCCTCGAAGGCCGCCCTGCGCTGGGCGCTCGGACAGGCCGTCCTGACCGGGGCGACGGTGCACGCGGTGGCGGCCTGGGAGTACCCGTCGCTGTACGGCTGGTTCGCGCCGATGGTGGACGACGGCTTCGAGCAGACCGCCCGCCGCACGCTGAGCGCCGAGATCAACGAGATCCTCGGCCCGGAACACTCGGTGGAGGTGCGGGAGAGCCTGGTGCTCGGCCACGCCGCCGAGGTGCTGCTGGACGCCGCCGAGGACGCCGACCTGTTGGTGCTGGGCAGCCGCGGCCGGGGCACCTTCGCCCGGACGCTGCTCGGCTCGGTCAGCGCCCGCTGCGCGGTGCACGGGAGCTGCCCGGTGGTGATCGTCCGCTCCGACGGGACGGCCACCGCACCGCACGGGCCCACGGCGGCGGCAGCGACAGCAGCGGCGGATGATGCGGCGGGGGCGGCCGCGCAGGCGGTCCGCACCAAGGACTGGCAGCTCAGCCTGCACGTGGTCGAGGACCGGGACACCACCCGGGTGCACGCCGTCCTGGACGCCGACGGCAACGTCCTGCACAGCGACGCCCTCTCCCGCCGCAACCCCCGCGACACCCCGGCACCGCAGGTCGGCGACGAGTTCGCGGTCGGCCGCGCCCTGGTCGACCTCGGCCACCAGCTGCTGCGCGCCGGGGTCCACGGCGCCACCGACCGCGCGGAGGAGTGAGCCCGGCGGGCTGGGCCCGGCCCCGCGGCCGGCCCCGCCCGCGGCCGCGCGCCCAGCCCAGCCCAGGAGTGAGCACCGCCCGGCCGGGTACGCCATGCTGAACCGCGACGCCGCCCCGACCGGAAGAGCCGCATCCCGCCCATGGACACCACCCCCGACCCCCAGCCCGCCCGGGGCCCCGGCACCGGACCCGGACCCGGACCCGGCCCCGACACGGGCACTGACGCGGGCACCGACTTCACCCCCGCCGACTTCACCCCCGCCGAACGGGCCCGGGGCCGCGCGCTGCGCCGGGCCCAGCTGCCGTGGGTGCTGGGCGCCCGGCTGGCGGGCCTGGCGCTGACCGTGCTGCTCGGTTTCACCCCCGTCGGCGCCGCGCTGGTCACCGCCACCGGCCGCTGGTTCGGCGGCTCCCGGACCGCCGACGTCCTGGCCGGCGCGGCGGCCCTGGTGGTCCTCGGCCAGGCGCTGCAGCTGCCGTTCGGCGCCCGGGTGCGGGCCGTCCGGGCCCGGTACGGGCTGGTGACCCAGGGCTGGGCCGGCTGGGCACTGGACGCCCTGCGCGGCCTCGCGCTGACCCTGGTCCTGGTACTGCCGCTCGTCCTCGGGCTGTTCGCGCTGACCGCCTGGTCGCCGCAGCGCTGGTGGCTGCCGGCGGCGGGTGCGGCGGCTCTGCTGACCGCCGCCCTCTCCTTCCTCCACCCGCTGCTGGTCGAGCCGGTGTTCAACCGCTTCTCCCCGATGCCGCCGGGCGAGCTGCGCACCGCGCTGTTGGCGCTGGCCGAGCGGGACGGCGTCCGGGTGCGGGACGTCCTGGTGGCGGACGCCTCGCGCCGGACCACCGCGCTCAACGCGTACGTCTCCGGGCTGGGCGCGACGCGCCGGATCGTCGCGTACGACACGCTGCTGACCACCGCCGAGCCGCGCGAGGTGGAGCTGGTGGTCGCGCACGAGCTGGGCCACGTCAAGCACCGGGACGTGCCGGTCGGCACCGCGCGGGGGGCGGTCGGGGCGGCCGTGGCGGTGGCCGTGCTCGGCCTGCTGGTCGCCTGGCGGCCGCTGCTGGACGCCGCCGGGGCGGCGGACGCGGCGGAT
This sequence comes from Streptomyces novaecaesareae, assembly GCF_000716875.1. Classification (GTDB taxonomy): domain Bacteria; phylum Actinomycetota; class Actinomycetes; order Streptomycetales; family Streptomycetaceae; genus Kitasatospora; species Kitasatospora novaecaesareae. Next base: position 6,971 of record NZ_JNWQ01000086.1, on the reverse strand, counting down.
CCCCGGGCGCTGCCGCTGCTGGCGGCGCTCGCGGCGCTGCTGGGCGCATTCTCGGGGCCGGCGCAGTGCGCGGTGAGCCGCCGGATCGAGGCCCGGGCGGACCGGCACGCGCTCGAACTGACCGGGAACGCCGAGCAGTTCGTGGCGATGCAGCGCAGACTGGCACTGGCGAACGTCTCCGATGTCGACCCGCCAAGGGTGCTTGAGCTACTGTTCGCCACTCACCCGAGTGCGACCCGTCGAATCGCCGCCGCCCGCGCCTGGCACGCGGCGCACGCCCTGGGAGAACCGCAGGCCGCACCGGGCGGGACGGCTCCGGAGCGCCGTTCGACCCCCGGCAAATCCGTTGTATAGTGCAACAAATCTCGGAGAGATAGGAACGCCGTGCCCGGCCGCCAGTCGTCCATCGACACCATCCAACGCGAACTGACCGCCTTCGCCCGCCGCGCCCGGCACAAGGCCTCCCAGCTGCACCCCGACCTGTCCCTGGTCACCTACAGCATCCTCGACCTGCTCACCGAGCGCGGCGGCTGCCGGGCCGCCGACGTGGCCGCGCACTTCATGCTCGACAAGTCCACCGTCAGCCGCCAGGTCACCGCCCTGGAGAAGCTCGGCCTGCTGGCCCGCGAGGCCGACCCGGACGACCAGCGCGGCCAGATCCTGCGCGCCACCGAGGCCGGACTGACCCTGCTGCGGGACGCCAACGAGCAGCGCCGCCTGGCCTTCACCGAGCGCTTCACCGACTGGTCCGACGAAGACATCGCCCGCTTCGCCGCCTACCTGGCCCGCTACGGCGAAGAAGGCTGAACCGGGACGGACCCGCCCGGCGCACGCTCCTCGATACGCGCTCCTCGATACGCGCTCCTCGATACGCACTCCTCGATGAACGCTCCTCGATGAACGCTCCTCGATGAACGCTGCCCGGCGCACGCCCCTCGGCGCGTGCTCCTCGGGGTGCGCCCCGCCGCCCACACGGTGTACAGAGGAGAGGTGCCCCTCCGGCAGCGTTCCGATGTGCCGCGCCCGCAGCACCCGCCGCACTCCCCCGACCGCCGCCGCGCCTGGCGGCCCGACCGCCGGGTGCTGACGGCGCTGACGCTCGCGCTGATCGCGGCGATCACCGTCGTCGACGTCCTCTCCCCGCCGGACATCCACCTCGGCCCGCTGCTGATCGTCGCCCCCGCCCTGACCGCTTCCTTCGCCGGCCCCCGGGCCACCGCCGGGGTCGCCCTGCTCGCGCTCGCCGCGCTGACCGTCATCGGCCTCGCCCGGGACGGCCTCACCACCGCCAACCACGAGACCCAGTTGGGCGCCCAGATCGCCGTCTCCGCGCTGATCGTCGGCCTGCGGGTGCTGCGCGAGCGGCACGAACGCGAACTGGCCCGGGTCCGGTCGGTGTCCGAGGCCGCCCAGCGGGTCCTGCTGCGCCCGCTGCCGGACCGGATCGGGCCGCTGCACCTGGCCTCCGTCTACCTCGCCGCCGAGGCCGAGGCACAGGTCGGCGGCGACCTGTACGCGGCCGCCCGCACCGCCACCGGCACCCGGCTGCTGGTCGGCGACGTACGCGGCAAGGGCCTGTCCTCGCTCGGCGACGCGGCCCTGCTGCTCGGCGCCTTCCGCGCCGCCGCCCACCTGCACGCCGAGCTGCCCGACCTGGCCGCCTACCTGGACGGCAGCGTCAGCTGGGACCTCGCCCAGCTCGCCGAGCAGGCCCGGGAGGCCCGACGCCACCGGCTCGGCGGGACCTCGGACGACGCCGGGGCCGACGACACCGGAGAGTCGTTCATCACAGCCGTCCTGCTCGACATCCCGGACGACGACCCGGTGGTCCACATGATCGACTGCGGCCACCCGCCCCCGCTGGTGCTGCACTCCTACGGACTCGGCCCGCTCATCGCCCGCCACCCGGCGCCCCCGCTCGGCCTCGGCGAGCTCGTCCCGACCACCTACGAGGTGGATACCTTCGCGTTCGAGCCCGGCGACCGCCTGCTGATCTACACCGACGGCGTGATCGAGGCCCGCGACGCCCGCCGCCGCTTCTACCCCCTCACCGAACGCGTCGCCGCCTGGCAGTCCGACCGCCCGTCCGTCCTCCTCCACCGCCTCCGCCGCGACCTCCTCGCCCACGTGGGCGGACACCTGGACGACGACGCGGCGATGGTCGTGGTCGAACGGCTCACGACCGGCATCGATTAGGGCCTGTCCGGCAAAGATCCGCCGGACAGGCCGTAGGGCCCGATCAGGGCTTGTACGGCAGCTGCGGCACGTCGAAGCAGGTGGTAGTCATGGCCGGCACCTGGGTGACCCAGCCGCCCCGGCCGCCCTGCGCGGCGTCCTGCCAGCGGGCGGCGTTCAGGCAGGCACGGGTCGGGCCGGTGGGCGGCGGCTGCGGGACGAAGGAGGCGGGCAGGATCAGTCCGTGCGCGTCATAGGGCTCGGCACGGTTCATGAAGGCCTCGACGCAGGAGCGGGTCGGCGCGGCGCCGCAGGAGTCCAGCGCGTCCGCCAGCCACTGCGCGCCCGCCCAGCCCTCCAGTTCCCAGGCGGACAGCTGCCCGGCCCGGTCCGGGTAGTAGCGGGCCATCGCGGTCCGGAAATCGCGCACCGCCGGGTACTGCTCGTCCTCGTAGTTCAGGCTCGACGAGGTCGCCCAGAGCGCGTTGCGGCAGTTCGGCGAGGAGGCGTAGTCGGTGCGCACCGACTCCGACCAGTTCTGCACGTTGGTGACCTTCGCCGCCACCGTCACCCCGGCCTCGTCCAGCGCCCGGCACAGCGCCGCGTTGCCCCGGGTGTCCATCGCGTCGAACAGCAGCTGCGAGCCGTCGGCGTGCACGGCCGCGGCCACCGCCTGGAAGTTCGGCAGCGCGAAGTCCACCGTCTGGAGCAGCACCCGGTAGCCCTCGGCCTCCAGCCCGGCCTTCAGCTGACCGGCGTAGCGGGCCGAGTCGGCCTGGTTGTACGCGACCACGGCGGCGCTTGCCGCGCCCAGGCGCTGCTTGAAGAAACGGAACACCTCGGTGCTCTGGTAGAGCGTCCCGTTCCAGCCGACCGTCCGGCCATCCCGCGGCGCGGCGCTCCCGTAGATCCCGTACAGGTGCGGCCAGCGGTCGTACGCCGTGCCGATCGGCTGGCCGCCGACGTCCGGCACCGCCTTGCCGCTGACGTACGAGGCGCCCGCGTAGTCCAGGACGCTGCCGCTGACGAAGGCGAAGACGTGCGCCTGGTCGATCAGCCGGTGCACGCAGTCCTGGTTGCCGACGCCGCTGCCGCCGTCGTCGCAGGTCACCAACCGGACGGTGCGCCCGTGCAGGCCGCCGCGGTCGTTGAGGGCCTGGAAGAAGGCCTGGGCTCCGTACCGGGGGCCGCTGAACACCTCGCTGCCGACCGGGCTGGTGAGGGAGGTGACGATGCCGATCCGGATCTCGGTGGCGGTGACGCCGGTGTCGGAGGCGGGGTTGGTGCTGCCGTTGCCGCCGGTGCTGCCGGTCTGCCCGGCGGGTGGGGTCGCGCGGGCGGTGAAGGCGCGCTCGGGCAGCCGGGTGCCGCAGCCGGAGAGCGTCGCGAGGGCCGGCAGGAAGGTCAGCAGGAGGGCGAGGGCCACCGCCGGGACGCGACCGGGCCGCCGGCGCGCGAACGCGTCGGCGGCCCGGTGCCGCGGTGGGGCGGTCGGCCGCATCCGGTCAGCTGCAGCCGGGGATCGGGGTGCCGCTGGCGCCGCCGGCCTGGGTCAGCAGGCCGCACAGGGTCGAGCGGGACACCTTCCAGGTGCCGTTCTCGAGGACGGCCTGGCCGGACGCGCTCGGCTCGACCACGGTGCCCTGGAGGGAGAGCGAGTAGGTGACGGTCGCGTCGGAGGCGTCGGTGAACGCGACGTCACCCACCTTCGCCTGCACCTGACCGACCCGCGGGTCCTGCGAGAAGCCCTGCAGCACCGGGAGCAGCGCGTCGCCGCCCTGGAGCAGCTTCGCCTTGTCCGGGATCGGGGTGTTGGGGTCGAAGAACTTCTCCCAGTTGGTGGTGATCTCCGCCTTCGCGGCGGCCGGGTCGGCGGGGGCGGTGCCGGTCGCGCTCGCGGAGGCGGATCCGCTGGTGCCCGCGCTTGCGCTCGCACTCGCACTCGCCGGGGAGGAGGCCGAGGAGCCGGACTTGCTGCTGCTGCACGCGGCCACCGAGCCCGCCAGCGTCAGGACGAGCAGCGCAGTCGCCATCCGCAGGGCCCGGCTGCCGCCCGTGGGGGTGCCGCTTCGCGTCACGTGCATGGTGATCCCTCTCGCCTGTGCCGCCCGGGCCGGTCGCTCGGTGTCCCGGATGCTGTTCCAGGCCGATCCTGGAAACGTCTCAGGTGACACCATGAAGGCGGATCCATGGACGAATCGCAATCTGACGGAGAAATCACCCGTAACGCCCCGAAGGGTTCCTCCTTCCGGGGCGGTTCGTTCCGGCGCGGAGTCTTCCGGGGCCGTTCGTTCCGGGGTGGGGGCTCCCGGGCCGGCGCGTTCCGGGGTGCCCGGGAGTGGACGGGCTGGCTCCTCGTCGCGGCCGGGGCCGTGCTGTGCGTACTCGGCTGGTACGGGGTCGCCGGAGAGCGCTTCGTCGAGCAGCAGATCCCCTACCTGGCCTCCTCCACCATCCCGGGCGCAGCGCTGATCGTGTCCGGAGCCGTCCTGGTCGCCCTGCGGCCGCCGTCCCTGCCGGAGCACGAGGACCTGACCGACCGACGGGTGGAGCGGCTGTACGACCTGCTGGTCGAACCGGAAACGGAACCGGGCCTCGGACCCGACGCCGAACCCGGCGGCCTCGGACCCGATCCGCCCGGCCCGGGCGCCCGGGGATGGCTGGCCGTCCCCGGAGGCACCCGCTACCACCGGCCGGACTGCCCACTGGTCGCCGGCAAGGCACGGGCCGTACCGGTCGACCCGGACGCCGTCCGGGCCCGGGGGCTGACGCCCTGCCCGCTCTGCTCCCCACCCGCCGCCGACCCTGGCCTTGACCCCGACCCCGACCCCGCCACCCGTCCGGGTGAACCGACCCCGCCGAGCGGCTGAGCACCCATGAACACCCTCCTCACCGCAGCCTCCCCCGACTCGCTCGGCCTCACCGTCGACCTCGCCCTCGCCGGACTCACCGTCGGCAGCGCCGCCGCACTCAGCGGCATCGGCCTGGTCGTCTGCCACCGCGCCACCGGGGTGCTCAACATCGCCCAGGGCGCCCAAGCCATGGCCGTCGCCTACCTGCTGCGCGACCTCGTCGTGGTGCGGCACTGGCCGGTCTGGCCCGCCGTCGCCTGCTGCCTGCTCCTCGTCGCCCCCGCCCTCGGCGCACTGCTCGACGTCCTCGTCTACCGGCCACTGCAGCGGCGCGGCGCCGGACCGGCCGAGACCATGGTCGCCGGGCTCGGCGTGTTCGTGCTGCTCATCGGCGTCGTCGTCCTGCTCTGGGGCGCGGCGCCGCTGGCCGGGGCGCCCTCCCCGCTCGGCGGCGCCCCGATCCGGCTGCCCGGCGGACACAACCTGCGACCCGACACCGTCGCCCAACTCGCCGCGATCCTCGTCCTCGGCGTCACCGTCCTCGCCACCACCCGGTGGACCCGCTTCGGCCTCCGGCTGCGCGCCGTCGTCGACGACCGCCGCCTCGCCGCCCTCGCCGGCGTCGACGCCGACCGGGTCTCCGCCATCGGCTGGGCCTTCGGTACCTTCACCGCCGGGCTCGTCGGCATCGCCCTCGCGCCGTACCTGCTGCTCGACCCGTACGGGCTTCCGCTCCTGGTCATGGAGACCATGGCCGTCGCGGTCGCCGCCCGGCTGCGCAGCATCCCGGTCGCCGTCGCCACCGGGCTCGGCCTCGGCATCGCCCAGGCCGAACTCACCCGACTGCGCCCGTCCGGGCAACTGCTGCCGCTGGTCGAAGCCGTGCAGTCCAACCTGTTCGTGGTCGCACTGCTCGCCACCGCACTCCTCGCCGGGCCGCGCATCACCGGCGAGCGGGACGAGACCGCGCCGCTGACCGTCCGCGCGGGCGGGGCCGGGGCAGGCGGGGCCGGGGCGGGTGGAGTCGGAGCGGGTGGCATGCGCGGCGCGGGCGGCGGGCGCGGTACGGGCGGGCGCGGACGCCTGGCGGGGGCCGTCTGTCTGGTGCTGCTCCTGCTGCCGCTCGGCTTCCGGGGCAACGACCTGCGGAGCGCCCTGCTCGTCCCGGCGCTCGCGCTCGTGCTGCTGTCCATCGTCGTGGTCACCGGATACGGCGGGCAGATCTCGCTCGGCCAGGCCGGGTACGCGGGACTCGGCGCACTCGGCACCGCGCTCCTGATGTCCGGCCGCGTCCCCGGCCTCCCGCCGCTGCCCGCCGTACCGGCACTGCTGATCGCCGTCCTCGTCACCGCCCCGCTCGGCCTGCTCACCGGTTGGCCCGCGATCCGCCGACGCGGGCTCGCCCTCGCACTGGTCACCTTCGCGGTCGGGACGGCGATGAGCCGCTTCGTCTTCCAGCAGCCGTACGCCACCAGCGGGCTCGTGCTCGACCGGCCGTCCTTCCTGACCGGCGACCGCGCCTTCTACCTCGCCGAACTGCTGCTCCTCGGCGTCGGCCTGCTCGCCGTCCGGGGCCTGCACCGGGGCCGCCTCGGCCGGGCACTGACCGCCATGCGGGACCACGAACCCGGCGCCGTCGCGGCCGGCGTGGACGTCCCCGGCCTGAAACTCCTCGCCTTCGTCACGGGCGCGGCCCTCGCCGCACTCGGCGGCGGTCTGATGGGCCTCGCCGGACGCGCCTTCGACCCCGGCGCCTTCGACCCGGTACGCGGCCTGCTCTGGTTCGCGGCCGTCGTCGTCGCCGGAGCCGACAGCGCCCTCGCCGCAGTCCTGGCGGCCGCCCTCCTCATCGGCCTCGACGCCGGCACCGTCGCCGGTGTCTCCGCCGTGGCCGTCGGTGTCCTCGCCCTGTCTCTTATACACATCTCCGAGCCCACGAGACAG
>NZ_JNWQ01000085.1 GCF_000716875.1 Streptomyces novaecaesareae | reverse complement strand
GGGGAGGGGGGAGGGGGGTAGGGCCCGCCTCCCCCCACCGTCACCGGGCGTGGGCCGTCGCAGCCATGGCGGCCACCTCCATGGGTGCGCGATGACCCGTGTCGGCGGACCACACCCGGGCACCCGGAGGGCGGCTCCGAGTCGGTGGTATGTCGACCAGAGCCACATCCCGCCGGGCTGATACGTCCCCCGGGCACATGTCGCCCTTCCCACCGCACACCTACGGTTCCGGCATCCACCCCGCCGCACCTCAGGAGTCGGTCACCATGCGCAGCTCGACAGCCCCCACCAGGCCCGCCTCCGGCGCCCGCCCGGGCGGGCCCCTGGCCGGCGGCGGCCCGGCCCGGAAGCTCGCCGCCCTCACGGCGTGCGTCCTGCTCGCCGCAGGCTGCGCCAAGGCAGGCACCGCCGGGACGAGCGCGGCGGACGGCGGGGCCAAGGGCCCGATCAAGGTCGGCCTGGTGTACTCCAAGACCGGACCGTTGGCCGCCTACGGCAAGCAGTACCTGGACGGCTTCAAAGCCGGCCTGGGCTACGCGACCAAGGGCACCGGCGCGGTCGACGGGCACAAGATCGAGTTCGAGGAGCAGGACGACGCGGGCGACCCGGCCAAGGCGGTGTCCGCCGCCAAGGACCTGATCGGCAAGGGCTACAAGGTGCTGGCCGGCTCCACCGCCTCCGGTGTCGCCCTCCAGGTCGGCCCGATCGCCGCCCAGAACAAGGTGCTCTTCATCAGCGGCCCGGCCGCCGCCGACAAGGTCACCGGTCTCAACACGTACACCTTCCGCTCCGGCCGCCAGTCCTACCAGGACATCAGGACCGCGGCCTCGTTCGTCGGTGACGCCAAGGGCAAGAAAGTCACCGTGCTCGCGCAGGACAACGCCTTCGGGCAGGCCAACGTGGCCGCCGTCAAGGCCGTGCTCGGCGCCGAGGGGGCGACCGTCGAGCAGGTGCTCGCCCCGCCGAGCGCCACCGACCTCACCCCCTTCGCCACCCAGGCCAAGTCCGCCAAACCCGACCTGCTGTTCGTCGCCTGGGCCGGCGACACCGCCTCGGCCCTGTGGACGGCGCTCAACCAGCAGGACGTGTTCACCGACACCAAGGTCGTCACCGGCCTCGACCTGGCCGCCTCCTACCCGCTGTTCGGCCCGGCCGGCGAGAAGATCTCCTTCCTGAACCACTACTTCGACGGTGCCGCCGGCACCCCGGTGGAGAAGGCCATGAACGAGGCCGTCACCGCCGCCGGCGGCAAGAGCGACATCTTCACCCCCGACGGCTTCACCGCCGCCCAGATGATCGTGCACGCCGTCGAGGCCAACCACGGCTCCGCCGAGGACACTTCGGCCCTGGTCAAGGCGCTGGAGGGGTGGAGCTTCGACGGGGTGAAGGGGAAGACCACGGTGCGCGCCGAGGACCACGCCCTCCTCCAGCCGATGTTCCAGGTCCGGCTCACCGGTACCGGTGCCGCCGCCAAGCCCTCGGTGGAGAAGACCCTGACCGCGGACGAGGTGGCGCCTCCGGTCGCCCCGATGGCGGGCTGATCCCGGTGCCCGCCCGTACTGCCTCCACTCCCTCCGTGTCGTCGGTGCGTTCCGCCTCCCCGGTGCTGCGCCTGGACGGACTCGGCTGGTCCGTCCGCGGTGTGCCGATCGTCGAGGACGTCTCCTTCTCGGTTGGCGAAGGCGAGTTCATCGCCTTCATCGGGCCCAACGGCGCCGGCAAGACCTCCCTCTTCAACCTGGTCTCCGGCATCTACCCGGCGACCCACGGCAGCCTCCACCTCGACGGTGCGGACGTCACCGCCGAGACCGTGCACGCCAGGGCCCGCCGGGGGCTCGGCCGCACCTTCCAGACCTCCTCGCTCTGGCCGGGGATGACGGTCGCCGACCATGTCCGCCTGGCCGCCCAGGCGGCGGCCGGGCCGCGCGCCTCGTACCGGCTCTGGCGCCGCGCCGACCGTTACGAGGAACAGCTGGCCGACACCCTGCACCGCACCGAACTCACCCACCGCGCGGACGCTTTGGCCGGCGCCCTCTCGCACGGAGAGAAACGCAAGCTGGAGCTGGCCGTCCTGCTGGTCTCCGATCCGCGGCTGATCCTGCTGGACGAGCCGATGGCCGGCGTCAGCGCGGAGGAGGTGCCCGCCCTCACCGAGCTGATCCGCTCCGTGCACCGCGACCTGGGCCGCACCGTTCTGATGGTCGAGCACCACATGGACGTCCTGCTCGGCCTGGCCGACCGACTCGCGGTGATGCACCACGGCACCCTGCTCGCCCTGGACACCCCCGAGGCCGTGATGGCCGACCCGACCGTGCAACAGGCCTACCTGGGTGAGGCGCTGTGACCTCCTCTCCGCTCTCCTCGCCGTCCTCCGTACCGTCCTCCTCGTCGTCCTCGCAGTCCTCCGCTGCCGAACCTCTTCTCTCCGTCCGCGATCTGCGGGTCGTCATCGACGGGCTGCACATCCTGCACGGTGTCGACCTCGACGTGGCCCCCGCCGGGGTCACCGCGCTCCTCGGCCGCAACGGCGCGGGCAAGACCACCACCGTCAAGGCCGTCATGGGCCTGGTGCCGCGCACCGGCAGGATCCGTCTCGCCGGCGCCGAACTCTCCTCCCTTCCCGCGCATCTGGTCGTTCGTCACGGCATCGGGTACGCGCCCGAGGATCGGGGGATCTTCGCCGGCCTGACGGTCGCCGAGAACCTCCGCCTCGCCGAGCGCGGCGCCCCGGGCGGGGGCGGAGCCGGCGAGCCGGACTACGCGCTTGTGCACGAGCTCTTCCCCGAACTGAAGCAGCGGGCTGGGCAGTTGGCCGGGACGCTCTCCGGCGGCCAGCAGCAGATGGTGGCGATCGGCCGGACGCTGCTCAACCGCAACCGGTTGATCATCGCCGACGAGCCCACCAAGGGCCTGGCGCCGAAGATCGTGGCTGAGGTGGCGGAGGTGCTGGCTCGTGCGGCCGAGGCGGTGCCCGTCCTCCTGGTCGAACAGAACCTCGCCCTGGTCCGCCGACTGGCCGGCACCTGCGCCGTCCTGGTCGACGGCCGCACCGCCCACCGCGGGGACACCGCCGAGCTGTTGGCCGACGAAGAGGCCGCCCGCCGCCTGCTCGGCGTCGGCTCCCGCCACCCGCTCGCCGGCGGGCTCCGGTCCGCCGCCTCCCCGGCCGCCCCTGCCATCACCGCGGAGGTGAAGCCCTGATGGGCACCGTCGTTCTCCTTTCCTGTACCGGACTCGGTCTCGGTGCGCTGTACTTCCTGGTCGCCTCCGGTCTCTCGTTGATCTTCGGTCTGATGGACGTGCTCAACTTCGCGCACGGCGCCCTGCTCTCCATCGGCGCGTACGCCACCTGGTGGGCCGGTGCCGAGGCCGGCCTCTCCTTCTGGCTCGCGGTGCCGTTCGGCACCCTGGTCGGGACGGCCGCCGCCGTCCTGCTGGAGCTCTTCCTGATCCGGCCGCTCTACAGCCGCCCTCGCGACCAGATCCTCGCCACCGTCGGGGTCGGGCTCGCCGTGCCCGCCCTGCTCATGGGGATCTGGGGCGCGGACGCCCGCCCCTTCCCCCAGCCGGCCCTGCTGTCCGGCACCTGGCACGTGCTCGGTGCAACCGTCCCGGTCAACCGCTTCGTCCTGGTGGCCGCCGCCGCGTTGCTGCTGCTCACTCTTCGGTTGTTCCTCGCCCGTACCCGCTACGGGCTGATCGTCCGGGCCGGCGTTGAGGACCGGGCGATGGTCACGGCGCTCGGCATCGACGTCCGGAAGGCGTTCACCCTCGTCTTCGCCCTCGGCGGGGCGGCCGCCGCGCTCGGCGGCGCCCTCGGCGGCCTCTACTTCGGTTCGGTCAATCCCGGCCAGGGGACCGGCCTGCTCATCTTCGCCTTCGTCGTCGTGGTGATGGGTGGCATGGGCTCCGTGACCGGGGCCGCCGCCGCCTCGGTGGGCGTCGGCCTCGTCCAGCAGTTCGCCAACTACTACACCGGCGCCGGGCTCGGCGACCTCTCGGTCGTCGTCCTGCTCGCCGTGCTGCTTCTGGTCCGGCCCCGTGGACTCACCGGGAGGCTCGCGTGAGCGCCGAAAATCCGATCACGAGCACCGGTGGCCCCGCGGTCCGCCGCAGCGTCGCCGCCCCGACAGGGGGGACTGACACCAGCCCTGCCGCGACCGCCATACCAGCAGAGGGGACTGACACCAGCTCCGCCGACACCGTCACTGTGGCAAGGGGGACTGACACCAGCCTTGCCGAGACCCATTGTGAACACACTCGCGAGTCCGGCGCCATCCCTCGAACAGGTGATTCAGTCACTAATCGCTGGACAGTGCTGCACGGAGCGCTACGCTGGTGGCCGATCGCTCTGCTGATCACGCTCCTTGTCGCCCCATACAGTGCGCTTCCCCTCCCGGGACTGCTCGACGGCCCGCTCGGCAGCCCCGGAAGTCTCCAACTCCTCGCCCTGTGCCTGCTCTACGGGGCCCTCGCCACCGGCTACGACCTCCTGCTCGGCCGTACCGGACTGCTCTCCTTCGGCCACGCGCTCTACTTCGCGACCGGCCTCTACGCCACCGACCTCGGCATGCTGGAGCTGCAACTGCCCTTCGCCGCCGCCGCGGTGTTCGGTGTCGCCTGCACCGTGCTGCTGGCCCTGGTGCTCGGCTCGGTCAGCCTGCGCGTCACCGGTATCGGCTTCTCCATGGTCACCCTCGCCTTCGCCCAGGCCGGCTCGATCCTCGTCCAGCGCAACCCAGGTGGCGCCACCGGCGGCGAGGAGGGCCGCTCCGCCCCGGCCGACCTGCTGCCCTCCGGCCTGCTCGGGATCGAGAACACCGCCAACCTCTACTGGATCGCCGTCGGCTACCTGGTGCTGACGGTGGCCGCGGTCCGCTGGGCCGTCAACTCGCCGATCGGCCGCGTCTGGGAGGGCATCAGGGAGAACGAGCGCCGGGTCGAGGTGCTCGGACTGCGGCCCTACGGCTACAAGTTGGTCGCCTTCGTGCTGGCCGGCGCGCTCGCCGGCCTGGGCGGGGTGGTCTACCTGCTGCTGACCGGCGGTGCCACGCCGCAGGCCGCCGGTTCGGACGCCACGCTCGCACTCCTGGTCATGGTCGTCCTCGGTGGATCCGGCACCCGCTGGGGGCCGTTGCTCGGCGGCGTCCTGTACACCTGGGCGAGCCACCGGCTCGGCGACCTCGCCAACTCGACGGCCGTCGCCGACCTGCCCGCGGTGCTGCGCGTGCCGCTCTCCCAACCCCTGTTCCTGCTCGGTGCCTTGTTCGTCGCCGTGGTCTACCTGCTGCCCGGCGGCCTGGCCGGACTGCCCGCCCGCATCCGCGCTGCCCGATTCGCCCGCTCGGCCCGCACAGCGGCCGCCGTCCGGACCGCCCGCCCCACCGGAGGTACCCCCGCGTGAGCCAGTCGCCCCTGAAACCCGAGGAGTTGACCGTCCCTGTGCCCGGCGGGGACCTGGCCGTCCTGCGCTGGCCCGCCGAGGAGCCCGGGGCGCCGACGGTCGTGGCGGTGCACGGCATCACCGCCAACAGCCTCGCCTGGTACGAGGTCGCCCACCGGCTCGCCGGACGGGTCACCCTGCTCGCGCCCGACCTGCGGGGCCGCGGCGCCAGCCGTTCGGTCGCCGGGCCGTACGGGCTGGTCCGGCACGCCGACGACGTGGCCGCGCTGATCACCGCCCGCGGCACCGGGCCCGCCGTGCTCGTCGGCCACTCGATGGGAGCCTGGATCACGGCCCTGGCCGCCCTCCGGCACCCCGAACTCGTCCGCCGGGTCCTGCTGGTGGACGGCGCGGTGACCTTCCCGCTGCCGGAGGGCGTCCGCGAGGAGGACGCCCTGGCCGCGGTGCTGGGGCCCGCGGTGGCCCGGCTGTCCATGACCTTCCCGGACCGCGAGGCCTACCGGGCGTTCTGGCAGCGACACCCGGCCGTCGGCGCCGCGTGGACCGAGGGGATCGACGCCCACACCCAGCGCGACCTCGTCGGCGAGGCGCCCGAACTGCGTTCCTCCTGCGTGCCGGAGGCCGTCCGGATCGACGGTGCCCAGGTCCTCCTGGACCGGGAGGCGGCGGCCGCCGTGCACCGGCTGACCTGCCCCGCCGAACTGTTCTGGGCCGAGCGCGGTCTGTTCGACGAGCCGCAGGGCCTCTACGACCACCAGCGCATCGGGCTGGCCGGGCTGGACCCGGAACGGGTTCCCGCCGAGCCGGTGCCGGGCACCAACCACTACTCGATCCTCTGGAGCGAGGCGGGGGCCGACCGCATCGTCCGCAGCCTGCTCGCGGACACCCCCGCCGCCGGGTAGCGGCCCCGGCCCGCGAGGGCCGGGCGTTCCGGGGCGGCCCGGACGACAGCGGCTGACGCGGGTCCGACTGCTCACTTCCCCGCCGGCCGTACCCGGTCCCGCCGCCCCGCCGGTCCCTGCCGACGCCGGTCCCTCCGCCTTCGGCGGGTCAGCCCGCGGTGCCGAGGAAGGTCTCCCAGCCGCCCGCCGGCGCCTGGCCGACGTTGAGCGAGCGCAGCTTGCGCAGGGTGGACTGGTCCTGCACCTCCAGCCATTCGACCAGCTGCCTGAAGGAGACCAGCCGGACGTCGGGCTTGGCGGCGATGGTCTTGAGCGTCTGCTCGACGGCGTCCATGTAGATGCCGCCGTTCCACTGCTCGAAGTGGTTGCCGACGAAGAACGGTGCGCGGTTGCTGTTGTACGCGCGGTCGAAGCCCGCCAGGTAGGAGTTGGTGGCCTGGGTGCGCCATTCGTCGTACTTGGCCGGGTCGCCCTTGGTGCTGCCGGCGGACTGGTTGGCCAGGATGTTGTAGTCCATCGACAGGACCTGGAAGGTGTGCCCGGGGAACGGTATGGACTGCAGCGGGAAGTCCCACACCTTGCCGTCCTGCACCTTCTGCGGCCATATCTGCAGTCCGCCCGAGGAGCTGGCGTCGTACTTCCAGCCGAGCTTGGCGATGGTCGGCAGCAGCGCCTTCTGCCCCTCCAGACAGGGGGTCCGGCCGCCGATGAGCTCCTTCTTGTAGTCGAAGGGGAGCGGGTCGACGTCGGTGAAACCGGTGTTGGTCCGCCACTGGGTGACGAAGCCGATCGCCTGGTCGATCTCGCTCTGCCAGTCCTCCGGGGTCCACATGTTGACCCCGTTCTTGTCCGGGCGGCTGGAGCAGAAGTGCCCGTTGAAGTGGGTGCCGATCTCGTGCCCGGCGAGCCAGGCCTGGCTGATGAGCTTGAGCGTGCTCTTGACCGCACCGTCCGACAGGTACGGGATGTCGGAGGCGCCGACCGAGTGCTTCGGCGGGTGGTACAGCTCGGCCTTGCCCTTGGGCAGGGCGTAGATCCCGGAGAGGAAGAAGGTCATGGTGGCCTTGTACTGCTCCGCCAGCTTCAGGAAGCGGGGGAACTGGCCGTCGTCGGTGCCGCCCGCGCCGTCCCAGGAGAACACCACGAACTGCGGCGGCCGCTCGCCCGGCTTGAGCTTCTCGGGCTTGGGCTGGTTCGGCTGCGGCCCGGTGTCCGCGTTGGAGCCGTCGCCGATCGGGGTGCCCTTGGGCACCACCGCCTGGGCCGGGGCGCCGGTGCTGTTCTGGGTGGCGTTCGTGCCGCCGCCGGAACCCGCAGGGGTGGAGCCCTGGCCCGAACCGGACCCGCCACTGGAACAGGCTGCGACCGCGCCGAGGGCCGCGGTCGCAGCGGTCGCACTGAGCACCGTCCTGCGCGAGATGCTGGTCATGGTCTCCCCTGGGTGCCGATGCCGGTGGTGAGGGCGGCCCATAGCCGCACCGGTCAAATCGGGCAATTGATGTCTATTCCGCCGTTAGCATGTCATGTCGCCGCGGCGGCCACCAAGGTCGCCGAGCTCCGACGACTCTCAACACGCCGGGCACCCCCGGCTGGGCTGCAGCGATCCGGCGTCTGTTGCCGTGCTGTGACGCTTCGGATCCCTCGCGGCCCGGGCTGTACGGTACCCCCGGTCGGCTCGGCCCCAGCTGCAGTTCGTCAGCGTTCGGCCCGGTTGATCGCCTTTTTGGGAAAACTTTTGCCCCTTGCCGGGCCGGGCCGTGCGAAGAGGGTAAGGCGCGGTGAGGCGGGCTGCTCGGGGAGGAGCGCTCGGGGCGGGCTGTCCGGGGCAGGCCGGTCAGAGCGCGGCGAGCCGCCGGTTGCGGCGCACCATGCGCGCGATCGCCGTACTGATGGCGGTGGCCGCCGCGCAGGAGACCACGAGGCTCAGCCAGGCGGTGTTGAACCAGTGGCTGTTCAGCCAGCCCAGCGTCACGATGTAGGCGGCCCAGATCAGTGCCGCCAGCGCCGACCAGTGCAGGAAGCGGTGCGGATGGGCGGGGGAGTGGCCGATGGCCAGGTCCAGGACGGTCCGCCCGGCCGGGACGAACCGCGCGATCACCACCATCGCCGCGGCCGCGCCGTGCGGACGTTCGACCAGGGCCTGTTGGACCCGGGTCACGCTGGCCGCCAGCTTGGGGCGCCGGGCGAGCCGGCGGTTCAGTACGGGGGCGCCGCGGCGGGCCAGGTGGAGAAGGAGGACATCGCCCAGGAAGGAGGCCACCGCCACACCGAAGCCCAGCAGCAGCGGGGCGCCGTTGACCTGTGCCGTCTTGAGCACGGCCAGGATGACCAGCGTTCCGCTGGGGATGAAGGGGAGGAGGGCGTCTCCGAGTACGGCGAAGAGAGCCAGGGCGCAGATCCACGAGGATCCGATCGCCGCCATGAAATTCAAGGCCGTTACTCCCTCCACGCCGCCCGAGCGAGCAGGTGGCTGTAGGTGTCAACGCTAGCGCCTCGACTTTTCATGCCATGAAGCACCCCGGTATGCCGCAGATCACGGCCCGCCCGTTCCGGCCGCCCACCAGGCGGCGGGGCCGCTCGCGCGGACCTCTGGGGAGGGGGCTCGCCAGGGTGGCGCAGGGGCGTCGCAAACCGAACGAGCCCCCGGGGCGGGGTGCCGCACCGAGGGCTCGCAGTGATCGCCCGGAGCTGGTCCAGCCCGACGATCTTGCTGGTGGAGTGCGGGTCCCATCCGGTGATCCGCTCCGGATCACCAGACTGCCGGACGCCGGGCCCCCGCCGCGAGCCCTGGCGCTGGCGACTTCCGGCGCTGGCGTGAAGTCGCCAACCGTGTCCGCCCGCTGGCTCTCCGTCAGTCGGGCATCCGCTCGGCGGCCCCGCGAGGAATGGCCGGAAGCGGGAGCCGGAGCAGGGCCGAACCTCACTCCGGGCGCGGGAACAGGGAGCCCCCGACGGTGGTTGACCCCGGTCGGTAGCAGCGACCGCCGGGCCACCCGAGACCCGCACGGTCGCCCACGAAGGCCGGCACCAGGACAGCCAGGAGGACGGGCGGCATGACCACCGAGGACCAGCAGGAGCACCGGACCAGGCCGACGGCGGGCGCGGCGATCCGGGGCACCGCCCGCGGTACGGCCCCCGCCCCGCTCTCGATCCTCGACCTGGCCACCGTCGGCGTCGGCTACACGCCCGCCGAAGCCCTGGCGGCCACCACCGGGCTGGCCCGCAAGGCCGAGCAGTGGGGCTACCACCGCTTCTGGGTGGCCGAGCACCACGGCATGCCCGGGGTGGCCAGCTCGACCCCGGCCGTCCTGCTCGCCCACCTCGGGGCCAACACCACGACGCTGCGGCTCGGTTCCGGCGGCGTGATGCTCCCCAACCACGCCCCGCTGGCCATCGCCGAGCAGTTCGGCCTGCTGGAGGCCCTGCACCCCGGCCGGATCGACCTCGGGCTCGGCCGCGCCCCGGGCACCGACCCGGCCACCGCCCGCGCGCTGCGCCGCGGCCTCACCGAGGGCGCGGACGACTTCCCGCAGCAGCTCGCCGAGCTGACCCACTTCCTCGACGGCGACTTCCCCGCCGGCCACCCGTACGACCGGCTGACCGCCGTCCCCAAGGGCGAGGGCCGTCCGCCGATCTGGCTGCTGGGCTCCTCCGGCTTCAGCGCCCAACTGGCGGGCCGCCTCGGCCTCCCGTTCGCCTTCGCCCACCACTTCAGCAGCACCAACACCCTCCCGGCTCTGGACCTCTACCGGTCGTCCTTCCGCCCGTCCGCCGTGCTCGCCGAGCCGTACGCACTGATCGGCGTGAGCGCGGTCGCCGCCGACGACGAGCCCTCGGCCCGCCGCCTGGCCCGCTCCGCAGCCCTCGGCATGCTCCGGTTGCGGCGCGGCAACCCCGGCCCGATCCCCACCCCGGAGGAGGCCGAGCAGTACCCGTACAGCCCGGCCGAGGCGGACTTCATCGACGGGTGGCTCGACAACGTCGTGCTCGGCGACCCGGGCCGGGTCGCCGACGGCCTGGAGGCGCTGCGCAAGCGCACCGGGGTGGACGAGCTGATGGTCACCTCGCACATCCACGGCCACGAGGCCCGCCTCCGCTCCTACGGCCTGATCGCCGAGGCCTACGGCCTGGCGGCCACGGACTGACCGTCCGCCGTCGCCCGCCCGATCGCCGTCGCCCGTCCGCCGTCGCCCGATCGCCGTCGCCCGCCCGCCGTCGCCGCGCTCACCCGTACGACCCTCCGCCCCCGCCCTCCCGCCGAGCGTCTACCGCCCGTCGAGGGCGGGGCGGCCTTCACGGAGTATGGCCGCGACCAGTGCCGCCTCGCCCGGCCGGGCGAAGTACCAGCCCTGGGCGGTGTCGCAGCCGGTGAGCCGCAGGCGTTCGGCCTGCGCGGCGCTCTCGATGCCCTCGGCCGTGACGGTCAGGCCGAGGGTGTGGGCCAGCTGCACCATCGCGCCGACGATCTGCTCGTCGGCGTCGCTGCGGCGGGTGCCGAGTTCGGGGCGGCCGCGGCGGTCCGCCGGGTCCGCGGGGGCCGGGTCGCGGAAGCCCTCGATGAAGGTGCCGTCGAGTTTGAGGACGTGCACCGGCAGCCGGGAGAGGTAGGCCAGGTTGGAGTAGCCCGTGCCGAAGTCGTCGATGGCGATCCGCACGCCCATGTCGGCGAGCGCCTGCAGGGCCTGCAGGGGGCGCCCGCCGGGGCCGAGCAGGGCGCTCTCGGTGATCTCCAGTTGGAGCAGCCGGGCCGGCAGCCCGGTGCGTTCGAGGGCCCGGGCGACGTCGGCGACGACGTCGGAGTCCCAGATCTGGCGGGCGGCCAGGTTGACGCTCACGAAGGTCTCGGTGTCCGGGAACTCGGTGAGCCACTGCTGCGCCTGTCGGCAGGACTCCTCCAGCACCCACCTCCCGAGCGGCACGATCGCGCCGGACTCCTCGGCGAGCGGGATGAAGCGGTCGGGGGAGAGCGTCCCGTAGCGGGGGTGGCGCCAGCGGACCAGTGCCTCGGCGCCGTGCACCGCGCCGTCGGCCAGGCCGACCAGCGGCTGGTACTCGATGGTGAACTCACCGCGTTCCAGGGCCGGTCGCAGCGCGGTGGTGAGCAGTTGGCGGGTGAGCTGGTGGGCGCCGCGGTCCGGGTCGTAGAGGGTCCAGCGGGCGCGGCCGTCGGCCTTGGACCAGTAGAGCGTGGCGTCGGCGTCCTTGACCAGGTCGGTCGGGGTGGTCTCGTGCACGGACCGCTCGACCACGCCCACGCTGGCGGTGATCACCAGTCGGTGCCCGGCGACGTCGAAGGGACGTTCCAGCGCCTCCAGGATCCGGCCGGCCAGCCCGGTCAGCTGTTCGCTGCCCAGGCTGTCGGTGACCAGGACGGCGAACTCGTCCCCGCCCATCCGGGCGACCAGGTGGGCGTCCCGCCCGGAGAACCCGCGCCGCAGTCGGGTGGCGACGGCGATCAGCAACTGGTCGCCGATGTGGTGGCCGAGGGCCTCGTTGATCGCCGCGAAGCCGTCGAGGTCCAGGTAGCAGACGCCGACCCGGCGCCCGTCGCCGGTGGCCGGGCCCGGCCCGGGCTCCTCGGTCACGGCGAGGCAGGCGGCGTCGAGCCGTTCGAAGAAGTAGGTGCGGTTGGGCAGGCGGGTCAGCGGGTCGTGCAGGGCCTGGTACTCCAGGCGGTCGCCGAGCCGGCGCTGCTCGGTGATGTCCTCGACCAGGGCGAGGGTGTAGAGCGGTTGTCCGGCGCCGTCCCGGATCAGCGAGACGGTGACCTTGCTCCAGACCTCGTGGCCCTCGCGGTGCTTGAGCGGTTTCTCCACGCGGAACCGTTCCCGCTCCCCGTGGACGAGTTCGGCGAAGAGCCGGTCCGGCATGCCCTCCGGGTCGATGATCTCGTACAGGCGGGTGCGGACCAGTTCGCCGACGCCGCGTCCGATCAGGGCGGCGAAGGCGGGGTTGACCTCGATGATCCGGTCCTCGGGGTCGATCAGGGCCATCCCGATGACCGCGTCGCAGAAGGCGGCCCGGAACCGGGATTCGCTGGCCAGCAGGGCAGCCAGCATCCGATCGGCGCCGCTGCCCGCCGACCCCGCCCCGCCCACCGCCGACCCAGGCCCGCCGCCCGCCGAGTCGGGCCCGCCGTCCTCCGTACCGGCTCCCTCCGCCCGGCCCCGGCGCGTGCCGTCGGTGAGTGGGGCCGAGCAGGTGGGGCAGAGCAGCACCTCGGGCTCCTGCAGCGTCCGGCAGGCGCCGAGGGCGGTGACGGATCCCGCGGCCGGGCCGAGGAGCGGCGCGGCGAGGTGGCGGTGGTGTGGTGTTTCCTCGTGCCGCACGCCCGGGTGGTGTGCGTCGGCCCCCTCGTTCTGGCCCGGCACGGCATGCTCCCGTCCGCTGCTGACGCTTGACGATGGTCCGGCCGGTCAGTCGGGACCCGGCAGCCGGCTCCGCACTCTGTCGGGGTCCTCGGAGTCGGTCCGCTGCGGGACGCCCGCCGGGGGGCGTTGTCGCGCGGGGACCCGCGTGAAGAACAGGGCGCTGCGGCCGATCATAGGCCGCGACGACAACGCGCGGTGACCGCCGCGAGGGTGATTCGCCCGCTTTGTGATCATGGGTGGCGGTACGTGTGGACGCCCCTGGTGTACATCACATGATGTGCACCAGGGGCGCGCGCGCCGAAGGCGCGCCCCCGGGCGCCGGTTGCGCGCCGGGAGCGACCGGGGGCGGAGGGGCGACCGGGCGGGGGCGCCTCAGGCGAGGTTGGCCGTGAGGGTGATGGTGGTGCCGGTCAGGGCCTGGCTGACCGGGCAGTTGGCCTTGGCGTCCTCGGCGGCCTTGACGAAGCCCGCCTGGTCGAGGCCGGGCACGTTGCCGGTGACGGTCAGGTGGATGCCGGTGATGCCCTCGCCCGGTTGGAAGGTGACGTCGGCCTGGGTGTCCAGTGTGGTGGGTGGGGTGCCGGCACCGGCCAGGCCGTGCGACAGGGCCATCGAGAAGCAGGCCGAGTGGGCGGCGGCGATCAGCTCCTCGGGGCTGGTCTTGCCGTTGGGCTGCTCGGCGCGGGCCGGCCAGGACACCGGGAACGTGCCGATCCCGGACGAGCCGAAGGTCGTCTCGCCCTTCCCGTGGATGAGGTCGCCCTCCCAGGCCGTACGGGCGGTGCGGGTGGTTGCCACGATCGGTACCTCCATTACTGGGGGACAGCTGAGCGGTCACTTCCGGTCATGCACGCACCAGACTACGGGCAGCCCCCTCCGCGGCCGCGGTGTCACGCCGTGCCGGACGGCTCGGTGGCGCCGGGCTCGGGGTACCGGGTGCCGGGGCGCGCTCAGGGACGCTCGGGCGCGCTCGGGGCTGTCCGGATCGTGGACGGATCCGTGCGACGGTGCGGGGCCCGAGCAGGGGCCCTGTTAGATTTGCCCGGGCCCGAGCCCGGCCGCCGTACGGCCGGGCGCCCACCCAGACACCGGGAGCCGCCCCGATGACGGACCACTCCACGACCCCTGACGCCGGCCTGTCCGAGGGGATCGACGACGCCGTACGGGCGGAGCTGACCAGCCTGCGCGAGAGCATCGACAACATCGACGCCGCGGTGGTCCACATGCTGGCCGAGCGCTTCAAGGCGACCCAGCGGGTGGGCCGGCTCAAGGCCGAGCACAAGCTGCCGCCGGCCGACCCGGCGCGCGAGCGGGACCAGATCAAGCGGCTCCGGGAGCTGGCCGCCGGGGCGAAGCTGGACCCGGTCTTCGCGGAGAAGTTCCTGAACTTCATCATTGCCGAGGTCATCCGCCACCACGAGGCCATCGCCCGCGCCTGACGGTCGAGCGGCGGGGCACGGAGTGGCGGTGGAGCGAGCGGGCACGCCCGCCCGCGCAGCCCCGGCTCGCCGAGCCCCCTCCCGCCGAGCCCCCTCCCGCGCAGCCCCCGGTGCGGGGTGTGGCGGCCCGGATGTCGGTGGCGGCTAAATGCCCGATTTCGTCAGGCTCCACGGTTGGCGTAGCGTGCAGGTTTCCCCAGCCGGAGAGGTGGAGCAGCGACGATGGCGGTGAACCTGCCCGAAACGCCCAGCGAAACGTCCAGCGGAACTCCCGGCGGCCGGGCCGAGGCCCGGCGCAGGGCCCGTGGTTCGCGCGGTCGCCGCGACGGTCGCGCCGGTGGCTCCGGAGGGCCGGGCCGTTCCGGGGGTGCGGGCCGTGCGGGCCGCTCCGGTCGCCGCCCCCGGCCGTGGTGGATCGAGCTGCCGGCGATGGTCGCGGTCGGCCTGGTGGTCGCGCTGCTGATCAAGACCTGCCTGTTCCAGGTGTTCTCCATCCCCTCCGGCTCGATGGAGAACACCCTGCGGATCGGCGACCGGGTCGGCGTGAACAAGCTGGCGCCGCTGACCGGTTGGGAGCCGGAGCCGGGGCAGCCGGTGGTGTTCAAGGACCCGGGTGGCTGGCTGCCGCCGCAGCCCACCGACCCGAACCCGTTCACCAACGCCGTGAGCTCGGTGCTCAGCTTCGTCGGGCTGGTGCCGCCGAAGGACGACAACTACCTGGTCAAGCGGGTCATCGCGACCGGCGGCCAGACCGTGCAGTGCGAGGGCACCACCCTGACCGTCGACGGGCGGAAGGTGGACGAGCCGTACCTGCACCCCGGCGACGACTCCTGTGCGGGCCTGGACTTCGGGCCGGTGAAGGTGCCCTCGGGCTACGTCTGGGTCGAGGGCGACCACCGCAGTGACTCGGCGGACTCCCGCTACCACCAGCGCGGCCCCGGCGGCGGCGCGGTGCCGGTGGGCAACGTGGTCGGCCCGGTGTCGGCCGTCGTGTGGCCGCTCAATCACCTCGACTGGTTCGGCTGGACCGGCCGCTGACCCCGCGCTCGGCGGCCACCCGCTCCCGGTCCTCCCGGTCCTCCGGTTCCGAGACGGCCGCCACGGCCGGCACCTCCGTGGCCGGCACCTCCGTGGCCGGCACCTCCGCGACGGGCACCTCCGTGGCCGGCTCCGCCGCCGGCTTGCTCGCCTGCGCCGCGAAGGCCCCGGTCAGTACCAGCAGACCGCCGACGATCTGCGGAAGTCCCAGGTGCTCGCCGAGCAGCACCCAGGCCAGCACGGTGGCGACGACCGCCTCCAGGTTGGCCACCACCCCGGCGACCGGCGGCGAGAGGTGGCCGACGGCGACCACGCCGGTCAGGTAGGCGAGCACGGTCGCGACCAGGACCATCCAGGCGGCCGGGACGAACGCGGGCAGGCTGTGCCCGTTCATCACCACGTCGCCGCCGAGCGGGCTCCAGTCGGCCTGCCACGGCCGGGTGATGGCGGTGAGCAGGACGGCGCCGATGAGCAGCCCGTACGCGCTGACGGCCAGCGGGTCCACGGGGCGTTCGCCCCGGCGGCCGGCGTCGGCGAGGACGAAGTAGCCGACCTGGCAGCAGGCCGCGCCGAGGGCGAACAGCACGCCGAGGGCGTCGAAGCTCAGGCCGTTCCAGACCTCGACCACGCAGGCGAGACCGGCCACCGCGACGCCGGCGCCGACGGCCGCGCCCCGGGTGATCGGCTTGCGCTGGACGAACTTGACGTAGCCGATCAGCAGCGGCGGCCCGAGGTACTCGATGAGCAGGGCCACGCCGACGGGGATGCGGGAGATCGCCGCGAAGTAGCAGGCCTGGACGCCCGCCACGGCGAGCAGGCCGAAGCCGAGGAGCAGGCCGGGGCGGCGCAGTACGGCGTCCCGGTGCCGGTAGGCGATCGGCAGGAGGGCGACGGCCGCGCCGGTGACCCGCAGCCACACCACGTGCAGCGGGGAGAGTCCGGCTTCGATCAGCGGTTTGGCCGCGGTGCCGGAGCCGCCGAAGGCGAAGGCGGAGACCAGGGCGAGGCCGAGGCCGAGGGTTCTGCCCGAGGGGAGGGTGGGTGAGGCCGTTGATCTGTGCACCGACGCATTGTGACAGTCATATCGATGCTTCTGTAAGGCGCCATTCCGTCATTTGGTCCTGCACCCAACTGTGCGCAGCGGCGCAATCACCCGCCCTGGACAGCCCCGCCCTGGACAGCCCCGGCCGCCGTCCCGCCCGTGGGCTGGGTGGTCGGCTGGGTGGTCGGGACCGTCGTCGGCTGCGTGGTCGGCGTCGGCCGGGGGGTGGGCCGGGTGGTCGGCTTGGACGTGGGTGGGGTGGTCGGCTGCGTGGTCGGGGGAGCGGTCGGCGCCGTGGTCGGCCCGCCGCCGGTGCCGCCGGACGGCGTGCCGGAGCCGGACCCGTCGCCCGGGGCGGTGGCGCCGCTGCTCGGACCGCCGGTGGCTGCGCCCGTCGACGGGGTGCCGCTCGGCGTGCTCGGGGCGGTCGGCAGGTCGGTGGCGCCCGAGTAGTCGCCGCCGTCGGCCGGGGTCGGGAAGTCGGTGGTCGGCTGGCCCTTGAGCGCGGCCTTCATGTAGGCGGTCCAGATCTGCGCCGGGAACTGCCCGCCCGCCGCGCCGTCGATCCCGCCGACGCCGCTCAGGCTGACCTGGGCACCGGTGCCCGGGTCCTGGCCGAACAGGGCGACCGAGGTGACCAGCTCGGGGGTGTAGCCGACGAACCAGACCGACTTCTGGTCATCGGTGGTGCCGGTCTTGCCCGCCACCGGGCGGCCCAGCCCCTTGGCTCGCCAGCCGGTGCCGCCCGGGTCGCTCACCACGCCCTGGAGCATCGAGGTGACCTGGTTGGCGGTGTCCGCGCTGATCGCCTGGGTGGTCCTGTGTGCGGGCAGTGACACGGCCTCGCCCTCGCGGTCCACCGACTGCACCAGCCACGGGGTGATCTGCTTGCCGCCGTTGTCCAGCGTGGCGTACACGCCCGCCATGTCGAGCACGCTCGGGGTGGCCGCGCCCAGCGGGATGGAGGGCACCGGGTCGAGCCCCGGGGTGTTGCCGGGCAGGCCCAGCGCGATGCCGGTGTCCTTGACCTTCTGCAGCCCGGTGTCCTGCGCGAGCTGGGCGAACACGGAGTTCACCGACTTGTCGATGGCCTGCTGCAGGGTGATCTGGCCGTAGCTGACGTCGCCCTCGTTCGGCGGCGCGTACGGGGTGCCCTTGCCGCCGCGGACCTTCCGGCCGCTGGTGCCGTCGTACACCGTGTGCGGGGTGACGGTGCGGCCGTCCTGGGTCTTGGCGCCGTTCTCGAACGCGGCGGCCAGGGCGATCGCCTTGAAGGTCGAGCCGGCCTGGTAGTCGCGCCGGGTCGCGTTGTCCACGTAGTGCTTCACGTAGTCGACGCCGCCGTACAGGGCGACGATCGCGCCGGTCTTCGGGTCCACGGAGACGGCGCCGGCCTGGGCGGCCGCGTCCTTCTTCCGCTTGTCCGGGTTCAGGGTGTCGTGTAGCTGCGCCTGGACGGAGTCCTGCAGGGCCTGCTGGCGGCCCGGGTCGATGCTCAGCTTGATCGTGTAGCCGCCCTTGGCCAGCTCGGTCTCGTTGATGACCCCGTTCGAGGTGAGGTACTGGGTGGCCGCGTCCACCAGGTAGCCGGCCTGGCCGGACAGGCCCGGGTTGGGCTGCGGGTCCCGGACGTCCGGGAAGGCGGTCTTGGCCCGCTCGTCGGCGGAGAGCCACCCCTCCTTGACCATGCCGTCCAGTACGTAGTTCCAGCGGTTGACGGCGTTCTGCTTGCCCGCCGCGGTCGCGGTGGCCACGTCGTAGGCGCTCGGCGCGTTCAGCAGGGTGGCCAGGTAGGCGCCCTGCGCGGGGTTGAGTGCCGAGGCGTCGATGCCGAAGTACGCCTGGGCGGCGGCCTGGATGCCGTAGGCACCGCGGCCGTAGTAGGAGGTGTTCAGGTAGCCGGAGAGGATGTCGTCCTTGCTCTCGGTGGCGTCCACCTTGATGGCGATGAAGAGTTCCTTCACCTTGCGGGTGATCGACTGCTTCTGGTTCAGGTACGTGTTCTTCACGTACTGCTGCGTGATGGTGGAGCCGCCCTGGGTGCCCTCGCCCTTGGCGGTGTTGACGGCCGCCCGGGCCAGGCCCTGGATGTTGACCGCGCCCTCGTTGTAGAAGTTCCGGTCCTCGGCGGCCAGCGCGGCGTGCTGCGCGGCGGGGGAGACCTTGTCCAGGGTGACGTTCTGCCGGTTGGTCTGGCCGGTGCGGGTGATCACCGAGCCGTCGGAGTAGAGCCAGGTGTTGCTCTGCGCGGTCGCGGCGGCGTGCGCGTCCGGGACCTTCACCAGCGTGACCCCCAGCGCGAACAGGCCGATGCCGAGCAGCAGTGCCGAGGCGAAGCCGAGCAGGGTCATCCGCCAGGTGGGTATCAGCCGGCGCCAGCCGGTGCGCTTCGGGCGGCGCGGCTTCCCGCCGCCGGACCCGCCGGACCCGCCGGCCGTGCCGGCCGTGCCGACCGCGCCGGTGGGGCGCTTGAGCCGCTTGACCGGCCGGAGACTGATCGAGGGCGTGCGACGGCCGCTCTGGGCGTTTCGGGACAAAGCGCGGCCTTTCCTGCGGGCGGACCGAAGCAGCCTGCACGGATGGGGGGAGACATCGGCGGGAGGGGAGACATCGGCGATTGGGGACCTTTGTCCCGATTCCGGTTCTACTGCCCTGGACGAGCAGAGCGGGCCGGATGGCTCCGGCGGATCGCCAATCGAGACCGACATCACACACAAATCGGACTTCGAGGGCCAAAAAATCGGGGAGCCCCTCGCTGCTGCGAGAGGCTCCCCGGTGTCTGTGCGCCGCCAGGGACTCGAACCCCGGACCCGCTGATTAAGAGTCAGCTGCTCTAACCAACTGAGCTAGCGGCGCCTGCTGACCTGGAAAACAATACACGGTCCCGAGGGGTGCCTCGAACCACCCCGGTCGCCGCTGCCCGATCCGCCCCTTTCCTTCCGGTTGGGGTTGAGTTCGCCGCTGGTTAGGGTGGAACCGTGCCCAGCCCCCAGCCAGGACACCGTGCCGCGCGGACGACGGTCGCCGCCCTGCTGCTGCTCGGCGCGCTGGCCGTCCTCGCGCTGGGCGTCGCCCGGGCAGCCAGGGCACCCCGCCCGAACACGTCGGACGAACCAGATGAACCGGATGAGCCGTACGGGCCGGAACGGCACCGCACGGCCTCCGACGCCCCCGACGGCCCCGGCGTCCGGGCGCGCTTCCTGCGCATCGACGGCGTCCCGCTGCACGTCCGCACCGAGGGCAGCGGCCCGCCCTGCCTGCTCACCGGCGGCCTCGGCAGCAGCTGGTTCGACTGGGACCTGGTCGTCCCCTTCCTCACGCCCTACCGCACCGTGGTCCGCTTCGACCGGCCGGGTTACGGGCTGAGCGCCGCCGAGCCCGCCACCGGGCGGCCCGCCCCGACGACGGCCGGCGAGGCCGACCGGATCCGGGCGGTGCTGGACGGCCTCGGGCTGCGCGAGCCCTGCACCGTCGTCGGGCACTCGCTGGCCGGCTTCCACGTCGAGGCCTTCGCCCGGTTGCACCCAGAGCGGACCGCCGGGCTGGTCCTGGTCGACGGCAGCGTCGAGCCGGCGGCCCGGCCGTACCCGGCGCCCGCGGCGCGCGACCTGGCGGTCCGGGCGGTGGCCGGCGCCGCGACCGCCCTCGCCGTGCCCTACCTGCTCGGCCCGACCGTCCGCCGGGTGACGGCCCGGCTGTCCACCGTCCGCCACGAGGACCTCGCCCCGGAGCCGCTGGTCCGGCACTGCTACCGCACCGGGCGGGCCCTGCGGGCGATGCTGCGGGAGAACGCGCGCTACCTCGACCTGGCGGCCGAGCTGGACGGGCTGCGGCGCACCCGGCCGCTGCCCGAGGACCTGCCGGTCACCGTGCTGGCCGCCGACGACGGCTGCCGCACCCGCCGCACCGAGTCCTGGCTGGCCGGGCAGCGGGAACTCGCGGCCCTGCTCGGCGCCGACTTCCGCACCACCGCCCCGGCCGGGCACCTGGTGATGTTCGACCGCCCGGACGCGGTGGCCTCGGCCGTCCTGTCGCAAGGGGCCTTCCGGCTGTCTGTGCGCCGCCAGGGACTCGAACCCCGGACCCGCTGATTAAGAGTCAGCTGCTCTAACCAACTGAGCTAGCGGCGCTTGCTGACGTCGAAGACATTACACGGCGCCGCCCCGATCCACCGAATCGTATTCGGGTGATCACCTCCCGTGATCGTCCGCAGGTGGTTCCGGGTGGTGGCAGGCCGCCTGGTGGTCCGTCCCCGGCGCGCCGTCGAGGGCGGGCCGCTCCTGCTCGCAGCGGGCGCGGTCCGCCGGGTCGGTGAGCCCGGCGTAGCGCGGGCAGCGGGCGCGGAAGGGGCAGCCGGTGCGGCGTTCGGTGGGGGAGGGCGGGTCGCCGGCGAGCAGGATGCGGTCGCGGTCGCGGTCGCGTTCGGCGGCGGGGTCGGGGAGCGGGATGGCGGAGAGCAGGGCGCGGGTGTACGGGTGTCTGGGGCGGTCGAAGACGGCGGAGACCTCGCCCTGTTCGACGGTCCGGCCGAGGTACATCACGCTGACCCGGTCGGCGAGGTGTCGGATCACCGAGAGGTCGTGCGAGACGAACAGGTAGGAGAGTCCGAGTTCCGCCTTGAGGGACTGCAGCAGGTTGAGCACTCCGGCCTGGATGGAGACGTCCAGTGCCGAGACCGGTTCGTCCAGGACCAGCAGTCGCGGCCGGACGGCGAGTGCCCGGGCGATCGAGACGCGCTGGCGCTGGCCGCCGGAGAACTGGTGCGGGTAGCGGACGGCGTGCTCGGGGTCGAGGCCGACCTGGCGCAGCAGTTCGGGCACCCGGCGGGCGATCTCCTCGCGCGGGGTGTGCTGGGCGAGCAGGGGTTCGGCGACGATGCCGCCGATCGGCATCCGGGGGTCGAGGCTGGCCATCGGGTCCTGGAAGACGATCTGCAGTTCGGCGCGGAGCCGGTGGGCCTCGGCGCGGGTGAGCTTCGCGGTGTCCCGGCCGAGCAGTTCGATCCGGCCGGTCTCCGGGGCGCCGAGCTTGAGCAGTTCGAACAGGGTGGTGGATTTGCCGGAGCCGGACTCCCCGACCAGGCCGAGGGTCTCGCCCTCGCGCAGGTCCAGGTCGACGCCGTCGACCGCGTACACCTCGCCGACCTTGCGTTTGAAGACCGTGCCCTTGAGGAGCGGAAACGTTTTGCCGAGGCCGCTCACCGTCAGGACCGGCGTCAGGGCGGAGCGGTCACCGGAGCCGGCGGGGGCGGGCAGCTCCGGAACGGGGTAGACCTCGGACGGCGCGGGCCGCCGCGCGGCGAGCTCCGCCGACCGTACGCACGCCGCCAGATGGCCGTCCGCGCCCTCCAGCGCGGGCTCCGTCACCGAGCAGCGCTCCTCCGCCAGCGGGCAGCGCGCCGCGAACGGGCAGCCCGGCGGCAGCTCGGCCATCGGGGCCGGGGCGCCGGGGATCGGCACCAGCGGACCGCCGCGCCCGTCCAGCCGGGGCAGCGCGCCGATCAGGCCGAGTGAGTAGGGGTGGCGCGGAGCCGCGAACAGCTCGTCCACCTCCGCGGTCTCGACCACCCGCCCGGCGTACATCACCGCGACCCGGTCGGCCGTCCCGGCGATCACCCCGAGGTCGTGGCTGACCAGGACCAGGGCGGCGCCGGTCTCCCGCCGGGCGGTGCGCAGCACGTCCAGCACCTGGGCCTGGATGGTGACGTCGAGCGCGGTGGTGGGCTCGTCGGCGAGCAGGATGTCGGGCTCGTTGGCGACGGCCATCGCGATCATCGCGCGCTGACGCATGCCGCCGGAGAACTCGTGCGGGAAGCTGTCCAGGGCCCGGTCGGGCGCCGGGATGCCGACCAGGTCGAGGAGTTCGGCGGCCCGGCGGCGCGCGGTGGCCTTGTCCACCCGCTGGTGGATGCGG
Organism: Streptomyces novaecaesareae; assembly: GCF_000716875.1. Lineage (GTDB taxonomy): Bacteria > Actinomycetota > Actinomycetes > Streptomycetales > Streptomycetaceae > Kitasatospora > Kitasatospora novaecaesareae. The sequence continues at coordinate 58,399 of NZ_JNWQ01000085.1, read as the reverse complement.
ACCGCCTCGGCGATCTGGTCGCCGATCCGGTAGACCGGGGTGAAGGCGGAGAGCGGGTCCTGGAAGACCATGGCGATCCGGCGGCCGCGGATCGCCGCGAGCTCCTTGCCCGGCAGCCCGACCAGCTCCCGCCCGTCCAGCCGCACCGAGCCGCCGACGCGGGCCGTGCCGGGCAGCAGCCCGAGCACGGACAGCGCGGTGACGGACTTCCCGGAGCCGGACTCGCCGACGATGCCGAGGGTCTCGCCCCGGTGCAGGGTGAGGTCCACCCCGCGGACGGCGGGGACCGGGCCGTCGGGCCCGGCGAAGTCCACCCGGAGGTCCCGGACGGCGAGCAGCGGGGTTTCGACGGTGGTGGTCACGGGCGGCGCTTCCTACGGGAACGGACGGTGGCGGTCACGGGCGCTTCCTACGGGAACGGACAGTGGCGGTCACGGGCGGCGCTTCCTACGGGAACGGCGGGGCCGGGCCCCGGAGGTCGGGTCGAGGGCGTCGCGCAGCCCGTCCCCGATCAGGTTGACGGCGAGGACGAACAGCACCAGCAGGCCCGCGGCGAAGTAGAACAGCCAGGGGAACACCGGGGCTTCGCTGGTCCCGGCCGCGAGCAGGGTGCCGAGCGAGACGTCCGGCGGCTTGACGCCGAAGCCGAAGTAGGAGAGCGCGGTCTCGCTCATCACGGCGCCGCCGACCGCGATGGTGGCGTCGATGATGAGGAAGGAGGCGACGTTCGGCAGGATGTGCCGGCTGATGATCCGCAGTGGTCGCACGCCCATGAACCGTGCGGCGCGGACGAATTCGCGTTCGCGCAGGGAGATGGTCATCGAGCGGACCACCCGGGCGGTGATCATCCAGTTGAACAGCGCGAGCAGCAGCACGAAGGCGATCCAGCCGGCGCTCTTCAGCCGGGCCGAGACGATGGTGATGATCAGGAACGACGGGAAGACCAGCAGCAGGTCCACCAGGAACATCAGCGTCCGGTCGGCCCAGCCACCGAAGTAGCCGGCGCAGGCGCCGACCACGGAGGCCAGCACGGTGGAGAACAGGGCCACCAGCAGGCCGATGATCAGTGACTTCTGCAGCCCGCGGACGGTCTGCGCGAAGACGTCCTGGCCGACCCCGTTGGTGCCGAACCAGTGCTCGGCGGACGGGGGTTGGTGCAGTGCGGAGAAGTCGGGCGCGGCGTAGTCCCAGGGCGTGAGGTACGGCCCGCCGAAGGCGAGCGCGAACAGCAGCAGGACGATCACGGCCCCGACGACGGCCCCGCGGGCGGCGAGCAGCCGGGCGAGGACGAGCCGCCCGCGGCCGGTCGCCCGGGGTGCGGCGGTGGCCGAGGGGGAGGGCTCGGCGACGGTGGTGGTCATCTCGGGTCTCCTCCGGTCAGGACCGCACGCGCGGGTCGAGGGCGGCGTGCAGGGTGTCGGCGAGGAAGCCGGAGGCGAGGACGACGGCGGCGGTGAACAGGTTGATCGCCACCACCGAGTTGACGTCCTGTTCGTTGATCGACTGGATCAGCCACTCGCCCATGCCGTGCCAGCCGAAGATCGTCTCGGTGAAGATCGCGCCGGTGAAGATGCCCAGGAAGCTGTAGGCGAACATCGTCGACATCGGGATCACGGCGGTGCGCAGCCCGTGCTTCAGCAGCGCTCGCCCGCGGGTGAGGCCCTTGGCCTCGGCGGTGCGCAGGTAGTCCGAGCCGAGCACGTCGAGCATGGTGCCGCGCTGGTAGCGGCTGTAGGTGGCGAGGCCGCCGAGGGCCAGCGAGATGGTGGGCAGCAGCAGGTGCAGCGCCCAGTCGGCCAGGTGGGTGCCGAGGCCGCCGGTGAGCCCGGGGGTCTCGTAGCCGGTGAAGGGGATCACGTCGTGGCCGGCCGCGTCCTTGGCGGCGATGGCGCCGTTCTTGAGGAACAGCGCGACCAGGAAGACCGGTGTGGAGAGCAGGACGAAGGAGAGCACGGTGAGCAGCCGGTCGGAGATCCGGTACTGGCGGACGGCGCTCCACGCCCCGACGGCGACGCCGAGGAGCATGCCGAGCACGCTGCCGAGCAGCAGCAGCCGCAGTGAGACCCAGACCCGGCGGCCGAAGTCGTCGGTGACCGGGGTGTCGTGGATGGTCCGGCCGAGGTCGCCGTGCAGCAGCCCGCCGGCCCAGTGGCCGAAGCGCTCGGCGACCGGGGTGCGGTCGTTCAGGTTGAGCGCGGTGAGTTGGCGCTCGACCGACTCGGCGGACGGGCGGGGGACCTTGGCGTCGAAGTAAGTGCGCGGCTGCAGGGCGGTCGCGGATATCGCGTACGCCAGGAAGACGGCGGCGATCAGCAGCACCGCGTAGTAGCTCAGCCGCTTCGCCAGGTAGCGGAGCATCAACGGCCGCCCGGGGTGGGGGCTTGGCCGACGCGTCTGGTGGGCATCGGGGTGGTGGCCTTCGGTCGGGGCCCGGTGGTGGGCATTGGACGGCGGTCGGGGCGTCGGATGGCGGTCAGGGCATCGGGTGGCGGGGCGTGCGCGGCGGTTCGGGAAAGCGCAGGTCAGAGTGAAGCACCGTGGCGCGGCCGGGGTGTTGCGGTGGTATTGCCGCGTGTGACTTCTGGATCAGGTGTGCGCTCCTCCCCCTGGTGGCGGATCTGATCCGCTGTTACGTTCTGCTCGCTGGTGCCGACTTGGCTGCCCACGCTCAAGCCTCGCCACACCTCGCGCGGCACAACTCCCGTACCGAAGACCTCACCAGGGGGACCTCATGGACGCTTCCACCACGGCCCGCCGTCTCGGCCGGGCGGCCGCCCTCGCCGTCGCCGTCGCGCTCGCGGTCACCGCGTGCACCTCGGGCGGGGGCGGTTCGGGCGGCGACGTGGCCAAGAGCGAGCCGCCCAGACAGGACTCCCAGGACATCAACGCCAAGCCGCTGGAGCAGGTCAAGGACGGCGGCGAGGTGCGCTTCGCGCTGGACCAGTGGATCACCCAGTGGAACCCGCTCCAGGTGGACGGCGGCTCCTACACCGACACGGTGAACCTCGTCCGCGCCCTGGAGCCCTCGCTGTTCGGCACCGACGCCTCCGGCACCTTCCAGCCGAACCCGGACTACCTGGTGGAGGCCGAGGTCACCTCGACCTCGCCGCAGGTGGTCACGTACAAGCTGAACCCCAAGGCCAAGTGGTCGGACGGCAAGCCGCTGAGCTACCTGGACTTCAAGGCGGACTGGCAGGCGAGCAACGGCAAGGACCCGGCGTACAACGGCTACGACCCGTCCGGCTACGAGCTGATCTCCGCGGTCGAGCAGGGCGCCGACCCGGGCGAGGTGAAGGTCACCTTCTCGGAGCCGTACGCGGACTGGCAGAACCTGTTCCGCCCGCTGGTCCCCGCGGCCGGCATCTCCACCCCGGACGACTTCAACAAGGGGTGGGTGGAGAAGGTCCCGATCACCGCGGGGCCGCTGAAGATCGGCGTGGCCGACAAGACCGCGCAGACCATCACCTTCGTCCCGGACCCGGCCTGGTGGGGCACCCGGGCCAAGCTCGACAAGATCACCTTCCGGGTGATGGACAAGGCCGCGAGCATCCAGGCGTACCTCAACAACGAGATCGACCTCGCCTCGGCCGGTACCGCCACCGCGTACGGGCAGCTCAAGGGCGCCAAGGACACCGTGATCCGGGCCGCCAGCCCGTGGGACGAGGTGCACATCTCCTTCGGCGGCACCGGCGCGCTGGCCGACCAGCGGGTGCGTCAGGCGCTGGGCAAGGCGATCGACCGCTCGGCGCTGATCAAGATCGCCAACAACGGGGTGCCGGTGGAGTTCAAGCCGCTCGGCAACCACATCATCATGCCCAACCAGACCGGCTACCAGGACAACTCCGGCGACTGGGCCACGTTCGACCTGGCGGCGGCGAAGAAGCTGCTGGACGAGGCCGGCTGGAAGGAGGCCGGCAGCGGCCAGCCGCGCACCAAGGACGGGCAGCAGCTGGAGCTGCACTGGGTGCTCAGCGACGGCACCGCGCAGGCCCAGGTCGACCTCGCCACCGCGGCGGCCGCGATGTGGCAGACGGCCGGGGTCAAGGTCGACCTGGACAAGGTCGCCGCCAACGACTACTTCGCCAAGTACGTGACCCCGGGCAAGTTCGACATCGCGAGCTGGCGCAACACCGACTCCTTCCCGAACTCCAAGGCCCTCGCCAACTTCCGCCTGCCGGTGGGCGACAACACCTTCAGCAACCCGTCCCGCCTGGGCACCCCGGAGATCGACGGCCTGCTGAAGAAGGCGGCCGGGACGGTCGACCCGGCGGAGGCCGCGAAGCTCTACAACCAGGCGGACGCGAAGATCTGGGAGCTCGGCCACACCGTCGAGCTCTACCAGCGGCCCGCCGTGGTGGCGGTTCGCAAGGGCCTCGCCAACTACGGTGCCTTCGGCCTCGCCCAGGAGGACTACAGCAAGGTCGGCTGGGAGAAGTAGCGGCCGCGGACGGCACCGGGCGGGCCGCACGGCAGGCGCTGGCGAGCAGCGCGGTGATCACGAGGCCGGTGGCGCGGACACGGGAAGGTCGGCTCTGCCGCCCCCGCTGTCCCGCCACCCGCCTTGACCTTCCGCGTTGCCCGCAGGCCGCCCGTGTCATGGGCCCCGCAGGGCCCGCTGTCATGGGCCCCGCAGGGCCCGCGCTCTTCCAACCGGGGACGAATCTAGCGGCGCGTTCCGGCGCCCCGCGGCGCAGCGCGCGGGGCGCGCCCGGAAACCCGCCGGGCTGTCACCCGGTTCGCGCACCGCAGCGTCAACTACGGCTGACGGCAAGGAGAAAAGGGACATCCAGGGACATCGCGACCCGGGGCCGTACGGGGTTCCCGGGCCGCGCCGGTGCGTGCGCCGGGCCCGGGCCACTGCCAGGATGCGCGGGACGACCAGCCCCTCCCGACCCCCCGGAGCAGCTCCGATGGCCAGTGATCCCGCCGCCGCGGCATCCCGTACGCGCCACCACGTCGACCCGCTGCCGGTCCGTCGGATGGTCCCGCGCGACCGCCACGAGCCGCACCGGGTCGCCACCCCGCTGGAGCTCTTCTTCGACCTCTGCTTCGTGGTCGCGGTCGGCCAGGCGGGGCGCGAACTGGCCCACTCCCTCGCCGCCGGGCACTACGGGGAGGGCCTGCGCGGCTACGTGCTGGCCTTCTTCGCGATCTGGTGGGCCTGGATGAACTTCACCTGGTTCGCCTCCGCCTACGACTGCGACGACGTGCCGTACCGGCTCACCACGCTGGTGCAGATCGCCGGGGTGCTGATCCTCGCCGCCGGGGTGCCGCGGCTGTTCGCCACCCAGGACATGGCGCTGTCGATCACCGGGTACGTGGTGATGCGCCTGGCGATGGTGACCCAGTGGCTGCGCGCGGCGGCCAGTGAGCAGGGCGAGGCGCGCCGGGTCGCGCTGCGCTACGCGCTGGGGATCACCCTCTGCCAGGCCGGCTGGGTGGTCCTGCTGTTCCTGCCGCACGGCGCACGTCCGTACGTCATCCCGATCGGCGCGCTGTGCGAGCTGGCCGTGCCGGTGATCGCCGAGCTGCGGACCCAGACCTCCTGGCACCCGCACCACATCGCCGAGCGGTACGGGCTGTTCACCCTGATCGTGCTCGGCGAGACGGTGGCGGCGGCGACCGTCGCGGTGCAGTCGGCGGTGGACGAGCACGAGGGGCTGGGCCGGCTGGTGCCGGTGGCGGTCGGCGGCCTGCTGATCTGCTTCGCCGCCTGGTGGATCTACTTCGCCCGGCCCGTCCACGAGCACCTGCGCTCCAACCGGCAGGCCTTCGCCTGGGGTTACGGGCACTACCTGGTGTTCGGCTCGGCGGCGGCGATCGGCGCCGGGCTGGAGGTGGCGGTGGAGTCGGCCGCGCACAAGGCGGAGATCTCCGAGCGGGCCGCCACCGCGACGGTCACCGTGCCCACGGCGGTCTACCTGGTCACGGTCTGGTTCCTGCACGCCCGGCACACCAAGCGGGGCGCGGCCGCCCAGGCGGTGGCGCCGACCGGAGCCGTCCTGGTGCTGGCCTGCACCGCGTTCGGCGGCCCCGGGGTGCTCGCGGCGGGCCTGGTCTGCGCGCTGATGGTGGCGGTGGGGGTGCTGATCCACGGCCGGGAGAGCCGGGCCTCGATCCGGGCCTCGATCCAGGCTTAGCCCCGCCCCAGCAGCAACGGTTGGTGCCGCGCCAGCCAGGCCAGGTAGGCCGGGTTGACCTTGGCCAGATCCAGGTAGGCGGCGCGCAGTTCGCCGTACAGCGCGTCCAGTGCGGGCGGGCTGAGCGCGCGCGGGCGCCAGGTGAAGAGCAGCCGGACGGCCAGCGGGTCCCCGTGCACCGGGCGGACGACCGTGCCGGGCCCGGGCGGTGCGGTCGGCTGGCAGGGGCGGACGGCCTCGCCGGAGGCGACCAGCTCGGCGGCGGTGGCGTTGTCCCGCACCTGCAGCACCCGGGGGTTGAGCCCGGCCCCGGTGAACACCCGGCGCATCGCCGCGTACTCGTGGTCGGCACTCGGGTCGACCATCCAGGTGTCCCCGGCGAGGTCGGTGAGGTGGACGACCGGGCGGGCGGCGGCCGGGTGTCCGGCGGCGAGTTCGACGAACTGCGGCTCACGGTCCATCAGCACCCGCTGCTCGGCCTCGGCCGGCACCCGCAGCGGGAAGCCCTCGCTCTCGTACACGAAGGCCACGTCCAGCTGGTCGGCGGCGACCATCCGCAGCAGTGCGCTGGCGGAGATGTCCACGTGGATGGTGGTGTCGGTGTCCGGCAGCCGCTCGTGCACCCGGCGCAGCCAGGCGGCGACCGCCCGGCTGCCGACGCTGCCGATGCGCAGCCGGCGCTGCCGGCCGGGCCCGGTCGCGTCGCGGGCCTCCTGGCGGGCGGCGGCCACCAGCGCGGCCATCTCGGTGATCACCGGCCGGGCGCGGGAGAGCACCGAGTGGCCGAGCGCGGTCGGTCGGCTGCCGGTCTGCTCGCGGGTGAACAGGGTGCCGCCGATGGCCCGTTCGATGCGGTGCAGCTGGGTGGTGAGGGAGGGCTGGGTCATGCCGAGTCGGAGCGCGGCCTTGCGGAGGCTGCCGGTGTCGGCGATCGCGCACAGCACCCGGAGGTGTCTCACGTCGAGCTCCACGTCCGGGAGCATAGACGCAGCCGAGCCGCCTCGCCAAGGACATGACATTCAATCAAGGGTGGTACGGCGAACGCGAGGCGAACGCGCAGCGGCGTGCGGCAGGCCGTAGGCACAGGCCGTACGGCGGGGCACTCTGCAGATCACCGCCGGTATGCGGCGGTGCTATCGCCGGTTGACATCATCCGCGACGGGCCCGGTCGGGTCGAAGCTCGGGGGCAGCAACCCGCCCCGGCCACCGGCCGAGGCGGCCCCCACCGTGCGCCGCCGCCGTTGCCCGGCCCCCACCGGCCCCGGCGAGCCGGCGCACCGCGAATCCGGAGCCCCCACATGAAGCGATCCGTGCTGTCCGCCGCCCTGGGCCTCGCCCTCGCGGCCGGCCTCGCGACCTTGCCCGCCACCACCGCCGTCGCCGCGCCGGCCGCCCAGGCCGCCCCGGCCATCCAGGGCTACATCCCGGCGGCGTACGCCGGTTCGGCCGCGGAGACCGCGAACAACCGGGCCTTCTTCCAGGCCGTGGTGGCCTCGGTCAAGGCCAAGCGGGCCGCCAACCCGTGGCTGCAGACCGTGACCGTCACCTACGACACCGCCAACGCGCCCTCCTTCACCAGCCAGATAGCCAGCGCCGCGCAGATCTGGAACGGCTCGGTGCGCAACGTCCGGCTCCAGGAGACCGGCGGCAACGGCGACTTCTCGTACTACGAGGGCAGCGACAGCCAGGGCTCCTACGCCAGCACCGACGGGCACGGCCACGGCTACGTCTTCCTCGACTACCAGCAGAACCAGGAATACGACTCGGTGCGCGTCACCACCCACGAGACCGGCCACGTGCTCGGCCTGCCTGACCACTACTCCGGCCCGTGCAGCGAACTGATGTCGGGCGGCGGCCCCGGCCCCTCCTGCACCAACCCCTACCCCGACGCCAACGAGCGCAGCCAGGTCGACTACCTCTGGGCGAACGGCCTTGCGGCAGTGAACTGAGGAGCCCCGTAGCCGAGTTGTGGCGCGGCGGACCGCCCGGCCGGAATCGGGCGGCCCGCCGCTCCGGGTACTTCCCCGCTCGGGAGCCTAGCCGCCACCGGAACGGAATGCCAGGGGCACGGTTGGGTCAAGGCCGGGAAAAGACAGCCCGAATCGGCGGCACGGCACGGGTATTGCACGGAGCTATCGCGGGTTGACATCATCCGCCCGCCCGCCGGGCTGCCCGAAGCTCTGGGGACATCACCCGTTGACCAGGTGTCCCCCAGGGCCGGTCCCCAACCGGCCACGGCACCACAGGAATCGGAGCACCCCCACATGAAGCGATCCGTGCTGTCCGCCACCCTCGGCCTCGCCCTCGCGGCCGGCCTCGCCGTGCTGCCCACCACCGCCGCCGCCGCCGCGGCACCGGCCGCCCCGGCCGCCCAGGGCTACACCGCCGCGACGTACGCCGGCTCGGCCGCGGAGACCGCGGACAACCAGGCCTTCTTCCAGGCCGTGATGGCCTCCGCCAAGGCCAAGCAGGCCGCCAACCCCGGCCTGGCCACCGTCGTGGTCACCTACGACGCCAGCTCGGCCCCGACCTTCCGCAACCAGATATCCCAGGCCGCGCAGATCTGGAACGGCTCGGTCTCCAACGTCCAGCTGCGCTCCGGCTCGGCCGCCGACTTCAGCTACTACGAGGGCAACGACAGCCGCGGCTCCTACGCCAGCACCGACGGGCACGGGCGCGGCTACATCTTCCTCGACTACCAGCAGAACCGGCAGTACAACTCGGTGCGGGTGACCGCCCACGAGACCGGGCACGTGCTCGGCCTGCCGGACCACTACTCCGGCCCGTGCAGCGAGCTGATGTCGGGCGGCGGCCCCGGCACCTCCTGCACCAACCCCTACCCGAACAGCACCGAGCGCAGCCGCGTCAACTCCCTGTGGGCGCGCGGCTGACACGCCCCTGACCCCCGGCCCGGCTGCACACCGCTGCGGCCGGGCCGCGGAGCGTGTGCCACGGAACTGTCAGTGCCGCGTGCGAGCATGCGGGGCGAGACCGTCCCGAAAGGTTCCGCCATGCCCCGTTCCGCCCCCGACCGGCTCACCGACCTGCCGTACGCCGAGCTGCTGCGCCCGCACACCGGGCCGCTGCGCAGCGACGCGCGGTACGACACCGCGCACTTCGACGGCGGCGAGCACACCGACGAGTCGGGCGCCGGTGCGGCCTTCCTGGAGTGCGCCTTCACCGGCGTCGCACTCAGCGGCGTCAAGCTGCGCCAGGCCCGCTTCAACGAGGTGTGGGTGCAGGCCGGCCGCTGGGTGGCCTGCGACCTCAGCGACACCGAGTGGCAGGACAGCTCCTTCGTCGGCGGCGTGCTGGCCGGGGTTGCCGGGTACGGTTCGGCGCTGCGCCGCGTGGTGTTCCGCGGCTGCAAGCTGGAGGCGGTCAACCTGCGGGCGGCCGTCCTGCGGGACGTGGTCTTCGAGGACTGCCTGCTGCGCGACGTGGACTTCGGCGAGGCGAAGCTGACCGGGGTGTCCTTCCCCGGCTCGACGCTGGAGGAGGTCCGGCTGCGCGGGGCGACCCTGAGCAAGACCGACCTGCGCGGCGCCGTCCGGCTCGGCCTGGCCGACGGCCACCAGGGGTTGCGCGGCGCGGTGATCAGCTCCACCCAGCTGCTGGAACTGGCACCCCAGTTCGCCCAGGCGCTGGGCATCGACGTGAAGGACCGCTGACCACCTCCCGTCTCCGTCCCTCCCCGGCGTTTCCGTCCTGCGTTCAGCCCGGCGTCGTTCGGTGACCCCCGGACGAACAGTCCGCCAAACCTGGTGCACGCATCTGGTGGCCCGCTCCACGCGCGGTGGAGACTTCTCCGCGATCGATGAGCCCCGACTTGTGTACACAACATCGCCAGTGAAGGGACGGGTTGGGCTGATGGCCGAGCTGAGTCGCAGGAAGTTCGTCACGCTGTCCGGGGCCGCCGCGGCCGGCCTCGCCGTTGCCGGCACCGGCACGGCGGGAGCCGCCCCGAGTGCGGCCTCCAGCACGGGGCTCAGTGCCACGGGCACCATGACCGACGTGCAGCACGTGGTGATCCTGATGCAGGAGAACCGCAGCTTCGACCACTACTTCGGCATGCTGCGCGGTGTGCGCGGCTTCGCCGACCGCAGCGCCATCCAGATCGCCGGCGGCTACAGCGTCTTCAACCAGCCCAACGGCCTGTTCAGCCGCCAGTACCCGTGGCAGTTCAGCCAGACCAAGCCGGCCGGCGGCGCCGACCCCGAGCGCCTCGCCCAATGTAATGGGGATCTCTCCCACGGGTGGAGTGATCAGCACAGCGCGTGGAACAGCGGCAAGATGGACAACTGGGTCGCCGCCAAGGGCAACGTCCGCACCCTCGGCTTCCTCACCCGCCAGGACATCCCGTTCCACTACGCGCTGGCCGAGAACTGGACCGTCTGCGACGCCTACCACTGCTCGGTGCTCAGCGCGACCGGCCCCAACCGCACCTACCACTGGTCCGGCCAGATCGACCCGGCCGGCACCGCGGGCGGCCCGGCCTACGACGGCGGCGACGAGAAGGGCCTGCGCTGGCAGACCTACGCCGAGGCGCTGGAAGGTGCCGGGGTCAGCTGGAAGGTCTACCAGAACGCCGCCGACAACTACGGCGACAACGCGTTGGCCTACTTCAGCCAGTTCTCGGGCGCCCCGGCCGGCAGCCCGCTGGCCGTCAAGGGCATGGGCTCGGTGCCCAAGGTCACCGGCCGGACCCCGGACGACATCGCCGCCGCGATCAAGGCCGACGTACTGAACGGCACCCTCCCGCAGGTGAGTTGGATCGTCCCCGACCAGGCCTCCTCCGAGCACCCGTACGCCACCCCGGCCGACGGCGCGCACTTCGTCCACATGGTGATCGACGCGCTCAACGCCGACCCGAACGTCTTCAACTCCTCCGTCCTGTTCATCAACTACGACGAGAACGACGGCTTCTTCGACCACGTCCCGCCGCCGGTCGCCCCGGCCGGCACCCCGGGCGAGTTCTACAACGGCACCAACATCGGCCTCGGCTTCCGCGTGCCGCTGATCGCCGTCTCGCCCTGGACCCGCGGCGGCTGGGTCAACTCCGAGACCTTCGACCACACCTCGGTGCTGCGCTTCCTGGAGACCTGGACGGCCGCCCTCGGCACGCCCGCGCAGTGCGTGAACATCAGCGACTGGCGCCGGCGCGTCTGCGGCGACCTCACCAGCGTGTTCGACTTCGCCAACCCGGTGTACGGCCTGCCCGCGCTGCCCGACACCTCCCAGACCATCGGCCTGTCCGCGTGCGGCCCGCTGCCCAACCCGGCCCCGGTCAACAACCAGCTGCCGGTGCAGGAGTCCGGCACCCGCCCCGCGCGAGCCCTGCCTTACCAGCCGAACGCCAACCTGGACCACCTGGAGTTCGGCTCGGCCGGGGTGATGAAGGTCTGGATCGGCATGGCCAACGGGGGCACCAAGACCTCGCACTTCGCGGCGTACGCCAACGCCTACCGCAGTGGCGGCCCCTGGCAGTACACGGTGGACCCGGGCGGCAGCACCAGCGACTTCTTCAACTGCGGCACCGGCTTCGGCGGCGGCCCCTACGACCTGACGGTGGTCGGCCCCAACCGCTTCCTGCGCCGCTTCAAGGGCGACGCGACGAAGGCGGGCAAGAACGCCGCCGTCACCGCCTCGTACGCCGTCGAGCCGGGCACCGGCAAGCTCGCGGTGTACTTCAAGCTGGCCAACTCCGGTAGCACGCCGATGACTTTCACCATCGCGTCGAACAACTACCGCACGGACGGCCCCTGGACGTACCAGGTCCCCGCCGGCGGCAGCGTCAGCGACTACTTCAACGCGGTCGCCTACACCAACGGCTGGTACGACTTCACCGTGACGGTCGACGCAGACGCCAGCTGGTCCCAGCGCTTCACCGGCCACCTGGAGACGGGCGCCCCCAGCGTCAGCGGCTGACAACCGCACTCGCCGCGCGGATCGCGAGGCCCCACGACCCGCTCCGGGTCGTGGGGCCTCGGGTACGTGCCGGAGGCCGCCGGCCGTTTGGGGCGGCCCGATCGCGTAGGTGGTGAATCCGGCGTGCTCGCCGATCGGGACGAACCCCGCCTTGAGGAGGACACGGCCGGAGGCAGAGTTGTCCGGGTGGTGCTTGGCGTGGATCTCGGGCAGCCCGAGATAGCCGAAGCCCAGGGCGAGAATCCTGCGGACTGCTTCGGTGGCGTGGCCCTTCCCCCAAGTGTCCGCGCGCAGGATGTAGCTGAGCGCGGCGACCGGGCGGTCCACGTGGAGCTTGATGATCCCGATCAGGTCGCCGTCGAGGTCGAGGCCCAGGGTGTAGACCGTGCGCGGGGATCGAGCAGCGGACGCCGCTGCGTCGCGTGCGGCGCGGCAGGCCTCGGCCGCATCCATCGGCCCTCGACCGAGGAACCTGGTCGATTCCGGGCTGTAGATCCGCTGGAGGGCGATGGCGTCGCCCAGGGTCAGCTCTCGCAGTGCGATCATTCGCCCACCACTTGCAGGAGGTCGGCCAGCTCGGCGGCGGTCGGCCGGTCGTCGGACTCGGCCAGCAGGACGAACCGCAGCCGGGCCTGGAGTGCGGGCCAGGGCATCGCGGCGGACATCGGGGCGGCCTTGGCGGCGATGGTCTCGCGAATTGCCTCCACCGACGCGCCCCGGCCGAGCCCGGCGGACTCGTAGTCCAGCGGCCAGTTGCCCGTGGTACAGGTCCACAGGGTGCCGGCGAGGGCGTAGACGTCGGCGGCCTGTGTCGTGTCGATGGGCTGGGGACCGCTGATGATCCGGGCCGCCAGTTCGGGGGAGGTGAGGTGGACCATCGTGCCGCTGAAGGTCGTCCACGGGGTGGTGCCGACCTGCCGGGACCAGGCGAAGTCGAGGAGACGGACCGTTCCGTCCGAGCCGTGGATGCCGTGCTGGGGCTGGAGGTCGCCGTGCACCCACCCTTCGGCGTGGAGGTCCGCCACGGCGCGGCACACCCCGACCGCGGCGGCGAGGGCTTCGTTCCGCCCTCCTTCGCCCTTGCGCACGGGGCGGAAGACCTGCCAGGTGGACGGCCCGACCAGCCACGGGGTGACGAACCAGATGCCGCCGTCGAAACGACCGACGGTCACGGTGTAGCCGGGGAGTTGGTCCAGTACGGAGGCTTCGCGCGCGGTGACCTCGGCGGCCTCGCCGGTGCCGAGCTTGATGCTCGCGATGCCCCGCGGGCCGGTCGCCTTCCATACCGCCGAGCCGCGCCGGTTGCTGACCTCCTCCAGCTCAAGCGGCCCGCAGATGGTCTCCGCGGCCTTCAGTGCCTGCACGGCTTCAGAAGCGAACTCGCCCACTCTCTCACTGCCTTCCACTCGCAAGGGATGTGCTCGAACACGTCGCGGCCGTCGTCAACGGCCCGGGCTACTGCCACCGCGAGGTCGGGCGTGCTCGTCAGGAACCTCGGGTCCAGGGGGCGGACGGCCGCGCGCACCGGGAGGAACGAGAACGGGGCCGACGGGATGCTGCGCCCGGCCCTGCTGCTCTCGGCGGCTCCCGTGACGAACTTCCCGAACATGACGCCGACCTGGCTGTAGAGGTTCTTCAAGGCCCAGTGCGGCCAGGTCAGCAGCCCGCGATGGTCGGCGTCGGCGCACTGCCCGAGCACCACCACGTTCTCGCACGCCAGCGTGCCGTACGGCCGGGTCATCAGGGGGCGAATCCACTCGGCGGCCTGCATGCCCGCGTAGAACAGCTCTGCTTCAACGGCGTAACGATGCGCGCCGGGCGCGATCTCGTAGACGGTCCACCCGGTCATGCCGTGCGCCGTGGAGGGCTGGAGAAACGGGCAGTGCTGCTGCATGGCAGCCAGATAGCCGCTCACATCCACGCTGGCCGGGTCCGCCGTCCGGGTCTCGGTGAGGCGGAGCGCCCCGGCGGTGGGCCGGGGCGCTCCGCCGGATGGTGCGGTGATCACCGGGTGGTCGTTGCCGGGGTGAGGTCGTCGCCATCGCTGGGCGCGGGCGAGCACCTCCACTCGGCCCAGACCTCGCCCTTCTCCCGGTAGTGGGCCAGGGCCTGGGTGTTGACCGTGCCGTCCGCGTTGGTGAACCAGATCTCCGGCAGGGGGCCGTACGCCTGCTCGTACGCGCTCACCCAGGAGATGAAAGCGACGCCGGCGCTCTCGACGTGCGTCAGCCTGCGTCCGGCGTGCTGGACGGCGAACGCCTCGTGCGCGGCCGGGTCGTCGACGAGCTGGTGCCACGCCGTGTCGATGGCGGCGGAGAACATCTCCGGCGCGGCCTGGCCAGTGTCGATCCGATGCGCGGCGATCGTGAAGAACTTGCCCAGCTCGTCCAGCTCGGTGCCGGACTTGACGGTGGCGGTGCTCACGAGCCTCTCCAATCGGTTGGCTCTGCTCGCCCGGGAGCGGACGAGCAGTGGTGGATCGACCGTAGGGAGGAGGCGAAGGAAACGCCCACGGGCTTCTATGAGATTCCACGCCGGTTTGCGCGGATCACGTGAGTGCGTCGATGGCCGCGGTGATCAACCCGCGTGCGGCAGCCCCGTGAAGTGCCAGTGTGGCCAACTCGGCGAAAGCCTCGGCGTAGAGCGAAATTTCGCTGGGTTGTGTGATGGTCAGATAGCCGGAGATCAGCTCGACGTTCACCTGTGCAGCGTCGTAGATCCAGAAGCCCTCGGTCGGCCAACGCATGCGATCGACGCCCGTGGGCACCACACCGAGACTGACATTGGGCAGCAGGCCAACGGTCATGAGGTGGTGTAGTTGATCCTGCATCACAGCGGCCCCTCCGATTCCACATCTCAGGACCGATTCCTCGATCAGGAAGGCGAATCGTCGATCACCTTCGTGCAGCACCCGCTGGCGCGCCATCCGGGAGGCCACTGCCGCCGCTACGTCGTCGGTCAGCCCTCGCCGCTGCTGGATCGCCCGAAGAGCCGCTGTGGTGTAGCCGGGAGTCTGGATCAGGCCGGGCGCCAGCCACGACGAGTAAGCGCGAAAGCGGTGGGTTCGCTCGTAGAGCGGTAACCGGGCCTCTTGTGCTTGTTTCAGGCCGGTGCGTTCCATCCTCCGCCACTCAACGAACATGCCCGCGACGGTTCGCAGCATGGCGATGAGGTCGGCGATCCGGCTCTCGGCACCACACGCGCGGCACCAGAGCCGGATGTCGTCTTCGGAGGGAGGGGTGTGCGCGTTCAACAGCCGGGACACCTTGGACGGGTACCAGCCGCAAGCGGCAGCCAGCTCAGTGCCCTTGAGACCGGCATCCCGCTGGATCTCGCCGAGGCGATCGGCGAGATCCTGGCGGGCACGTTGGACGCTTGACGACGGTGAGAGGGCCATGGTGTGGAGTGCCGACTCAGACGGGCTGGTACTCCGCGTGCGGAATCGCGCGCTCCCAGGCGGCCTCGTACGCCGCCAAGTACTGCTTCGCCAAGGCAGGGTCGGTTCGGACCTCCATGCGGGGCCCGGCCCACTGCCCATCGCCGGTGAAGTGGTGCAGGATCACGATCTGCTCGTCCATGACCCAGCCGTCCAGACCGGGCAGCAGGAGATCGCCGGCGCGGGAGCGGGGCAGCCAGCGGACGTCCTCGCCCGCTTCGACGTTGGGGAACGTCACGTCGTACTCGTAGCGGATGTAGTCGGTCACCGGCTCGGAGACGACCCGAAGGCGGCGCATGGTGACCCCGCGAGAGGTGGCGTCGACCACAACATCGAGCCACGAGCGCCACCACGACTCGCGGTTCGCGGGGTCGAGCCGCTTGCCGGCCTGCCACGCGATGAACTCGGGGTCGTCCAGCATGTAGCTGTCACGCATCTCCAGATGGACCGCCGAGTGCTGGGCCTTCGCCAGCTGCTCACGAACCGCTGTTACCACCGTCGTTGACCTCACTGTCCGACCGGGGAAGGAACTGGATCATGTTCGCGGGCAGCCGGATCACGGTCTCGTGGTCCGGCACGTCCGTGGAGTGCCCCGGGATGGAACCGACCTCCTGGGCCTCCCTGATGGTGGCCTCGTCCGCCTTCCAGGACTGGATCACCAGATCGCCGTTGGCTTCGTCCAGCCAGATGGTCGGCGAGCCGTCATCGGGGGTATTGGGGTAGATCCCGAGGAACTTGAGAGCCATTGTTGCCTCCGGTGCGAAGGGATTCCACACGGTTCCACGACCATGGCGTATCGGGTGATTCAGCGTCAATAGGCGGTTGCTCAGCGT
This sequence comes from Streptomyces novaecaesareae, assembly GCF_000716875.1. Taxonomy (GTDB): domain Bacteria; phylum Actinomycetota; class Actinomycetes; order Streptomycetales; family Streptomycetaceae; genus Kitasatospora; species Kitasatospora novaecaesareae. The sequence continues at coordinate 42,062 of NZ_JNWQ01000085.1, read as the reverse complement.
CACCCGAGTTGGCTGCGATCGACGAAGCAGGAAGAGACTCAGCCAAAGAGTCGCTGAGGATCACGCAACGGGAACCACGGGTCGTGGACCTCCCGGGGGCCGTACGGTGTCAGCAGGGTGAGGGTGTGCTGCCCGGCCGCGTACTCCGTCAGCTGGACCGAGCCGTGCCTGGTCTCCAGTTCGGCCTGCACCGGCACGGGCAGCCTGCTCAGGGCCCGGCGCAGTTGCAGCGCGTCGCGGCGGCTGACCGGCTGCGGGGCGCGCAGGACCAGCCGCAGCGGGCTCAGTGGCCCGGCCACCGGGACTCCGCTGCCCAGCTCGTAGCCGGCGGCGCCGATCGGGCCCCAGGGCATCCGGTGGTCCGCCACCAGGCGGCCGACCTCCGGCAGCAGGGCGAGGGCGGGGATCCTGGTGAGCCGTTCCGGGGCCAGCCGTTCGCGCCGTCCGGCCAGTTGCTCGGGCCGCAGGGTCCGGGCGACGGCCGCCCAGGGCGCCAGCGCGTCCAGCCGCTGCCCGGGGCGCGGGCCGCGTACGGTCACCGGGAACCAGAGTTCGGGTGCCGCCTCCGGGTCCCGGGTGCAGCGTTGCGGGTGCGGCAGGTCCACCGGGGTGCCGACGACGGCGGGCGCCCGGCCGACCGTCACCCAGGGGTGGGCCCGCAGCACCGCCCGTGCCCAGTCCGGGAGCTCCCCGCCCGCGAGGGGCCGCAGCGAGCCGGGGCACTGCATCAGCAGCAGGTCGTGCGTGCCGGGCAGCCGCCCGCCCAGTGCGGCCAGCGGGCCGACCCGCCGGCGCGGTCCGTCGTGCAGTTCCTCGGTCGAGTTCCTCACACCGCCACCCTCCGCCCGCCGCGCGCCCCCGGCTACGGTCCTTCGACGCGTTCCGGCCGGGACCAAGGACTCAACGTGCGTCCGTCCGGAGCCGGTGTGAGAGTGGGGGCAGCCCGGTATCCCGACATTGCCTCCGGAGGAGGAGTCATGGGCATCTTCGACAGGTTGTTCCACCGGCCGCCGCAGCACGAGGCCACCGGCGAGGACGCCGCCCAGCGGGCCGCCCTCGCCCACGACGAGGCCGCCGACGCGTTCGGTGACGACGTCGAGCGCTCCCGCGAGCTGCAGGACCGGGCGGCCCGGGACCGGCTCGCGCAGGAGGAGGCCGACCGGCGCGCCGCCGAGAACATGACCGCCGAGGGAGACCCCTGGGACTGAGCCGTCCCCGAGGAAACCCCTGGGACCGAGACCGGCCAGGGACCGGGACCGGCCCGAGCAGCCCGCCGGGCCCGGCCCGACGGTTCACCGCGCCCGCGGCGGCAGCGGCGGGCGCCGCAGGTCCGGCCGGGGCGTGGACTCCGGCGGCGGCACGGCGGCGGGCGCGTCCTCCAGCAGCTCCAGGGCCAGCTGGACGGCGGTCCTCAGCTCGGGGTGGCGCCCCCGGGCCCAGTCGCGCGGGCTGCGCAGCACGTGCACGTCCGGTTCGACGCCCCGGTTCTCCACCGACCAGCCGAGCCCGCCGTCGAACCAGGAGGCGTTCTTCGGCACCGAGATCTGGGTGCCGTCGCCCAGGGTGTGCCGCCCGGTCATCCCGACCACCCCGCCCCAGGTGCGGCTGCCGATCACCGGGCCGAGCCCGAGCAGCTTGATGGCCGCGATGATCACGTCACCGTCGGAGCTGGTCGCCTCGTCGGCGAGGGCGACCAGCGGGCCGCGCAGCGCGTGCCGGGGCCAGCGGACCGGCTGGCGGTCCCGGGTGAAGTCCCAGGCGAGGACGTGCCGGGTGAGCTTCTCCAGGACGAGTTCGGAGACGTTGCCGCCGGCGTTGCCGCGCACGTCCAGGACCAGCGCGGGCTTGTCGAGTTCGCGCCGCAGGTCCCGGTTGAACTGTGCCCAGCCGGAGCCGCCGAGGTCCGGGATGTGCAGGTAGCCGCACCGGCCGTCGCTGAACTCCCGTACCAGGGAGCGGCGTCTGGCGACCCAGTCCTGGTAGCGGATGGGCCGTTCGTCGGTGAGCGGGGTGACGGCGATCCGCCGGAGGGGCCCGTCCGGGCCGCTGCGCAGGGCCAGTTCGACGGTGGTGCCGCCGGTGCCGGCCAGCAGCGGCAGCGGGCCGCGCACCGGGTCGACGGGCCGGCCGCCGACCTCGACGAACTCGTCTCCGTCGCGCACGCCCTGGGCGGCCAGCGGGGCGCGGGCGCGCGGGTCGGAGGACTCGCCGGGCAGCACCCGGTCGACCAGCCAGCGTCCCTCGGGGGAGCGGTGGGCGTTGGCGCCGAGCAGGCCGAGCGGCTGCTGGGCGAGCGAGGGCCCCTCGGCGCGGCGGGACGGGGTGACGTAGGCGTGCGAGGTGCCCAGTTCGCCGAGGAGTTCGCGCAGCAGGTCGGCGAAGTCGTCGGGTGAGCAGACGCGTTCCAGCAGCGGCTCGTACTGGGCGACCAGGGCGGGCCAGTCCAGGCCGGACATCCGCTCGTCCCAGAACTGGTCCCGGACGATCCGGGCGGCCTCGTGGTAGGCCTGGCGCCATTCGGCGGCCGGGTGGACGGTGTGGGTGATCCGGCGCAGGTCGACGGCGGTGCCGGCGGAGGGGGCGGCGACCGGGACGACCCGGAGCGTCCCGGCCGAGTAGACCGCGATGGTGCCGCCGTCACCGGAGACGGCGTAGCCGTCCAGCTTGTCCACCAGCGTGGTGCGGGTGCCCCGGGCCAGGTCGAAGTGCTCCAGCGAGGGGCGGCCGGAGGTGTCCTCCGGGCTGGCGAAGGTCTGCCCGAGGGTGCCCGAGATCGGCCAGCGCAGCCAGACCAGCCCGCCGCGCACCGCGTCGGTGGCCGAGTACTTGGAGGCGATCACCGGGAACGGCAGCAGCCGCTCGCCGATGCCCTCCGGGTCGACCCGGACGGTGCCGTCGCCGCCGTCCCCGGGAGGGGCGCCGTCCTCGACGGGCGCGGCGAACGGCGAGGGCGTGTCGGCGGTGAGCGGGACGAGGTAGGGGCGGCAGCCGAGCGGGAAGGAGAGGTCGCCGGTGTGCACGTCGTGGACGGGGTCGAAGCCGCGCCAGGACAGGAAGGCCAGGTAGCGGCCGTCCCGGGTGAAGACCGGCTGCTCGTCCTCGAAGCGGCCGTCGGTGACCTCGGTGGTCGGCGCGGGCGCGTCGGTGCGGGTGAGCCGGATGCGGCGCAGCGAGCGCCCGGCGACCGGCTGGGACCAGGCGATCCAGTGCGAGTCGGGGGAGAAGCGGGCGCTGGAGACCGGCCCGTAGCCGGAGGCGGCCAGCTCGCGCACCTCGCCGTCGGCGGCGGAGACCAGCAGCAGCCGTCCGTCGGAGGAGGCGGCGGCGAGGCGGCTGCCGTCGGGGGAGGCGGTGAGTTCCAGGACGCGGCCGAGCCGGCCGGCCGCGAGCACCCGGTGGCGGTGCCGCTCGGTCGTTTCGTGCCCGGGCAGCGGCATCACCTCGATCGCGTCGGCGCCCTGCGCGTCGGTGATCCAGGCCGCCTCGCCGGTGTGGCCGAGCAGCACCGGCAGCCGGGTCCGCACCCCGGGGGTGTCGGCGAGCGCGCGGGCCGGGCCGTCCTTGTGGGTGAGCCAGTACTGGCTGCCGCGCACGGTGACGACCCCGGCCCGGCCGGTCCGGTCGCAGGCGAGGTCCTTGACCTGGGTCGCGGCGCTGACCTGGTACGGGCGGCGGCCGGCCCGGGCGCCGCCGAGCGGGACGTGCAGTCGGCGGGGGGCAGGGGCGTCCAGGCCGTCGAGCAGCCAGAGGTCCCCGGCGTGCTGGTAGACGATCCGGGTGCCGTCGGTGGCGGCCTCGCGGGCGTAGTAGGAGGCGTGGTCGGTGTGCCGGCGCAGGTCGGTGCCGTCGGGGCGGCAGGAGTAGAGGTTGCCGATGCCCTCGTGGTCCGAGAGGAAGGCGACCCGGCCGGCGACGGGCATGGGGGAGGCGAGGTGTCCGGTGTGCTCGGGCAGGATCTGCTCGCCGTCCGCCCAGAGCCGGCCGACGGCGCCGCCCCGGTAGCGCTTCCAGGCGGCGGGCTCGTGCGGGGCGGCGCCGGTGAGCAGGACGGTCCGTTCGCGGCTCATCTGGGCGTCGCCGACCGGGCCCCAGGGCATCCGGCGGCCGGGGGAGCCGTCCGGCGGCAGGGCGTGCGCCCAGGTGTAGTGGCCGAAGGGCTCGTGGAAGGAGGTGACGGCCAGCACCTCGCCGTCCGGCAGCCAGCCGCGGACCCGGGTGTCCTGGCTGCCCCAGAAGCTGAGCCGGCGGGCCTCGCCGCCGTCGACGGGGGCGGTCCACACCTCGGGGGCCAGGCTCAGCCAGCCGGTCCAGGCGAGGGTGGTGCCGTCGGGGGAGAAGCGGGGGTGGCTGACCCGGGTGCGGTCGCAGGTGACCCGCCAGGCCCGGCCGGCGACGGCGCCGGCGGTGTCCAGCGGGGCGATCCAGATGTCGTCCTCGGCGGTGAAGGTGAGCAGGCCGCCGTGCAGGTGGGGGTGGCGGAGGTAGCCGGGCGGGGTCACCCCTCCATCCTTCGACGGGGTGTCACACCCGGCAACCGGGACGGGCTGCGGGGGCGTCCCGAATCGCGCCGGAGCATTGACACCGCAGAGCGGGATCCACACCGGGCCGGGCGCTGACCCGACGTCCACGGCGGCCACGGTTGAACCTCACACCCGTGTCAGGTCCAACCATGGTCCCCATGGCGACCACACAGCTCACCACCCCGGTATCCAGCAGGTCCTTCCCGCTCCCCGCCCTGCTCGCCCTGGCCACCGCCGTCTTCGTCACCGCGCTCACCGAGACCCTGCCCGCCGGCGTCCTGCCGGGGATGGGCGAGGCCCTCGGCGTCAGCGAGTCGGCCGCCGGGCAGACCGTCACCGTCTACGCGATCGGGACCGCCGCCACCGCGATCCCGCTCACCGCGGCCACCGCCGGCTGGAACCGCAAACGGCTGCTGCTCACCGCGATGGCCGGCTTCGCCGTGGCCAACACGGTGACCGCGGCCTCCACCGACTACACGCTCACGATGGCAGCCCGCTTCCTCGCGGGCGTCGCGGCCGGTCTCGCCTGGGCGCTGCTGGCCGGGTACGCCCGCCGGCTGGTGCCGGTCGAGCAGCAGGGCCGGGCGATGGCCGTCGCGATGGCGGGAGTGCCGGTGGCGCTGTCGCTCGGAGTGCCGATCGGCACCTTCCTCGGCCGGATGCTCGCCTGGTGGGTGCCCTTCCTGGCCATGACGGCACTGGCGGTCGGCGTGGTCGGCTGGATCGCGGCGCTGCTGCCCGGCCAGCCGGGACAGTCGGCGGGCGAACGCACCCCGGTCCGCCACGCCCTCACCGTGCCCGGCGTGGTGCCGGTGCTCGGCGTGACGGTGCTCTACGTGCTCGCGCACACCATCCTGTTCACCTACATCGCGCCCTTCCTCGACGGGGCCGGCCTCGGTGACGCCACCGGCACCGTCCTGCTGGTCTTCGGCCTGGCCTCGCTGGCGAGCATCTGGCTCACCGGGGCCCACATCCACCGCCGGCTGCGGCAGTTGACGATCGGCGGCGCGCTGCTGGTCGCGGTGACGGCGGGCGTCCTTGCGGTGTGGTCCGGCAGCGCGCCGCTGGTGTACGCCGCCGCGGCGCTCTGGGGCCTGGGCTGGGGCGGCGCCCCGACCCTGCTGCAGACCGCCCTCGGCGACGCGGGCGGCGAGCAGGCGGACGCCGCCCAGGCCGTGCTGGTGACGCTGTGGAACGTCGCGATGGCGGGCGGCGGGGTGGTCGGCGGCGTCGTCCTGAGCGCCCTCGGCACCGGCGCCCTGCCCTGGACGGTCCTCGCGCTGCTGTTCCCCGCCCTCGCCGTGGTCATCGGCGCCCGCCGCCACGCCTTCCCGCCGGTGCGCGGCTAGCGGGCATCCGGCCGGTGCGGGGTCAGCGCACCTCCAGCGCGTTCGCCTTCAGTCGGGCGATCAGGTCGGCCGACGCGGTCGCGGTGGAACCGGCCGAGTACGGCGGCTGCGGGTCGTACTCGATGACCAGCTGGATCGCCTCCGCGACCGCGTCCCCGGCCACCCGGCCGGTCAGCGACAGCGCGAGGTCGATCCCGGCCGAGACGCCGGCCGCGGTCGCGTACTTCCCGTCCAGCACGACCCGCTCGGTGCCGGTCGGCTCCGCCCCGAACCCGGCCAGCTGCTCCAGGCAGTACCAGTGCGAGGTGGCCCGGCGCCCCTTCAGCAGCCCGGCGGCGCCCAGCAGCAGCGAGCCGGAGCAGACCGAGGTGGTCCAGGTGGTGGTCGCGTCGACGGCCCGCACCCACTCCAGCAGGGCCTGGTCGGGCAGTTGGGCCTCCGTCCCCGGCCCGCCGGGGATCAGCAGCAGGTCCGCCGAGTCCACCTCGTCCAGCGCGAGGTCCGCGGTCAGCGCCAGGCTCTTCATGTCGGTGCGCACCGGGCCGCGCCGGGCGGCGGTGAACACCACCTCGGCGCCGGGTATCCGGGACAGCACCTCGTACGGGCCGACCGCGTCCAGGGCGGTGAATTCGTCGTACAGCAGGAAGGCGATGCGCATCAGTGTCCTCCGTCGTGACTCGGGTGGAAGCGGCGTCGGTACTCGGCGGGCGGGGCGGCCAGGGCCCGGACGAAGGCGCGCCGCATCGCCTCCGGGGTGCCGTAGCCGCAGTCGCGGGCGATCTCCTCGATGCCCTCGGCGGTGTCCTCCAGCCGTCGGCGGGCGGCCTCCAGCCGGACCCCGTCCACGTACCGGCCCGGGGTGACCCCGACCTCGGCGGCGAAGGCGCGGGCGAAGTGCCGCGGGGACAGCGCCGAGCGGCGGGCCAGCGCCTCGACCGACAGGTCGGCCTCCGGGTGTTCGGCGATCCACCGCTGCACCTCGCGCAGCGGCTGCCGGGCCGCCACCTGGGCGGCCAGCTGGGTGCTGAACTGGGCCTGGTTCCCGGGCCGGCGCAGGAAGACCACCAGGTGACGGGCGATCAGCAGCGCGGTCTCCCGTCCGAAGTCCTCCTCGACCAGGGCCAGCGCCAGGTCGATCCCGGCGGTGACCCCGGCCGAGGTGGCGATGTGCCCGTCCCGGACGTAGATCGGATCGGGGTCCACCTCGACGTCCGGGTACCGCCGGGCCAGCGCCTCGCAGTGCGCCCAGTGCGTGGTCGCCCGGCGCCCGGCCAGCAGCCCGGCCTCGGCGAGCAGGAAGGCCCCGGTGCACACCGACACCACCCGCTCGGCCCGTCCCGCCAGCTCCCGGATCCGCGCCACCAGTGCGCCGTCCGGGCGCTCGGTGGTCGGCCCGCCGGGGACCAGCAGGGTGTGCAGCGGCCCGATCCCGGCGGCCCCGGTCCCGCCCGCCCCGACCTCGGCGAGGTCCAGGTCCGGCAGCAGCCGCAGCCCGCCGGAGCTGCGCACCGGCCCGCCGCCCTGCGAGGCCGTGACCACCCGGTACGCGTCCGGCCGCCCGGAGGCGGCGCCCGCGCCCGTGAACACCTCCACGGGGCCGGTCACGTCGAGGCTCTGCACGCCCTCGTAGAGGACGACCAGCACGCTGCGTGCTCTCATGCGGCCAGCCTGTCAGCGGGCCGCGGTGGCAGCAATGACCTGTGCCCGGCCTTCCGGCTGTCTGTGCGCCGCCAGGGACTCGAACCCCGGACCCGCTGATTAAGAGTCAGCTGCTCTAACCAACTGAGCTAGCGGCGCCTGCTGACGTGGAGAACATTACCTGGTCAGCAGCCGAAACACACAATCGGTCCGGAGGAGGCCCGGCAGGGCCAACAGGGCCCGGGAGGTGCCTGTGCGCGGGCCCCGGGGGCTCACATGGTCAGCACCACCTTGCCCCGCACGTGCCCGGTGCCGACCAGCCGGTGGGCCTCGGCGGCCTTCTCCATCGGCAGCGCCTCGGCGACCTCCAGCCGCAGCCCGCCCGACTCCCACAGTCGGACCAGCTCGGCCAGCCGCTCGGCCGTCCGCGGCGCCCGCAGCCCCCGTACGCCCAGCCGCTCGGCGCCCGGGTAGTCGACCACGGTGCCGATCCGGTCCTTGTCGGCGACCAGCTCGACCGAGGCCTCCAGGGCGCCCCGCCCGGCGGCGTCGAAGGCCGCGCTCACCCCCTGCGGCGCCGCCGCCCGGACCCACTCGACCAGCCCGTCCCCGTACGCGACCGGGATCGCGCCGAGCTCGCGCAGGTAGTCGTGGTTGCGCTCGCTCGCGGTGCCGATCACGGTGGCGCCCCAGGCCCGGGCGAGCTGGACGGCCACCGTGCCGACCCCGCCCGAGGCGCCGTGCACCAGCACGGTGTCGCCGGGGCCGACCCCGAGCAGGGTGAGCGCCACGTGCGCGGTCTGGCCGGAGGCGGAGAGCGAGCCGGCCTGCTCCCAGGGCATCCCGGCCGGCTTGGCCACCAGCTGGGCGGCGTCGACCGTGACCAGCTCGGCGTGGCCGTCCAGCACCCGGAAGCCCAGCACCTCGTCGCCGACCGCCCAGCCCCCGCTGTCCGGCCCGAGCCGGTCCACCACCCCGGCGAACTCGTTGCCGAGGACGAACGGCGGCTCGACCGCCAGCCCCGGCGGCCGGAACCCCTCCCGGATCGCGAGGTCCACCGGCTGCACCCCGGCGGCGTACACCCGCACCCGCACCTCGCCCGGGCCGGGTTCCGGGTCGGGCACCTCGGTGACCCGCAGGACCTCCGGACCGCCGGACTCCGTCACGGTGACCGCCTTCATGTCTGCTCCCGCCCTCTCGACCGCTGCTCGGCTGCTCGACCGTTCGACTGCTCGGCCGTTCCACTGCTCGACTGCTCGACCGTTCCACTGCTCGACTGCTCGACTGCTCGACCGCTCCCGATCCTCGGACCTGAAGTGCGCTTGAGGTCAACCCGTCGTTCGGCGAGTCTTCACTAATGGGCGCATTGTCAGATTTATCCTGGACGGCGCTCAGCCGTCCGTCGTCGAGAGGAACCTCCCCGTGGGCCAGCTGCCCCTGTTCTTCCTGGTGCTGCTCGCCTCCGTGGTCACCATGCCGCTCGGGCGAAAGACGGGCGTGCCCCAACCGGTCCTGATGACCCTGCTCGGCATCGTCATGGCGCTCGTCCCGCAGATCCCGGACGTCTCCATCGAGCCCGAGCTCATCCTCCCGCTCGTCCTGCCGCCGTTGATCTTCGCGGTCGCCCGGCGCTCCTCGGTGCGCTACTTCAAGGCCAACGTCCGCTCGATCCTGCTGCTGGCCGTCGCCCTGGTGGTGGTCACCACGGTTGCGGTGGCCGGCACGGTGCACTGGCTGCTGCCCGCTCTGCCGCTCGCCGCCGCCATCGCGGTCGGCGCACTGGTCTCCCCGCCGGACCCGGTCGCCGCCGTCGCGGTGGCCGGCAGTGTCGGCCTGCCCCGCCGCCTGGTGGCGATCCTGGAGAGCGAGGGGCTCTTCAACGACGTCACCGCGATCGTCATCTACTCGCTGGCCATCGAGGCCGTGGTCAGCGGCGACTTCTCGGTCGGCCACGCGGTGCTGCGCTTCGTCCTGTCCGCGGTGCTGGCGGTGATCGTCGGCGTGGTGCTCGGCTGGGTCAACGCCAAGCTCGCCGAGCGCCTGGACGACCCGACCCAGCAGGTCGCGCTCAACCTGCTGGTGCCCTTCGCCGCCTACACCATCGCCGAGGAGATCCACGGCTCCGGCGTGCTCGCCGTCGTGGTCTGCGCGCTCTACCTCGCCGAACGGGCCTCCGACGCCGACGCGGTCTCCTACCGGCTGGTGGGCAACGCCTTCTGGGAGGTGGTCGAGATCCTGATCACCGGCGTCGCCTTCGGCCTGATCGGCCTGGAGCTGGCCACCGTGCTCAAGGAGGCCGGCCGGGGCTGGACCGGCTTCATCGGCGACGCCGCCGTGGTGATCGTCGTGGTCGTCCTAGTCCGGCTGCTCTGGCTGCTGCCGGCCGGCTGGCTGTCGAAGAAACTGCGCAGCGGCGACGAGGAGGACACCCCGTTCAGCTGGAAGGAGAGCGTCGTCCTCTGGTGGTCCGGCATGCGCGGCGTGGCCACCGTCGCCCTGGCGCTCGCCATCCCGCTCACCCTGCACTCCGGCGCGGACTTCCCCGAGCGCGGCCGACTGGTCTTCATCGCCTTCAGCGTGGTGCTCTTCACGCTCCTGGTGCAGGGCCTGACCCTGCCCTGGCTGGCCAAGCGGCTGGAGCTGGACATCGACCAGGACAAACACGAGCAGGCCGTCCGTCAGCTCTGGTGGCGGGCCGCCAAGGCCGGGCTCAAGCGGCTCGGCGAGCTGGAGGAGCAGGACCGGCTGCCGGCCGAGGTCGCCGACCGCCTGCGCGACCGTCAGCACGACCGGCTGGCCCGGCTCTGCCCGGAGGACTACGCCGAGGAGGAGGCCGCCGAGGCCAAGCTGCGCCTGGCCCAGTGGCGGGCCGCCCGGGACGTCGAGCAGGAGATGATCGCCGCCTCCCGGCGCGAGATGCTCACCGCCCGCAGCGAACTCGGCGCCGATCCGGAGCTGGTCGACCAGGTGCTGCGCGGGCTGGACCTGCGCTCGGAACGGAAGTGACGAGGGGTTCGCTCACCGCGGCCCGGAATGTGCGCGGCCCCCTCCGGGGTTGCATAGGCTGAACCCGGGCAGGCCGTCAACGGAGTCGGCGCACCACCAGTACCGCCACGACCTCGCACACAGAGACCCTGACTGTTCGGGCCTCACCGCCTGGCCCTGCCGGTTTCTGCACCCAGATGAATCGAGGACCCACCGATGTCGGAGACCCGCGCCGACGCCCGCACCCCGCTGGACCGCACCCCCCAGTGGGCCGCCCTGGCCAAGCACCGTGCCGAGCTGGGCGACACCCACCTGCGCGAGCTGTTCGCCGCCGATCCGGAGCGCGGCCGCCGCTACACCCTGCAGGTCGGCGACCTGCACGTGGACTACGCCAAGCACCTGGTCACCGACGGGACGCTGGAGCTGCTGCGCGAGCTCGCCGCCGCCACCGGGGTCGCCGCACTGCGGGACGCGATGTTCCGCGGCGAGAAGATCAACAACACCGAGCACCGCGCCGTCCTGCACACCGCGCTGCGCGCCCCGCGCGGCGCCGTGGTCGAGGTCGACGGCGAGAACGTGGTGCCCGCCGTGCACGCGGTCCTCGACAAGATGGCCGCCTTCGCCGACCGCGTCCGCAGCGGCGAGTGGAAGGGCCACACCGGCAAGCCGATCCGCACCGTCGTCAACATCGGCATCGGCGGCTCCGACCTCGGCCCCGCGATGGCCTACGAGGTGCTCCGCTCGTACGCCAAGCGCGACCTCGACGTCCGCTTCGTCTCCAACGTGGACGGCGCCGACCTGCACGAGGCCGTCCGCGACCTCGACCCGGCCGAGACGCTGTTCATCGTGGCCTCGAAGACCTTCACCACCATCGAGACCATCACCAACGCGGTCTCCGCCCGCGACTGGCTGCTCGACGGCCTCGGCGCCGGCACCGAGGCGGTGGCCAAGCACTTCGTCGCGCTGTCCACCAACGCCCAGGGCGTGCACGACTTCGGCATCGACACCGCCAACATGTTCGAGTTCTGGGACTGGGTCGGCGGCCGCTACTCCTACGACTCGGCGATCGGCCTCTCGCTGATGATCGCGATCGGCCCGGACGCCTTCCGCGAGATGCTGGACGGCTTCCACCTGGTCGACGAGCACTTCCGCACCGCCCCGCCGGAGGAGAACGTCCCGCTGCTGCTCGGCCTGCTGGGCGTCTGGTACGGCGCGTTCTTCGACGCCCAGGCGCACGCGGTGCTGCCGTACTCGCACTACCTGTCCAAGTTCACCGCCTACCTGCAGCAGCTGGACATGGAGTCCAACGGCAAGTCGGTGACCCGCGACGGCACCCCGGTGGACTGGCAGACCGGCCCGGTGGTCTGGGGCACCCCCGGCACCAACGGCCAGCACGCCTACTACCAGCTGCTGCACCAGGGCACCAAGGTGATCCCGGCCGACTTCATCGGCTTCGCCAAGCCCGTCGCCGACCTGCTCCCGGGCCTGGTCGCCCAGCACGACCTGCTGCTGGCCAACTTCTTCGCCCAGACCCAGGCGCTGGCCTTCGGCAAGACCCCGGAGGAGGTCGCGGCCGAGGGCGTGCCGGCCGAGCTCGTCCCGCACAAGACCTTCAAGGGCAACCACCCGACCACCACGATCCTGGCCGGCGAGCTGACCCCCTCGGTGCTCGGCCAGCTGGTCGCGCTGTACGAGCACAAGGTGTTCGTCCAGGGCGCGATCTGGAACATCGACTCCTTCGACCAGTGGGGCGTCGAGCTGGGCAAGGTGCTCGCCAAGCGGATCGAGCCGGTGCTGCTGACCGGCGAGGGCGCCGAGCAACTGGACAGCTCCACCGCCGAGCTGGTCGCCCGCTACCGCGCGCTGCGCGGCCGCTGAGCCCGACCGGGCCGTCCGCTCCGGGGCCTTCCGGCTGTCTGTGCGCCGCCAGGGACTCGAACCCCGGACCCGCTGATTAAGAGTCAGCTGCTCTAACCAACTGAGCTAGCGGCGCCTGCTGACAGAGAAGACTCTAGCAGCGCCGCGCGGCCCAGCCAAAATCGAATACCGGCCTTCCTCCGTTCACCCGCCGGTCACGACCGCCGCCCCGGCGGGAACCGGCGCGCCCGGCTCCCGCGCCGCCCGTACGCAGGCCCACAGCACCACCGAGGCGCCGGGCAGCCAGGGCTCGCGGTCCTCCGGGGCGATGATCCAGCGGCCGGCGCCCCGGCCGGGGGAGTCCGGGCTGTTCACCATCCGCTGCAGCGGCGGCACGGTCACCGTGTCGCCCTTGCCGTGGCACAGCAGCGGCGGCACGTCCCGGGCCCACTCCTCCCAGGCCAGCAGCCGGCGCAGCCGGGGCGCCGCGCCCGGCTGGACGAACAGCAGGGTCCGCCCCCGGTGGCTCGCGACCGGGCCGCAGCCCGGCCCGGAGGCCCACAGCTCGTCCAGCACCCGGCGGCCGAACAGCGCCGGCATGCTGATCACGTCGAAGGCCCGCCCGCAGGGCAGCACCGAGGGCGCCCACGGGCGGCTCTCCCAGAGGGCTCGCATGCTGCGCGGGTACTCGCTGGCGGAGGCGAGCCAGGCCTCCCCGGCCGCGCTGACGTACTCCACCGACTGGTGCGTCCAGATGTCCACGCGCAGCAGCCTGCGCCGTTCGCCGCCCCGGTGTGGCGGAAAGCGCCGTTCGCCGGACACGGCGGCGTGGCGTCGCGTACCCTCCGCCGCTGGCATATGCCAGCGGCCCGACGGTCAGTCCTCGTGGCGGCGCGGCTGGAGCAGGGTGCGGCCGTACTCGATCATCTTGGCGGCGTAGTCCGGGGTCCAGTCCGCCCGCAGGGCGATCTCGGCGTCCGACAGCGCGTCGAAGCGGCGGGGGTCGGCGAGCTGCGCGGCGGCGACCGCCTGGAAGTCCGTGGCCCGCTCGGCGGCCGCCCGGAAGGCCAGGGCCAGCTCGGTGGAGCGGCGCAGCAGCTCCGCGGGGTCGGCGATCGACTCCAGGTCGAAGAATCGTTCCGGCTCCGGTTCGGCGGACTGCGGCTCGAACAGCAGCTGTGCCGGGCGCCGACGCCTGGTCGGCTCGGTCGACTCTGCAGGGGAGTCGGGCATGGACGGACACCTCCGGGGTCTCGGTGGGCGGGGCGGAGCTGCTCCGGGCTGCGCCGCCCGGGTTGTGGCCGTCGTCCATTGTCTCGCGGCGACGGCCGGTAACGGAACGGTGCGCGTGCGGGCGCTATTCCCCGGCGCGCGCTGGCGGCGCGCTACGGGCGCGACGTGACCTGGTCGCATGCGAACCGGTTGGTCCTGGTGCATCCAGTCACCCCAGACGACCCGGGAGTCCCCGTGCGCCTCCGAGCAGCCCTCGCGGCCCTCACCCTGCCCCTCTCGCTCGCCCTGCCCGTCTCGCTCGCCGCGGCCCCGGCGGCCTTCGCCGCCGAGACGGCGAAGGTGGTCACCGGCCCACCGAGCGCCCCGGGCGGCCTCTCCACGGCGACCTGCCCGCCCGGCACCCACCTGACCGGCGGCGGCTACCGGCTCCGCCCCGACACGGACGGCCCGGTCCGCGTCAACGCGCCGACGGCCGACGCGACCGGGTGGAGCGCCCAGGCGGAGCGAGGCTCCGTGGTGGCCTACGCCGTCTGCGAGACCGAGGACTGACCCGGCGCTCAGCGCAGGTGGACCCGGTGGCCGCTCAGGTGGTGCAGCACCTGGTGGTTGGCCTCCCAGCCGTCCGGGAAGGCCACCGGGACCCCCAACTGCACCGGCTCGGTGGACGGGTGCTCGTCCAGCAGCTCGGCGATCCCGGCCCGGGCCACCACGATGCAGGCGTGCCGGTGCCGGGAGGCGAGCACGCAGAGCCGACCGGTCTCCAGGTGGAAGGCCGTCGCGTCTGGGCGGCCGGAGAGCGGGTGCAGGACCACGGTGACGTCGTACTCGCGGCCCTGCAGTCGGTTCGCGGTGTCCACCGTGACGGCCGGCCCGGCCGCGCCGTCCACCGGGACGCCAGCCCTGAGCAGCGCCGCGCGCACCGCCGCCGCCTGGTCGCGGTGGGCGGTGCCGACGGCGATCCGGTCCGCGGTGAGCGGCGCCTCGCCCTGCTCGGAGTGGGCCGTCAGCCCGCGTTCCAGCAGCCGGCGGACGGTCGCCGCGACCGCGGCCACGGCCTGCGGGTCGGTCCGTACGGTGTGCCGGGCGGGCAGCTCCAGCAGCGCCCAGCCGTGTTCGGCGGCCCGGTCGATCACCGCGTCCAGGGCCGAGCCGTCGGGGCGGACGGCGGCGGTCAGCCGGCGGTCGTCGGGGCCGGTGCCGGAGCGGAACGGGGTGTACGGGTAGAAGGCCCGCGAGATCAGCGGCGCCGCGCTGGCGGGCAGCCGCCAGGAGACCGGCAGCCGGTGCGGCGCGATCTGCGGGTTGTGCGCCAGCATGGTGACCACGGCGCTGCCGGACGGGTCGTACGACAGGCCGGCCCACTGCTCGGTGCCGACCACGGTGAACGGGTCCAGCTGGCCCGGGTCGCCGACGAACAGCGCCCGTTCGAACAGCCGGGCCACCGCGAGCAGGGCGTCCGAGCGCATCTGGTACGCCTCGTCGACGATCGCGTGCCGCCACGGCGCCTCGGTGCGCACCCACTGCCACTTGGCCGACGTGGAGATCACCACGTCGTGCTCGACCAGGTCGGCGACCTTGTCGGAGGGCGTGACGTTGGCGTGCCTCAGCACCTCCGGGCCGGGCCGGGTGTCCGCGGCGTGCAGTCGGCCGATCGTCAACTCCGGGGCCTTCTCGGCCAGTCGGCCGACCAGGTCGTCCACCTGGCTGTTGGTCTGGGCGACGATCATCAGCCGCTCGCCGGCCTCGACCAGCTCGCGGGCGGCCCGCACCACGAGCGTCGACTTCCCGGCGCCGGGCGGCGAGTCCACCACCACGCCGCGCGGGGCGCCGGTCGGCGGGTGGACGGTGGCCGCCAGGATGCGGGCCACGGCGGCGTCGGCGGCCGCGCCGGGGGGCTCGGGCAGGGCGGACGACGGCTCGGCCATCACTCCCACTCCTCGGAGGCGGACGGGTCTTCGGCGGTGGAACGGGCGGGTGCGGGCGCGGCCCCGGGCGGGCCGCCGTGGGTCCACGGGGTGTCGTCCGGCTCGGGCAGCGGCGCGGACTGGCGGACCGTCAACTCGAACAGGGTGAAGGTCACCGGCTCGCCGGGCTCCGGCAGGCTGCCCGGCTCGGGCTCCTTCTTGCGGCCCATGCCGGACAGCACCCGCAGCGTGACGGTGCCCTCGGCGGCGTCGACCGCGACGACCTCGGCCTTCTGTGCGGACGGCCCGTGCACCCGGTGCACCTCCTTGCCGAGGTCCGCGTGCGGGCGGTCGGCGGTGCGCAGGGTGACCAGCGGGCGGGGCTTGGGGGAGCGGCCGGTGGTGTCCCAGTCCGGCACCACCTCGGTCACCACGCCGCTGAACGCCTCGCCGGCCAGCCGGTGTTCGGCCATCGCCAGCGGGTCGTCCAGCGCCTCCTGGACGTCCAGGCGGGCCTGCTCGCGCTCGCGCTGGGCGAGCTTTCGGGCGGCGGTGACGGCGTCGTCCTGCCGGGGCTGCGGCGGCTCGCCGGCCGCCAGGCGGTCCCGGTGGCCGGTGTAGGACCAGCGGTCGCCGGTCCAGCGCTCCTCCAGGTGGCCGGCCGGCGGCAGGGTGCGCAGCAGGTCCAGGCCCTGCCAGACGTCCCGCCAGGTGGGCAGCAGGACGGCCGTCAGCACCGCCTGCAGCTGCTCGACCGCGGCCCGCACGGCCGCGCGGGCGCGCTCGGCGGCGGCCTCGTCGCGCTGCTCGGTGCTGTGCTGCAGGGCGCCCACGGCGGAGTCGTAGCGGGTGATCGCCGGGGCGAGCACGGACTCGTCGAAGCGGGGGTCGGTGGCCGGGCCGGCCGGCGGGTGCAGCAGCTGGCCGTGCTCGTCCCGGGCCGACTCGGCCAGCTCGGCCGCCTCCGCGCCGGTCAGGCCGGGCGGCGGCCGGTGCCAGGCCAGCCGGGCGGCCAGGTGCTGGTCCTCCAGGTGGCTCTGGCCGGTGGCCCAGTGCCGGGCCAGCAGGCCGGTCATCGGCAGCAGCAGGCTGGAGCCGGGCACCTGGGCGCGGTCGGTGAGGTGGGTCAGCCAGCGGCCGAGCAGCGGCACCCGGACCGGCGCCGGGTAGGGGCCCGGCTCGTTGTCCTCGACGGTGCGGCGGAAGCGGGTCGAGCGGCCGATCAGGGCGAGGTGGTGCACGCCCGCGCCGTTGGGCACGATCAGCTGCGGGGCGTCCGCGCACAGTTCGCGGAACACCTGGGTCTTCTCGCCGGTCTCCGGGTCCTTCTCTGAGCCCTCGATCTGCTCGACGTCGTCGGCGAAGGACTCCAGGTAGGGCAGCAGGTCGGCGGCCAGCTCGGCGAGGAAGTCGAACCGCAGGGTGCGGTTGAGCGGCTGCGGCACCAGGTGCAGCCGGGGCGCGTCCCGGTCGGTGCCGAGCATCACCGCCAGCGGCGCGCCGGACTCGCCGGCCGCGGTCAGCGGGACCAGCACCATCGGCCGGTCGGACAGGTGCCGGTGCCGGACGGTGGCCAGCGGTTCGGCCCGGCCGCTGCGGACGGCTTCCAGCCGGGCCAGGGTGGTGAGCAGGCTCATGCGTCCGTCCCCGGTGCTCGCGCGGGCGCCGGGGCGCCGAGCGCCTCCGCGCGCAGGGCCGCCGCGTAGGCCAGGCGCTCCGCCGCGTCGTCCGCGCCGCCGGCGCCGTCCTGGTCGCCCGTGCCGGTGCCGGTGACCGTGCTTGTGCGTGTACTCGGGCCGGCGGCGGCCAGGGCCTCGGCGACCGTACGGATGCTGCCCAGCTCGCCGCGCACGCCCCGGCCGAGCTGCTCGACCCGGTCGCCGCAGCGGGCCTGGGCACGGCAGTGGAAGCCGAGCTCGCAGGTGGAGAGGCAGTCCGGGCTGTACGCGGCGGGCACCGCCTCGACCGAAGCGGCCAGCTGTTCGGCGCTGCGGGCCGGGGCGCCGTCCTCCTCGGCCGCCAGGTCGAAGTCCGCGCCCGCCGGCAGCGCGTCCAGCAGCCGGCCGATGCCGGTCATCCGGCTCAGCTGGCGGCGGGTGGTGGCCAGCTCGCGGCGGACGTCGACGGTGACCGCGGTCGGCCGGTTGCCGAAGTCCTTGGGGCAGACCAGCAGCACGCTCGTCCGGGGGCTGCCCGGCAGCCGCTGCTCGGTGTACGGGTCGTCCGCGAGCGGCTGCCCGGCCGCCGCGGCGGCGGCCTGCTGGAGCGCCAGTACGTACACGGCGGCCTGCCGGGCGGCGGCGCCGACCTTGGCCGGATCCGCGCTGCCGTCCAGCACCGGGAAGGACTTGATCTCGACGACCGTGCACCGCCCGCCGTGCACCACGAGCGCGTCCGGCTCCAGGTAGGCGGTGCTGCCGGCCACGTCCAGGCGCAGCAGCGGGTGGTCCAGCAGCGTCCAGGCCTCGGGGTCGGCGGCGGCCAGGGCCAGCGCCTGGGCCGTCCGGTCGGCGCGGACGGCCGGGCCGGAGCGCTGCAGCAGGTCCGGCACCAGCAGCGGGGTGTGGCCGTCCGCGGGGACGCCGAGGTGGCGGCGGAGCGGTTCCAGCAGCGGGGCGTAGTCGTCCGCCTTCAGCCGGGACTCGAAGATCACGCCGCGGGCGATCGCGAACGGGGACTGGCCGAAGGGGGCGGGGCGGCCGAGCCGGGCGGCCAGCACGGACTTGTCCACCCCGGCCGCGTCGAGCACGGCGCGGCGGTGGCAGCCCGGATTGGCGGCGAGCGCGGCGAGGGAGCGGGCGTTCAGACTGCGCTGCGGGGCCGGTCCGCGCAGCTCGGCGAGCCGCTGGGCGAGCGGCTCAGCGGGCCCGCCGAGCGGGACGTTCGTCGAGACGTTCATGGTGCGGCCCAGTGTCGCATCCGGGTCCGACAACGCGGTGCGGATCGGCTGTTCACGGCCGCCCGGCCCCGGGCCGGCAGCCTTGCCCGGGGTCTTGCCCGGGGCCGCCGGGGCCCGCCCCGGGCCGGCCGCACCGGCCCGCGATCGTGTCCGCCGCCCGGGTGAGGGATCATGGAACCCGGTGCTCAAGGGTGAGACCGACCATTGCCACCGCCCCGCTGCGAGGAGCCCCCATGCCCGCCCGAATCGTGCTGGTCCGCCACGGCGAGACCGAGTGGTCCGCCACCGGCCGACACACCGGCCGCACCGACATCCCGCTGACCGAGGACGGCCGCGCGATGGCCCGGGCCCTCGGCGCCCGCCTCGCCAAGGCCCCGTGGAACGGGCTGCCGGACGCGCTCGTCTACACCAGCCCGCTCGGCCGCGCCAAGGAGACCTGCGCGCTGGCCGGCTTCGGCGACCGCGCGGTGGACCGCCCGGAGCTGATGGAGTGGGACTACGGCCGGTACGAGGGCCGCACCGGCGTGGACATCCGCGCCACCGACCACCCCGGCTGGCTGATCTGGCGGGACGGCGTGCCCGGCGGCGAGAAGCTCTCCGAGGTGGCCGCCCGGGTGGACGCCTTCCTCGCCGACCTCAACCAGGAGCACGGCGTCCCGGAGCCGGACACCACCGAGATGCACTGCGCCGACCGGGACGTCGTCCTGTTCGCGCACGGCCACCTGCTGCGCATCCTGACCGCCCGCTGGCTGGGCCTGCCGCCCGAGTTCGCCCAGCGGTTCAAGCTCGGCACGGCCGCGCTCTGCGTCCTGTCCTGGGAGTACGGCGCCCCGGCCGTGGAGATCTGGAACGACCTCTCCCACCTGGACGGCCTGAACGCCGGGCACTGACGGGCCCGGGCCCGTCCTAGGCGGCGGCCGCCCGGTCGTACTCGGCCAGGAACCGGCGCACCTCGGGCACCACGGCGTGCCGGCGCAGCCGCTCGGCGGTGTCCGCCAGCATGCTCCGGATCCGGGCCGAGCGGACGTCGCCGAACAGTGCGACGGCGCACGAGCCGTGGTGCGCCGCGCCCGCCAGGTCCCCCCGGCCGAGCCGGTCGTGGGCCAGCTCGGCGGTGTACAGCACCCGGTTGCGGACGAAGTGCGGTTTCTGCAGCGCTATGGCCAGCCCGGCCTGCTCGCTGGCGCGGTCCCAGTCGCCGAGCGCGGACCAGCACTGCGACTGGAGGCCGGCGATCTCGGCCTCGCCGAAGAAGGACATCCACTCCGGATCGCCCTCGGCGGTGCCGCGGTCGAACAGTGCGTACGCCCGGCCGAGCGCACGTTCGCAGGAGGTGCGGTCCTGCAGCAGGGCCCAGGCGCCGGCCTCGCGCATGGCCAGCAGCGCGAGGAGCCGGTCGGAGCCCAGCTCCCGGGCGGCGACCTGCCCAGCCTGGGCGGCACGCAGCGCCTCGCGCGGGCGGCCGGCGTCCCGGGCGAGGAAGGCGCTGTTGCAGAAGACGTGCGCCTCCAGCGCGGAGTCCCCGGCCATCCGGGCGGTGGCCAGTGCCTCGGCGTAGAACGAGCGGGCGTCCGCGAGCCGGTTCGAGTCGTGGGCCAACCAGCCCACCGAGATGGCGAGTTCGCCCGCTCCGGCCTGGAGCCGGTGCTCCGTCTCGGCGTTGTACTCGCCCTCGTTGAGCAGGACGTACGCGTTGCGCAGCGACTGCCCGGCGAGCTCGTACAGGGCGTCGGCGCCGTGTGCGTCGTCGGCCAGCCGGATGTCCCGGACGGCCTGTTCGACTCCGAGTACCTCGGCGGCGCCGACCCTGCGCAGGGTCGGCACGGGCCCGGGCCGGCCGGGCACCACCCGGTCGGTGGCGAGCAGTGACTCGGTGGCGAGCAGTGACGGTGCGGCGAACTCCGCACCGGGAAGGGTGCCTTGGCCGGTGAGCGCACCGGAGGCACCGTCGGTACCGGCCTGTCGACCGGCGGCCGCGGCCGGTCGGTCGATGCCGATCACGGTGGCCAGCGCGGTGGTGCCGCCGGCCAGGAACGTACGGCGACGCACGTCGTCGTTCTCCTCGTCGAGATAGGGCGATCCATCGGGCCCCCGGGGCACCGCGCCGGGACGCGGCCATCGGGGCCCGTCCGGAACGGTTGGATCCGCGTACGGCGAGGCAGCGTACGGGAGTTGAGTGGAGAGTGGTGAGCGCGGGGCGGGCAGGGGCGGGAACGGCGGGTGGAGCGGGGGCGGTTCGGCCCGTCCGCCGCCGTCCGCCGGGCGGCGGCGGACGGCGGCGCGGGGGGCGAAGCCGAGGTCGGTGAGCGTGCGGCCCGGCCACATGTGCCGGAACACCCGCTCGTAGGCGTAGTTGGGGCAGCGGATCTCACCGGACTCGACCCGCCCGACGTAGCGGGCGTCGCAGGAGACGTGCTCGCCGATCTCGCGGGCGGCCCGGCGTACCGCCATGGCGAATTCGCCGGGGGAGCGGTCGCCGCGCAGCGCGCGCATCACGGCGTTGGGGGACGGTCGGTTCGGCTCGGCCGGTGGGGTGGCTGCCATGGCGCCGAGAGTACTCGGAGTCACCGGGCGGACACATTGGGTTTGTGGGGGATTTGATGACAAACTCGGGTAAAACGGGCTATGTTGCGGGATATCTGCCATGAAATGCCATGCCTTGCTGTAATGCGCCCCGTGGCCTGACGTGTCTTCGCCGCGTTCTCCTGATACGTGGAAAGCCAAGGCCGTCGCCACCGGCCCGTCCCAGTCCGGTGGCCCCTCCGGGCGGCTGTGCTTCCGGATCCGACGAGGTACAGGAGGGCCCACGATGGCCACCGGACTGCCGAAGTACCGACCCGTCCCCGGGGGAGTGCTCGCCGGCGCCGCCCCTGCCCTGCTCCCCGACCCCGCCGACGACCGGATCCCCGGCCGGGGCCCGGTGGACGGCGGCCGCGCCCCCTGCGGCGGTCCCCGGCGCGAGCGCACCGCCCCCGACGAGGGCACCCTCGTCACCGGCTGCGACACCGTGACGGTCGCCCTGCGGCACGGCCTGGAAGCCGTCGACATCCTGAGACTGCGCCGCGCCTGCGGGGCCGTGCTGCAGAGCCGCAACGGCAGCACCGTCGTCTTCCTCGTCCCGGCCGGCACCTGGGAGACCTGGCACCTGCCCGGCAGCTCCTGTACGGCGGGCGCCCTCGTCCCGGCCCCCACCGACCCCCGCTGGGTGATCCCCCCCTCCGGTGCCGGCCGCGCCGCGCGCCCCACGGACGCCTGGGTGCTCCGCTCCGCCCTCTGCGAGGCCGCCTGCACGCTCACCGCGGGCGGCCTCGGCCCGTTCTAGCGGGCGTGCCGCGCGGATCCCGCCGGGCCGGTGAGCACGGCTCGCCCCTCCGGCCGGATCCCCCCGGCACGCCCCTGACCTGTGGCTCCGCGGCTCCGACCCGCCGGGCCGTCCCGCGCGGCGGCGATAATGGCCGACATGGGACGAAGCAACAGCAGGGCCGCCCGCGGCAGCGAGACGGCGGACACCACCGGCGCGGGCGGACGCACCCACGCCCAGGGCCCGCTCACCCGCCCCGTCGGCTCCGGCCTGGCCGAACTGCGCCCCGACCGGGACCGCCCCGCCGCCTGGTCGCTGCTGATCGACGGCGCCCCGCAGTCCCTGGTCGACCTCGCCGACCCCACTCACCTCGGCTTCGAGTACCAGCGCCGGCTCGGCCACCTGATCGACCTGGTCGCCCCGCCCGGCCGCCCGCTGACCGTCCTGCACCTGGGCGGCGGCGCCCTCACCCTGGCCCGCTACGTCGCCGCCACCCGGCCGCGCTCCCGCCAGCAGGTCGCCGAGATCGACACCGCGCTCACCGAACTCGTCCGCGCCGAACTGCCGTTGGACCGCGGCTGGCAGATCAAGGTGCGTGGCGCGGACGCCCGCAGCGTGCTCGAACGCACCCCCGAGGGCACCGTCGACCTGGTCATCACCGACGTCTTCTCCGGCGCCCGCACCCCGGCCCACTGCACCACCGTCGAGTTCACCACCCTCGCCGCCCGCGCCCTCGCCCCCGGCGGCTGGTACGCCGCCAACATCGCCGACGGCGCCGCCCTGCCCTTCGCCCGCTCCCAGGTCGCCACCCTCGGCGCGGTCTTCCCGGAACTCTGCCTGATCGCCGACCCGGCCGTGCTGCGCGGCAAGCGCTTCGGCAACCTCGTGCTGGCCGCCGCCCACACCCCCCTTCCGACCGCCGACCTCACCCGCCGCGCCGCCTCCGACCCCGCCCACGCCCGGGTCGAACACGGCCGCGCCCTCACCGACTTCGCCGCCGGAGCCACCCCGGCGACGGACGCCACGGCCGCGCCCTCCCCGGAGCCGCCCCCGGGCGTCTTCCGCTGACGGGACGCCCGCCGGCACTCGCCGCCCGCCGCTCGCCGCCTGCTCCGGCCCGCCGTCGACGCCGAGCTGCACACCGAGCCGTACGCCGTGCCGTCCACCTGGTGATGGGGGCCACCCCTGGAGCCGGCCCGCTCAAAGCCCGCTCGGTGCCCGCTCAGTGCCCGCGCGGTAGTCCGCGATGCTTGCACATGGCCGCCCCGGTGAGCAGCAGCCCGGCCGCGATGGGGGCGAGGACGGCGGTCGCGGTGGCGGAGCCGTCGGCCGCGGGGGTGGCGGTGGCGGTGTCGGCGATGGCGAGCGTCTCGGGCGTCCCGTTGCCGCCGGGTGCGGTAACGGTGGCGGGGGTGGCTGCCGCGCCGTCGTGGTCGGCGGTGGCTGCGGTGGCGGTGTCGGTGGTGGCCGCCGCCTCCTGGAGCGGCGGAGCCTCCGCGGTCCCGGGCCCTGGCGGATCGGCGGAGCGGACGGTGCCGGGGTGCGTCCGGCCGGTGGCGGGCAGCCCGGCCGGCTCGCCCTCCCGGCGCGTGCGGGCCTCGGTGGGCCGGCGCTGGGCGGCGGCGGTGCCGGTCAGGCCGGAGGCGATCGCGAAGGCGTCGGGGACGGCCGCCTGCTGACCGGGCAGGGGCAGTTCGCCGGCTCGGATCCGTTCCTGCAGGGTGCCGCCGATCGCGTCGGTGGCCCCTTCGAGCGGTTCGCCGCCGACGGGCGCTCCGTGGAGCACGGGGGAGCGGTCCGGTGTCCCGGTCGCCGACTGCCCCTGGCCGAGGGGGCGTTCGGCCGACTGTCCGTCGAGGGTGGGCCCGTCGAGCGTCGACCGGTCGAGCGCGGGCGCGCCGTGCGGTGCGCGTCGGACGGCGGCCCGGGCCGGCTCCGGCAGCGGGTCGGCCGTCGCCGCGTAGGCGCCCGGGGCGCCGAGGCCCCAGAGTTGAGCGAGCAGGGCCCCGCCGGCCGCGAGGGTCCGGGGCCGGGGCAGCCACCGGGCGATCCCGCGCCGGGCTCCGCCGCCGCGGGGGGCGGGTTCCCGGCGCGTGGTCGCGTGATTGGCTCGCATGTGAGTTGAGAACGAGCGGACGGGGGGTGAGGTCACGCCGACCGTCACGGACAGTCATCGCACGGGCGGCCCCGAGGTGGTGTTCCCGGGGCCACCGGCCGTGCGGCGGTCAGGAGTTGGGGCGCAGGGTCCAGGTGACCGTCATCACACCGGTGACGGCGCCGTCGGCGCGGGTGATCTCGACGGTGACGGGGAACTCGGGGCGGCCGCCCGCGTCCAGCTCGGCGACGACCTCGGCGGCCGGGCGGCCGAGCACGGCGGTGGCGGTGACCTCGCCCATGGCGAGCTTCTTGTACGCGATCTCGGCGTTGACGGCGAGCGGCACGGCCCGGGACAGCTGCTCGCCGAAGGCGGCGAGCACGATGCAGCCGCTGGCGGACTCGGCGAGCGTGAACATCGCGCCGGCGTGCGGGCCGCCGACGTGGTTGTGGTACGCGGGCTGGTCGGGCAGCCGGAGCACGGCGCGCTCCGGGGTGGTCTCCAGGTACTCGAGCTTCAGGGTGTGCGCCATCGGCACGGTGGCGTCGAGCATCTGGCCGATCGTAGGTGTGGTCATGGCGACGATGTTACTAGCCGGTAGCTTCCGGCGGCAGGGGTCGCCCGGAGGTCGACCGGAAAAGCCGGACCACCGGCGGCAGTTGAAGGAACGCGAAAACGCCCGAGGGGCCGACCTCTTGAAGAGATCGGCCCCTCGGGCTCTGGGGTGAGTGACGGGACTCGAACCCGCGGCCACCTGGACCACAACCAGGTGCTCTACCAACTGAGCTACACCCACCATCTGTCCGGTCCGTTCCCGCTCTCGCGTTCCCGTTCCGACAGGAAGAACTCTACAGGATCCGAGAGGGTGCTCGCGCCAGGGTTCCGATCCCGCGGGCGTGGGCACCCTCGCGGACCCTACGGCGGGGTCCCGCCGACGGTCGGTGCGGAGCCGACCGAAGCGGGCCCGCCGGATCAGCCGGCCGGGGGCTGGTACTTCCCGGCGATGGCGCGCGCGGTGTCGGCGTCCGGGCCGGGCTGCGGGACGAACACGGCCTCGCGGTAGTACCGCAGTTCGTCGATGCTCTCCCGGATGTCGGCGAGCGCTCGGTGATTGCCGCCCTTCTGCGGGCTGTTGTAGTACGCCTTCGGGTACCAGCGGCGGGCCAGCTCCTTGATCGAGGAGACGTCCACGATCCGGTAGTGCAGGTGCTTCTCCAGGGCGGGCATGTCCCGGGCCAGGAAACCGCGGTCGGTGGCCACCGAGTTGCCGCACAGCGGCGTCCTCCCGGCCTCCGGCACGTGCTCGCGCACGTACGCGAGCACCCGCTCCTCGGCCTCGGCCAGGGTCACGCCCTGCTCCAGCTCCTCCAACAGGCCGGAGGCGGTGTGCATCGCGCGCACCACCTCGGGCATGTTCGCCAGCGCCTCCGCCGGCGGCCGGACGATGACGTCCACGCCCTCGCCGAGGATGTTCAGCTCGGAGTCCGTCACCAGCACCGCGACCTCGACCAGGGCGTCCCGGTCGAGGTCGAGGCCAGTCATTTCACAGTCGATCCATACCAAACGGTCATTCACGCACCTCACCCTACGGCGCGATCACGCGCCGCGGGCACCGGTGGAGCCGAGCGGGGTGCCGCAGCGGTGGCCTCGGCCTGGTGCTCCTCCGCCCCGTCGTGCGTGCCGGGGCCGTCCGGGTGCTCGCCCTCCCGGCCGGTGCGGACCGGGTGGCCCTCCCGACCGGTCCGGGCCTCGCGCGTCGTCCGGGCACCCTCGGCCGCCGCCCGGCCGCCCTGGGGACGGACCTGCGGCGCCCGCGCCTGCCGACCGCGGAGCTCGCCCGCCCCGGCCGCCGGCTGCCCGGCGGGGGACGGCATCCGTCCGGCGGCCGCGCCGTGGCCGCGTCCGGCCGCACCCGGCTCGTCCGCAGGCCGCTCGACCGCGCTGCGGTGCCCCTGGCCCTGGCCGCGCGCCCCCGGCTGGGGGAGGCCGTCCTCGGCCGCCGCGTGCTCGGCGGTGCGCGACGGACGTCCCGCTCCCGCGCCCGGACCGGCCTGCTGCGGCACCACCGGAGGCCGCACCGGACCGCGCCCCGCCGCACCCTGCTGCCCGGGGTACGACTGCTGCGCGGCCTGCTGGTGCGGGTGCGGCTGGCCCGCCCGGGGGTGGAAGGCCTGGCCGGCCGGCGCCCCGACCTGTCCCGGACCGAACCCGCCCGGCTGGCCGTGCGCTCCCGGCTGCCCGTGCCCATGCTGTCCGTGCACCGGCTGCCCGTGCGGGCCGACCGGCGTCGGAGTGCCCGGCCCGGCCGGGAACGGCTGCGCCGACTGGGCGCCGTGCGCCCCGCCGAACAGCGGCCCGCCCGCCACGCCGGCGGCGCCG
The DNA here is from genome assembly GCF_000716875.1 of Streptomyces novaecaesareae. Taxonomy (GTDB): domain Bacteria; phylum Actinomycetota; class Actinomycetes; order Streptomycetales; family Streptomycetaceae; genus Kitasatospora; species Kitasatospora novaecaesareae. The sequence goes on along the minus strand of NZ_JNWQ01000085.1, from coordinate 15,902 downwards.
GCCGCCGCGTGCGGCAGCGCACCGGGCAGCCGCAGGTCGCCGCCGTGCGCACCGGCCGCCGTGGGCGGCTGCTGCCCGGGACGCCGCGCCCGGTAGCTGGTCCGGTACGCGGCCGGGGAGACCCCGAGCTGGCGGCGGAAGTGACCGCGCAGCGCCACCGGCGAACGGAACCCGCACCGGCGTGCGACGTCGTCCACCGACAGCTCCGAGGTCTCCAGCAGCCGCTGCGCCTGGAGCACCCGCTGGGTGATCAGCCACTGCAGCGGCGCACTGCCGGTGAGCGTGCGGAACCGTCGGTCGAAGGTGCGCCGGCTCATGTAGGCGCGAGCCGCCAGCACTTCGACGTCGAACTGCTGGTTGAGGTTCTCCAGCGCCCAGGTGACCACCTCGGCCAGCGGGTCGTTGCCGATCTCCTCCGGTAAAGACTGATCGATGTACTGGGCCTGTCCTCCGCCGCCGCGGCGGCTCGGCACCACCAGGCGGCGGGCCAGCGCGTTGGCCGCCTCGGCGCCGTGGTCGCTGCGCACCACGTGCAGGCACAGGTCGATGCCGGCGGCGGTGCCGGCCGAGGTGAGCACGTCGCCGTCGTCGACGAACAGCTCGCGCGGGTCGACGTGGACCCGCGGGTAGCGCTTGGCCAGCGTCGGCGCGTACATCCAGTGGGTGGTCGCCGGGCGGCCGTCGAGCAGGCCGGCGGCGGCCAGCACGAAGGCGCCGGTGCAGAGGCCGATGATCCGGGCGCCCTCGTGGTGGGCCTTGCGCAGGGCGGTGATCGCCTCGACCGGCGGAGGCTGGGAGATCGAGCGCCAGGCCGGTACGACGATCGTGCCGGCCCGGGCCAGGGCCTCCAGACCGTACGGGGCGGAGAGGGTCAGGCCGCCGGTGGTGGCCAGCGGCCCCTCCTCACCGGCGCAGACCAGCAGGCGGTAGCGGGGCACCCCGGCGTCCTGGCGGTCCACGCCGAAGACCGAGAGCGGGATCGAGCTCTCGAAGATCGGGGCACCGCCGAAGATCAGCACCGCGACGGTCTCCCGGCGACGCCGACCGGACAGCTTGCGCGGGGCGGAGGTCGTCGCGGTGCTCGCGGAGCCGTTCGCGCCGTGGCTGCCGTGGCTGCTGTGGCCGCTGTGGCCCAGCGGGCCGTGGCCGGGGGCGGTGCCGAGCGCGAGTCCGCCGAGCGGGCCGCCGGTGGCACCCGGGGCGCCGTTCGGGCCCGGAACGCCACCGGGGTAGGCGGGGTGGCCCGCGTAGCCGGTGTAACCCGTGTAACCGGGGTAGTCGCCGCCATGGGCCGGGGCGTGGCTGACGAGGCCTCGGCTGATGGGCTGTCCGCCGACCGGCTGCCCGCCGCTGACGGGGTGTCCGCCGGTGGACTGCCCGCCTCCGTACGGCTGGGCTCCGTGGGACTGGCCTCCGTGGGGCTGGGCTCCGTGGGGCTGGCCTCCGTGCGGCGTGGCCGCGCCGTGTTCGGCGCCGCCCGGGACGGTGCCCGGGCCGGCCGTGGGGGAGTGCGCCGCGGGCGAGTGCACGGCGGGGTAGGAGGGGTGCGCGGCGGCGCCCGGGGCGCCGGAGCTGCGGGTGGTGGCGATCGCGGAGGTGCCAGCGCTTCTCGCGGATCGACCCGCGGTGCCGGCCACCGCCTGGCCGCTGTCAGGACCCGCGTCGCTCCTGCTCACCCTGCTCAAGGCGCTCAAGCCCCCTCGGTGGTGTGGTGTGGGTGGTGCGGCACTGCTAGCCAAGATCGAAATCTATCGGGTGGACCATTGCCGTTGTGACAAGTTCACCATCCGACGCTATGTCGACATGGCAATTTGGCGTGATGCATTCGATCACGAAGCGTGGCACCCGTCGACCCTTCTGTGAAGAGGGCCGAGGCAACGGTGGCTGGTTGTCGCAGGGCCGTTCACGGAGCGTTCGGCCCCCGTGTGCCCGGTGGGCGGGTCTGGGCTGCGGATTTGCCCAAGCGGGAGGGAGCGGTGCGAAATTGACCGAAAATCGTCGGTGCACGGGAGGGCGCACAGAAGCCTGATGTGCGCCTCCCAGGCTTCATCCGGCCAAGCCTGACGCGGCGGAACCGGCATTCGGGCCGCCGGGTTACGGTCCTGCCGTGAATGCCGACAGCCGGCTCGAACGGGCCAACGACAACGCCGCCGCCTTCTGGCTCAGCCAAGCCCGCGTCCACGGTTGGCGGTTCCGCGCCGGCCCGGGGCTGACGGCAGTCCGCTGCGCCCGCACCCCGGATGACGCGCACCGGTTCGTGGTGACCCGCCCCTACGCCGAACCAGGCCTGGTGGAGCGGGAGTTGGATGGCCTTCTGAGCGAGTGGTCGACCATCCGCTTCACGCTGGAGGACCCGTACGGAGGGCTCGACCTCACCCGCCTCGGAGCCGCCCGGCTGCCGATCATGCCGGTGATGGTCCGGGACCCCGGCCCGGTCGAGGGCGTGACGAACGCCCTGCCCGCGGTCTCGGAAGCCGCCGGGGGCGGCATCCTGACGGTCGATGAGGCCCGGGACGGCGACGGCCTCGCACAGGTCGAACGGGCGATCGTGGAGGGCTTCCCGCTGCCCGCCCGACAGCCCTGGGTCCGCGGCGCGGCCCTCCCGGGGCAGCTGCTGCGCGAGCCCGGCTGGCGGGCTTGGCTCGGCCGCGCCGACGGCGCCGTGGCCGGCGCCTGCCTCACCTACGACGACGGCCGGGCCACCGGCGTGTACTGGGTCGTGACCCTGCCCGACCAGCGCGGCCGGGGGGTGGCCCGCGTCGTCCTGCAGACCGCCCTGGCCCACGCACACCCGGACCGCCCGGCCACCCTGGTCGCCACCACGCTCGGCGAACCGCTCTACCGCAAGCTCGGATTCACCGAGCAGGCTCGAACCTGCTGGTGGAGCCGCACCTCGGCACAGGCCTGACCGGCAGGGATGACCAGCGGGGAGGACTCGGCAGGGCTGTCCGGCAGGGATGACCCGGCCGGGCTGTCCGGAGGGCGCGCGGGCCGGCCCGGCAGGGCGTGCTTCGGGTGCTTTGCTACGGCGGCTACTGGGCGGCGGCGACCGCGGCGGCGACCGCGGGGGCGGCAGCCGTGACGGCCGTCGGCAGGGCGGGTGCCGCGGCGAAGGCGGTCCGGGCGGGCGTGCGGTCCTCCGTGAGCGGCTCCGGCGTGGCGCCGGCCCCCGTGCCGACGGCCGCACCGGTGCCGGAGACCGCTCGGGAGACCGCTCCGGAGCCGGTGCGGACGTCGGCGATCACGGCAAACCCGCCGGATCGGTTTCGGACACCGGAGTCGGCTCCCGGCCCCGACCCGCCGCCCGCCCTGGCGTTCGCCCCAGCGCCCCCGGGAACGGGCGCACTCGGACTCTCCGGGGCGGATGTTGACGCACGCGCGCCGGACCGCGCGCCGAGCAGCGCCGCCGCCCGTACCGGAACCCCGGCGGCCTGCCGCCGACCCGATCCGGCGGTCCGGACCCCCGGCCGGGGCGAGGGCGCGTTGCGTGCCGCGAGCACCTGGCCGACGGCCTCGGGCAGACCGGCCGCCTTCAGCGTCGGCCGGTAGCCGCTCTCCGCCCACGGCCGACCGTGGTGCAGCCAGACGCTGCGCAGCCCGGCCAGCTCGGCGCCGGCGATGTCGGCGGGCGCGTGGTCCCCGATCATCCAGGTGTGCGCGGCCCATTCCCCGGTGGGCGCGATGCCGCACCGCTGGGCGGCTATCTCGAAGATCAGCGGGTCCGGCTTGACGCAGTCGGCCTCCTCGGAGATGACCCAGCCGTCGACCATCGGCCCCAGCCCGGTCCGCCGGATCTTCTCCAACTGCGGCCGGGTGCCCCCGTTGCTGACGATCCCGAGCGTCCACCCGGCCGCCCGCGCCACCCGCAGCGCCTCGATGTGCCGCGGCGGGCAGTGGATGTGGGAGTTGATGCCGCGTCGGTAGTGGGCGAGCAGGAACTCGGTGGAGCCGTCCAGGCCGTAGCGGCGCCGGACCGCGGACAGTACGGTGCTGCGCGGCACGTAGCCGCCGCCGTCGATGGTGACGAACCAGTCGACGTCGCCGGGCGGGAGGTCGCGTTCGGACAGGAAGTCCTGTGCCCAGGCCCGGAAGGCGGCGTCCCGGGGGAGCAGCGTGTTGTCGAGGTCGAACAGGAGCAGGGGCATGCCGAGCATGGTGCCAGCGCCCGCGCCTATGCATCTGGCAAATGCCAGAGCGCGACCCGAAGCCGTACGAAGTGGCTGAAACGGGCTCCGGCAGCTGACGTACGGCACCAGCACCGGGTGGCCCCAGGAGGGGCTGCCGGGGCAGCAGGGAGTAACGGTTCGCGACGTGTCGCAACGGATCGTCGCCGATCCATGACAGTCCGGTCACGGTGTCCCGGGGGCCTGTTGCGCCGCCCGGTCCGCTCAGTCAAGCTCCAGGGAACCTCCTCTCCGGAGGGGGCGTGACCGCCTGCGGGCAGGGCGCACTGCCACGGCGGGCGCATCCCCCTTTCGCGGGAACAACGTCGCTCCGGGGCTCCGCCGCTGGGCTGGGCCCCACGCCCGTCGTACTCTGAAAGGAACAGGTCCATACGGTGCTGCGCGGCTCAGACCGACGTCATCCCGTGGGCGGGCCTGCTGCCCGGGCAGCGTTGTCCTCTCCTGTCGGCCCCTCTCCATCGAAGAGCCGTGAGCCATGGCTGGTTTTGAGCCTCCCCGACCGGTCGAACCGGACGCGCCCCGCAGCGCGGGCGCAGGGACCGGGGGAGACGGAGTCCGTACGAACCCAGGCCCGGCCGACGGGCACGCTTCCGGGCGCGCCGACGGCCCTGTGGGCGCGCCCGGCGACAGCCCTGCGGACGGACGTGCGGACAGCCACCCGGACCGTCACGCCGACCGGACCGACGGTGCCCGCGTTCCCGACCGCACCGCCGAGCCCGCCGACGGGTGCACCAGCAGGCACCCCGACAGGCACGGCGACCAGCGCGCCGACGGGCACGGCGACCAGCGCGCCGACGGGCACGGCGACCAGCGCGCCGACGGGCACGGCGACCAGCGCGCCGACGGGCACGCGGACCCGCGCGCCGAGGCCGCGGGCCGCATCCCGGCCGGCCGGACCGGCCATGAGCAGCGAGCCGATGCCGCCGAGGCGGCCCGGCCTGCGGAGCCGGGCCTGGACCCGGACCCCGGAAACGACGGCCCGCAGAGCCTCGCGCGCGCTCTGCGCGGCCTCGCTCGCCGCGGCAACCTCTCCCGCCGCGACCGCCCGGGGCCCCGTGAGCGGCGCGGCGAGCCCCCGGCCGGCCCTGCGAGGCCTCCGGTGACGGGCCGCCTGGGCCCGGGCGCCGAGCGGCCGGAGACTGCCTCGGGCGCGGCCGACGCGTTCGGGAACGTCGAGCCGTCCTCGCAGGAGGCGCCCGCGTCTTTCCTCGACCCGGTGTTCCAGCACGGCGTGGTGGTCGGCTTCGACGGCTCGCTGTCGAGCGAGCGCGCCCTCGCCTACGCGGTCGGCATGGCGCGCCGATCGCAGTGCGGTCTGGTGATCGTGCACGTCGCCAACCGCCTGCCCGCCACGGTCTGGGCGGGCTGCGAGCCTCCCGTCTTCGTCGACCTCCCCGACCACCGGACCGAGGTCCTCGGCCTGGAGCTCGCGTGTGCGGACTTCCTCGCCGGGGTGCCGTGGATCCTGGTCGAGCGCGGCGGCGACATCTGCCACGAGATCGAGGAGGTCGGCCGTGAGTACGCCGCCGACGCGATCGTCGTCGGCACGACGCACGGCCTGCTCGGCAAGATCTTCGGCTCGGTCTCCGGGCGGCTGGCGCGGCGGGCCAACCGCCCGGTGATCGTGATCCCCTGACGGTCCGTCGGGACTCTTCCCCGGGCGTCTCCTCCTGGTGCCTCCTCCACCGTGGGCCGCTCCCCGGTGCCGGTCGTGAAGCTCAACACCGGTCGTGGAGCGGGGCGTTGCCCCGGTGGGCTCGGCTCAGGACGTGACGCCGAGCTCCCGGGCGATGAGCATGCGCTGGACCTCCGACGTGCCCTCCCCGATTTCCAGGATCTTGCTGTCGCGCCAGAAGCGGGCGACCGGGAATTCGTTCATGAAGCCGTACCCGCCGTGGATCTGGGTCGCCTCGCGGGCGTTGTCGACGGCGGCCTCCGACGAGTACAGCTTCGCGATCGCGGCCTCCTTCTTGAACGGTTCACCGTGCAGCATCCGGGAGGCGGCGTCCCGCCAGGCCAGGCGGGAGGTGTGGGCGCGCAGCTCCATGTCGGCAAGCTTGAACTGGATGGCCTGGTTGGCGCCGATCGGCCGGCCGAAGGCCCGGCGCTCGCCGGCGTACTTCACGGATTCGTCGACGCAGCCCTGGGCCAGGCCGGTGGCCAGGGCCGCGATCGCGATGCGGCCCTCGTCGAGGATCCGCAGGAACTGGGCGTAGCCTCGGCCACGCTCGCCCAGCAGGTTGGCCGCGGGAACGCGGCAGTCGGTAAAGGACAGTTCGCGGGTGTCGGATGCGTTCCACCCGACCTTCGAGTACTTCTTCGATACCTGGAACCCCGGGGTCCCGGTGGGCACGATGATGGAGGAGATTTCCCGGGTGGGCGAGCGGAATTCGCCTTCTTCACTCGAACGAGCGATCGGTTCGGTGAGCGCGGTGACGGTGACCAGACCGGTGATGTCGGTGCCGGAGTTGGTGATGAAGCATTTGGTCCCGTTGATGACCCACTCGTCGGTGGCCTCGTCGTACCGCGCGGTGGTGCGGGTGGCCCCGGCGTCCGAGCCGCCCTCCGGCTCGGTGAGGCCGAAGGCGCCGAGGAGTTCGCCCGAGGTCAGCCGGGGCAGCCACTCGCGCTTCTGCTCCTCCGTGCCGAAGCGGTGGATCGGCATCGCGCCGAGCGAGACGGCGGCCTCCAGGGTGATCGCCACCGAGGAGTCGACGCGGGCGAGTTCCTCCAGGACGAGGCCGAGGGCGAGGTAGTCGCCGCCCATGCCGCCGTACTCCTCCGGGAAGGGCAGGCCGAAGAGCCCCATCCGTCCCATCTCGCGGACGATCTCGTAGGGGAACTCCTCCCGCTCGTAGAACTCGCCGATCTTCGGCGCCACCACGTCCTGGGCGAACTCGGCGACGGTGCGCCGCAGTTCCTCGTACTCGCTGCTGAGTCGGTGGTCGAGCATGGTGATCCTCCTGGTGCCCGGCCGGGGTGGCCGCGGGCGTGAGCGGGATGACCGGCGTCCGTCTGACGGTGTGACGGTCGTACGGTGTGGTCGAGGGATGAATGCGATGGGATGAACGTGGTGCCTGGCGCCGACCGGACCGAAAGGGGCGCGGCCGGCGCCGGGGCCGGCGCGGGGCGGGTCAGCCCCGGGTGGTGCCGAGCAGGGCCTGGACGGTGCGGGAGGGGCTCGGGCGGCCGAGGCGCTCGGCCATCCAGCCGCTGGTCGCGACCAGCGCGCGCAGGTCGACGCCGGTGCGGATGCCGAGGCCGTGCAGCATCCAGACCAGGTCCTCGGTGGCGAGGTTGCCGGTGGCGCTCTTCGCGTACGGGCAGCCGCCCAGGCCGCCCGCCGAGGCGTCCACCGTGGTGACGCCCTCGCGCAGCGCAGCCAGGGTGTTGCTGAGCGCCTGCCCATAGGTGTCGTGGAAGTGCACGGCGAGCCGGTCGGCCGGCACCCCGGCCGAGGCGAAGCCCGCCAGCAGGGCGCCGACCTGGCCCGGGGTGGCCACCCCGATGGTGTCGCCGAGGCTCAGCTCCGAGCAGCCCATCTCCAGCAGTCGCACGCCGTACCGGACCACCTGGGGGACCGGGACGGGCCCCTCCCACGGGTCGCCGAAGCACATCGAGAGATAGCCGCGGACCGCGATCCCGGCTTCGGCGGCCCGCGTCACGACCGGGCGGAACATCGCCATGGCCTCGTCCGCCGAGCGGTTGAGGTTGCGTCGGGCGAAGGTCTCGGTGGCACTGGCGAAGACCGCGATGTCGGTGGCGCGGTGGGCGAGCGCGCGGTCCAGGCCGCGCTCGTTGGGCACCAGCACCGGCAGCCGCAGGCCCGGGTGGCGCTCGGGCAGGTCGGCGAGCCTGGGCATCAGTTCCTCGGCGTCGGCCAGCTGCGGTACCCATTTCGGGTGAACGAAGCTGGTGGCCTCGACGGTGCGCAGGCCCGCGGCCGCGAGCCGGGCGATGAACTCGGCCTTGACCTCGACCGGCACCAGGGAACTCTCGTTCTGCAGTCCGTCGCGCGGCCCGACCTCGTGGATCCGGACCTCCTCGGGCAGGCCGGGGGCGCGGACGGGGTCGGGCAGGCCCAGGTCGAGCGCGTCGGGCTCGCGGGCGGGGGCGGTCACGACCGCACCTGCGCGGGCTCGGCGGGAGCGGCGGTCGGCTCGGCCGCGGACTCCCCGGCCGGGGGTTCCCCGGCCGCGGCCTCCTCCGCCGGGGTGACCACGACCAGCAGGTCCTCCATCGCGACGGTGGCGCCCGCGGCGACCCGCAGTTCGGCCACCACGCCGTCGTGCGGCGCGGCGATCACGTGTTCCATCTTCATGGCCTCCAGCACGAGCAGGGGCTGGCCCTTGCGGACGGTCTCGCCCGCCGTGGTCTTGACGACCGTGACGGTGCCGGGCATCGGGGCGGTCAGGGCGCCGTGGTGCGCGCCGGCCCCGGCGGCGCTCTCGACGGCCGGGTCGTAGCCGTGCAGGGGCCAGGCGTCGCCCTCGACGCCGAGCCAGGTCACCGGGCCGGCGGCGAGGCCGGGGGTGGCGTCGGTGGCCAGCGAGAACGTGGTCTGCAGGCCGTCGACGGTCAGGTGCAGCCGGTCGCCCGCCAGGGTCGCGCGGGCGCGGTGCGCCGGTCCGCCGTCGAGCCGGAGCTCCACCTCGCGGGTGGGCCCGGCGGGATTGTCAGTGGCATCGGCTACGTTGCCCGCAGTGATCGAACGGATGCGCACCGAGACCGGGTCCTGGCCGGGGGTACGGAGTCGGTGGGTGGTCCAGGCGGGGGTGCCGCCCAGGCGCCAGCCGGAGGGAAGGGAGAAGGGGTCGGTCCAGTCGCCGGGGGCGGCGGCCGGAGTGAGGTCCAGGTGCCGTGCCAGCGCGGCCGCGTAGTAGAGGAGGTGGGAGGGCGACGGCGATTCGGTCGCCGGGTCGGTTCCGTTCCCGGGGTGGGCGGGCGTCGCGGTCCCGGCCGGGGCGGTCGCGTTGGCGGGGGAGTACGGCGTGGTGAGCAGGGCCGGCTGCTGCTGGGCCGTCTGCTCCACCAGGCCGGTGTCCAGTCGGCCGGCGACGACCTCGGGGTGTGCGAGGAGCCGGCGCAGGAAGCCGGTGTTGGTGGTGACGCCCAGGATGCGGGTGTCGGCCAGCGCGGCGCGGAGCCGGCGCAGCGCGGTCGGGCGGTCGGGCCCGTACGCGATGACCTTGGCGAGCATGGGGTCGTAGGCGCTGGTGACGACGGTTCCGGGGGCGACTCCGGAGTCGACACGGATGCCCTCGCCCCGGGGCTCGTCCAGGGTGAGGATGCGGCCGCCGGTGGGCAGGAAGTCCCGTTCCGGGTCCTCGGCGCAGATGCGGGCCTCGATGGCGTGGCCCAGGAAGGAGATGTCGGACTGGGTGAAGGTGAGTGGTTCGCCGGCGGCGACGCGCACCTGCCACTCGACCAGGTCGAGCCGGGCCGAGTCGGCGCCGACGGCGACGGCGAGCTCGGTGACGGGGTGTTCCACCTGGAGACGGGTGTTCATCTCCATGAAGAAGAAGTCCCGCACCCCCTCGGCGGTGAAGGGGGCGTCCGGGTCGATGCCGGGGACGATGAACTCCACGGTGCCGGCCCCGGTGTAGCCGCAGGACTCCGCGGCACGGACGGCCGCAGCGCCCATCGCGGCGCGGGTCTCGGCATTGAGGAGAACGGAGGGAGCCTCTTCGATCAGTTTCTGGTGGCGGCGTTGGAGGCTGCACTCGCGCTCGCCGAGGTGGACGGTGGTGCCGTGGGCGTCGGCCAGCACCTGCACCTCGATGTGGCGCGGCCGGTCGACCCAGCGCTCCAGCAGCAGGGTGTCGTCGCCGAAGGCGGTGCGGGCTACGCGGCGGGCGGCGGCGATCTCGGTGGGCAGCTCGGCCCGGTCCCGCACGAGGCGCATGCCCTTGCCGCCGCCGCCGGCGGACGGCTTGAGCAGGACGGGGTAGCCGATCTCGTCGGCGGCGGCGACGAGTTCCTCGTCGGTGGGCGCGGTGGCCTGGCTGCCGGGCACCACCGGGACGCCGGCGGCCCGGACGGCCTCCTTGGCGTTGATCTTGTCACCCATCAACTCGACCGCACCGGGAGGTGGTCCGATGAAGACGAGGCCCGCGTCGGCGCAGGCGCGGGCGAAGCCGGGGTTCTCGGCGAGGAAGCCGTAGCCGGGGTGGACGGCCTGGGCGCCGGTGCGGCGGGCGGCGGCGAGGATCTGGTCGGTCCGCAGGTAGGTCTCGGCCGCCGAGCTGTCACTGCGGTCGGCCGGGCCGAGCCGGACCGCGACGTCGGCCTCGCGGACGTGCGGAGCATCGGCGTCCGCGTCGCTGAACACGGCGACCGAGCGGACGCCGAGGCGCCGCAGGGTGCGGATCACCCGGAGGGCGATCTCGCCGCGGTTGGCGACCAGAACTGTGTCGAACATGGGAGGCGTTCCTCCGGGTCGAGGGGAGCCGTACGAAGGAGGTGGCGGTGGGTGGTCGGCGCCGGCCCGGGGCCGGACCGGCGCCGCGGGTGTCACACCCGGAAGGGAGGGGTCACGGCGCGGGAGCGACGGGGCGGTGTCACATGCGGAAGACGCCGTACGGCGCGGGCGGCGCCAGCGGGGCGTTGGCGCAGGCGGTGAGGGCGAGACCGACGGCGGTGCGGGTGTCCATCGGGTCGATCACACCGTCGTCCCAGAGCCGGGCGGTGGCGTAGTAGGCGTTGCCCTGGCGCTCGTACTGCTCGCGGACGGGACGCTTGAACTCCTCCTCCGCGTCGGCCGGCCACTGCTCGCCGTGCGCCTCCAACTGGTCGCGGCGGACGGTGGCGAGGACGGACGCCGCCTGCTCGCCGCCCATCACGGAGATCTTGGCGCCCGGCCACATCCACAGGAAGCGGGGCGAGTAGGCCCGGCCGCACATCGAGTAGTTGCCGGCACCGTACGAGCCGCCGATCACCACCGTCAGCTTCGGGACGCGGGTGCAGGCGACGGCGTTGACCATCTTGGCGCCGTGCTTGGCGATGCCGCCCGCCTCGTACTGACGGCCGACCATGAACCCGGTGATGTTCTGCAGGAAGAGGAGGGGGATGCCGCGCTGGTCGCACAACTCGATGAAGTGGGCGCCCTTGAGGGCCGACTCGGAGAACAGCACGCCGTTGTTGGCGACGATGCCGACGGGGTGGCCGTGGATCCGGGCGAATCCGGTGACCAGGGTCGCGCCGTACTCGGCCTTGAACTCGGCGAAGCGGCTGCCGTCCACCAGCCGGGCGATCACCTCGCGCACGTCGTAGGGCGTGCGCGGGTCGACCGGGACGGCCCCGTACAGGCCCGCCGGGTCCACGGCGGGCGGCTCGACCGGGGTGAGCGGCCAGGGCTTGGCCGCGCGCGGGCCGAGCCCGGCGACGATCGTGCGGACGATCGAGAGGGCGTGGGCGTCGTCCTCGGCCAGGTGGTCCGTCACGCCGGAGGTGCGGGAGTGCAGGTCGCCGCCGCCCAGCTCCTCGGCGGTGACCACCTCGCCGGTGGCGGCCTTCACCAGCGGCGGCCCGCCCAGGAAGATCGTTCCCTGGTTGCGGACGATCACGGCCTGGTCGCTCATCGCCGGGACGTACGCGCCGCCGGCCGTGCAGGAACCGAGCACGGCGGCGATCTGCGGGATGCCCGCGGCGGAGAGCCTGGCCTGGTTGTAGAAGATCCGGCCGAAGTGGTCGCGGTCCGGGAAGACCTCGTCCTGCATCGGGAGGAAGGCGCCGCCGGAATCCACCAGGTAGATGCAGGGCAGCCGGTTCTCCAGCGCGACCTCCTGGGCGCGCAGGTGCTTCTTCACCGTCATCGGGTAGTAGGTGCCGCCCTTGACGGTGGCGTCGTTGGCGACGACCACCACCTCGCGTCCGGCGACCCGGCCGATGCCGGCGATCACACCGGCCGCGGGCGCCGCCCCGTCGTACATCCCGTCGGCGGCCAGCGGGGCCAGCTCCAGGAACGGCGAGGCCGGGTCGAGCAGGGTGTCCACCCGGTCGCGGGGGAGGAGCTTGCCGCGTGAGGTGTGCCGGGCGCGGGCCTTGGCGCCACCGCCCAGCGCGGCCGCGTCGAGCTTCGCCCGCAGTTCGGCGACCAGCGCCCGGTGCGCCTCGGTGTTGGCGAGGTAGGCCGCCGAGCCCGGGTCGGCGGAGGTGCCGAGCCGGGGCGCCGGTGCGGCGGCTCCGGGCGGTACGGGGCCGGCCGCCGCGGCGCCGTTCGCTGCGCTGAGCCGAACGCCGGTTGGTGTGCCGGCGGTTGAGATGACCATTCCCAAGAGCTCCCTTGCCCTCGGCACCGAGTGGGCGGCCAGGTACGGTGCGCCCATGGAATCCCACGTTAATTAACGTTAACTTACGCCGCCCAGGTTAACGGCCGATAACCCGACTGTCTACGATGGGCAGCATGCCGAACGTCCCCACAGCCTCCGCGCTCCCACGCCGCGACCAGATCCGCCGGGAGGCAGCGCGGCTGTTCGCCGCCCGCGGCTTCCTCGGCGTCGGTGTGGACGAGATCGGCAAGGCCGTCGGGATCAGCGGCCCCGGGCTCTACCGCCATTTCGCCGGCAAGGACGCGATGCTCGCCGACCTGCTGATCGGCATCAGCGAGCGCCTGCTGGAGGAGGGGCGCCGCCGGGCGGGCGGTGGCGACGGGCCGGTCGCGGCGCTGGACGCGCTGATCGGCGGCCACGTCGACTTCGCCCTGAACGACCGCGACCTGATCACCCTGCACGACCGCGAGCTGCTGAACCTCAAGGAGGAGGACCGCCGCACCGTCCGCCGGCTCCAGCGCGGTTACGTCGAGCTGTGGGTGGAGGTGGTGCGGCAGGCCTACCCGCCGCTGGCCGATCCCGCCGCCGAGCCGGTGGCCCGGGCCACCGTGCACGCCGTCTTCGGCCTGATCAACTCGACCCCGCACAGCCTCGGCTCGAACCCCGGCCAGGGCGAGCGCTCGGGGCTTCAGCGCGACGGCATGGCCACGCTCCTCCACACCCTCGCGCACGGGGCGTTCGCCGCTGCCGCGAACGCGGCGTCCGCGGGTTCGGCCTCCACGGGCGCCTGAGTTCGGCCTGATCCCGCTCGCACGCCTGCCTGATCCCGCCCGCACGAACACCCGATACCGCTCGCTCGCGCACCCGATCCCGCCCGGCTGCCCGGGGCGATCGCCCCGCCCGGAGGCCTAGGCCCAAAGGACGGCGCCCGCCCACCCCCGGTCGCTGGGCGTTCGACGGGTCGTCGGCGACCCTGGAGGCGGGCGGCGGTCGACCGGTGCCGCGCGGGGGTGCGGTGGTTCGATCGGGAATCACCGCAGGCCGCACGCTGTTGGCCAGTCCGCCGGACCGGACGATCCGGGTCGTCCCGGCCCGCCCCGAACCCATCGGGGCCGGAAACGCCGTGGCGGCCACCCGACGAAATGGTTAGCATCCCTAAATATGCCTGAGACTCACGGATCCACGGTGGAGCAATCCCCGAGCGGCCCACCGGCCCCCGGCTCGACTCCGGCAGCCGAGCACACGGCAGCCGAGCACACGGCGGCCGAGCACACGGCGGCCAAGCACACGGAGGCCGAACGCGCGGCTGCCCAGCACACGGCTGCCCAGCACACGGCTGCCGAGCACACGGCTGCCGAGCACACGGCTGCCGAGCACACCGCCGGCGGTCCCGCCGAGCCCGCAGGGTGGCTGCGCCGCCTGGTCGGTTACAGCTGGCGGTCCCGCCGGAGCCTGCTGTTCGCATTCGGCGCCTCGCTCCTCGGCATGGCCGTCACCGCGCTGGTGCCGCTGGTCACCAAGCTGATCATCGACGACGTGATCATCGCCCACACCCGCTCGCTGACCCCCTGGGCGGTGGTGCTGCTGCTGGCCGCCGTCGTGGTCTTCGGCTGCACCCAGGTCCGTCGCTACTACGGCGGTCAGCTGGCCCTCGACGTCCAGCACGACATGCGCAGCGACCTGTTCCGCTCGCTCGGCCGGCTCGACGGCCACCGCCAGGACCGGCTGGACACCGGCCAGGTGGTCGGGCGTGCGACCTCCGACCTCCAGCTGGTCAACGGTCTGCTCTCGATGCTGCCGATGATGACCGGCTACCTGCTGATGTTCGTCATGTCGCTGGTCGTGATGGTCTGGCTGTCTCCGCCGCTCACCCTGGTCGCGCTGGTCATGGCCCCTGCGCTGTGGTGGGTTTCGGTGCTCAGCCGCAAGCGCCTGTTCCCGGCCACCTGGGCCGCCCAGCAGGAGGCGGCCGCAGTCGCGGGCGTGGTGGACGGCGCGATCGGCGGCGTCCGGGTGGTCAAGGGCTTCGGCCAGGAGGCCCAGGAACGGGGCAAGCTGGAGCGGGCCTCCCACGACCTGTTCGCCGCCCGGCTCCGGTCGATCCGGCTCAACGCCCGCTACAACCCGGCGATGCAGGCGATTCCGGCCCTGGCCCAGGTTGCCGTCCTGGCCTTCGGCGGCTGGCTGGCCGTCGACGGCCGGGTCACGCTCGGGACCTTCGTCGCCTTCTCCACCTACGTCGCGCAGATGACCGGCCCGGTGCGGATGCTGACCATGGTCATCACGGTCGGCCAGCAGGCCCGGGCGGGCGTGGAACGCGTCCTGCAGCTGGTCGACGAGCGCCCGCTGGTCCAGGAGCGCCAGGACGCGCGCACCCTGGACCTCGACCTCCCGTGCGACGACGCCGGGAAGGGCGCCACCCCGCCGGGCAGCACCGCCGAGGAAGCCGGCCCGTACGGCAGCACCGTCGGCCCCCGGGCCCTGGACGTCGCCCTGGAGTTCGACCGGGTCGAGTTCCGCTATGACCCCGAGCACCCCGCCCCCGTCCTGCACGGCCTGAGCCTGAGGCTGGCCCCCGGTGAGACGCTCGCCCTGGTCGGGGCCTCCGGCTCCGGCAAGTCGACGGTGGCCCAGCTGGTGCCCCGCTTCTACGACCCGGCCGCCGGCACCGTCCGCCTCTACGGTCACGACCTGCGCGACCTCACCCTGGACTCGGTCCGGGCGGCGGTCGGCATCGTCCCCGAGGAAAGCTTCCTCTTCTCCGAGTCGGTCCGCACCAACATCGCCTACGGCCGTCCGGACGCCACCGACGAGCAGATCGTCGCCGCCGCCCGCGCCGCGCAGGCCGACGAGTTCGTCCGCGCCCTCCCGGACGGCTACGAGACCAAGGTCGGCGAGCAGGGCCTGACCCTCTCCGGCGGGCAGCGCCAGCGCATCGCCCTGGCCCGGGCGATCCTCACCGACCCCCGGATCCTGCTGCTCGACGACGCCACCTCGGCGGTGGACCCGCAGGTCGAGGCGGAGATCCACGACGCGCTGCGCTCGGTGATGACCGGCCGTACCACGCTGCTGATCGCCCACCGCCGTTCGACGCTCCAGCTCGCCGACCGGATCGCCGTCCTGGAGCGCGGACGCCTGCTGGACATCGGGACGCACGAGGAACTCGAAGCCCGATGTCCCCAGTACCGGGCCCTGATCACCGACCCCGAGGCGGGACGCACCGCCCCGCACCCGGAGCCCGGGACGCCGGCCGAGGCGGACGCCGAACCCCAGGCAGGACCCCACGCCGAACCCCAGGCCGAGCCGCAGTCCGCCCCGTCCGCCGGGCCGACGCCGGAATCCGGAGCCCCCACAGCCGGAGCCCCCACGGCCGACGTCCCCACCCCCGACCTCCCCACCCTGTCTCTTATACACATCTCCGAGCCCACGAGACAGGCAGAAAAATCGT
>NZ_JNWQ01000084.1 GCF_000716875.1 Streptomyces novaecaesareae | reverse complement strand
CGAGATCTACACTAGATCGCTCGTCGGCAGCGTCAGATGTGTATAAGAGACAGCCCCAGAACCCCCACCCGAGGAGCTCCCCCGCAGGGCCCGCTCCAGATCCCGCAAAGCCAACCCCACCAACCGAGTCCCCGCCCGCACCACATCCCGCTGCACCCCCGCCGGCACCCCCGCCAACCGCTCCTCCAGCCGCGCCTGCGCCCCCCGCACCGCCCCGAACTCCACCGGCTGCCCGGTCAGCAGCGCCGCCCCCGCGAGCGCCGTCGCCAGCCGCAGCTCCTCCGCGTACTCCCCGGCCCCCGGCACCGGCTCCGCGTCCGCGCCCGGCAGGTGGGCCTCCAGCAGGACGGCCGCCCGCCCGAGGGCCCCGACCGCCGCCCGGGCCCGGTCGATCTGGCGCCGGCTCACCCCGGCCAGCCCGGACTCGTGCCGCCCCGGTTCGGCGTCGGCCCGCTGCATGGCCTGGACGAGTTCGGAGCGCGCCTCGCGCGAGTCCAGCAGTGCGCTCCGCACGACCCGCCCGCGCGGCGCCGCCGGCTGCTCGTAGCAGGCGACGACCGCCCCCGCGTACCGCCCGGCCGCCGCCAGCCATTCGGCGAGCCGTTCCCCGAGCCGGGCGGTCTGCCAGGTCGGGAACAGCGCGTACGTGACGAGCGCGACGGACCCGCCGAGCAGGGTGAGCCCGACCCGTTCGAAGGCCGTCACCAGCGGGTTGCCCTCCTGCAGTCCGAGCAGGAACACCACGTACGTCGAGATCCCGACCGTGGTCAGCGCGTACCCGGTCCGGAAGGCGAGGTACGCCCCGCCGATGCAGATCACCGCGAGCGCGGCCAGCACCCATTCCCCGGGGTGGGTCAGTTGCACGACGAGCGTGGAGACGGCGACCCCGACGACCGTCCCGGCGAGCCGGGCGACGCCCCGGCTGTAGGTCTGCGCGAAGTCGGGCCGCATCACCATCGCGGCCGTCATCGGCGCCCAGTACCCGTGGTGGAATCCGGCGAGCCGGGCCAGCAGGTAGGCGACGGTGACCACCCCGGCGAGCCGGACGGCGTGCTGGAAGATCGCCGACCGCGGCCGCAGCTGGCGCCGTACGGCCCGCAGCGCGACGGGCAGCATCCGGACGATCGACGGCTTGTGCAGCGCCCCGCCGGCCCCGACGACGGGTGTGGTGATGGTGTCCTCGTCGTTGCGGTCCAGGGTGTCCGCGGCCTTGCGCAGCAGCCCGCCGAGGCGGCGGGCGGAGCGCCGGGCGGCGCCCTGCAGCCGGGGGCCGTCGTCGTCGGGCCGTACCAGGGTGAGCACGGGCGCGGAGCGGGGGAGCCGGACGGGGTCGCCGGTGCGGACGGCCCGGGCGAGGGCGTCCATGACTTCGGCGGCGGCGGCCAGCACCTCCCGGGCCCGGTCCCGTTCCGGCCCTTCCTCGGGGGCGCCGATCCTGGGGTCGGCGAGCGCGGCGAGGGTGGGCCGGATCCGTTCGGCGATGCCGCGCAGGCCGCGCAGTTCGGGTGGCCGGTGGCGGTCCTGCCAGGGGGTGAGCGCGGCGGCGTGCCGGGCGGTCATGAACGGCGCCGGGTCCACGTGCGCGGTCGGGTCCTGGCGCAACCGGCGGGCGTAGTCGGCGAGTTCGGCGTAGGTGTCGGCGAGGGCGTCGCGTTGGGCGGTCCAGCTGCCGATCGGCCAGAGGGTGATGACGGCGGCTTGGACGACTCCGCCGAGGGCGGCGACCAGCCCGTGGCCGAGTGCGGCGGTCACGCTGACCGGCAGCTGGACGACGATCAGCATCACCGAGACGGTGTTGGTCGCGACGACCCCGGCGGTGGGCCCGATCGCCCAGGCGAGCCCGGCGCCGAAGGCCCACACCCCGAGCAGCACCGGGAACAGCCCGGGGACGCCGGCGGCCAGGTAGCCGAGGAAGGTGCTGATGCCGAGTCCGGCCCCGGCGGCGACGGCGAGGCTGGCCCGGGGCCGGAAGCTGCGCTGGAAGGTGGCCGAGCCGGCGATGAACGCCCCCATCGCGGCCGAGGTGGCGAGGGAGACCCCGCCGAGCGCGAGCGTCGGGAAGAGCACCAGTGCCACGGCGACCGCCCCGCGGGCGGCCCGCTTGGGGTCGGTGAGGGTCCGGTCGAGGGTGAGTCCGGTCCGCGCGGTGTCACGAAGCGCGGCGAACCAGGACATACCGACATCCTAGGGTGTGCGCCGGAACCGTCCCGCACCGAACCGTCCGGCACCGATCCGTCCGGCACCGATCCGTCCCGCACCGATCCGGCTCGCCCGCGCCGCCAGCCACAGCAGTGCCCCGGTCGGCAGGAACACCGCGTCCGCCGCGATCATCGCGAGCGAGAACACCGGCAGTCCGAGCAGCACCGCGATCCCCGTGTGCTCCAGCATCATGACGGCCAGCAGCACGTTCTTGACCCGCCGGTTGAGCAGCGTGAACGGGAAGGCCACCTGCACGATCACGGTCCCGTAGGAGATCAGGAAGACCGGCAGCAGCGCCGAGCCGACCAGCGCGGACAGCCCGGGCCAGGGGGTGAAGTAGTCCAGGTGCAGCGGGTAGTACAGCGCGGTGCCGTCCTGCCAGCGCGTGCCCTGCACCTTGTACCAGCCGGCCGTGGCGTAGATCAGCACCACCTCGACGGCGATCACCAGCATCGCGCAGTTGTGCACCATGGTGGCCAGCGCGTCGAGCACCGCCCGCGGCTCGCCGTCCGGCCGCAGCCGGCCGAGCACCCACCAGAGCCCGGCGACGGTCCAGAGGCCCCAGAACAGCGGCGCCCAGCCGAGGTACGGGAAGGCCCGGCCGGTCCAGGTCAGGCTCCGTCCGGAGAAGTCGCCGAACTGGCAGACCGCCAGGGCGGTGCCGAGGACGGCCCAGAGCGCCACCCCCGTCCACTTCGCCCACCCCGTCCGCCCGGTCCGCCCGGTCCGCCCGGTCCGCCCGAGCCGGGCCCGCCGGGCGTCCAGCGACCAGACCTCGGCGCAGCGGGTGAAGACCAGGTAGACCGCCATCAGGTGGACGACGTTGTCGCCGCCGTCGCCGAGGAAGATGTCGCGGTTCTGCAGCGACAGCACGGTGACCAGGAACAGCACCGTGCTCACCCTGGTCCGCCAGCCCAGCAGCACGGCGAGGGCCGCCAGCACCGCCAGGTGGTAGACCAGTTCGAACCAGAGCCGCCCGCCGAACCAGGGCAGCACGGTGAACGCGCCGTCGTCGCCGAGCAGCCGCTCGGCGAGGTCCAGCGACAGCGGGGAGCGGTCGCCGTACAGCACCCGCCGGTTGGGCCACTCGCGCAGCAGGTACACGCACCAGACCAGCCCGAACCCGATCCGCACCACGGCGGCCTGGTGCCGTCCGAGCACCCGCCCGGTGAAGGCCGCCACGGCCCGGCCGAGCGGCCCGGCCACCCGGGGCCCGCGCGGCGCCGGAGCCTCCGGTCCGGCCCCGGCCTGCCGTGGCACGCCGGCCGGGAGCAGTTCCCCGTCCGGCCGCGGGGCCTGCGCCGACACCTCGTTCATCCGAGCAGCCCCCGGTAGTCCTCCTCCGCCACCGGCCACCACGGCAGCTCCCGCACCTTGGGCTCCGGCGGCGCGGCCTCGCCGCTCCAGGTCGGCGGCAGGACGGTGGCCGTGGTCACCCGGAAGGCGATCTCCAGGATCCGCTCGCCGTCCACGTCCCGGCCGATCCGCTGCAGCGCGATCCGTTTGAGGTACTGCTCGGCGAGCTTGCCGCGCGCCCCGGTGGGCGCCTCGTCCTGCGGGTTGTGCGAGCCGTCGTAGAAGTCCCAGGCCCGGCGCAGCAGGTTCTGGTCGACGTGGCTGGGCGCCGGGTTGCCCCGTATCGCGGCGAGGTCCCGCGCGGTCAGCCCGATCCAGTCGTGGGTGCGGGTCGCCCCGCCGGGCGCGACGGTCCGCACCCGGGCGTCCACGCTGACGTTCTGCTGCAGCGGGTTGGGCGCGAACAGCTTCCAGTTCTGCTCGAACTCCGGGTAGACGATGCCGTCGACCTCGTCCCGGTACTGCCGGGACAGCGAGTTGGCGGGCGCGACGTGCAGGAACACCGCGCCGAGGAACAGCGCGGTGCCGCCGAGCAGCGCCACCCCGGCGAGGCCGAGGACGGCCCGCGCGGGCCTCGACCAGACCCGGCCGGGGCCCGGCCGCTCCGTCGTCTCCGTCATGGCCTCCCCCGCCCGGTCCCGGCACGCTCGCGCGCCCATCCTGCCCTACCGGGCGACGGGCTCCGAGGGGCCTACCGAGAGGTCCTAGAGGACGAAGGCCTCCTGGCCACCGCTGCTCACCATCGGACGGCCGGCGTCCTGCCAGGCGTACATCCCGCCGTCCACGTTCACCGCGTCCCGGCCCTGCTGCACCAGGTACTGGACGACCTGCGCGGAGCGGCCGCCGACCCGGCAGAGCACGTACAGCTTCTCGTCGGGCAGCTCACCGAGCCGGGCGATCACCTGGCCCAGCGGGATGTGCAGCGCGCCGTCCACGTGGCCGGCGTCCCACTCGTCCTGCTCGCGCACGTCCAGCAGAGCGGCATCGGCGGGTACGGCGGCGGCGTCGGCGGTGGGGATCTGCGCGAACATCGTGTGGCTCTCCTGGGGTCGGTTCGGGTCCGTGCCATTGTCGCCCACCGCAGCCGGACCGTGGCCGTGGCCGTGGCCGTATCCGTAGCCGTGACCGTGGCTGTGGCCGTCCGCGGACGGGTGCCCGCCGAGCAGCCGCTCCAGCTCGGCCTGCCGTTCGGCGGCCTTGGCCAGCAGCTCCTCGGCCAGCTGCTCCAGCAGCCGGTCCGGGTCCTGCGGGGCGAGGGCGAGCAGCTCGCCCATCGGGGTCTGCTCCAGCCGGACCTGCTCCGCGGCGGTCTCGGCGATCTTGGCGGTCAGCCAGTCCAGCCGGCGGCGCAGCCAGTCCGCCCGGTCGGGGGAGTCGACGCCGGGCGCGGCCTCCGGCGCGGTGGACCACTCGGCGGCCAGGCCTTCCAGCGCGGCGGCGTCCCCGTACGCGTAGGCCTCGTTGACCCGGGCGATGAACTCGGCCCGGCGCTGCTGCTCGGCCGGGTCGGTGGTGAGGTCGGGGTGGGCGCGGCGGACCAGCTCGCGGTAGATCCGCTGGGCCTCCTTGCCGGGCCGCACCCGGGCCGGTGCGGCGGGCGGCGGCGGGGCGGCCTCCTGCCCCTGCCCGGGCTGCTCCCGCCCGGACTGGTCCCGCTTCTCCCGCACCGAGTCGAACAGCGCGTCCAGGTCCGGCAGTTCCTCGACCTGCTGCCGTGCCTCGGCGGCCCGGCGCCGGTCCTCGGGCAGGCCGGTGCGGGCCGCGACCGCCTCGGCGACCAGCGCGTCCAGCTCGTCCAGCCGGGCGTAGAGCGGGCCGAGCAGCTCATGGTGGATCAGGGCGAAGTTGTCGATCTCGACCCGCAGCGTCTGCACGTCCACGTCCATGCTGAGCCAGGCGAGCTCGGCGGCAGCGACCCGCTCCTCCAGCTCCTGCCGTTCCGGGTCCGTCCAGCGGGCGGGGCTCTGCGCGCTCACTTCTCGCCTCTGTCTCGTCCGGCCGGCTGCGTCCTGCGGGCCGCCGTGCGGGCGGCCCGGCCTGCCACCCTACCGCCGTGCGGGAAGGCCCCGTCCGGGTGAACCGGAGGTACCGACCGGCGCGCGCCGCGCGACACGCAACCGATACTGACGAATCTCCCCGTTTCGGTATCAAGCCCGGCCCGGTCCGTGATTCGCTGGTATCCGCACAGCGTGCCTTCCTCCGGAGAGACGGCCGCCTCCAGGCGTGGCGGCCAGGCGGGAGCAGACCGAATCCATGGTGGCCGAGTCCAACTCCACACCGCGTCCGGCAGGCGACGGGACCGCACCGGGCGACCAGCCCACGGGCGTGGCCGCCCTGCTCCGGCTCGCCCCCGTCCTGGTCGACCGGTCCGGCCGGATCGCGCAGTGGAGCCGCGCCGCCGAGGAGCTGTTCGGACACCGCGCCGAGGTCGCCCACGACCGCCCTGCCTCCGGCCTGCTGCCCGCCCTGGAGTCCCGGGTGCTCGGCCGCTGCTCCGTCCGCCGCCCCTGCGACACCTTCGACACCCTCGCCGAGCTGACCTCGGCCGGCCGCCCCTGGGCCGGGCGGCTGACCGTCACCGACCGCGAGGAGCACCAGCGCGACGTGCTCTGGTGGGCCTACCCGCTGGCCGGGCCGTCCGGCGGGCTGCTCGCGCTGGCCGCCGACGCCCGCCCGCTGCGCACCACCGGTCCGCGGCTCGCGCTCGGCGAGCGGCTGCTGCCGTTCGCGGCCGCCCCCGCCGCCCGGGGCGGCTTCCACGGGCTGACTGCGGCGCTCACCCGGCCCGCCGACCGGGTCCCCGAGCCGCTGGCCCGCCTGCTGCCCGCCGCGCTGCGCGGGCCGCTGCTGGAGGCGGTCGAGCTCGGCGGTCTGCCCGCCCTGCGGCTGGACGCCACGACCGTGCTGCCGGTGCTGCCCGCCGACGCCCAGAGCGGGACGGCGCACGCGGCCGCCGGCCTCGGCCGCCGCTACCCGACGCCCCAGCAGCGCGCCGCCCGGGTCGGCCCGCCGCCGCAGCCCGAGCCGACCACGTCCGTCCGCCGCCCGGCCGCCCCCCTGCCCGTCCAGCGCGACGCCGCCGAACTCGTCGCCCAGTCCCTCGCCCTGCCGGTCGCCGCCGCAGTCGGCGGCGCCGCGGCGGGCGGCGGCCCGGCCGTCCCTCCCCCGGCCTCCGGCCGGGACGCACCCCCACCCACCGGAGGAGGAACGGCCATCGACCGAGCCGCCGTCGAGTCGTCCGCCATCGGCCACCCGCTGCCATCCACCGACCAGGCCCCGCCCCCCGCCGTACCCGCCCCGCCCCCCGCCGTACCCGTCCCGGCCCCGGCGAGCCCCGAGGTCCCGCCCTCCGGGCGCCTCGGCCCGTTCCTCACCAACGGGCAGGCCGGCGAGCAGCTGGCCCTGCTGAACGAGGTCGGCGGCAAGGTCGGCACCACCCTGGACCTCGGCTTCACCGCCCGCGAGCTGTGCCAGGTGCTGGTCCCCCGGATCGCCGACTTCGCCTGCGTGGACCTGGTGGACGGGCTGATCTCGGACTCCGAGCTGCCGGTCGCCCGCCCGGACGACGACACCATGCTGCGCCGGGTCGCCCTGGTCTTCAACGAGACCGGCGGCGCCTGGGACCACGTGCTCGCCGAGGGCTCGCTGGTCAGCATGCCCCGCCGCACCCCGCCGGGGATGGCCCTGCAGCTGAACCAGCCGGTGCTGGTCCCGGTGGTCAGCTCGGACGTCGCGGTCGACTACGCGATCGCCCTCGGCGGCGCCCGCCTGGCCCCGGTGGTCTCCGGCCGCTCGATGCTGGTCGTCCCGCTGTCCGCCCGCGGCACCGTGCTGGGCATCCTCAAGCTGCTCCGGCTGCCCGACCGCGTCCCCTTCGACGAGAGCGACGCCGCGACCCTCAAGGAGCTGGCCGTCCGCGCCGCGCTGTCCCTGGACAACGCCCGGCTGCACCGCGCCGAGGCGAGGGTCGCCACCACCCTGCAGCGCTCGATGATCCCGACCCGCCCGCCGCAGATCCCCGGTGTCCAGATCGCGCACCGCTACCTGCCCGGCGATCCCAAGGCCGAGGTCGGCGGCGACTGGTTCGACGCCATCCAGCTGCCCGGCAGCCGGGTCGCCCTGGTGGTCGGCGACGTGATGGGCCACGGCATCCACTCCGCCGCCGCGATGGGCCGCTTCCGCACCGCGATGCAGACCCTCGCCGCCCTGGACCTGCCGCCCGGCCAGCTGCTGCGCCACCTGGACAACCTGGCCCACAAGCTCGGCGACGACCACCTCGCGACCTGCCTGTACGCGGTCTACGACCCGATCAACCGGACCTGCGAGCTGGCCAGCGCCGGCCACGTCCCGCCCGTCCTGGTGCACCCGGACGGCACCGGGGAGCTGCTGGAGATCCCGGCCGGTGCCCCGATCGGCGTCGGCGGGGTGCCGTTCGTCGCGAAGACCATCGACGTCTCGGACGGCTCGATGCTGGTGCTGTGCACCGACGGCCTGGTCGAGGTCCGCGGCGGGGACATAGGAGCGGGCCTGGCCGCGCTCTGCGGGAACCTGATCGACCCGCAGCAGAGCCCGGAGCAGGCCTGCGACGAGGTGCTGCGGCGGCTGCACACGGACGACCGCAAGGACGACGTCGCCCTGCTGGTGGCCCGCTTCGACGGGGTCGCCCCGTCGGAGGTGGCCACCTGGGACCTGACCGTGGACCACCGCGAGGTCCGCCGGGCTCGTTCACTGGTCCGCGAGCAACTGGCCGGCTGGCACCTGGAGGCGCTCAGCGACACCACCGAACTGCTGGTCAGCGAGCTGGTGACGAACGCCGTCCGGGTCGCCCGGGACCAGGTGAAGCTCCAGCTGATCCGGGTGGACAAACTGCTGGTCGAGGTCAGCGACGACAACCACAACCTGCCCTCGCTGGAGCCGGCCGAACAGCTCGGCGAGACCGGCCGCGGCCTCACCCTGGTCACCAAGCTCGCCGAACGCTGGGGCACCGCCCGCAAGGCGGTGGGGAAGGTCGTCTGGTTCGAGCTCCCCCTTCCGCCCGCCTGACAGCCGCGTACGGGCACCGGCCCGAGGCCCGGCCGCCACGCGGCCGACAGGGCGTTGACAGCGTCCCTCAGGGGATGACGGCCCCCGCCGACCGGCGCCGCCGGGCCTCCACCGCGACCTCCCGGGAGGCGGCCGCGGCCACCGAGGTGGCGGCGCCGACCCCGGCCAGCACCCGCGGCCAGAAGTCCCCGAAGACCTCGACCGAGACGGCGATCAGCAGCGCGGTGATCACCGCGACCACGTGCTCCAGGCCGGCCAGGTTCGGCAGCACGACCGCCTCGCCGACCATCAGGACCACCACCAGGCCGGCGGTGAACCAGGCCCGGCAGCGGAACGCGATGCAGATCGCCAGCGCCACCACCGCGGCCGACGGCCCGGTGTCCCGCACGTAGGCGACCCACTTCGGGAAGCCGAACAGGTGGCCCGGCCCGATCGCCACGCCGACCCGGGCGAACAGCGTGCCCGCCAGGGTGCAGGCGTAGGCCACCACCAGGGTCATCCGCCGGCCGAGCACGATCTCGGCGATCGCGAAGACCACGAACACCTGGGCCAGCGCCCCCCAGACCGGAAGGTCCAGCGCCGGAACGTACAGCGACAGCGGCGTCCGCAGCAGCGAGACGTCCAGCGACAGGGCCGCCCGCACCACCCCGATGTGATTGACGAAACGCTCACCGCCCGGCAGGTGCTGGACGATGCTGAACAGCAGGATCAGAGACGTCGCCACCGTGGCCAGCGGAACGGCGGCGAACTTCTTCCGCACCACCGTTTCCCGGACCGTCGCGAACAACGTCCCCCACTCGGCGACAGCGGCCGCTCTGGCTACCGCCAGCGGCCCCTTTCGCACGCCCCCCGCGTGGGTCCTGTGAATCACAACCGTTTCTCCCGAATCCCCGAACTCTCGACTACTCCAACATTAGAAGCCTCTTAACAAAGCCACATCGGCATGGATGGGGATAAGGGTCATCCTCAGGGGGGAGGGCGATACCCCCGCCGGACCCCCCGTCCGGCCGACCGGCCCCCTCCGCCCCCCGGCGGAGGGCTACCCCTTCCCGTCCCGCGCCGCGACCGGCACCCGGGGTGCCACCACGGCGGCCCGCGCGTGCCGACGGCGGAACAGGGCGGGCAGGCTCGGCGCGACGATGAAGCCCTCCGCGCGCGCACTCGCGATGCCGATCCGCGGAATCTCGCTGCTCTTCTCGAACAGCAGGTAGCGCGGCTCCCAAATCGGCCGGTACTTGGCATTGGCGCGGTACAGCGACTCGATCTGCCACCAGCGCGAGAAGAATCCGAGGACGGAACGCCACAGCCGAAGCACCGGGCCGGCGCCCAGGCGCGAACCGCGCTCGAAAACGGAGCGGAACATCGCGAAGTTCAACGAAACCCGCTTCAGCCCCACCTCGTCGGCACGCTGCAGGAGCTCGATCACCATGAACTCCATCAGGCCGTTCTCGGTGTCCCGGGCCCGGCGCATCAGGTCCAGCGAGAGCCCGTCCGGGCCCCAGGGGACGAAGCTCAGCAGCGCCTTGAGCTCGCCGTCGCCGTCACTGCACTCCAGCATCACGCAGCGGCCGTCGCCCGGGTCGCCGAGCCGGCCGAGCGCCATCGAGAAGCCGCGCTCGGTCGCCCCGTCGCGCCACTCGTCGGCCTTGGCCACCAGCTCGGCCATCTCCGCCTCCGAGATGGACTCGTGGCGGCGGATCCGCACCGTGTACCCGGCCCGCTTGACCCGGTTGTACGCCTGCCGGACCACCCGCATCGCGCGGCCGTCCAGCGAGAACTCGTCCATTTCGACGATCGCCTCGTCGCCCAGCTCCAGCGCGTCCAGCCCGTGCCGGGCGTAGATCACCCCGGCCTCCTCGGAGGCGCCCATCACGGCCGGCGCCCAGGCGTGCTCGCGGGCCTCGGCCAGCCAGGCGTCGATCGCGCCCGGCCAGGCCTCCGGGTCGCCGATCGGGTCGCCCGAGGCGAGCGAGACGCCGCCGATCACCCGGTAGGTGACCGCGGCCTTGCCGCTGGGAGAGAAGATCACCGCCTTGTCCCGGCGCAGCGCGAAGTAGCCGAGCGAGTCCCGCTCGCCCTGCTTGTCCAGCAGCCCGCGCAGCTTGGCCTCGTCCTCCGGGTTCAGCAGCTCCTTGCCCCGCGGGCTGCGGAAGGCCACGTACAGCACCAGCAGGAAGAGCACCGCGCCCATCGCGTTGATCGCGGCGTTCACCCAGGTCGGGGCGGCGATCACGGAGCGCAGGTGCTCGGACGGGGTGATGGTGATCATCCGGCCGACCGAGTACCGGAAGAGGTCCCAGAAGCCGGCGCCGGACAGCTCGTTGGTCAGCCAGACCAGCAGCGCGCCGACCCCGCCGCCGAACACCAGCCCACCGACGAAGGTGGCCGCCGCGGTCTTCGGGTTGGCGCTGTCGCCCTTGGAGGTGAACTCCTTGCGCCCGATCGCCAGCGCCAGCACGAACAGGCAGGTCAGGACGGTGGAGAAGTAGTTGAGCGGGTGCTTGTTGAACCGTTCGTCCGGCACCACCATGGCCGCCAGGTAGAGCAGCGCGAAGAGCCCGCCGAGCGCCGCGTTGAAGATCCACGCAGCCCGCTTGCGCCGCCGCATCGCGACCGCCAGGAACACCGACAGCACGGCGCTGGCCAGGCCCGAGGTCATCAGGTACGGGGTGAAGTACTCACCCTCGTTGTGCTCGCTGACCTGGTTGCCGAATGGCACCAGCAGCACCGTGGCCACGTTGAGCAGGGCGATCAGCCGCAGGTACCAGACGGAGGCCACGGCGGCCCTCGGACGCCAGCGGTCGAGCACGCCGCCGGGCCGGGGCCCGGGGGACGTGGCGGACGGCTCCGACTTCACAGTGGACGACACAGCTCAATTCCAAACGATCAGATGGTGGGGCGCATCCGCGAACGGCCCGGCGCCGGGCGCCCGCACGGGCCCGACGGACTGACCGGCCACCCCCCGCCGGGACGTCCGCCCAGGTGGCGGAGCAGGCCGGAAAGAGTCAGCC
Source organism: Streptomyces novaecaesareae (assembly GCF_000716875.1). Lineage (GTDB taxonomy): Bacteria > Actinomycetota > Actinomycetes > Streptomycetales > Streptomycetaceae > Kitasatospora > Kitasatospora novaecaesareae. The sequence goes on along the minus strand of NZ_JNWQ01000084.1, from coordinate 18,485 downwards.
AACTCCATGGTTCCGCACCGGGGCTGAGAATTACGTGAACCGGGTAGCGGATTCCCACCCCCGCCGAACGGCGGGGGTTGCCACCCACCGAGGTTCGGCGCCCCGTCCCGGCTACCCCTACCCTCGAAACGACCTACGCGGACCGCCCCCACCCGGCCGCCAGAACCGAGGAGGCACCATCACCACCACCCGCGTGCTGATCGTCGACGACGAGATCCTGGTCCGCTCCGGCCTCGGCCTGATCGTCGGCTCCGCCCCCGACCTGGAGGTGGTCGGCGACTGCTCCGGCGGGCAGGCCGAGGACCACGTCCAGCGCCTGCGCCCGCACGTGGTGCTGCTCGACATCCGGATGCCGGACCTCGACGGCATCTCCGTGCTGCGCCGCCTGCGCGCCCTGCCCGACCCGCCCGCGGTGGCGATGCTCACCACCTTCGACACCGACGAGTACATCGGCACCGCGCTGCGCGCCGGGGCGACCGGCTTCCTGCTCAAGGACACCGCCCCCGAGCAGCTGGTGCACGCCGTCCGGGTGCTCGCGGCCGGCGGCAACATCCTCTCCCCGACCGTCACCCGCACCGTCATCGGCGGCTACGTGGACGGCGGCGGCCCGGACGCCGAGGCCACCGCGCTCGCCCGCACCCTCACCGGCCGGGAGCTCGACGTGCTCGCCCTGCTCGGCGAGGGCCTGTCCAACGCCGAGATCGCCGACCGCCTCTTCCTCGGCACCGGCACCGTCAAGGACCACATCAGCGCGATCCTCGGCAAGCTCGGCGCCGCCAACCGGGTGCAGGCGGCCGTTCTCGCCCACCGGGCCGGCCTGGTCCGGCCCAAGCCCGGCGACGGGGCATGACGGCCGCCGACCAGCTGCCGTCCAGACGGCTCCCGGCCTGGTGCACCGCCCCCTGGCTGATGCTGCTGCTGCCGGTCCTGTACTCCCTGCTGGACGCCGCCCTGGTGGCCCGGGAGGCCTCCTGGTGGCAGGTCGCCCTCTCCACGCTGGCCGCCGTCGCCCTGCTCTGGCGCCGCCGCTTCCCGGTCACGGTGCTGCTGCTCACCATGCCCGGCAGCTGGGTGGACGAGATCTGGCTGGCCCCGATAACCGCCGTCTACACGGTGGCCGCCGAACGTCCCAGCCCGCGGATCGTGGTCCCCTGCGGCGTCCTCTTCACCGTGGTCGAGTTCTTCCACTGGCCGCTGCCCGTCGACCTCCTCGACCTGAGCCGGGCCACCGCGCTGGACGCCATCCAGGCCGTGATGCTGGCCGCCGGCCCGGCCGCCACCGGACTGCTCGCCCGGACCCGCCGGGAGCTGGCCGCCCGCCTGGACGAGCTGACCCGCGGCCAGGAGCGGGAGAGCCGCCTGCTGGCCGAGCGGGTGCTGATCAGCGAGCGCGGCCGGCTGGCCCGGGAGATGCACGACGTGGTCTCGCACCAGGTCAGTCTGATCAGCATCCAGGCCGGCGCGCTCCAGGTCAGCAGCGCCGACCCGGCCGCGGTCACCACCGCCCGCACCATCCGCGAACTGGCCGTCCGGACGCTGGAGGAGCTGCGCCAGATGGTCGGGGTGCTGCGCGGCACCGGCGGCGGGCTGCCGGACGCCCCGCTCGCCCCGCAGCCCCGACTGGCCGACCTGCCCCGGCTGATCGAGGAGAGCGGGCTGGCCGCCGACGCCGAACTGCACCCCGGTGACCGCCCGTGGCCGGAGGCGGTGGAGCGGGCCGCCTACCGCACCGTGCAGGAGGCGCTCACCAACATCACCAAGTACGCCCCGGATGCGGCGGTGCACGTACGGGTCCGGGCGAAGGGGCGCCGGCTGCGGGTCGAGGTGCGCAACGAGGCCCCGCCGGTCCACCCGACCGAGACCCTCCCGGGCGGCGGCCACGGCCTGGTCGGCCTGCGCGAGCGCGCCCAGCTGCTGGGCGGCACCCTCACCGCCGGCCCGACCCAGGACGGCGGCTTCGAGGTCCGCGCCGACCTGCCGGCCACCCGCTCCTGAAACGCACCCGCCCGTGCGGGCCCGGACCTGCCGGGAGAACGAGAAAGCCCCGCAGATCCGTAGATCTGCGGGGCTTCGCTGTGCGCGAGGGGGGAGTTGAACCCCCACGCCCTTTCGGGCACTGGAACCTGAATCCAGCGCGTCTGCCTATTCCGCCACCCGCGCATGGGTGTTGTCCTCGTTGCCGACCGATCTTCCGAACCGCTCGGTACCATGAGGCCTTCGCGTTTCCTTGGACCGGCCTCCCTTCCGGGCGGCCCTTCCGACGTGGAAAACATTAGCACGACCTGGGGGGCGGCTCCGAATCCGTTGTCCGAGGGGACCAGCCCGGCCCGAACGGGTGCTCGACGAACGCGTGCGCGAAGGGCGGGCGGGCACTCCGACGGACACACCTGGCGTGCCGTACCCGAAATGCGTCACCCTGTGTGTCCGAGCCCACCCCCGGGCACCACACGGTCCGGGAACCGTACGGAAGGGCCCGGCGTGGATACGATCAGTACGGAAGTACCGCAAGTAGGCGCGGCCGGTTCCCGGCGGGATCCGGCCGGCGGGCAGGCGAACGAACCCTGGAAGGGGGTGCCCCATGGGAGTGCTGAAGAAGTTCGAGCAGCGACTTGAGGGTCTCGTCAACGGCACCTTCGCCAAGGTGTTCAAGTCCGAGGTCCAGCCCGTGGAGATCGCCGGAGCGCTGCAGCGCGAGTGCGACAACAACGCGAGCATCTGGAACCGCGACCGCACCGTCGTGCCGAACGACTTCATCGTCGAGCTGAGCCCGCACGACCACGAGCGCCTCAGCCCCTACTCCGGACAGCTCGGCACCGAGCTGGCCGGCATGGTCCGCGAGTACGCGGAGGCCCAGCGGTACACCTTCATGGGCCCGCTCCAGGTGAACCTGGAGAAGGCCGACGACCTGGACACCGGCCTGTACCGGGTGCGCAGCCGCACCCTCGCGGCCGAGGAGCCCCAGCCCCAGCAGTACGCCCCGCAGCAGCCCGGGTACGACCGCCCGCCGGCCGCGCCGGCCCCCGGCGCACCGTGGCAGCAGCCCGGCGCCGCCCAGTTCAACGCGCCCCCGCCGCCGGCCGCGCCTCCCGCGATGCCTCCCGGCCCGCCCGCGCCCGCCGGCGGCAACGTCCGAAACTTCCCCGGAGCCGGCCACGGCGGTGCCGGGGTCCGCCGCTGGGTCGAGGTGAACGGCGCCCGCCACCAGATCACCGGTTCGGCCTGCGTGCTCGGCCGCTCGACCGAGGCGGACGTGCGGATCGACGACCCTGGGGTCTCCCGCAAGCACGCGGAGATCCGGCCCGGTACCCCTTCGATGGTGCTCGACCTGGGCTCCACCAACGGCATCGTGGTGGACGGACAGCACACCCAGCGCGCTACGCTCCGCGACGGCTCGCGAATCGTCGTGGGCTCCACCACCATCGTCTACCGGCAGGTCGAAGGGTAGTGTCCGAATTGTTCGCGCGCCTCGCTCACCGACTGGCGGGACGGTCATGTCAGAACTGACCCTCACGGTCATGCGGCTGGGCTTCCTGGCCGTACTGTGGCTGTTCGTCATCGTCGCGATCCAGGTGATCCGCAGCGACCTCTTCGGCACCAAGGTGAATCCGCGGTCCTCCCGTCGCGGCGCGAGCGCCACGGCGGCCGGCAGCCCGGCCACCACGGTCGCGGGTCGCCCCACGCCTCCCCCGGCCGCCGCCACCGCGGCGGGCCAGACCCAGGGCGGCGGCGGGCGCCGACGCGGCGCCCCGACCCAGCTCGTCGTGGTGCAGGGCTCGCTGGCCGGCACCACCGTGGCGCTGCAGGGGCAGACCATCACGCTGGGCCGCGCGCACGACTCCACCATCGTGCTGGACGACGACTACGCGTCCTCCCGGCATGCCAGGATCTATCCGGATCAGACTGGGCAGTGGACGGTCGAGGATCTAGGCTCCACCAACGGCACCTATCTGGACCGGCAGCGCCTGACCGCGCCCACCCCGCTCCAGCCGGGCATGCCGATCCGTATCGGCAGGACCGTCATCGAACTGCGGAAGTAGTAGCGCATGAGGGACAGCATCCCGTCCATGACCCAGAGGGGGGCACAGGTCGCATGACCCTGGTGCTGCGCTTCGCCGCCGGCTCCCACAAGGGACTGATCCGGGAGGGGAACGAGGACTCCGGCTACGCCGGGCCGCGGCTGCTGGCCGTGGCCGACGGCATGGGCGGCGCCGCGGCCGGCGAGGTCGCTTCCTCCGAGGTGCTCGGCTCGATCGTCCGGCTGGACGAGGACGTGCCGGGCGCCGACCTGCTGACCCTGCTGGGCGACGCCGTCCAGGGCGCCAACGACCGGCTCCGGCAGATGGTCGAGGAGGACCCGCAGCTGGAGGGCATGGGCTGCACGCTCACCGCCATGCTCTGGACGGGCCAGCGGATGGGCATGGTGCACGTCGGCGACTCCCGCGCCTACCTGCTGCGCGACGGCTCGCTGGTGCAGATCACCCAGGACCACACCTGGGTGCAGCGCCTGGTCGACGAGGGCCGGATCACGCCCGAGGAGGCCGAGACCCACCCGCAGCGCTCGCTGCTGATGCGGGCGCTGGACGGCCGCGGCCAGGTCGAGCCCGACCTGTCGATCCGCGAGGTCCGGGCCGGCGACCGCTACCTGATCTGCTCCGACGGCCTCTCCGGCCCGGTCAGCCACCAGACCCTCCAGGACACCCTCGGCAGCTTCTACTCGCCCGAGCAGACCGTGCAGGAGCTGATCCAGCTCGCGCTGCGCGGCGGCGGTCCGGACAACATCACCTGCATCGTGGCGGACGTCATCGACGTCGGTGCCACGGACACCATGAGCGGCCAGTTCAACGACGTCCCGGTGGTGGTCGGCGCGGTCGCCGACGCCCCGCCGTCCTCGGCCGCCGCCGACCGATCGATCGCGGACACCCCGGCCGGCCGCGCCGCCGGCCTCGGCCGCAGCCCGCAGGGCGCCTTCGGCCCGGCCGAGGGCTACCCGGGCGAGTACGGCGCCGCACCCGGCGGCTTCGGCCCCGCCGAGGGCTACGAGGGCGAGTACGGCTACGGCTCCACCGAGCCCTCGGTGTACGGCACCGAGGACTTCGACGAGGAGCCGCCCCCGAAGCGCAAGCGCAGGGGCCTGACGATCTCGGTGGCCGTCCTGGTCGCGCTCGGCCTGCTCGGCGGCGCCGGCTACTTCGGCTACCAGTGGACCCAGGACCAGTACTACATCGGCGAGGAGGGCGACCACGTCGCCGTCTACCAGGGCCTGAACCAGAACCTGGCCGGCCTGAGCCTGTCCTCGGTGCACGACTCGTACAGCAAGATCCAGCTCAAGTGGCTGCCGCAGGACCAGCGCGCCCACGTGAACAAGACCATCTCGGTCGGCAGCATCGGCGACGCCAACTCGACCATCCAGGAGCTCGACGGCTGGGTCCAGCTCTGCCAGCGGGCCGCGCGGGCGACGGCCCCGGCGCAGGGCACCCAGGCGACGCAGGCCACCCACACCGCGTTCGTGACCTCCACGCCCACCCCGGGCGCCACGGAGAAGAACCGCCCGGCCGCGGCGGCGCCGACCACCACGCCCAACGCCACGCCGACCCCGACCGCCCCGGGCACGCCCGCCCCGACGCCGAACGCCACTCCTCCGGCGGCAGGCGCGCAGGGTGACCAGCCCCCGCTGAGCGACGAGGACCTCAGCCGGGCCAACTCCTGCCCGAAGCAGCAGTGACGGCCGTGCCCCGACATAGGACCGCCCCGAGCGGTCTTGCCGGCCGTCAGGGAGCGGTCACCACGTGAGCAGCTACAACCTGAGCGAAGACACCGGCCGGTCCGCCCGGCGCCGGGCACCGGCCGCACGCGCCGTCCCCCGGCGGCGGGGCAACACCACGATCTCCCCGCAGGAGGCGCCCAACCGGCGCAACACCGAGCTGGTCCTGCTGCTCTTCGCGGTGCTGCTGCCGGTCCTCGCGTACGCCAACGTCGGCCTCGCGATGGACTCCAAGCTGCCCGCCGGGATGCTCGGCTACGGGCTCGGCATGGGCGCCCTGGCGCTGGTCGCGCACCTGCTGGTGCGCCGCTTCGCGCCGTACGCGGATCCGCTGATGCTGCCGATCGCCACCCTGCTGAACGGGCTCGGGGTGGTGATGATCTGGCGGCTGGACAAGGCGGGCAAGCTGCTCAGGGGCAACTACCCGGCGGCCCAGAACCAGCTGATGTGGTCGGCGCTCGGGATCGCCGGCTTCATCGCGGTGATGGTCCTCCTGAAGGACCACCGGGTGCTCCAGCGCTACACCTACATCTCGATGGTGCTGGCCCTGGTCCTGCTCGCCGCGCCGGCCTTCTTCCCGTCCCGGGAGGAGGACTTCGGCGCCAAGATCTGGATCCGGATGGGCAGCTTCTCCATCCAGCCCGGCGAGTTCGCCAAGATCATCCTGACGGTGTTCTTCGCCGGCTACCTGATGGTCAAGCGGGACGCCCTGGCGCTGGCCAGCCGCCGGTTCATGGGCCTGTACCTGCCGCGCGGCCGCGACCTCGGCCCGATCATCGTGATCTGGCTGCTCAGCCTGCTGATCCTGATCTTCGAGAACGACCTGGGCACGTCCTTCCTGTTCTTCGGCCTGTTCGTGGTGATGCTCTACGTCGCCACCGAGCGGACCAGCTGGATCCTGTTCGGCCTGCTGATGTCGGTCGGCGGCGCGGTCGCGGTCGCCTCGACCGCCAGCCACGTGAAGATCCGCATCAACGCCTGGCTCGACCCGATGGCCGCCTTCGGCCCGAACCCGCCGCAGGGCGCCACCGAGCAGATCGGCCAGTCGCTGATGGCGCTCGGCTCCGGCGGGGTCACCGGCTCCGGCCTGGGCCAGGGCCGGTCCTGGCTGATCGCCTTCGCCGCCAAGAGCGACTTCATCCTGGGGTCCTTCGGCGAGGAACTCGGCCTGACCGGCATGATGGCGATCTTCCTGCTGTACGCGCTGCTGGTGCAGCGCGGCCTGCGCACCGCGATCGCCGCCCGCGACCCGTTCGGCAAGCTGTTCGCCGTCGGCCTCGCCTCGGCGATGGCGCTGCAGGTGTTCGTCGTCGCCGGCGGTGTGACCGGACTGATCCCGCTGACCGGTATGACCATGCCGTTCCTGGCCCAGGGCGGTTCGTCCGTGGTCGCCAACTGGGCGCTGGTCGCGATCCTGCTGAAGATCAGCGACAGCGCCCGCCGCCCGGGGGTCGAACCGGCCCCAGCCACCGAGGGCCAGGGAGGACCTGCCCGATGAACAAGCCGATCCGCCGGGTCGCGATCTTCTGCCTCGTGCTGATACTCGCCCTGATGGTGCGCACCAACTGGGTGCAGGGCGTCCAGGCCGACTCCTGGGCGAGCAACAAGAACAACAAGCGCCAGCTGTACGACCGCTACGCCCACCCGCGCGGCAACATCGTCGTCGGCGGCCAGCCGGTCACCAAGTCCGACTTCGTCAACGGCCTGCGCTACAAGTACAAGCGCTCCTGGGTCGACGGCCCGATGTACGCCCCGGTCACCGGCTACTCCTCCCAGGTCTTCGGCTCCAGCCAGCTGGAGAACCTGGAGGACGGCATCCTCTCCGGCACCGACGACCGGCTGTTCTTCCGCAACACCCTGGACATGCTGACCGGCGAGCAGAAGCGCGGCGGCGACGTCCTGACGACCATCAACGCCAAGGTCCAGAAGGCCGCCTTCGACGGCCTGGGCAACAAGAAGGGCGCGGTGGTCGCGCTCGACCCGAAGACCGGCGCGATCCTGGCACTGGTCTCCACCCCGTCCTACGACCCGGGCGCCTTCTCCGGCAGCGACTCGGCCGACTCCAAGGCCTGGACGGACCTCAACGCGGACCCGAACAAGCCGATGCTCAACCGGGCGCTGAAGGAGACCTATCCGCCCGGCTCGACCTTCAAGCTGGTCACCGCGACCGCGGCGTTCGAGAACGGCCTCTACCAGGGCGTCGACGACGCCACGACGACGCCGGAGCCGTACATCCTGCCGAACACCACGACCCAGCTGAGGAACGAGAGCCCGAACGAGCGCTGCGAGAACGCCACCGTCAAGTCCGGGCTGGACCAGTCCTGCAACACGGTCTTCGCCAAGATGGGCGACGACCTGGGCAAGGAGAAGATGCGGGCGCAGGCCGAGAAGTTCGGCTTCAACAGCACGATCGACACACCGGTCCGCTCCGAGAAGAGCATCTTCCCGGACAGCGTCAGCCGGGACGGCACCGCCCAGGACTCGATCGGCCAGCACGACACCCGCGCCACCCCGCTCCAGATGGCCATGGTCTCCGCCGCGATCGCCAACAACGGCAGCCTGATGCAGCCGTACCTGGTCGACCAGGAGCGCTCGGCCTCGCTGACCACGATCTCCAAGCACACCGAGAAGCAGTTCTCCCAGGCGATGAGCCCGGCCACCGCGCAGAAGATGCAGGACCTGATGGTCTCGGTGGTCGAGAACGGCACCGGCACCAACGCCAAGATCCCCGGCCTCCAGGTCGGCGGCAAGACCGGCACCGCCCAGCACGGCGAGGACAACGCCGGGCTGCCCTTCGCCTGGTTCACCTCCTGGGCCAAGACCTCGGACGGCCAGTCGGTCGCGGTCGCGGTGGTGGTCGAGGACGGCTCCCAGAACCGCGACGGCATCAGCGGCGGCCGGCTCGCGGCCCCGATCGCCAAGGCGGTGATGCAGGCCGCACTCGGCAAGTAGGGAGCGGAGTCCGGGGTGAGGGGAATGTCACGATCGACACCCCCGCCCGGATACCGGTCTGGTATCGGCCGTCGACGGACTCCGGTCCGGTGCGGTACGACCGGTAGCGTATCCGCCAGCAGCGGGTGTGCCCGTTGCCGCCCGCGAGGCACCGCACGGCCCGGCCGGAGAACCGGTCGCGGACCGCGCGGCGTCATCCAGAGCGTGCGGGGACGCCTACGTCACAACCTCACCGGCGGGTGAGGGAGAGGGTCGGAACTATGGAAGAGCCTCGTCGCCTCGGCGGCAGGTACGAGCTCGGCGGCGTTCTCGGACGCGGCGGCATGGCCGAGGTGTACCTCGGCCATGACACCCGGCTCGGCCGTTCCGTCGCCGTGAAGACGCTCCGGGCCGACATGGCCCGGGATCCGTCGTTCCAGGCCCGGTTCCGCCGCGAGGCACAGTCGGCGGCGTCCCTGAACCACCCCGCGATCGTCGCCGTGTACGACACCGGCGAGGACTACATCGACGGCATCTCCATCCCGTACATCGTGATGGAGTACGTCGAGGGGTCCACGCTGCGCGAGCTGCTGCACTCCGGCCGCCGACTGCTGCCCGAGCGCGCGCTGGAGATGACCATCGGCATCCTCCAGGCCCTGGAGTACTCGCACCGGGCCGGGATCGTGCACCGCGACATCAAGCCGGCCAACGTGATGCTGACCCGGCAGGGCAACGTCAAGGTGATGGACTTCGGAATCGCCCGTGCGATGGGTGACGCCGGGATGACCATGACCCAGACCTCTGCCGTCATCGGCACCGCCCAGTACCTCTCCCCCGAGCAGGCCAAGGGCGAGCAGGTCGACGCCCGCTCCGACCTCTACTCCACCGGCTGCCTGCTCTACGAGCTGCTGACCGTCCGCCCGCCCTTCGTCGGCGACTCGCCGGTCGCGGTGGCGTACCAGCACGTCCGGGAGGAGCCGCAGCCGCCGTCCGTCTTCGACCCCGAGGTGCGCCCCGAGATCGACGCGATCGTGCTGAAGGCGCTCGCCAAGGAACGCGACTACCGCTACCAGAGCGCCGACGAGATGCGCGACGACATCGAGCGCTTCCTCGACGGCCTGCCGGTGGCCGCCGCCCAGCAGGCCGCGTACGGCATGGGCGCGGCCTACGGCTACGACCAGAACGGCTACCCGCAGCAGCACGACCCGTACGGCCAGACCAACGTGCTGCCGCAGCAGCCCGGCGGCGGCCCGACCACCGTCCTGCCGCAGGCCTCCGGCCAGCCCGGCTACGGGCAGCAGGGCGGCTACCAGGACGACGGCTACGGGCAGACCTACGCCGGCCCCGCGGGCGGCGGCAACGACGACGGCTACGGCCGTGGCGGCCGGCGCGGCGAGGACCAGCCGAAGAAGAGCAACACCTCCTGGATCGTGCTGGCGGTGGCCGCCGTGCTGGTCCTGGTCGGCACCTTCTTCGTGGCCCAGGCGATGTTCAGCAACACCGACAAGAAGGACGCCGCGAAGGTCACCGCGCCGAACCTGGTCGGCAAGACCCTGGCCGAAGCCAAGACCGCCGCCGCCGCGGTCGGCTCCAAGCTGGTGGTGGCCGAGGGCGACAAGATCGCCTGCCCGGACGCGAACATCAAGAAGGACCAGGTCTGCACCCAGAACCCGACGGCCGGCAACCAGGTCGCCGAGAACGCGACCATCACGGTGCAGGTCTCCTCCGGCCCGGCCAAGGCGCCGGTGCCGGGCGTGGTCGGCAAGCCGAAGGACCAGGCCACCAAGGCGCTCGCCGACGCCGGCTTCAGCAACGTCACCACCGAGTACAAGGACGACGACACCGCCGCGCAGGACACCGTCACCGCCCAGGACCCGGCGGCGAACACGCCCACCGACCCGAGCGCCGCGATCAAGCTGACGGTCTCCCAGGGCAAGGCCAAGCAGACCGTCCCGAACGTGGTCGGCGCCCAGAAGGACGACGCGCAGAACACGCTGCAGGGCCTCGGGTTCCAGGTCGACGCCTCGAAGACGACGCAGACCAACGACCCGACCAAGATCAACACCGTCTTCTCGCAGTCGGTCCCGCCCAACACCAAGGCCCCGGTCAACACCAAGATCACGCTGACGATCTACAAGGCGCCGGAGAAGGCCCAGGTCCCGCCGCTGCAGAACGTCAAGCTCTCGGAGGCCATCTCCCAGCTGTCCAAGGCCGGTCTGGGCTACACGGTGATCGGCCCGCAGGACCCGAACGCGATCGTCCAGATGAGCAACCCCGGGGCCGGCACCATGCTGGACCCGAACACCCAGGTCCAGCTCTTCACCAAGCCCGCCGAACCGACCAAAGGGGGCGACCCCACCACCCCACCCGCCAAAGGGGGCAACTAAGCCCCCGATATTCCCCTGGTTCAACTGAACCGCTGAACCAGGGGCCGGGAGCCCGGTCCTACCGAGGTAGCCCGAGGGCCCGCCGCAACGGATGCGGCGGGCCCTCGGGCGTTCCTCCGGCGGCCTCAGGAGTGGCGCAGCTCCGGCGGCGGGGTGCGCTTGGCGTCCATGTCGTCCACCCGCACCAGACTCCCCCAGACCGCCATCCGGTACCGCGAGGTGTAGACCGGCGTGCAGGTGGTCAGCGTGATGTACCGGCCGGGGCCCGCGTACCCGGCGCCCTCCGGGACGGGCGCCACGATGCCGGTGTCGAACTTGGACGTCTCCGGCAGGGTGTTGTCGATCTTGTAGACGTACCACTTGTCCTTGGTCTCGACGACGACCGCGTCGCCCTTGTGGACGGCGTCCAGGTCGTGGAACTTGGCGCCGTGGCCGTCCCGGTGGGCGGCCAGCGCGAAGTTGCCCGCCTGGTCCCAGGGCATCGCGGCCTTGTACGGCTGCTCGTAGACCCCCGCCACGCCCTCGTCCAGGACCTCGGTGGAGGTGCCCATCCGGATCAGCACCTGGTAGTCGCCGCCCATCGCCGGGACGTGCAGGAAGCCGACGTCGTCCCCGACGGCGAACTGCTTCGGCGCGGGCGGGGCCCCCGGGGTGCCGGGGGAGGCGGTGTCGCCGGGCGCGGTCGAGGGGGCGGTCGGGCCCGCCGCCCAGGTGCCGCGCAGCCGGTCGGCGGCCGCCGAGGCCGAGCGGTCGGCCTCCACGTTGGTCCACCACAGCGACCAGGCCACGAACAGGCCGAGCACCAGGCCCACGGTGATCATCAGTTCACCGAAGACGCCGAGCGCGGCCAGTGCCCGGCTCCGTCGACGAGGGCCGGCGGGCTGCTCGGGCGGGGGGAGGGCTTCCTGCCCCGGTTCGGCCGCCTGCGCGGCCTCGTCGTCCTGCATCTGCGGTTGCTCCCTCTCCGGGCCCGGCCTCCGGGCGGCTACCCGCCCGCGATCGCGGCCGGTTTGCCTTGGCTGCGCGGCCGTTCCTCGATCATCTTGCCAAAGACGATGAGTCGGAACTTCGAGGTGAACTCCGGCGTGCAGGTGGTCAGCGTGATGTAGCGGCCCGGCCCGGCGTACCCGGAGCCGTTCGGCACCGGCTTGATCACGCTCACGTTGTTGGGCGAGGTCTCCGGGATGCCCCCGGTGATCTCGTAGGTGTAGTAGCCGGCGGCGGTCTCCACCACGACCTTGTCGCCCTTGGAGAGCTGGTTGATGTACCGGAACGGCTCGCCGTGGGTGTTGCGGTGGGCGGCCAGCGCGAAGTTGCCCGTCTGGTCGCCCGGCATCGCGGTGCCGGTGTAGTGGCCGACCAGGCCCTTGTCGAGCACCGCCGACTTGGAGGTGCCCTCGGCGATCGGGAACTTCAGGCCCAACTTGGGCAGGTAGACGATGGCGAAGCCCTTGCCGGGCTCGAACACCTCGGGCTTGTTCGGGTCCGGGGCCGGCTGCCCCGGCTGCCCGGGCGGCGGCGGGGGCGCGTCGAACTGCTGCTCCAGCCGGTTGCGGGCGCCGTCGGCGGCCGCGTCGGCCTGCACGTTGGTCCACCAGAGCTGGTACGCGACGAAGAGCAGCATCACCGCGCCGAGCGTGATGCACAGCTCGCCGACGAGCCGCGCGGCCACCACGGCCGCCGACTCCTTGGGGCGCACCCGCCCGGCGGCCTGGCCGCTCGCCCGGCGCCGTCCGTTGCCCGAGCGGATCGCGGTCCGGCCCTGGGCGGCCCGGCGGCGCTCGGCCCGGCCACCGGTGGGCGGGGCCGGCTCGGCGGCCGGCGCGCCGTCGCCGACGCCGACGGGCAGTCGCAGCTGGAGGGTCTGGTCGGGCAGCCAGGGGTACTCGGGCCCGCCCGCGGGCGGCTGCTCGGCCGGCTCGTACACGCCCCAGGCGTCCTCGGGCGCGGTCCGGCCCGGGTGTTCCGGCCGGTACGGCGCACTGCCGTGGCCGCCGTGGCTCCCGTCGCCGTACTGCGGCTCCCCGTGGTGGGGGGCGCCGTGCTGGAGGCCTTCGTAAGGCTCGACGCCCTGGTACTGCTGCGCGCCGCCGTACGGGGCCGCCTCCGGCTGGTATCGCCTCTCCGGACGCAGCGTGGTCACGCCGCTCAGCCTCGGCCGATCACCGGGGCGAGCCCGGCCGACCTGTCCACGGCCTGCGGGAAGCCGCACTCCGCGAGCCAGTTGGCGAGCATCCGGTGCCCGCCCTCGGTGAGCACCGACTCGGGGTGGAACTGCACGCCCTCGACCGGCAGTTCACGGTGCCGCAGGCCCATGATCACGCCGCTCTCGGTGCGCGCGGTGACCACCAACTCCTCCGGCACGGTGGACGGTTCGACCGCGAGCGAGTGGTAGCGGGTCGCCGTCAGCGGCGAGGGCAGCCCCTCGAACACCCCACCGTCCTCGTGCTCGACCGGCGAGGTCTTGCCGTGCAGCAGCTCCGGCGCCCGGCCGACCACCGCGCCGTACGCGGCCGCGATCGACTGCAGGCCCAGGCAGACGCCGAACACCGGCAGCCCGATCCGCGCGCAGTGGTGCACCATCTCGATGCAGACCCCGGCCTCCTCCGGCGATCCCGGCCCGGGGGAGAGCAGCACTCCGTCGAAGCCCTCCTCCCCGCTGCGGCGGACGGCGTGATCGACGGTCACCTCGTCGTTGCGCACCACCTCGCAGGTGGCACCGAGCTGGTACAGGTACTGGACCAGGTTGAAGACGAAGCTGTCGTAGTTGTCCACCACCAGGATGCGGGGCGGGGTCGGCTGCGTGGTCATGCGCGCGTGGTCTCCGTGGGGGTGCGGTGCTGGATGGAAGTGCCGGGCCCGCCGGTTCAGCCGGCCGCGGCGCCGTCGCCGCCGTCCACTGTGACGTCACCGAAGGGGAGCAGCGGTTCCGCCCATGGGAAGACGTAGGTGAAGAGCAGGTACACGATCCCCAGGATGAGGAGCACCGAGATGACGGCCTTCACCAGGATGTTCCCGGGAAGGTGACGCCAGATGAACCCGTACATGGTGCTCCCTCGACGTAGCGGACTGGGGTCAAGAGTAGACCCGCCTTCCACGCGCGCGAGGCCGGTCCGCTACTGCTGTCCGCCCGCCGACCGCAGCTCGGTGGTGCCCTCGTACCCGGGCAGGGTCAGGTCCCCGCTCTCCTGGACCTTCCAGCCCAGCCCGTACGCCTGGACGTACTTCAGGTAGTTGCGGATCGTCGGGTCCGACTCGACGGCCGAGCGCAGCGCCTCGGTCTTCCCGACCGCCTTGACCACGTACGGCGGGGAGTAGACCCGGCCCTGGAGCAGCAGGGTGTTGCCGACGCAGCGGACGGCGCTGGTGGAGATCAGCCGCTGGTCCATCACCTGCACGCCCTCGGCGCCGCCCCGCCACAGCGCGTTGACCACGGCCTGGATGTCCTGCTGGTGGATGACCAGGTCGTTGACGCCGGGCTCGGGGACGCCGGGGATGCGCGCGGTGGCGTTCGGCGGGGCGTCGTTGAGGGTGACGGCCAGGCCGCCGCCCTGCAGCGGCTCCAGGGCCGCGCCGAGCCGCAGGCCGTCCAGGCGCGCCGCGTCGGCGGGGTTGCTGCCCTGCTGCTCGGTGAGGTCCTGGGCGCGGGCCTGGAGGTCGGCGAGCTGGGACTGCGCCTGCTGGTTCTGCGCGCTGCGCTGGCGGATCACGTCGCCGAGGCTCAGCAGCGAGTTGTCGGTCCGCAGGTCGGTGCCGCGGGCGGTCTGTGCGCTGATGTAGAAGAGCAGACCGGCCAGGGCGAAGACGGCGCAGGTCAGGACACGTCCGACAATTCGGGTACCGGAAGGGCGGGTACGGGTGGGCTCAGGGGGAATCGACAAATTAGTCACCGTACCCTTATCTCCTCAAGACCCGCCGAGCCACTACGCTAACGGACGCCGGTGGCGTGTGCGGAGCGGTCCCCCAGGGCGTTCTCCACAGCAGCTGCCGGCCGACTTCACCCGCTGCACCACTGCGCGGTCTCACAGCGCATCGACAGGAGAACCCCTCGTGCCGAAGTCTCGACTCCGCAAGAAGTCCGACTACACCCCGCCGACGACGGCCACGGTGAAGATCAGCTCGGGCCGCGGCTGGGTCGCGCCGCTGATGCTGGCACTGTTCCTGATCGGCCTGGTGTGGATCGTCACGTACTACGTGACCAGCGGCACCTACCCGGTCGAGAGCTGGCGGAACTGGAACATCCTGGTGGGCTTCGGCTTCATCGCCGCGGGGTTCGGCGTCTCCACCCAGTGGAAGTGACGACCCGCTCGTCCTGAGGCCCGGTCCGGGCCGACTCCCGCCGCTTCGGATGGCTCGTCCCGGGGCGGCGGTCAGGCGTGCCCGGACGCGGAAGGGAATCCGGTCGGTTATCCCACCATCCGACGGTCATGCTTATCCACATGGTTATCCACACTGGGGAAAAGTCTCCCCAGCCTGTGGATAACTTCCCCGGCGGAGACCGTCCACAGCTGTGCACAACTCCTCGGCTGGGGGAGAGTCGCACAGCAGGACACGCGTAGAACAACAGTCCACAGCCGTGGCGGCACACAGCCTGTGCACAACCCCGCACCCGCTGTGGACAAACGCCCGAGGCAGCACGCGCCCGTCACGCGCCGTAGAGGGACATCCCGATCAACAGCATCGCCGCCTCCACGGCCACCGCCCCGGCCACCGCCAGCGCCTGGACCAGGCCGCGGCGCTCGCGCGGGGCGTACATCAGGCCGGCCGCGGTCAGCGCGCCCAGCACCAGGCCTCCGAGGTGCGCCCGCCAGTCGATGCCCGGGCGGGAGAACGTGACGATCAGGTTGAAGACCAGGAACGCCATCACCACGGCGAGCGGGCCCTTGTTCCGCAGCTGCATCACGATCGTGGCGCCGATCAGCCCGAAGATCGCCCCGGAGGCCCCCACCGAGTTCATCCAGTCGCCGGCCACCAGGAAGGCGAAGGTGCTCCCGCCCAGGGCGGACACCAGGTAGAGGGCCAGGAAGCGCAGCCGGCCGAGCGACTCCTCCAGCGGCGGTCCGAGCCGGAGGAGGACCAGCATGTTCAGCCCGATGTGCCACCACTCCAGGTGCAGGAAGGCGCCGGTCAGCAGCCGGTACCACTGGTGCGGGCCGTCCGCGATGCCCGCCGGACCGCCGAGGATGTCCCGCCCCGCGCTGAACAGCGACCAGGTCTGGCCCAGCCGCGGCGTGAGCACGTAGGCGGCCAGCAGCCAGACCACCACGTTGACCCCGATCAGCGCCCTGGTGACCAGCCCGCCGTCCAGGGCCGGAGCCCCGCCGAACCGGGTG
This sequence comes from Streptomyces novaecaesareae, assembly GCF_000716875.1. Classification (GTDB taxonomy): domain Bacteria; phylum Actinomycetota; class Actinomycetes; order Streptomycetales; family Streptomycetaceae; genus Kitasatospora; species Kitasatospora novaecaesareae. The sequence continues at coordinate 2,073 of NZ_JNWQ01000084.1, read as the reverse complement.
GTCGCCTGCCGCGTCCCGGCGTGGCCGTTGCCGACGCACTCGGGGCACTGGAAGCCCACCGAGGCGGCCACCATGCACTGCGGGCAGATCGGCCGCTCGCACCGGGTGCAGGAGATCCCGGTGGACGTCTGCGGGTGCCGGTAGCAGCCGGGCAACCCGGCCTCCGGGGACCGATCGGCCGACGGCCTCGGCTCGTCCGGGAGCATCAGCGGTGTCCTTCCCGTACGCGTCCTCCGAAACCGCCAGCCTACTGCCGAACCCCCTCGCCGAGGCCCGCTCCGCCGGATCCGGCCCGCCCCGCGCGCAGCGCCCGTCCCGCACTGCCCGCTCCCGCAGTACCCCGCGTACGGCCCACCCCAGCGTGCCGCCGGACAAATCAGCATGCATGATCAGCATTCAGGTGGATATGTGCATAAAGGACGCCACCCAGGAGGAGAGACTCGTGAGCTTTTCGGACTCAGCCCGTGAGACGGCCACCAGGACCCGGGACACCGCCGCGCATTTGGCGGACGGCGCCCTGCAGCGCCTCGGCCCCGCCATGGACGCCCTCGGGCCGAAGGCCACCCAGGCCGCCCACAACCTCCGCGTCCAGTACGAGCGGCACCTCGCCCCGCAGTTCGGCCAGGCGTTCGCCAGCCTGCCCCCCGAGGCCCAGCAGAGCACCCTGAAGGCCCTGCACCGGGCCCAGGAGGCCGCCCTGGCGGCCCGCCTCTCCGCGAGCCGGGCCGCCGACCAGGCCCGCACCACGGTCGGCCCCAGGGTCGCCCAGGTCGCCCAGGCCGTCGGGGACGCCCGCGCCGCCGTCGCCCCGGTCGCCCAGGAGGCCCAGTCCCGGGGCGCCGCCGCGCTGACCGCACTGCACGGCCACGTCAGTTCGGCCGAGATCAGCGAACTCGCCGCCCGGAACGCCCGGAAGGAGCGGTGCAACGGCTGGGCCGCCGGCCTCGCCGTGGCCGGCCTGCTGGCCATCGGCGGCGGCATCGCGGCCTGGCAGTGGTGGCGCCGGCACAGCAACCCGGAATGGCTGGTCGAACCGCCGGCCGCACAGGAGCCGCGTCCGGCCGGCGCCACCGCCGCCACCGCCCCGGTGAACGGCTCCGGCCCCGACGACGTCTCCGCCGAGCCCCCGGCCACCGAGCCCGGCAAGCCCGGCGACGACGAGGGCCGCACCACGGACTGACCGTACGAAAGCACCGGAACGGTCCGGAAACGCCGATCGGCCGCCGACCAGAACCCTGGTCAGCGGCCGATCGTCGACTGCTGCGAACTGTGGAGCATAGGAGACTCGAACTCCTGACATCTGCCTTGCAAAGGCAGCGCTCTACCAACTGAGCTAATGCCCCTCGACGGCACTGCGCGTGCCAACGGGCACTAGCGTACCGGGTTCCGGCGCCTTCCCAGCGCCGTCCCCCGGGACAGTGCCATTCCCTGGGGGGAACCGGCCGGTCCGGTCGGTCGACCGGGCCGGCCGGCCCTGGAGGCGCGGGTCGGCGCCTCCGAAGACCGTCGATCGTCAGATCGCCCGGGGGCTCAGCGACCGGCCGGAACCGGGTCGGTGGCCTCGGTCCACAGGTCCTGCTCGGCGCGGTCCGCCTGGACCTGACGGTAGACAAAGAAGCCGCCGAGGGCGACCAGGGCGACCAGGAGAAGCTTCTTCACCGCGGGACCTCGTCCTTCTTGCGTTGGTGGACTCAAGAGCCGGATCCGGCCGGACTGACCGGGCCGACGAGTCCAGTTGTGTTTCGAGCGCGAACGGGCGGCCGGGTGCCAGACCGCCCTTGCGGCCGATGATACACACCGGTATCCCAATCGTGACCAGCCACCGGTGCGGCCAACCCGGCGGTCCGGTCCGAGGATTGACGCCGCACCTCCTGCCGGGTGGTCCGCCCGCACCCGACCTGCCCCGGAAACCCCGGCCGGGCCCGGCCCTGCGGACCGTCCGCCGGCGGGAACGTCGAAGGCCCCGGAGTGGATCCTTGGGTTCTAACGGTCCTCGCAACACCCGCGATCTATGGGAGTTGCGAGGACCGTGGCCGTTGGACGCGATGATCTTTCGGACTTGAGGGAGCGTTT
>NZ_JNWQ01000083.1 GCF_000716875.1 Streptomyces novaecaesareae | reverse complement strand
TTGGCACGCTGTTGAGTTCTCAAGGAACGGACGCTTCCTTCGGACCGCCTTCCAGCGGACCCTCCGGGCTTCGTTCTTTCGTGTTTCCAGCTTATCAGACGTTTTCCGCCCCGTTTTCCGGAGTTTCATTCATCGGATTTGCTTTCCGCTTTGTCGCCCCGGTCTCCCGCGGCGACTCCGGAACTGTACGGGTCTGGGCCCGCCGCATGCAAATCGCCCCTGCCCGGACTCCCGGGCAGGGGCGATCTGAGTCGAGCTGAGTCGTTCAGCAACCGGTCCGGGGACCGGTCAGCGGACCTCGGTGATCTCCGGGCCGCGGGCGAACGGGTCGAGCGAGGTACCGCCGAAGCGGTTGTCGCCCTCGCCGGCGACGGCGGCTGCCCCGCCACCGTCGGCCACCATCTGGGCGTCCTCGGGGAGCTTCAGCACGATCGGGTCGCGGGGAGCCATCGGGGCCTCGCCGCGGACGACGACCGTCTGCCGGAAGACCTGCTCCAGGATCCCGGCCATCTCCGGCTGCACCGCCGCCTGGCCCGAGATCACGCCGCGCAGGAACCAGCGCGGGCCGTCGCAGCCGACGAACCGCACCAGCTGGACACCCTGGGTGCCGTCCGGCAGCTGGACCGGGACCTGGGCGCGGAGGTGCCAGCCGAGCGGGCCCTCCTCCTCGTCGATGAGGCCGCCCTGCGAGGTGATGCCGTTCGCGATCTCCTCCCGGACCTCCCCCCAGATGCCCTCCGACTTCGGGGCCGCGAAGGCCTGGAGCTGGATGGCGCTGTTGCCGAGCACGAGGGTCGCGGCCACGATCGCGTCACCGGCGACCTCGACGCGCAGCTCCATGCCCTCGACACCGGGGACCAGCAGACCCCCGAGGTCGACTCGCCCCTCCTCGGGGTTCTCCAGCTCGGAGTGGTCCCACGGACCGTCCGGCCGCGGGGCCGGCGGCAGGCCGACCCTGTCGGCCGGGTCCAGCTCGGTCACGTTCTCGCTCTCGGCGGAACCTTCGACGTCATCGGCCGTCTCGTCGGCGCTGATGGCGTCGTCGGCGAGCTGCTCGACAGCGTCCTCGCTCTTCTGGCGACGACGGAACACGGTCACTGTCCTTCCCGGTCCAAGACCGATGCGAATACCTGCTCGGCTTCCTGCGAGGCCGCGGGAATGCTAGACCGCGGCATGGCCGCCGGTCGACCCGAACCCGCCCTCGGCGCGTGCCGACCCAGGCAACTCCTCCACCTCGTGGAAACGGGCCTTCTCGACCTGCTGGATCACCAGCTGGGCGATCCGGTCCCCTCGGCGGAAGCTGACCCCCTCACGCGGGTCCAGATTGACGACGATCACCTTGATCTCTCCACGGTACCCGGCATCGACCGTCCCCGGGGCGTTCACGAGGGCAACTCCGCAACGAGCTGCGAGCCCGGAGCGGGCGTGGACGAAGGCCGCGTAGCCGTCCGGGAGGGCGATGGCTACGCCGGTGGGGAGCACCGCCCGCTCGCCCGGGGCCAGCTCGGCGTCGACGGTGGTGCGCAGATCGGCGCCGGCGTCCCCGGGCTGCGCGTAGGCGGGCAGCGGCAGCTCGGGGTCGATGCGCTTGATCAGGACGTCCAGCTGCGGGCGGGGGGTGTCGCTCAAGGGTTCACCTCAAAGGCTCGTGCGCGCTTCATCAGATCCGGGTCGTCGAGGACCTTCTCGATGTCCTCGGGACGACCGTGCGTGGTGAAGTGTTCCAGCTTCACCTGGATGAAGAGCGCCTGCGCCCGCACGGCGACCGGTCCGTCCGGGCCGCCGATCCGCGCCTCGGCGGCGCTGTAGATCTTGCGGCCGTGCATGCCGGTGACCCAGGCGCGCAGGTGCAGCACCGAGTCGACGGGCACCGGGCAGAGGAAGTCGGTCTCCAGTCGGCCGGTCACGGCGGGGGCGTGCAGCAGCCAGTTGAGCGTGCCGAGGGTCTCGTCCATCGCCGTCGTCAGCAGGCCGCCGTGGGCCAGCCCGGGGCCGCCCTGGTGGTAGTCCCGGACGGTGAACTCGGCCGTGACGTCGAGTCCCTCGCCGGCGATCGCGTCGATCCGCAGGCCGCCGGGGTGCTGCGGGCCGCAGCCGAAGCAGTGCTCGTAGTGCGAGCCGAGCCGGGTGCCGGGGGCCGGTGCCTCGGGGGCGCGCGGCGGCAGGACGGCGTCCGGGGGCGGGGTGGTCGGGGTCGGCGGCATCGTGGGCGCCGGCCGGTCGGTGGGGGTGCTGGGGGCAGTCGTACCGGTCACGGGCCCCAACCCTACCCAGGGGTAGGAAGGCCCCCGGTGGGGGTGGCGTCCCGGGCCTGGCGTCAGGGTGCCCACAATGGGGGCATGTACGACGAACGCCTCACGGTGCCGCGCTCCTGGTGGCTGCTCCCGGTCGCGGTGGGCCTCACGCTCGCGCTGATCCTGATCCGGGTCAGCGGCCCGGCCGCGCTGGTCGGGCTGGTGGTCGGCATCGCCGCCGGCGCGGTCGCGATCAGCAGCTACGGCTCGGCCCGGATCCGCGTGGTCCAGGGCTCGCTGGTGGCCGGGCCGGCCCGGATCCCGGTGGACGCGCTCGGTGCCGCGCAGGCGCTGAGCCCCGCCGAGGCCGCGGCCTGGCGCGGCCCGAAGGCCGATCCCCGCGCCTTCATGCTGCTGCGCAGCTACGTCCCGACGGCGCTGCGGGTCGAGGTGACCGACCCGGCCGACCCGACGCCGTACCTCTATCTGTCGACCCGCTCGCCGATGAAGCTGGCGGAGGCGCTGGAGGAGGCCCGGCGCGGCGCCCGCACCTGACGGCGCGGGCGGGAGGGCCCCGGGAGGGCCCGAAAAGGCCTGGAAGACGGAGAGGGACGGTTCCGCGGATGCGGGACCGTCCCTACGACTTTGTGCCGGCCGACGCGTCGGCCGACTCCGTCCTGCCGGGGCCGTCCGTCCGGACGGACGGCCCTCGGAACTGCCGTCCGGCCCCGCTGCCCGGGGCCGGAAGGAGCGGTGTGCCGGTCCCGCGGGAGCCGCGGGTACCGGGCCCTGTCCGCCGCGGTGCTCAGGCGCCGCAGTCCCGGCAGATCGGGTTGCCGTTCTTCTCGCTGTAGAGCTGGCTGCGGTGGTGGACCAGGAAGCAGCTCATGCAGGTGAACTCATCGGCCTGCTTCGGCAGCACCCGTACGGCGAGCTCCTCGTTCGAGAGGTCGGCGCCGGGGAGCTCCATGCCCTCGGCGGCGTCGAACTCGTCGACGTCGACGGAGCCGCCGCCCTTGTCGTTCCGACGAGCCTTGAGCTCCTCGATGCTGTCTTCGTTGAGCTCGTCGTCGGTCTTGCGTGGGGTGTCGTAGTCGGTTGCCATTTTTCGCTCTCCCCCTCCGGGTTTGTGCGGTGTGTGCGGTATCTCCAGCGCACGTAACGCATGGGGGGCCGGTCTTGTGCCCGACCCGAGGCGGAGATTTTGCCTTACTTCAAGCCCTGTTACTCAATCGACACTCAGCCCGGGGTCCATCGGGGTGATCCCCGGGGCTGCCGGAGGCCTCACGCTGGGCCATCACCGGCCCTCCTCGGGCCCAGAAAACCGACCACGCACAGTGAGCACTAATGGTGCGGGTACTCACCGATTCCCTTGCCCATCAGGGATGCCGCCCAATCCGACGGACCCGCCCGGGGGTGGAATCCGGTCACGGACGGCGATCGACACCCTCGACCGAGTGATCACTCTCCGGGGTTGGCCGAAATCGTGGAGCGACACGGTGTGAGCTTGGTCACGTTCAGAATCTTCCGGGGCAAACCACGGAAAATCCACCCACTCCGACCGGCCGTCGACCACCCACCGAAGGCTCATCGAAGGCTCACCCGGGACCGAGATACGCCCCGGACTCGCCCGAGACTCGCCGAAGGGTTCTAGCCGGCGTTGCGCCGGGCCTCCCGGCGCGCCAGCAGGGCGGCCTGGCGCTCCTCGAACTTCCGGGCCTGCGAGTCCAGGCCGTCCAGGAAGACGCCCAGCTCGTTCTGCGCCAGCAGCCCCTCCGGGCCGAGGTCGCCGATCTCCATCACCTTGAGCTTGCGCAGCACCGGCTGCAGCACGTCGTCGTGGTGGATGCGGAGGTTGTACACCCCGCCGAGGGCGATCTGCGCGGCGGCGCGCTCGAAGCCGGGGATCCCGTGGCCGGGCATGCGGAAGTCGGTGACCACGTCGGCGATGGCGCGCATGGCCTGGTCGGGGGCGATCTCCAGGGCGGCCTTCAGCAGGTTCCGGTAGAAGACCATGTGCAGGTTCTCGTCGTTGGCGATCTTCGCCAGCAGCTGCTCGCAGAGCGGGTCGCCGGCGTACTTGCCGGTGTTGCGGTGCGCGATGCGGGTGGCGAGCTCCTGGAAGGCCACGTACGCGACCGAGTGCAGCATGCTGTGCGCGTTGTCGGACTCGAAGCCCTCCGACATGTGGCTCATCCGGGCCCGCTCCAGCTCCACCGGGTCGACGGCCCGGGTGGCGAGCAGGTAGTCGCGAATGGCTATGCCGTGGCGCCCCTCCTCGGCCGTCCAGCGGTGCACCCAGGTGCCCCAGGCGCCCTCGCGGCCGAACATGCTCGCGATCTCGTGGTGGTAGCTGGGGAGGTTGTCCTCGGTCAGCAGGTTCACCACCAGCGACACCCGGCCCAGCGCGGTCACCTGGGACTGGTCGAGCGACCAGGCCTCGCCGCCCAGCACGCCGTCGAAGTCGCGGCCCTGGCTCCACGGGACGAACTCGTGCGGCATCCACTCCTTGGCCACGCCCAGGTGGCGGTTGAGCTCCTTCTCCACGACCTCTTCGAGGGCCAGGATCAGCCGCGCGTCGGTCCAGCCGCTCGATCCGAGCGAGGTGCTGCTCTGCACAGGGGCGATGGTCATGGTCTTGCTCCCGGGGGACGGCACGCGCAGGGACGGGCGCGTTGGGCGGGCACGCGCCGTACGGACCCGTCGGCGGACGCGCTGACGGACTCACTTACGGTTGCGTAGGTTACGACACCGTAAGTTGCCCGGGCCGTAAAAGACAAGCCGCCCCCGCCAGGCCTTATGTCGTCTTGACAGGCCTGCCGGGGGCGGCCGTGAACGGTCGCTCACGGAGCGGGGCGGTCGGCCCTGCGGCGGGGGCCGGGCAGGCCCCGTGGCGGGGCCCAGGTCAGCCCTACGGCGCGGGGATGCGGACCCGCATGGTGAGGCCCCCACCGGCGCGCGGGGTGGCCTCGATGGTGCCGCCGTGGGCGCGCACCACCGAGCGGACGATGGACAGGCCGAGCCCGACCCCCTTGTCGCTGCGGGTGCGGTCGGCGCCCTTGATCCGGCGGAACGGCTCGAAGATGTGCTCCAGCTCGTAGCCGGGCACCACCGGGCCGGTGTTGGAGACCACCAGCTCGCCGCCGCCCGGCACCGCCGCGGTGGCCAGCTCGACCCAGCCGCCGGCGGTGTTGTACCGGACGGCGTTCTGCAGCAGGTTGAGCGCGAGCCGCTCCAGCAGCACGCCGTTGCCCGCGACCACGCCCGGATCGAGCTTCGAGCGCAGCTCGACCTCGCGCTTGTCCGCCTCGGCCCGGGTCTGCTCCAGCGCCCGGGTGGCCACCTCGGACAGTTCGACCGGGCGGCGGTCGGTCAGCTCGTTCTCGCTGCGGGCGAGCAGCAGCAGGCCCTCGACCAGCTGCTCGCTGCGCTCGTTGGTGGCCAGCAGGGTCTTGCCCAGCTGCTGCAGGTCGGCCGAGGCGGCCGGGTCGGAGAGCTGGACCTCCAGCAGGGTGCGGTTGATCGCCAGCGGGGTGCGCAGCTCGTGCGAGGCGTTGGCGACGAAGCGGCGCTGGGAGTCGAAGGAGCGGTCCAGCCGGTCCAGCATGTCGTCGAAGGTGTCGGCGAGCTCCTTGAGCTCGTCGTCCGGCCCGTCCAGCTCGATCCGCCGGTGCAGGTCGGAGGAGGCCACGTCGCGGGCGGTGCGGGTGATCCGGCCGAGCGGGCGCAGCACCCGGCCGGCCATCGCGTAGCCGGCCGCGAAGGCGATCACGGCGAGGCAGACCAGCATGGTGAGCGACTTGCGCAGCAGGGTGTTGAGCGCGGAGTCGGAGCGCGAGAGGTAGTCGGCGGCCTGCAGGTCGTTGAACTGCGAGCTGTCCATCGCGGTGCTGGTCCCGTTGGGGCCGCTGACCTGGACGAAGTTGCCGTTGAAGTTGAACTTGCGCGGCTGCAGGTACGAGACGGCGTCCTGGAAGAACACGTACATCAGCAGCAGCAGCACCACGCCGGCCATCAGGAACATCCCGCCGTAGAGCAGGGTGAGCCGCATCCGGATGGTGGGGCGGAAGGGCAGCCAGGCGAGTACGCCGTCGCCGGGGACGTACCGTCCGACCCGGTGGGCGCGCGGAGGGTGGACGGGCTTGGGCGGTACGGCGCGCGGGCCGCCGGCGGGCGCGCCGGAGGGCCCGCCGGCCGGGGGCGGGGTGGTCATGATCGTCCTCTCGGGGCGACCGCCGGGGGCGGGCGCGGGGTGGTGGAGTCCCTGGGGGGCGGGCCCCTCTTCGAATGGGGAATCCGTGGCGGATTCCGGTGGTCAGATCCGGTAGCCGGAGCCCGGCACGGTGACGATCACCGGCGGGTCGCCGAGCTTGCGGCGCAGCGTCATCACGGTGACGCGCACGACGTTGGTGAACGGGTCGGTGTGCTCGTCCCAGGCCTTCTCCAGGAGCTGCTCGGCGGAGACGACGGCGCCGCCGGCCCGCATCAGCACCTCCAGAACGGCGAACTCCTTGGGGGCGAGCTGGACGGTGCGTCCGTCGCGGATCACCTCGCGCCGGCCGGGGTCGAGCGAGATGCCGGCGCGTTCCAGCACCGGGGGCAGCGGGATGGTCGCGCGGCGGCCCAGCGCCCTTACCCGGGCGACGAGTTCGCTGAAGGCGAACGGCTTCGGAAGGTAGTCGTCCGCGCCGATCTCCAGGCCCTCGACCCGGTCGCTGATGTCGCCGGAGGCGGTCAGCATGATCACCCGGGTCGCCAGGCCCTGCTCGACCACCTTGCGGCAGACGTCGTCGCCGTGGACCAGCGGGAGGTCGCGGTCCAGGACCACCACGTCGTAGTCGTTGACCGCGATGCGCTGGAGCGCGGCCTCCCCGTCGTACACCACGTCGACGGCCATCGCCTCGCGGCGCAGGCCGGTCGCTACGGCCTCGGCGAGCAGCTGCTCGTCCTCGACGACGAGAACCCGCACGGTCGTTGTCCCTTCTCCAGGCCGGCCCCGGAAGCGGACGCACGGCTCCGACGGTGCCCCCATCCTGCCTGGTCCCGCGGTAAAGCAGCGATAAGCTGCCCCTCGGGCACGGGGCCGGGGGCCGCGACGGTGACTGTTCGTATCAGGACCACTCCGCTTGGACTGTGACACGGGCAACTTTCTTCCGCAGGGAGGTTTCCCGCCCACCTCCGGGGGGAGGACAGCTGCACACCCGCGATCTGGCCCTCGGCCGATCGCACCCACCCGCCGTGCGTTCATCCGCGCCGGCCCTGGGGCTGGGACATCACCGGGAGCGGCCGAAGGCCGTCTCCGCGCCCGACCGGAGAGCCACCACCTGCCGGCCGGGGCGCTTTCACCGGCGGTACCTCCTCAGGGCGGAGAGCGCACGACCGTGCACGTCCGACACAGTAAGGGGGCCCGTATGGACGCCTTCAAGGCCGGAATCCTGCAGCGCATAGCCAACGCCGAGCAGGACCTGCACCGCGCGATCGAGGCCGGGGACGAGTTCCTCGCCGAGGTGGAGCAGTCCGAGCTGGACGACCTCCGCCGACTCGCCGCCGAGCACGGCGTGGACACGGTGCTGGAGCGCCACCGCACCGCTGCCTGACCCGTCTCGACACCACCGACCCGTCGCCGGAACTCCGGCACCAGCGGCCCTGCGGGGGCCGTGCGAAAACCCAGGCCCTGGCATCCCCCGTATGCCAGGGCTCTTCGCATGCCCGGGGCCCTTCCGGGCGGCCGGATCCGGCCGCCCGGAAGGGGTCGTTCCACTCGGAACTTGGCAGTCCACCCGGAACCGGGCAGTCCGACCGGAAGGGGTCAGTCCGCCCAGGCGCGCAGCGCGGCCAGGCGCTCCTGCAGCGGCGCGTAGACCCCCGGGGCGGCGGCCACGGTGAGCTCGCCGTCCGGGCCGTGCCCGGGGCGGCCGCCGACCAGGGCGCCGGCCTCGGCCGCGATCAGGCAGCCGGCCGCGCGGTCCCAGGGGGCGAGGCCGCGCTCGTAGTAACCGTCCAGCCGCCCGGCGGCGAGGTCGCACAGGTCCACCGCGGCGGCCCCGCCCCGGCGGATGTCCCGCACCTCGGGCATCAGGGCCAGCAGCACCTCGGCCTGGCGCACCCGTACCGGCTGGACGTAGTTGAAGCCGGTGGCGATCAGCGCCTGGCCCCACGGCGGGGCCGGGCGGGCGGAGAGCGGCCGGCCGTTCAGCCGGGCGCCGCGCCCCAGGACGGCGTGGAACAGCTCCTCGCGCGCCGGGGCGTACACCACGCCGACGACCGCCCGGCCGTCCACCTCGGCGGCCACGCTGACCGCCCAGGAGGGCAGCCCGTAGAGGTAGTTCACCGTGCCGTCGAGCGGGTCCACCACCCAGCGCACCCCGCTGCTGCCGGTCCGCTCGGCACCCTCCTCACCGAGGTAGCCGTCGGTCGGGCGGCGGTCGGTGATCAGCTCCAGGACGAGCTTCTCGGAGGCGAGGTCCATCTCGGTGACCACGTCGACCGGGCTGCTCTTGGTGCCGGCCACGCCGAGGTCGGCGGGGCGGCCGTCGCGCAGCAGGGCGCCGGCCTGCCGGGCCGCGTCCAGGGCGACCTCCAGCAGGTCGTCGAGGAGCCGGTCGTCGGGCAGGGCAGGGGTGGGCACGGGATTCTCCTCCGGAACGGTGGGACGGGCGGTCAGCGCTCGGCGGCGGCCGGGCGCGGGGCGCGCGGGTTGGGGCAGCAGGCCACCGCGCACACATCGTGGCTGGGGCCGAGCGTGCCCAGGGCGCAGCGGGCCACGCCCTCGCCGCGCTCGGTGGCGGCCCGTTCCAGGAGCAGCTCGCGCACGGCGGCGGTGAACCGGGGGTCGGCGCCGACGGTGGCGGCGCGGGCCACCGGCAGCCCGAGCTCGGCGGCCTTGGCGGCGGCCTCGGTGTCGAGGTCGTACTTGACCTCCATGTGGTCGGAGACGAAGCCGATCGGGACCATCACCACGGCGGGCGCGCCGTCGGCGTGCTGGGCCTCCAGGTGGTCGCAGATGTCGGGTTCCAGCCACGGGATGTGCGGGGCGCCGCTGCGGCTCTGGAACACCAGCTCCCAGGGCCGGTCCGCGACGCCGGTGCGCTCCGCGAGGGCCGCGGCGATCAGCCGGGCCACGTCCAGGTGCTGGGCGACGTAGGCGCCGCCCGGCGTGCCGCGGGCCGGGTCGTCCGGGGCGCCGGAGGTCTCGGCCATGGCGTCCGGGATGGAGTGGGTGGTGAACGCCAGCCGGGCGCCGGCCCGGACGGCCTCGGGCAGCTCGGCCAGCGCGGCCTCGGTGGCGTCGATCACCGGCTCGACGAAGCCGGGGTGGTTGTAGAAGTGCCGCAGCTTGTCGACCCGCAGGGCGGGCCCGCCCTCCTCGGCGAGGGCGGCCAGCGCGTCGGCGAGGTTCTCCCGGTACTGGCGGCAGCCCGAGTAGCCGGCGTAGGCGCTGGTGGCGAGCACGGCGATCCGGCGGTGGCCGTCGGCGGCCATCTCCCGCAGGGTGTCGACCAGGTAGGGCGCCCAGTTCCGGTTGCCCCAGTACACCGGCAGGTCCAGCCCGTGGTCGGCGAAGTCCTTGCGCAGCGCGGCGAGCAGCTCGCGGTTCTGCTCGTTGATCGGACTGACCCCGCCGAACAGGAAGTAGTGCTTGCCCACCTCCTTCAGCCGCTCCTTGGGGATCCCGCGGCCGCGGGTGACGTTCTCCAGGAACGGCACCACGTCCTCGGGGCCCTCGGGCCCGCCGAAGGAGAGCAGCAGCAGGGCGTCGTACGGCTGGGGCGCTGCCGGGGCGGCGCCGGAGGGGGAGGGTTTGCGCGCGTCGGACATGGCACCGATCCTGCCACTGAGGGGCCGGGCGCCGTCGGCGGGGCCGCGTCGGCGTCCGGAAAATACCGTTTGCCAACGTACGTAAGCTGTGTTGACCAGTCTTGTTCCTTACCCCACGGAGATCCCCCGTGCTGTCCAGCTACCGCCGGATATTCGCCGCCCCCGGCACCCTGGCCTTCTCCTCCGCCGGGTTCATAGCCCGGCTGCCGATCTCCATGGCCGGCATCGGCATCGTGACGATGCTCTCCCAGCTGACGGGGTCGTACGGGCTGGCGGGCGCGGTCTCGGCGACGATGGCCGTCGCCGCCGCGGCACTCGGCCCGGGGGTCTCCTGGCTGGTCGACCGCCGCGGGCAGCGCCGCATCGCCCTCCCGGCCACCGCGCTCACCCTCGCCGCCGCGACCGGACTCCTGCTCTGCGCCCACTTCCACGCGCCGTCCTGGACCCTCTTCCTCTTCGCCGTCGGCCTCGGCGTCATGCCAAGCGCCGGCGCCATGGTCCGCGCCCGCTGGGCCCACCTCTACCGCGACGACGCCGCCAAGCTGCACACGGCGTACTCCTTCGAGGCCGTCGTCGACGAGGTCTGCTTCATCGTCGGCCCGATCCTCGCCATCGGCCTGGCCACCAACGTCTTCCCCGAGTCCGGCGTCCTGGTGGCCGTCCTCGCACTCGCCGTCGGCATCGCCCTGTTCACCGCCCAGCGCCGCACCGAGCCGCCGGTCCATCCGGCCTCCGCCCACGGCGGGGGCAGCGCCATCCTCAACGGCGGCCTGGTCGTGCTGGTGCTGACCTTCGTCGCCACCGGCGCGATCTTCGGCTCGGTCGAGATCGTCACCGTGGCCTTCGCCGACGCCCAGGGGCACAAGGGGCTCTCCAGCGTCGTCCTCGCCGTCTGGGCGTTCGGCTCCGGCCTGGCCGGCGTCGTCTACGGAACGCTCAAGCCCAGGAGCCCGCTGTCCACCCGCTTCTTCGTCGGCGTGGTGATGATGGCGCTCAGCATGATCCCCATCCTGCTCGTCGCCTCCACCGTGCACGGCGTCGGCGGGCTGATCGCGGCCGGCGCCGCCCTGCTGGTCGCCGGCGTCGCCATCTCCCCCACCCTGATCTCCGCGATGGCCCTGGTCGAACGGCTCGTCCCGGCCGCGAAGCTCACCGAGGGGATGGCCTGGACCACCACCGGGCTCGCCCTCGGCGTGGCCTTCGGCTCCTCGATCGGCGGCTGGGTGGTCGACGCCTCCGGCGCCTCGGCGGGCTACTGGGTCCCGCTGACCGCCGGCGCCCTCGGGGTGCTCGTCGCGCTGACCGGGCTCGGCCGCCTGCGCGCCGGAGTCGCCGCGAACGAGCCCGCCGAAGAGGCCGGACGACCCGTAGACGCCGACCGGTGAACTGACTAACCTCTCGCCCTACCCACGGGTAGGGCGAGAGCCTGCCCGGACCGCGCCGACCCGTTCGGCCACCGAGCAGGAGGCAGCGCAATGCCCCAGGCCAGTACCGCGACCCGCACCCGGTGGACCAACTGGGCCGGTAACCAGAGCGCCGAGCCGGCCCGGGCCGCCGCCCCCGGCACCGCGGAGGAACTGGCCAAGGAGATCCTGCGCGCCGCCGAACAGGGCCGCACCGTCAAGGCCGTCGGCTCCGGCCACTCCTTCACCGCCATCGCCTCCGCCGGCGACGGCGTCCAGATCCGCCCGCACGCCCTCACCGCCGTCCGCGAGATCGACCGCGCGGCCGGCACCATCACCGTCGAGTCCGGCCTCCCGCTGCACCGGCTCAACCGGATCCTCGCCGCCGAGGGCCTCTCCCTCACCAACATGGGCGACATCGAGGTCCAGACCGTCGCCGGCGCCACCAGCACTGGCACCCACGGCACCGGCCGCGACTCCGGCTCGCTCGCCGCCCAGATCCGCGCCCTGGAGATCGTCCTCGCCGACGGCACCGTCCGGCGCTGCTCCCCCACCGAGAACCCCCGGCTGTTCCAGGGCGCCCGGCTCGGCCTCGGCGCCCTCGGCGTGATCACCGCACTCACCTTCGGCGTCGAACCGGCCTTCCTGCTCACCGCCCACGAGCAGCCGATGGCCTTCGACGAGGTGCTGGAGCGGCTCGACGACCTCACCGCCGTCAACGAGCACTTCGAGTTCTACTGGTTCCCGCACACGGACCGCTGCTCCACCAAGCGCAACAACCGCAGCCAGGGCCCGGCCGCCCCGCTGCCCCGGTTCAAGGAGTGGCTGGAGGACGACTTCCTCTCCAACACCGTCTGGGAGGGCGCCTGCCGGGTCGGCCGGCGCTTCCCCGGCTCCATCCCCTCGATCGCCGCGCTGGCCAGCCGCGCCTGGTCCGACCGCAGCTACACCGACACCGCGTACAAGGTGTTCACCAGCCCGCGCAAGGTCCGCTTCGTGGAGATGGAGTACGCGGTGCCGCGCGCGGCCGTCGGCGAGGTGCTGCGCGAGCTGAAGGCCCTGATCGAACGCTCCGACTGGAAGGTCAGCTTCCCGGTCGAGGTGCGCTTCGCCCCCGCCGACGACCTCTGGCTCTCCACCGCCTCCGGCCGGGACAGCGCCTACATCGCCGTCCACCTCTACCGGGGCACCGCCGACCAGGGCTACTTCACCGGCGTCGAACAGCTGATGACCGCCCATCAGGGCCGCCCGCACTGGGGCAAGCTGCACACCCGCGACGCCGGGTACCTGGCCGGCGTCTATCCGCACTTCGCCGAGTTCACCGCCCTGCGCGACGAGGTCGACCCGCAGCGGGTCTTCGGCAACGACTACCTGCGCCGGGTACTGGGCGCTTAAGGCGCCGGGGTCTCGGCGGCCGGCGGCGGGGCGACCGTGGCCTTCGCCGGGTCGTTGCCGGGTACGGACGGCTGCGGCGTGGCCTCGCCGGTGGGCTTCCCGCCGCCCGCCGACGGGGAGGCGCCGGCCGACGGGGTCGCGCTCGGGCTCGCCGAGGGCGAGGCCGTGCCCGCGCCGGTGCTCGGGGTGGCGCTCGGCTCCCGGCTCGGCCGCGTCGTCGCCGGGGCCGAGGCACCACCGGACGGCGTGGCGTCCGAACCGCGGGTGCCGCCCGGGGCCGGCCGCTCCGCCGGGGCGTCCTGCGGCCGGGAGGGCTTGGGCGCCACCGAGCCGCCGAACGAGGTGCCGTTGCCGGACTCCCCCTTGAACGTCGCCGACACCGGCTGCCCGGTGGCCAGTTCGAACGCCACGATCGGCGTCATCGCCAGCACGAACACCAACCCGGACACCACCGCGTAGGTCTTCCAGGTCCACCGCCGGCGCGCCCGCACCACCTGCGGCTCGTTCCACTCCGCGGTGACCACCGGTGCCGGCGCCGGCTCCCCGGTCTCCACCGGCACCTGGCGCAGCGTGTTCGCGGCCTGGTTCGGCCCCCGGTCCACCGCCTCGCGCAGCTGCTCGCCGGTCCGCCTGAAGACGTGCTGGAACACCGCGCCGCCGGTGGTGGCCCCGATGCTCACCACCGCGGCGCCCATGATCGTTCCGTAGACGCCCAGTTCGGACGCCAACAACGCGCCCGCCACGGCGGCCAGCGCGCTCGCCGCGACCTGAGCCACACTCAGATCGATCCGCTTGCGCTCCTCCTTGCCGCCCTCCTCGGCGGGCCCCCGCTCCGACATCCACATCCCTCGGTCCGTACGACTGTTCTTCGAACAAGCCACTCCATCTTGCCCAAAGAAGGACACAAGGGACGAAAATGCGGTTCTGCGCTCCCGGATTGTGTGAAGATGATCACCGTTCATCCGGTGGCGCTCCGCCATTGGGGGCGCGCGCTCTTGAGATTCCCGTGAATCGCGGGAGACTTGAGCGGCGAGCCGCCCCTCCGGATGCCACGAATGGAGTACTGTTCGTAAAGCCTGAGCCTTGGGTCGACTTGTCGACTGCGCCTACACCGGCAGCTTGACGAGGAGCCACGGAACGGGCACGCACGGCGACGCCCGTCCCGGACCGTCGCGAACACTCCGCGTGCGAGGACGGCCGGGGCACCCAGACGCGACGTCGACCGATGACGTGGCAAAAAGGCAACCGTGCCACAGCGGCGTGACCGGGCGTAAGCCCGACACGCCGGGGAACTCAGCAAGGTTGTGGCCAGTCGCGAGCGGGCAGGCCACACTCAGTACGGGAGCAGCGACGCAGGTGACGTCGGCAGGCACCACCCGGGAGGTAACCGTGCCCGAACTGCGGGTTGTGGCCGTCAGCAACGACGGCACACGGCTGGTGCTCAAGGCTGCCGACAGCACGGAGTACACCCTCCCCATCGACGAGCGGCTGCGCGCCGCCATCCGCGGCGACCGGCCGCGCCTCGGCCAGATCGAGATCGAGGTCGAGAGCCACCTCCGCCCCCGGGACATCCAGGCCCGGATACGAGCCGGTGCCTCCGCCGAGGAGGTCGCCCAGGCCGCCGGGATCTCCGTCGACCGCGTCCGCCGCTTCGAGGGCCCGGTCCTCGCCGAACGCGCCTTCATGGCCGAGCGCGCCCGCAAGACCGCCATCCGCCGCAACGGCGAGTCCCCCGGCCCGCAGCTCGGCGAGGCCGTCGCCGAGCGGCTCGCGCTGCGCGGCGCCGAGAAGGACACCGAGCGCTGGGACTCCTGGCGCCGCGACGACGGCACCTGGGAGGTCATCCTCTCCTACCGGGCCGACGGCGAGGGCCGCAGCGCCTCCTGGACGTACGACCCGCCCCGGCGCCTGGTCCAGCCCAACGACGACGAGGCCCGCGCGCTGATCGGCGAGAACGTCGAGCGCGAGGAGGAGTCGGTCTTCCCGTTCATCCCGCGGATCGCCCGGCTCCCCCAGGACCGGCCGCCCCGCCCGATGATCGACCGGCCCTCCGCCGACCGCATCATGTCGGCCCGTGAGGTCCGCGAGTCGCGGGAGGCCACCGCCGACTCCCGGGACTCGCTGACCAGCCTGCTCGACGTGGTCCCCGCCTTCCGCGGTGACCTCGCCGTCGGCGGCCCCACCCCGATCGAGCCGGTGCCCGCCGAGGTCGCCGAGGAGAACGAGGAGCCGGCCGCGGCCGCCGCCCCGGCGGTCGGCGCGGGCTCGGCCTACGCCGACATCCTGATGCCGCGCGCCGTCGCCCCGCACCGCGAGCGCCTGGTCGGCACCACCGACCGGCAGGCCGAGGCCGACGGCGTCCGGCCCGGGCGCCGGGCCACCGTGCCCAGCTGGGACGAGATCGTCTTCGGCAGCCGGCGCAAGAAGCAGGAGTAGCAGCATCGCCGAAGGGGCGGGAGGCCGGGCCTCCCGCCCCTTCGGCGTTCCCGGGATCAGCCCGGCTGCTCGGTGACCGCCACCGGGCGGCTCTCGTCGCTCGACCACTCGCTCCACGAACCCGGGTACAGCGTGGCCGACAGGCCCGCCACCTCCAGCGCCAGGATCTGGTGCGCCGCCGTCACCCCCGAACCGCAGTACACCGCGGTCTCCCGCTGCCCCGCGCCCAGCGCCCGGAACCGGTCGGCCAGCTCGGCCGCCGGACGGAACCGCCCGTCCGGGCCCACGTTCTCGGCCGTCGGCGCCGAGACCGCACCCGGGACGTGCCCGGCCCGCGGGTCCACCGGCTCCGTCTCGCCCCGGTAGCGCTCCCCCGACCGGGCGTCCAGCAGCAGGCCGTCGCGCGCCCAGGCCGCCGCACCGTCCGCGTCCACCGTCGGCAGCTGCCCCGGCACCGGCTTGAAGTCGCCCTCCCCGGCCTGCGGCACCTCCGCCGTCACCGGCAGCCCCGCCGCCTGCCAGGCCGCGAAGCCGCCGTCCAGCACCCGGACGTCCCGGTGCCCGGCCCAGCGCAGCAGCCACCAGGCCCGGGCCGCCGCCATCGAGGCCGCGCCGTCGTACACCACGACCGGGCGCTGCGCGTCCACCCCGAAGCGGCGCATCGCCGCACCGAACTCCTCCGGATCCGGCAGCGGGTGGCGCCCGCCCCGGCCGGGGGCGCCGGGCGGAGCCGCGAGGTCCCGGTCCAGCTCGACGAAGTGGGCGCCCGGCAGGTGCCCGGCCCAGTACTCCTCGGCCGCGGTCGGGCCGCCCGGCGCCGCGCCGACCAGCTGGTAGCGCACGTCCAACAGCACCGGCGGACGCGCGGAGGCGAGCGCCTCCCGCAGCTCGGCCGCGGAGATCAGCGGAGAACCCTCGTTGTAGGTCGTCATGGCGGCCATTGTCGCGCAGCACGGGCGACGCGCCGCTCTTTGTGCGCTCTTTGCCGGACTTTCCGCGCGGCCCGAGGGTTGGGCGCCCGCCAGAGTGGAAGCATCACCCTCGCGCGCGAGGAATCCCGCGCGCCAACCACCCACGAGGAGGCCTTCATTGCCCGCGGTGGAACTCCGACTGGCCCAGGGCACGCCCTGCTGGGTCAGCCTGCTGACCGACGACCTGCCCGGCGCCCGCGCCTTCTACGGCGAGCTGCTCGGCTGGACGTACGCCCCCGGCCCCGGCCAACTCGGCGACTACGTCCGGGCCGAGCTCGACGGGGAGCCGGTCGCCGGCCTCGGCGTCTCCACCGCCACCGGCTTCCCGGTGCAGTGGACCACCTACTTCGCCGTGGACGACGCCGACCGCACCGCCCAACTCGTCCGGGAATGCGGCGGCACCGTCGCCGTCGGGCCGCTGCAGGCCGAGCGCGCCGGGCGGATGGCGATCGCCGCCGACGTCTCCGGCGCCGTCTTCGGCCTCTGGCAGGGCGAGGAACACCTCGGCCGGGAATCCGGCGACGAACCCGGCGGACCGGCCTGGGTCGAACTGCTCACCCCCGACACCGAGGGCGCCGCCGTCTTCTACGCCACCGTGCTCGACCGCCCGGTCCGGCCCGGCGCGAACGAGAGCTCACTGCTCGTGCACGGCCGGCCGGTCGCCGGCATCCGGCACCGCGCCGATCTGCGCGGCCACCCGCCGCGCTGGCGCACCCACTTCGCCGTCCGCGACGTCGCCCTGACCGCCCGTCACGCGGTCGGACTCGGCGGCCGGATCCTGGTCGAGCCGCACGACACCGCCCACGGCCGCGCCGTCCGGCTCGCCGACCCGCAGGGCGGGCACTTCTCCGTACTGGAGACGGCTGCGGCTCGCCCGCTCGCCTGAGTGACGCTCAGAGCCGGCGCTGCCTCGCGCTCGCCCTCCGGCACCGGCGCGCCCCGTCGACTCGGGGCGGGTTCAGGCCTGCTGCTCCTCGAAGGGCAGCACGTCCGGGGAGAGCACCGAGACGCGGGCCGTCGCGGCGGTCAGCCGGCGGCGGTGGTGGCGGCGGCACAGCACCTCGTAGCCGACCTCGTCATCGCTCACCGAGATGTCGCCGATCACCACCTGGGCGCCCTCGACCACCATCACCCCGCCGACCGTCCGGGCGTTGTGGGTCGCCCGCGCGCCGCACCAGCACAGCGCCTCGACCTGCAGCACCTCCACCCGGTCGGCCAGCTCGATCAGCCGCTGCGAGCCCGGGAACAGCCGGGTGCGGAAGTCCGTGGTGATGCCGAAGGTGTAGACGTCGATGTCCAGTTCGTCCACCACCCGGGCCAGCTGGTCGACCTGCTCGGCGGAGAAGAACTGCGCCTCGTCGCAGATCAGGTAGTCCACCCGGCCGCCCGCCGACAGCCGGTGCACCACGTGCGCGTGGAAGTCGAAGTCGTCCGTCACCTCGACCGCCTCCGTCCGCAGACCCAGCCGGCTGGAGACCGTCGCGGCGCCCGCCCGGTCGTTGCGGGTGAGGATCACGCCCTGCCGGCCGCGCGCGGAGTGGTTGTGGTCCATCTGCAGCGCCAGCGTCGACTTGCCGCAGTCCATCGTGCCCGAGAAGAACACCAGTTCAGCCATGGGTGGAGCAAGGGCCTTTCAAATCAGGGGAGTTCGGGCACAGAGAAGTCAAGGTCGCGGCTCAGCCGCGCACTTCGAGCAGCGGCACGAACTGCTCGACCGGGGTCATCGAGCCGTGCAGGCCGATCATCGCGGACTCGCCCGGCTCGTTGCGGGAAGCGGTGATCGCGATGTCGTCGCGCGCCGCGGCGACCACGTCGCCGATCCGGCCGTACACCCGCTCGTCCACCGCCGGGCCGAACCAGCCCGCCGCGATCGCCTGGTCCCTGGTCGCGACCCACATCCGGTCGCCCAGCACCTCGCTCCAGACCGCGTGGACGTCGGCCGCGGCCCCCGGCACCGCGTACACGTGCCGGGCCCGGCCCTCGCCGCCCAGCAGGGCCACGCCGGCGCCCAGCTCCCAGTCCTCGTCGAAGTCGATCCGGTCCTCCGGCGCGATGTCGATCATGCCGTGGTCGGCCGTCACGTACATCGCCGAGCGCGGCGGCAGCCGCTCGGCCAGCCGGCGGGCCAACCGGTCCACCGCGTCCAGCGTCATCCGCCACTCGTCGGAGTCCACCCCGAAGCGGTGGCCCGCGCCGTCCAGCTCGCTGACGTACGTGTACACCAGCGCCCGGTCGTGCTCGGCCAGCCAGGAGGCCGCCAGGTCCATCCGCTCCTCGCCCGTCGTGCGGCCGAGGAAGGTGCCGCCGGACAGCGCCACCCTGGTCAGCGGGGTCTGGGCGAACAGCGGGGAGGAGACCTGCGCGGTCGCCACCCCGGCCTGGTGCGTCCGCTCGAAGACCGTCGGGTACGGCTGCCAGGCGTGCGGCTCGGTCGGCGGCTGCCAGCGCAGCTGGTTCATCAGGTAACCGGCCCCCGGCACCGCCACCGTGTACCCGGCCAGGCCGTGCAGGCCCGGCGGCGTCCCGGTGCCGACCGAGGCCAGCGAGGTCGCCGTGGTGGACGGGAAGCCCGCGGTCAGCGGACGGCCGCTGCCGCCCAGCGAACTCCCGACCAGCGAGGACAGGAACGGCGCGTACTCGGGGTGGCGCAGCAGCAGCTCCCAGCCGAGGCCGTCCACCAGGAACACCACCACCCGGTCCGCCGGAGCGATCGGCAGCGTCGCGGTGAACCCGGGGACGCCGAGGCCCGCCGCCACCGAGGGCAGCAGGTCGCACAGCGAACCGCTTCCGTACGGGGGCGCGGGGGCCGTGGCAGGGTCAAGGATCTCGAAGGCGTCGTAGCCGTCGGCAGGTGCGAAGGACATGGAACCGGATTCGTAGCGTTCGGTGGCGGCGATCAGGCCCGCGGGCCGTTGTCGATCGTCGCGTCGGACAGCGCCCGGGCGAACACCAGCGCCTGGGCCACCGTCTCCGGGCCGTCACCGGCCTCGCTCACCCGCAGCGAGAGGTCGTCGGCCGTCGCCGAGCCGGTGTAGCCGTGGTCCGCCTCGCAGTTCGGGTCCGAGCAGCCGGCCGGCTCCAGGTCCAGGCGCTGCACCGCGCCCCAGCCGATCGTCAGCACCACCTCGCGCGGCAGCGTCCCCGGCGTGTACGTCTCCGGGTTCGCCACCATCCGGCTCACCACGACCGAACCGATCCGGTCCAGCCGGACGCTCTCCGTCGAGGTCGTCGCGTACGGCACCGCCGGGCTGCCCTCGGCACCCGACTGCTCGTCGGTGTGGCTCACCACGAACCGGGTCGGGGTCAGCACCAGCACCGTCACGTGCCGGCGGACCTCGTTGGCGTCGAAAGTCGTCTCCTGGTGCACCAGGTAGGAGCTGATCGGCTCCGGGCCCACCGCGGACTCGACCGCCTCGGACACCAGGGCCGGGTAGTAGCCACTGCGCTCGATCGCCGAGCGCAGGTCCTGAGTGGTGGTGGTACCGGTCTTCGCCATATCTCCATCCTGGCATGGTCCGCCGACGAAGCGGGCGGCACGGCGCCAAGCTTCGGACAACAGCGCCCGGGCAGGGCGCAACCAAGGAAGGTTACAGCGTGCTCATGGCGCGCGGGCCCAGATCGCTGCGGACGGGCAGCGGCGCGACCCGCACCCGCGCCCCCAGGATCGCCAGCCCGTGCGGGGCCACGACCACGGGTTCGAGATCCACCGAGGCGATCTCCGGAACGTCGTCCACCAGCTGCGACACCCTGAGCAGCAGTTCCTCCAGCGCTCCGGTGTCCACCGCCTCGGCGCCGCGCCAGCCGAACAGCAGCGGCGCCGCCCGCACCTCCCGGATCAGCCCGGCGACGTCCTGGTCGGTGGCCGGAACCAGCCGGTGCGCCGTGTCGCCCAGCAGTTCGGCCGGCGCGCCGGCCAGGCCGAAGGACAGGATCGCGCCGACCGCCGGGTCCACCGTCGCCCCGATCACGGTGTCCACGCCGCGCGGCGCCAACCGCTGCACCACCAGCTCGGCCTGCGCGGCGCCGCCGAGCAGGGCGTCCAGCTCGCGGTGGGCACGGCGCAGGCCCTCCTCGCCGGTCAGGTCCAGCCGGACGCTGCCCAGGTCGGGGCGGTGGCGCAGGTGCGGAGCGGTCGCCTTCAGGGCCACCGGGTAGCCGAGCGAGGCCGCCGCCGCGACGGCGGTCTGCTCGTCCGGGGCCGGCAGCGTCGGCGAGACGTCGACGCCGTAGCGGGCCAGCAGCTCGCGGGCCTCGGCATCGGACAGGGTGATCCGGGCGCCGCCCGGCTGGGTGCGCAACACGAGGGAGCGGCGCGTAGCGCCTCCGGCAAGGGTGGTGGTGGGCGACGGGCGGGAGACCGCCGTCCGGGTGCTCAGCGCCGCCGCCACCAGGGTGCGGGCGCCGGGCTCGTCGATCCGGTCCAGCTCCGGGACGCGCGCCGTCTCCTCCGCCTCGGCCGTCCGGCGACGCCACTGGGCGTAGTGCACGGCGTGGGCGAGGGCGTGCACGGCCCGCTCGGGCGCCGGGTACGCCGGGATGCCGCCGGGGCGCAGCCGGGTCGGCAGGTCGGTCAGCGCCAGGTGGGCGAGCACCAGCGGCTTGCCCAACTCCTTGGCGCGCTGACCGGCTTCGAGCAGGGCGGCGGCGATCTCCGGGTCGTCCGAGCCCATCGCGGGGTCGTCCTCACCGGTCAGCCGGCCACCCATGAAGGCGTGCGCGGAGGTGCCGATCGGCGGGATCGCGACGGCGATCACCGCGTCCACGGCGGGGTCGGCCAGGGCGACGTCGAGCGCGATCCGGAAGTTCTCGCCGGTCGCGGCGGTGGTCAGGTCGACGGGCGTGCACGGCCGCAGGCCCGCGCTCAGCAGGGTGTCGTAGGTGAGCAGGCCCAGCGAATCCGAGTTGCCGACCACCGCGACCCGGTCCCCCGGCGGCAGCGGCTGCAGGGCCAGCAGCTCGCCGGTGTCGTACAGCTCGGTGATGGTCGCGACCCTGGTGACGCCCGCCTGCTCGAACAGCGCGTCCACCGTCGCGTCGGTCAGGCCGGTGGCGGTGGCCGGGACGGCGTGCCCGGGCGGCAGGCTGCCGGTGTGCCGGGCGCCCTTGACCACCACGATCGGCTTGACGGCGGCCAGGCGGCGGGCGATCCGGGTGAACTTGCGCGGATTGCCGAAGGACTCCAGGTAGAGCAGCACCACCCCGGTGGCCTCGTCCTCCGCCCAGTACTGCAGGAAGTCGTTGCCGGAGACGTCGGAGCGGTTGCCCACCGAGGCGAAGGAGGAGACGCCGAGGCCGCGCCGGTGGGCGGCCTCCAGCAGCGCCACCCCGATCGCGCCGGACTGGCAGAAGATCCCGAAGCCGCCGCGACCGGGCAGGCGCGGCGCGAGCGAGGCGTTCAGCGGGTACTCGGGGTCGGTGTTGATCAGGCCGAAGGCGTTCGGGCCGATCACCCGCATCCCGGCCGCGCGGGCCTGGCGGACCAGCGCGCGCTGGCGGTCCCGGCCCTCCGGCCCGGTCTCCGCGTAGCCGGCGGTGACCACCACCAGGCCCTGCACACCGTGGGCGCCGCACTCGGCGACGGCCGCCGGGACGGCGCCCTCGGGGACGGCGATCACCGCGAGGTCCACCGGCCCGGGAATGTCCAGAATCGAACGGTGCACGGGGACGCCGTCCAGCTCCGTGCCGGGCGGGGCGTTGCGGTTCACCGCGTAGACGGGGCGTTCGGCCGGGGCGCTGCCCAGCAGGTCGCGCAGGATCGCCCGGCCGACCGTCTGCGGGTTGCGGGACACCCCGAGCACCGCGACCGAGCGCGGGGTGAGCAGCCGCTGCACCGAGCGCGCCTCGGCGCGGTGCTCGCGGGCGCGCATCACGGCCAGCGAGCGCTCGGTCTGTTCGAGATCGAACTCCAGGTGCACGACGCCGTCGGCGAAGCTGCGGTGCTGGGTGTAGCCGGCGTCGGTGAAGACCTTCACCATCTTCCGGTTCTCCGGCAGCACCTCCGCCTGGAACCGGCGGATGCCGCGCTCCTGCGCCACCGCGGCGATGTGCTCCAGCAGTGCCGAGGCCACGCCGCGGCCCTGGTGGGCGTCCTGCACCAGGAAGGCCACTTCGGCGTCCGTCCCGGTGTCGGAGGGGCGGCCCTGCGCGTCGATCCGGTCGTAGCGGACGGTGGCGATGAAGTGGTCCCGGATGACCACCGCGAGGCCGACCCGGTTCACGAAGTCGTGGTGGGTGAAACGGCGGACGTCCTTGGCGGAGAGCCGCGGGTAGGGGGCGAAGAACCGGAAGTACTTGGACTGGTCCGAGACCTGCTCGTAGAACTCCACCAGGCGCCCGGCGTCGGCGGGCGTGATCGGCCGGATCCGGGCCGTACCGCCGTCGCGCAGCAGGATGTCCGCTTCCCAGTGCTGCGGATAGTCCGGTTGCTGCTCGGGGTTCGCTGCCGCGGAGTCGTCCACGTTCGTCAGGTTATCCGGCGGCGGGCCGAATGGCGTCGGACGTGCGCCCACGTCAGGGTGGGCAGGGCCGATGGTCGGGGTTTATGCCCCGAAAAGAAACAATCACAAGTCCTGAACGCGGCGGCTCGCAGGGGCTGTCTGCGTGCAACACTGGTCTAGACAACATGGCCGCTTCCCCCGCTCTCCGAGCACGGCCGTGACCAGCTTCACCGGAAAGGCACGTCTCATGGCAGAGCGCCGCGTCACCATCGGTTGGGCCGAGGGCCTGCACGCCCGTCCCGCCTCCGTCTTCGTCCGGGCCGTCACGGCCACCGGCGTGCCGATCACCATCGCCAAGCCGGGCGGCAACCCGGTCAACGCCGCCTCCATGCTCGGCCTGCTCGGCCTGGGCGCCCAGGGCGGCGACGAGGTCATCCTCGCCTCCGACGCCGAGAACGCCGACGACGCTCTCGACCGCCTCGCCAAGCTCGTCCAGGAAGGCCTCGACGAGCTCCCCGCCGCGGCCTGAGGCCACGAGATCCGCCCGATCGGGGTGTCGCCGGAGATCCGGCGGCACCCCGATCCGCTGTGGTCAGCCCTTCGGCCCCAGCCCGGTCAGCCCTTGACGCAGACGACCTGCTTGAGGTGCGCGACCACCTCGACGAGGTCCTTCTGCTGCTCGATAACCTTCTCGATGTTCTTGTAGGCGCCCGGGATCTCGTCGACCACGCCGCTGTCCTTGCGGCACTCCACGCCCTTGGTCTGCTCGGCCAGGTCCCGCGTGGTGAACCGCTTCTTGGCGGCGTTGCGGCTCATCTTGCGGCCGGCGCCGTGCGAGGCGGAGTTGAACGACGCCTCGTTGCCGAGACCGCGGACGATGTACGAACCCGTCCCCATCGAGCCGGGGATGATCCCGAAGTCGCCGGAACCGGCCCGGATCGCGCCCTTGCGGGTCACCAGCAGGTCGACGCCCTCGTACCGCTCCTCCGCCACGTAGTTGTGGTGGCAGCTGATGACCTCGTCGAAGGTGACCTCCGCCTTGGCGAACTCGCTCCGGACGACGTCCTGGAAGAGCGCCATCATGACCGCACGGTTGTGCTTCGCGTACTCCTGCGCCCAGAACAGGTCCTGGCGGTAGGCCGCCATCTCCGGGGTCTTCGCGAGGAAGACCGCGAGGTCCTGGTCGATCAGGCCCTGGTTGTGCGGCAGCGAGCGGGCGACGCCCATGTGGTGCTCGGCCAGCTCCTTGCCGATGTTGCGGGAGCCGGAGTGCAGCATCAGCCAGACCACGCCGGTCGTATCAATACACAGTTCTATGAAGTGATTTCCTCCGCCGAGCGTGGCCATCTGCTGCATCGCCCGCTCGCGGCGCCACTTGACGTCCTCCGCGATGTCGTCGAAGCGCTGCCAGAAGTCGTCCCAGCCCGCGGCCCGGAAGCCGTGGAGCTTGGTCGGGTCGACCGGGTCGGTGTGCAGGCCGCAGCCGACCGGGATGGTCTGCTCGATCTTGTTGCGCAGGCCGGACAGGTCGTCCGGGAGGTCCTTCGCCGTGAGCGAGGTCTTCACCGCGCTCATCCCGCAGCCGATGTCGACGCCGACCGCCGCCGGGCAGACGGCGTCCTTCATGGCGATGACGGAGCCGACCGTCGCGCCCTTGCCCAGGTGGACGTCGGGCATCACGGCGAGGCCGCGCAGCCAGGGCAGGGAGCTGATGTTGCGCAGCTGCTGCATCGCCTGGCCCTCGACCGTCGCCGGGTCGGTCCACATCCGGATCGGGACCCGGACGCCGGGGACTTCGGTGTACGTCATGGGTGAACGACCTCCAAGGGTCGGGTGGTGCACGAAAGGGTGGGGTGCCGCGCGAGAGGATCCCGGCGTGGCTCGGGGAAGTTCGGGGGTGGCGCTCAGGCGGCCAGGGCACAGGGGGAGTACGGCCTTGGGGAGCGTCGTCGTATGGCTCGCTCGACCCGCATGGTGACCGCCTCCCTTCGTTCGTCAGAGTTCGTACGTGTGTGCCGGGGGATATCTATCCACGGAACGGACCGGGCCCGCAACGGATTTACAAACGCGTCCGGCCCGGCGGAGCGGGTGCTCCACCGGGCCGGTCCGACGATGCGGATCAGCGGATCGACCGATCAGCTGACGACGGTGACCTCGCCGATGCCGAGCGCCCGCACGTCGTCGGCGATCGCGGCGGCGTCGCCGACCAGGACGGTGACCAGGCGGTCCGGCGGGAAGGCCGCCACGACCGCCTCGGTGGCGGCGGCGGTGGGCAGTTCGGCGAGCTGCCGGTAGACCTCGGCCTGGTAGTCGTCCGGCAGGTACTGCTCGACCTGGTCGGCCAGGGTGCCGGCGACCGAGCCCGCGGTCTCGTACTTGAGCGGGGCGACACCGACCAGGAACTGCACGGCCTCGTCGCGCTCGGCGTCGGTGAGGCCCTCGGCGGCGAGGGTGCGCAGGATGGTCCAGGTGTCGGCGAGCGCCGGGGCGGTGGAGGCGGTGTCCACGGAGCCGCTGATGGCGAGCAGCGAGCGCCCGCTGCCGTCGGCGGCGGAGCGCAGCGGCTGGGCGAAGGAGCGGACGCCGTAGGTGTAGCCCTTCTCCTCGCGCAGGACGCGGTCCAGGCGGGAGGTGAGGGTGCCGCCGAGGCAGTAGGTGCCGAGGGTCTGGGCGGCCCAGACCGGGTTGTGGCGGTCGGGGCCGATCCGGCCGAGGAGCAGCTGGGTCTGGACGGAGCCGGGGCGGTCGACGATGACGACCCGGCCGTGGTCGTCGCCGGCGACCGGGGCGTGCCGGGAGGGCTCGGCGGCCGGGCCGCTCCAGGTGCCGAGGGTGCTCTCCAGGAGGGCGGGCAGGTCGACGCCGGTGAGGTCGCCGACGACCACGACGGTGCTGGTCGCGGGGTGCACGTGGGCGTCGTAGAAGGCCTTGACGGCGGCGCGGTCGATCGACTTGACGGTGTCGGCGGTGCCGGCGCGGGGCCGGGAGAGCCGGTCGGCGGCGTCGAAGAGTTCGGCGTAGAGGGCCTTGGCGGCGCGCCGGGCGGGGTTGGCCTGCTCGTGGACGATCTCGTCCAGGCGGTTGGCGACCAGGCGCTCGATCTCGGCCTCGGGGAGGGCGGGGGCGCGCAGGGCGTCGGCGAGCAGGGAGAGGCCGCGCTGGAGCCGGGAGGCCGGGACCTCCAGGGAGACCCGGATGCACGGATGGTCGGCGTGGGCGTCCAGGGTGGCGCCGGCGCGCTCCAGCTCGCCGGCGAACTCCTCGGCGGTGAGGGTGTCGGTGCCCTCGTTGAGCGCGCGGGCGAGGATCGCGGCGATGCCGTCCAGGCCTTCGGGTTCGGCGGCGAGCGGGGCGTCGAGGAGGACCTCGACGGCGACGAGCTGCTGGCCGGGCCGGTGGCAGTGCAGGACGGTGATGCCGTTGCCGAGGGCGGCGCGCTCGGGGGCGGGGAAGGCCCAGGGGCTGGGGGTGCCCGGCTGCGGCTGGGGGTGGAAGGTCATGGCGGGGACGTAGTCGGTGCTCATACGGCGGCACCCTCCTCTTCGGAAGCGTCGTCGGAGTCGGCGGCGGTCTCGGCGGCGGCGGTCTCGGTGTCGC
The DNA here is from genome assembly GCF_000716875.1 of Streptomyces novaecaesareae. GTDB lineage: Bacteria > Actinomycetota > Actinomycetes > Streptomycetales > Streptomycetaceae > Kitasatospora > Kitasatospora novaecaesareae. Next base: position 4,127 of record NZ_JNWQ01000083.1, on the reverse strand, counting down.
TCTCGGTGGCGGTCGGCTCGTAGACGAGGACGGCCCGGTTGTCGGGGTGGAGCCGGGCCTTGGCGACGGCCTGGACCTCCTCGGCGGTGACGTCGAGGACCTTGGGGAGGGCGTCGTTGAGCAGCTCGGGGTCGCCGAACAGGACGGCGTAGCGGCAGAGTTCGTCGGCGCGGCCGGCGACGGTGGTGAGCCGGTCGAGCCACTCGCGCTCGATCTGGGCCTGGGCGCGTTCGAGTTCCTCGGGCGTGGGGCCTTCGGCGGCGAAGCGGGCGAGTTCCTCGTCGACGGCGGCGTCGATCTGGGCGAGGGTGGCGTCGCCGGAGGTCTTGACGTCGAGCCAGCCGAGGCTGGGGGCGCCGGCCAGGCGCAGCAGGCCGAAGCCGGCGGCGACGGCGGTGCGGTCGCGGCGGACCAGCCGGTTGTAGAGGCGGCTGGATTCGCCGCTGCCGAGGATGGTGAGGGCGAGGTCGGCGGCGTCGGCCTCGCGGGTGCCGTCGTGCGGGAGGCGGTAGGCGGCCATGAGGGCGCGGGAGGGGACGTCCTCGTGGATCTCCTCGCGGATCTCGCGGCCGATGGTGTCGGGCAGTTCGCCGGAGCGCGGGGGCTGCTTGCCGTCGTGGGCCGGGATGGAGCCGAAGTACTTCTCGACCCAGGCGATGGTCTGCTCGGGGTCGATGTCGCCGACGACGGACAGGACGGCGTTGTTGGGCGCGTAGTAGGTGCGGAAGAACGTGCGGGCGTCTTCGAGGGTGGCCGCGTCGAGGTCGGCCATGGAGCCGATCGGCGTGTGGTGGTACGGGTGGCCGTCGGGGAAGGAGAGCGCGGTGAGCTTCTCGAAGGCAGTGCCGTACGGGACGTTGTCGTAGCGCTGGCGGCGCTCGTTCTTGACGACGTCGCGCTGGTTCTCCATGGAGGTCTCGTCGAGGGCGGCGAGCAGCGAGCCCATCCGGTCGGCCTCCAGCCAGAGGGCGAGCTCCAGTTGGTGGGCGGGCATGGTCTCGAAGTAGTTGGTGCGCTCGAAGCTGGTGGTGCCGTTGAGCGAGCCGCCGGCGCCCTGGACCAGTTCGAAGTGCCCGTTGTTGGAGACGTTGGCGGAGCCCTGGAACATCAGGTGCTCGAAGAGGTGGGCGAGGCCGGTGCGGCCCTTGACCTCGTGGCGGGAGCCCACGTCGTACCAGAGGCAGACGGCGGCGACCGGGGTGAGGTGGTCCTCGGAGAGGACGACGCGCAGGCCGTTGGCCAGGCGGTGCTCGGTGATGGCGATGCCTCGGCTGGAGGCGGGGGCCGGGTTGGCCATGCGCTCGGGTCCTTCCCGTCGTCGATGTCGGGGGTTCGTGTGGCGTCCCCCATTGTGGTGCAACGTATGGGAGCCGTGTTCGTGTCCGCGCGGACGGGGTCGTTCGCCAGGGGCGGAAGAGGGCCGCTGACCGGCACTGTCGGCGCGAGGGTCCACAATGGGGGCGCCGTGCCCTGTCGGCCGCGTCCGGTTGACGGGTGCGGCGGCAGGACGGCACAGGCCGTTCGACGACCGGCCGACGTCCGACCGAGACACAGCCAGCGACACGTAAGGGAGCCCCGCCGCGATGGCCCGCCGCAGTTCGCAGACCCCGCCGCCCGGAGACTTCGAGGAGCGGATCCTCGACGTCGACGTCGTGGACGAGATGCAGGGCTCCTTCCTGGAGTACGCCTACTCGGTGATCTACTCGCGTGCCCTGCCGGACGCGCGGGACGGTCTGAAGCCGGTGCACCGCCGGATCCTGTACCAGGCCAACGAGATGGGCCTGCGCCCCGACCGCGCGCACGTGAAGTGCGCCCGCGTGGTGGGCGAGGTGATGGGCCGGCTGCACCCGCACGGTGACGCGTCGATCTACGACTCGGTCGTGCGCATGGCGCAGCCGTTCTCGATGCGGCTGCCGCTGATCGACGGGCACGGCAACTTCGGTTCGCTGGGCAACGACGACCCGCCGGCCGCGATGCGCTACACCGAGTCGCGGCTGACGGCCGCGTCGATGGCGATGGTGGAGTCGATCCACGAGGACACCGTCGACTTCGGCCCGAACTACGACGGCAGCGAGCAGGAGCCGCTGGCGCTGCCGGCCGCGTTCCCGAACCTGCTGGTGAACGGCGCGACGGGCATCGCGGTGGGCATGGCGACGAACATGCCGCCGCACAACCTGTCCGAGGTGGTGGCGGCGGCCCGGCACCTGATCAAGCACCCGAGCGCGGACCTGGACACGCTGATGCGGTTCGTGCCCGGTCCGGACCTGCCGACGGGTGGGCGGATCGTGGGCCTGTCGGGGATCCGGGACGCGTACGAGTCGGGCCGCGGCACGTTCAAGATCCGGGCGACGGCGACGGTGGAGGCGGTGACGGCCCGCCGCAAGGGCATCGTGGTCACCGAGCTGCCGTACAACGTCGGCCCGGAGAAGGTCATCTCGAAGATCAAGGACCTGGTCAACGCGAAGAAGCTGCAGGGCATCGCGGACGTCAAGGACCTGACCGACCGCGAGCACGGGCTGCGGCTGGTGATCGAGGTCAAGAACGGCTTCGTGCCGGAGGCGCTGCTGGAGCAGCTCTACAAGTTGACGCCGATGGAGGAGACCTTCGGCATCAACAACGTGGCGCTGGTGGACGGGCAGCCGCTGACGCTGGGCCTGAAGGAGCTGCTGGAGGTCTACGTCGACCACCGCTTCACCGTGGTGCGCCGGCGCAGCGACTTCCGCCGCCGCAAGCGCCAGGAGCGGCTGCACCTGGTCGAGGGCCTGCTGGTGGCGCTGGTCGACATCGACGAGGTCATCGCGATCATCCGGTCGAGTGACAACGCGCAGCAGGCGAAGGAGCGCCTGATGGAGCGCTTCTCGCTGTCGGAGACGCAGACCGGGTACATCCTGGACACCCCGCTGCGGCGGCTGACCAGGTTCGACCGGGTGGAGCTGGAGCAGGAGCAGGAGAAGCTCAACTCGGAGATCGCCGAGCTGACCGAGATCCTGGAGTCGGACTCCCGGCTGCGCAGTGTGGTCTCGTCCGAACTGGCTGCGGTGGCCAAGCAGTTCGGGACGGAGCGGCGGACGGTCCTGCTGGAGGCGGGGGCGGCGCCGTCGGCGTCGCTGGCGGTGTCGCTGGAGGTGGCGGACGACCCGTGCCGGGTGCTGCTGTCCTCGACGGGGCTGCTGGCCCGGACGGCGGACGGCGAGCCGTTCGAGCTGTCGGAGAAGCGCTCGAAGCACGATGTGATCGTGTCGGCGGTGCACGCGACGGCGCGGGCGGACGTGGGTGTGGTGACGTCCGCGGGCCGGGTGCTGCGGCTGCCGGTGATCGACCTGCCGGCGCTGCCGCCGACGCCGTCGCCGAACCTGGCGGGCGGGGCCGCGGTGGGCGAGTTCCTGCGGCTGGAGGCCGGGGAGCGGGTGCTGGCGCTGACCACGCTGGACGAGTCCTCGCCGGGGCTGGCGCTGGGCACCGTGCAGGGTGTGGTGAAGCGGGTGGTGCCGGAGTGGCCGGCGAACAAGGACGAGTTCGAGGTGATCGCCCTCAAGGACGGTGACGAGCTGGTGGGCGCGGTCGAACTGCGCACCGGCGAGGAGGACTTGGTCTTCATCACCTCGGACGCGCAGCTGCTGCGCTACCCGGCGGGCCAGGTGCGTCCGCAGGGCCGCCCGGCGGGTGGCATGGCGGGTGTGAAGCTGTCGGACGGCGCGCGGGTGCTGTCCTTCACGGCGGTGGACCCGGGCACGGACGCCGTGGTCGTCTCGGTGGCCACGGCCTCCGGCACGCTGTCCGGCGGCGAGCAGACGACCTGGAAGGTCACCCCGTTCGAGCAGTACCCGCGCAAGGGCCGCGCCACCGGCGGTGTGCGCTGCCAGCGCTTCCTGCGCGGCGAGGACGGCCTGGTGTTCGCCTGGGCGGGTGCTGCTCCGGCCCGCGCCGCCGACGCCAAGGGCGCCCCGGTGGACCTCCCCGACCGCGACCCGCGCCGTGACGGCTCGGGCACCCCGGTGACGGCCCCCGTCACGGTGGTCGCCGGCCCGGCGTGACGCCGGGCTGACCCGGGGGACCGGGGGGAGGGGCGCGCTTGGCGCCCCTCCCCCCCGCCATTTTCCCGGCCCCGGCGCCCCTCCCCCCCCCCT
>NZ_JNWQ01000082.1 GCF_000716875.1 Streptomyces novaecaesareae | reverse complement strand
ACCCGGTGGAGCGGATGATGCGGGACGCGAAGATCACGCAGATCTACGAGGGCACCAACCAGGTCCAGCGCATCGTCATGGCCCGCAACCTGCCGTAACGGCAGGCTGAGCGGTCAAGTCCCGGAGCCTCCGGCCGATTCCGATCGGCCGGGGGCTCCGGGCTTTTCCGCGTCGGCCGGGCCGACGGCCGCCGGGGTTGTCGTATAAATGATCGTCAACTGCCCTGTGGTGCAACTGAGTACGGAGGAACGCGGATGACCGCGCACGAGGAGACCACCGGCAAGGTCTGGCTGATCACCGGCGCCAACTCCGGCTTCGGCCAGGCGATCGCCGAGGCCGCCCTGGCGGCCGGCGACACCGTCGTCGCGGCCGCGCGGCGCCCCGAGACGCTGGCCGAGCTGGCCGCCGCACACCCGGAGCGGCTGGTCCCGGTCCGGCTGGACGTCACCGACCAGGAACGGATCCCCGCCGTCGTCGCGGAGGCCGTACAGCGGCACGGGCGGATCGACGTCCTGGTGAACAACGCCGGGCGCGGCCTGATCGGCGCCGTCGAGGAGTACACCGACCGCGAGCTGCGGGACCTGATGGACCTGCACTTCTTCGGCCCGGCCGCGCTCACCCGCGCGGTGCTGCCGCACATGCGGGCCCGCGGCTCGGGCGCGGTGGTGCAGATGAGCAGCATGGGCGGCCGCTTCACGTTCCCCGGCGTGGGCGCCTACTCGGCCACCAAGTTCGCGCTGGAGGGGCTGTCCGAGGCGCTGGCCCAGGAGGTCGCCGGGTTCGGGATCAAGGTGCTGGTCGTCGAGCCGGGCGCGTTCCGGACCGGCTTCGCGGGCGGCGGCGCGCTCGCCCACACCACCCCGATCGCCGCGTACGAGCCGGTGGTCGGCCCGGTCCGCACCGGCCTGCCGGACTCCGACGGCAAGCAGCCCGGCGACCCGGTGAAGGCCGCCGCAGCGATCCTGGCCGCCCTGGACGCCGAGCGGACGCCGCTGCGGCTCGCGCTCGGCAGCGACGCCGTGGACGCCGTCCTCGGCAGCCTGGACGCCGCCCGGCAGGAGGCCGAGGCCTGGGCGGCGGTCGGCCGCGGCACCGACTTCCCCGCGGGGGAGTGACGGCAGGGCCTTCCCGCGGCGCCGGAAAACCGCACGACGGCGGGCAGCCCGCTCCGTAGGCTGCCCGCCATGCCCGCCACGTCATCCATGCCCGCCATGTCATCCATGCCCGCCATGTCATCCACGCTCAGCCTGGCCGCCATCACCCCCGGGAACATCGACGCGGCCCTCGCCCTCCGGGTGCGCCCCGAGCAGGAGGGCCTGGTCGCGCCGGTGGTGAAGTCGCTGGCCGAGGCGTACGCCTACGGGGAGACCGCCTGGCCCCGGCTGATCCTGGACGGCGAGCGGCCGGTGGGCTTCGTGATGGCCTTCTTCGACGTCCGCTTCCACCCGGAGCGGCCCGGCGACCGCCCCCGCTCCGGCCTGTGGCACCTGCTGATCGACGCCGACGCGCAGCGCGGGGGCTACGGCCGCTTCGCCGTGGAGCAGGTGTGCGCGGAGATCCGTCGCCGCGGCGGCACCCGCGTCACCGTCACGTACGTGCCCGACCCGGACGGCCCGGCGGGGTTCTACGCCCGCCTCGGCTTCCGCCCGACCGGCGAACTGAGCGGCGACCAGACGGTGGCGGAGCTGGACCTGTAGGCCTCAGTGGCGTTCGGCACCAGGGCCCGCCCGGCCCGCGGGCGCCGGGTAGGGTGCCGGACCATGACCGAGCCGGACTTCCTCACCACGACCAGGGCGTTCTACGACGCCATCGCCACCGAGTACACCGAGCGCTACCGGGACGCGATGGACACCATGCCGACGGACCGGGCGATGCTGGCGCTCTTCGCCGACCTCGTCCGCGCCGAGCGCCCGGACGCCAGGACGGCCGAACTCGGCTGCGGCCCGGGCCGGGTGACGGGCCACCTGCACCGGCTCGGCCTGGACGTGCGCGGGATCGACCTCTCGCCGCGGATGGTCGAGCTGGCCCGGGAGGCCTGCCCGGAGGTGCCGTTCAGTGTCGGCTCGCTCTTCGATCTCCCCTTCGGGGACGGCGAGTTGACCGGCGCGGTGGCCTGGTACTCGATCATCCACACCCCGGCGGAGCGGCTGCCGGAGGTGTTCGCCGAGTTCGCCCGGGTGCTCGCCCCGGGCGGCTACCTGCTGCTCGCCTTCCAGGTCGGCGACGAGCCCCTGCACCTGGACCGACCCTTCGGCCGGCCGGTCTCGCTGGACTTCCGCCGCCTGCGGCCGGAGCGCGTCGAGGAGTTGGCCCGCGAGGCGGGCCTGTCGGTCACCTCCCGGACGGTCCGCGAGCCTGACGGCGAGGAGAAGACCCCGCAGGCCTACGTGTTCGCCCGTAAGCCGGAGGCCTAGGCAGCTAGGCAGCCTCGGCCGACGGCTGCGGCGGCTGCAGCGCCTCCGGCGGCTGCCCGGAGGCGGTCACGATCACCTCGTCCAGCACCTCGCGCGAGCGCAGCAGGTCGGTGATCATCCGGTCGATCCGTTCGCGCTCCGCGGTGAGCTCCTCGACCAGCAGCGGGGTGGCGATCTCGCTGGGGCTGCCGTCGGAGTCCCGCATGCAGGGGAGGATCTTGAAGATGGTGCGGCTGTGCAGCCCGGCCGCGAACAGCTCCTGGATGTGCACGACGCGGTCGACGGCCATCTCCGGGTACTCCCGGTGGCCGCCCGCGGTGCGGCGGGCGACCAGCAGCCCCTGCTGCTCGTAGTAGCGCAGCGAGCGCTCGCTCACACCCGTCCGCCGGGCCAGTTCGCCGATCCGCATGCCGTCCACCCCGTCATTCCGAAGGTCATCCCGAAGGTCGCCCCGAAGGTCATCCAGAAGGTCGTCTCGAAGCTTGAACCTGACATCGATGTTAACTTCTACCGTTCCGGCATGACGACGAACACGGAAACCGCCGGCCTCTTCCAGCCCGCCGAACTCGGCCCGCTCCACCTTCCCAACCGCCTGGTGATGGCTCCGATGACCCGCACCCGGGCCGGCGCCGACGGTGTTCCGCGGCCGATCATGGCCGAGTACTACGCGCAGCGCGCCGGGGCCGGGCTGATCATCGCCGAGGCCGCCACCCCGAACCGGGTCGGCCGGACGTACGCCAACATCCCCGCCGTCCACGCCCCGGAGCACGTGGCCGGCTGGCGCACCGTGACCGGGGCGGTCGCCGCGGCCGGCGGCCGGATGTTCCTGCAGCTGCAGCACGGCGGCCGGATCGGCCACCCGGAGAACAGCGGCCTGCACCCGGTCGCGCCCTCGCCGGTCGCCTTCCCCGAGCCCGTCCACACCCCGGGCGGGCCCCGGGAGGCCGTCGTCCCGCGGGAGCTCACCGCGGAGGAGATCCGGCAGACCGTGGCCGACTTCGCGGCGGCCGCCCGCAACGCCGTCGAGGCGGGCTTCGCCGGGGTCGAGGTGCACGGCGCCAACGGCTACCTGCTGCACCAGTTCCTCGCCCGGAACACCAACCTGCGCACCGACGGGTACGGCGGCCCGGTGGCGAACCGGATCCGCGTCGTGGTCGAGGTGGTCCGGGCGGTCGCGGCGGAGATCGGCCCGGAGCGGGTCGGCCTGCGGGTCTCGCCCGGCTTCACCGGGCAGGGCATGGACGAGGGGGACACCGCGGAGATCTACCGCGCGCTGGTCGGCGAGCTCGCGGAGGACGGCCTCGCGTACCTGCACGTGGTCTTCGCCGACCCGGAGGACGCCGTCTTCCAGGAGCTCCGCAAGTCCTGGCCGGGCACCCTGATCGCCAACCCGGTGCTGGGCTGGGGCGGGCCGCTGCCCGAGGACGGCGGCCGGGCCGCGGCCGAGCGGCTGCTGGCGGCGGGCGCGGACCTGATCTCCTTCGGCCGCGGTTTCCTCGCCAACCCCGACCTGGTCGAGCGCCTGCGCACCGGCGCCCCGCTCAACCAGGTCCGCGACGGGCTGATGTACACGGCCGGTGCCGAGGGGTACACCGACTACCCGGCGCTGGCCGCGCAGCACGCCGGATAACACGGCGCCCTGCGCCGGTGTCCGTCCGGGGGTGCCGCGCGCGAGTCGACCGCGCATGCCATGATCCCTGCATGGCTTCCAACGTTTTCTTCGACATCACGATCAACGACGAGCCGGCCGGCCGGATCGTCTTCAAGCTGTTCGACGACGTCGTGCCCCAGACCGCCCGGAACTTCCGCGAGCTGGCCACCGGCCAGAACGGCTTCGGCTACGAGGGCTCCGGCTTCCACCGCGTGATCCCGGCCTTCATGCTGCAGGGCGGTGACTTCACCAACCACAACGGCACCGGCGGCAAGAGCATCTACGGCGAGAAGTTCGCGGACGAGAACTTCACCCTCAAGCACGACCGCCCGGGCCTGCTCTCGATGGCCAACGCCGGCCGGAACACCAACGGCTCGCAGTTCTTCATCACCACCATCGTCACCGACTGGCTGGACGGCAAGCACGTCGTCTTCGGCGAGGTCGTCGAGGGTCTGGACCTGGTGAAGAAGATCGAGTCGCTCGGTTCGCAGAGCGGCCGCACCTCGGCCAAGATCACCATCGCCAAGTCCGGCGTCGTCGAGTAATCACGGCTGCCCCTGGCACACGTATCGCCCCGGAGTGGGAAGTCGGCCGGTCCGACTTCCCACTCCGGGGCGGTGGCATTTCTCCGCCCGGGAGGTCCTAGGCCCAAGGACCGATGGCCGACCGCCCTCCGCCCCCGCTGGAATGGGCGGATGGATCACGACAAGCCGTACGAGGGCCTGACGACCGCCGCGCGGACGGCGTACCTGGCGCGCATCGGGGTGGCGGAGCCCGGGGAGCCGTCGGCGCCGGCGCTGGCGCGGCTGCAGCAGGCCCACCTCGGGGCCGTCCCCTTCGAGAACCTGAGCATCCACCTCGGCGAGCCCGTCGTGCTCGACCCGCAGGCCCTGGTGGCGAAGGTGGTGGACCGCCGGCGCGGCGGGTTCTGCTACGAACTGAACGGCGCCTTCGCCGAGTTGCTGCGGTCCCTGGGCTACCGGGTGAGCCTGCTGGCCGGCCGGGTCTTCGACGCGGAGCGCCCCGGCCCGCCGTTCGACCACCTCGCGCTGCGGGTCGACCTGGACGAGCCCTGGCTGGTCGACGTCGGCTTCGGCCGGTTCAGCCTGCTCCCGCTGCGGCTGGGCGAGCGCGGCCCGCAGCCCGACCCGCACGGCACGTTCACCGTCGCTCCGTACGGCGCCCACGGCGAGCTGGACGTCCTGATGGACGGCGCCCCGCAGTACCGCCTCGACGCGCGCCCGTACCCGCTCGCCGACTTCGGCCCGACCTGCTGGTGGCAGAGCACCTCGCCGGACTCGCACTTCACCCGCTCGACCACCTGCTCCCTGCTCACCGGGGACGGCGGCCGGATCACGCTCAGCGGCACCCGGCTCATCCGCACCGCCCCCGACGGCACCCGCACCGAACGGCAGCTCACCGAGGCCGAGACACCGGCCGCCTACCGCGAGCACTTCGGGATCGCACTCGACCGGCTGCCCGGCCGGGCAGCGGGAGGGGCAGAGTAGCCGGGCGCGCGGCCGGCCGGGCCGGAACCGCGCAATCGCCGTGCACCCGGCCGGCCCGGTCCTAGAGTCGGTCCTCGAACTCGACTCCCCGGCAAGGTGGTTCACCGATGATCGAGCAGGACGCCGCTGACGGCGAGGTGACGTACGAGCAGGTGACGGTGGTCTCCCTGGCCTCCTGCGGGCCGGTCGGTCCGGCGCGGTTCGCGGTCCGGGTCGTCCGCGAGGGCATGACCGTCAAACGGGTGGCCGGCTACTGGGTGCGCTGGGACGAGCGGTGCGGCGGGGAGGAGGTCCGCCACCACGCGCGCTGGGTCGCCGAGGAGGAGTACGTCCGGCCGGACACCGGCAGTCTGGACGGCACGCTCGCGGTGACGGTCGCCGCGTACTGGGGGGACGGCACCGGCGGCCTCTCACGCCGCCCCGGCACGGAGACGGTGGTGACCTTCCGGCCCGGCGAGACCGAGCACGAGCTGGTGCTGGAGCAGGCCGCCCCGCAGGGCCGGGCCGCCCGGGGCCGCCGGGCGGCCGCGCACCCCCCGGCCGTCCCGGTCCACCCGGTCGCCCTGTCGGTGCAGTTGGCGCACGCCCGCTGGCTGGGCGGCGACCGGCAGCCGATCCACTACGGCTACTCGGGCGCCACCGAGGCCGGGGGCGACGAGGGGGAGTGGCTGGTCCGCTTCCCGGAGTGCGGCAGCGGCCTGCTGCCGTCCGCCGGTATGCCGTAGAACGCGAGCGCCTCCCGGGCGAGTCGGCCCAGGAGGCGGTGGCGTCGGCGGTAGATCAGTGCGGTGACGAGTGACATCCACTCATTGTGTCGCCGTGCTCACGCGGGGTCATGATCCCTCGCGCCCGCCGGTCACTTGATGTCGCCGGTCACTTGATGTCGGGAACGGCGGTGTCGTTCTTGAAGGCGTCGAAGAGCTGCTTGGACTTGTTGGTGTCCCACAGCACGGCGGACTCGCCGGTCTTGGTGCGGAAGTCCGGGTTGCCGATCGGCACGGTCAGGGTCTTGCCGCTGCCGCCGTTGACGTCCTTCATGGCGAGGAAGAGCGAGCCGAGGTCGGTCAGCCCGCAGTCGTCGTCCACGATCAGGGTGCCGAGCGCCGAGTCGACCAGCGGGTAGAAGGTGAACGGGTTGATCAGGTTGCCCGGGGAGGCGGCCTGGTGGGCGAGGGCGCCGAGGAACTTCTGCTGGTTGCGCATCCGGCCGAGGTCCTGGTCGGCCATCTGGTGGCGCTGGCGGACGAAGGCCAGGGCCTGCTTGCCGGTGAGGGTCTGGTCGCCGGCCTTGAGGTCGAGGCCGGAGTCCTTGTCCTTGACGTCCTGGTCGATGTGCATCTCGACGCCGCCGATGGAGTCGACGATGCCGACGAAGCCGGCGAAGCCGATCTCGGCGTAGTGGTCGATGCGGATGCCGGTGTTCTGCTCGACGGTCTGGACGAGCAGTCGGCCGCCGCCGGTGCCGAAGGCCGAGTTGATCTTCGCGGTGGTGGCCTTGACCGGCTTGCCGTTGCTGCCCGGGTGCTCGGGGATCGGCACCCAGGAGTCGCGCGGGATGCTCATCAGGGTGTTCCCGTTGTCCCCGACGTGCAGGATCATCATCGAGTCGCTGCGCTTGCCCTCGGTGTCGTGCCCGGTGTGCAGGTCGTCCTGCTCGGAGTCGGTGAGGCCCTGGCGGCTGTCGGAGCCGACGATCAGCCAGTTGGTGCCCTTGCCCGCGGCGGGGCGGCCGGGGTAGTCGGCGAGCACGTTCTCGTGGTTGAGCTTGGAGTCCGCCCAGAACCAGGTGGAGACGGCGGTCACCATGACGGCGATCAGCAGGCCGAAGACCGACCACTTGACGATCCGCCGCCGCGGCCAGCGCCCGGCCTGCGCGCCGGCCGGCCGGGTTCCGCCGGGCCCGCCGGGGCCGCCCGGTCCTCCCGGACGCCCGGGGCCGTTCGGACCGCTCGGACCGCCGGGGCGGACGCCGGGAGCGCCGGCCCCCTGCTGCGGGACGCCGCCGAGCCGGGAGGGTCCCGGCTGTCCCGGCTGTCCCGGCTGCGCCGGCTGCCGCGGCGTGGGCGCCCCCGGCCCACGCGGGTTCAGCGAGGCCGGCAGCGGCGGCTCGCCCGCCGCGCCGCCTCCGCCCGTGCCGCCGTACGGGTTCCCGCCGCTTCCGCCGTTGCCGCCGTACGGGTTCCCGCCGCCCCCCGGGCGGCCCTCCTGCCACGTGTTCATGCCGTCGAGGATGCCCGACCCCGCCCGTGCTGACTCCCCCCGGGGGTGCCACCAGGCCTCTTGTAGCAGTTTTGATGCACGTACCGGATCGTTCCGCCGCAACGTCCGGACACCCGGTGTTCCAGCGGCTGAAACGATTCTTGACCGGCCCGAACGCAGCGTGTTTGCATTCCAGGCATGGATCAGCGTTGGGCACTCACGCGTCGGCGGCACGTCGACCTGCGGCGCGGTGTGGCCTGTTCGCTCTGTCGCGGCTGACGCAGCGCCCCGTCGAATCCCCGCACGTCCGCAGCTCCCCGCGGAACCCCGCAGCTCCCCGCAGGCCCGCAGACGTAGCGCCCCCGGTACCGGACCCCACGCCGGTAGCCCCCACCGCAGCGCCTCCCCCCGCTGCGCAGCGCCGCCCCGCTTCCAGCCAGAGGTGAACCCATGGCCGTCGTCCTGTCCGTTTCCGGCTCCCCGTCCGCCACCTCCCGCACCACCCGCCTGCTGCGCCACGTCGACGCGCTGCTGGCGGAGCGCGGCCACCACGTCGTCCCCTTCGAGGCCCGCAGCCTGCCCGCGCACGCGCTGCTGTCGGGCGACTTCGACCACCCCGAGATCGTCGCCGTCACCGAACTGTTCGCCCGCGCCGACGGCGTCGTCATCGGCACCCCCGTCTACAAGGCCGCGTACTCGGGCCTGCTGAAGGCCCTGCTGGACGTGCTCCCGCAGTACGCGCTCGCGGGCAAGGCCGTGCTGCCGCTGGCCACCGGCGGCTCGCCCGCGCACGTCCTCGCGGTGGACTACGCGCTGCGCCCGGTGCTGAGCTCGATGGGCGCCGACCACATCACCCAGGGCTGGTTCGTGCTCGACCGCCACGTCACCGCCAGGGAGGACGGGACGACCCTGCTGGAGCGCGAGACCGAGACCCTGCTGTCCCCGGTCGTGGCGGGCTTCGCCTCGGCCCTGGAGCGGTTGGCCGCACCGGTGCTGACCGGTTGAGGCGCCGATGGCCGCGGCCCGTACGGGGCGTCCCCGAGACGGGCCGCGGCGACCCCTAGGGGACGACGCGCCGTGTCCCGTAGAACCTTGGTCGGGCGGCTTCATTCCGGCGGATGACGAGCCGTCGGCCGTCCGCTCCTAACGTGGTTCACACATCCCCACCCGCCAGGAAGCGGCCCGACTCGGTCGGGTCCGGTGGCCAGGTCCACCGGGAGGGTGGGGCTGACTCCCGGTCGAGGACTACTGCCAGCGCCATGTCGCGAGGCGGGCGGGCCCCGCGAGGCTGGGGGCCAACGGGTGTGCGCATCTTCCTTAGGAGACTCCAGTGACGACGGCAGCAGCCGTGTACGACCCCCAGCTTCCCGGCGGAGCCTCCGCCGTCGCCGCGTCGGCCCGTCAGGTCACCAAGGCGTACGGATCGGGCGAGACCAAGGTCACCGCGCTCGACGCGGTCGACGTCGACATCCAGCGCGGCCGGTTCACCGCGATCATGGGCCCCTCGGGCTCCGGCAAGTCCACCCTGATGCACTGCCTGGCCGGGCTCGACACGGTCAGCGGCGGTCGGATCTGGATCGGCGACACCGAGATCACCGGCCTCAAGGACAAGCAGCTCACCAGACTGCGCCGGGACAAGATCGGCTTCATCTTCCAGGCGTTCAACCTGCTGCCGACCCTGAACGCGCTGGAGAACATCACGCTCCCGATGGACATCGCGGGCCGCAAGCCCGACCAGGCCTGGCTGGACCAGGTGGTGGAGACCGTCGGCCTGGCCGGCCGGCTCAAGCACCGCCCGACCCAGCTCTCCGGCGGCCAGCAGCAGCGCGTCGCGGTGGCCCGGGCGCTGGCCGCCCGCCCCGAGATCATCTTCGGCGACGAGCCCACCGGGAACCTGGACTCCCGGGCCGGCGCCGAGGTGCTGACCTTCCTGCGCCGCTCGGTGGACGAACTGGGCCAGACCATGGTGATGGTCACCCACGACCCGGTCGCCGCCGGCTACGCCGACCGCGTGCTCTTCCTCGCCGACGGCGTGATCGTCGACGAGATGCACGCACCCACCGCCGACTCCGTCCTCGAACGCATGCGCCGTTTCGACGGCAAGCGCACGAGCTGAGCGGCGGGACGACACGACCATGCTGCTCAAGACCTCACTGCGGAGCTTCTTCGCCCACAAGGGCCGGATGGCGCTCTCGCTCATCGCCGTCGTGCTGTCGGTGGCCTTCGTCTCCGGCACCCTGGTGTTCTCCAACACCGCCACCAGCACCTTCGACAAGCTCTTCGCCGCCACCGCCTCCGACGTCTCGGTCCAGCCGCCCAAGCCGGCCGACGACGAGGACCCGCAGCCCGGGGACAAGCCGGAGACCGTCCCGGCCGCGCTGGCCCAGCAGGTCGCCGCGGTGCCCGGGATGAAGACGGCCGTCGGCCAGGTCATGGTCCACAACGCGACCCTGGTCAACCCGGCCACCAACAAGCTGGTCGGCCCGACCAGCGGCGCGCCGACCCTGGTCGGCAACTGGACCGACACCCCGCGCAACCCGGTCACCATCACCTCCGGCCACGCGCCGCAGGGCGCGGGCGAGTTGGTGCTGGACGCCGACACCGCGAAGAAGGCCGAGCTCGGCCTCGGCGACAAGCTGCGGATCGACAACGCCGGCGGCAAGCACGAGTTCACCATCGCGGGCATCGCCACCTTCACCACCACCAACCCGGGCGCGGCGCTGGCCTTCCTGGACACCGCGACCTCGCAGCAGGTGCTGCTCGGCGAGCCGGCCTACACCTCGATCGAGGCCTTCGGCGACGGCAGCCGCAGCAACGACCAGCTCAAGGCCGACGCCCTGGCCAAGGTCGGCGGCGGCTACCAGGTCAAGACCGCGGCCGAGCAGAAGGACGAGAACAACAAGAGCATCGGCAGCGGCCTGAACTTCATGAAGTACGCGATGCTCGGCTTCGCCGGCGTCTCGCTGATCGTCGGCGGCTTCCTGATCATCAACACCTTCTCGATGCTGGTCGCCCAGCGCACCCGGGAGATCGGACTGCTGCGCGCCATCGGCGGCAGCCGCCGGCAGGTGAACCGCTCGGTGCTGGTCGAGGCGCTGATCCTGGGCGTGCTCGGCTCGACCCTCGGGATCGGGGTCGGCCTCGGCATCGCGGTCGGCCTGATCAAGCTGATGAACGCGATCGGCATGGACCTCAAGGCGAGCGACCTGCAGATCGGGCCCGACGTGTTTGCCGCCGGGTACGCGGTGGGCATCCTGATCACCGTCGTGGCGGCCTGGATCCCGGCCCGCCGGGCGAGCAGGATCGCGCCGATGGCCGCCCTGCGTGACCACGGCACCCCGGCCGAGCCCCGCGCCAACGTGGTCCGTACGGTCCTCGGCCTGCTCCTGACGGCGGGCGGCGGCGGTCTGCTGGTCCTCGCCGCGAAGGCGGAGAAGGCGGCCACCGGCGGCCAGTACCTCGGCCTGGGCGTGCTGCTCACCCTGATCGGCTTCGTGGTGCTCGGCCCGCTGCTGGCGACCTCGGTCATCCGGGTGCTCGGCGCGCTGCTGCCGGCCCTGTTCGGCCCGTCCGGCAAGCTCGCCCAGCGCAACGCGATGCGCAACCCGCGCCGCACCGGCGCCACCGCCGCCGCGCTGATGATCGGCCTGGCGCTGGTGATCGCCTCCTCGGTGTTCAGCTCCTCGGCGGTCACCTCGGCCAGCGCGCAGATCGACAGGTCGGTGGGCGTGGACTACATCATCAGCGGCGGTCGCACCGCGATCACCGCCGAGATGCTGGACGCGGTCCGCAGGACCCCGGGGATCGACCACGTCACCTCCGAGAAGGACTTCGACGCCAAGGTCCAGCTGCCGGACGGCCAGACCAAGCGGACCGGCCTGGCCGCCGTGCCGCCGACCTTCTTCGGCACGGACTTCCGGCTCCCGGTCGCCTCCGGTGCGGTCGAGTCGATCGGGCGGGGCTCGCTGGGCATCGGCGAGAACTTCGCGAAGGACCACAACCTCAAGGTCGGCGACAGCGTCACCGTCACCTACCTCAAGGGCCACACCCAGGTGCTGCAGGTCGGGGTCGTGTTCGCGAAGAGCTCGCTCTACGGGGACGCCTCCTTCGTCGACGTCGCCACCATGGCCAAGGCCGTACCGGCCGCCGACGTGCCCGAACCCCGGACGTTCTTCGCCAAGGCCGCCGCCGGCGCCGACGCCGCCAAGACGCTGACCGCCCTGGAGGACGCGCTCAAGGAGTACCCGCAGCTGTCGGTCAAGGACCAGGCCGGCTACAAGGAGCTGGTGCAGTCCCAGGTCAACACCCTGCTCTACCTGATCTACGGACTGGTCGGCCTCTCCATCACCGTCGCCGTGCTCGGCGTGGTCAACACCCTGGCGCTGTCGGTGGTCGAGCGGACCCGGGAGATCGGCCTGCTGCGGGCGATCGGGCTCTCCCGCCGCCAGCTGCGCCGGATGATCCGGCTGGAGTCCGTGGTGATCGCGCTGTTCGGCGCGGTCCTCGGCACCGGGCTGGGCCTCGCCTGGGGCGTCACCGTCCAGCGGGTCCTGCGGGACCAGGGCCTCGGGGAGCTCTCCGTCCCCACCACCACGATCGCGATCACCCTGGTCTCCTCGGTGGTGATCGGCCTGGTCGCCGCCCTCGTCCCGGCCTTCCGGGCCGGACGGATGAACGTCCTCGCGGCCATCGCGACGGACTGACCGGCGCCGGGGGGCGTCGGACACGGGGGAGGGGGAGCAGGGGCCGGGTGCACGGAGCACCCGGTTCCTGCGGCGTACGGGCGCCCTGGCACGAATCCGGTTCCCGAGGGGCTGAGATGATCGTCCGATGTTCCCCACGGACGCCCCGCCGCTGCCCAGCGCCGCGCCCCTCACCACCGCGGCCGCCACCCGCTGGCGCGCCGCCCGTACCGCCTGGCGGCTGGACAGCCGCTGGCTCGCGCTGGCACCGCTCGCGTTCGTGGCCCTGGCCACCGCCGTGGAGCCCGACACCGGCCAGTGCAGCGCCCAGGGCATCTGCCGGGACACCTGGGGCTCCGCACTGGCCGGCTGGTCGGTGCTGGCCGAGGTCGTCCTGCTGGCCGCCAAGGTACGGGTCCGGGCGCTGGTGCCGCCCGTCGTCCTGGTGCTGCTCTGGTACCTGCCGCAGGGCCTGGTCACCCCGGTCGCCCGCTGGTCGGCCGTGCTGCTCCACCTGTTGCTCACCGCCGTCCTGCTGGGCGCCGAGGCCGGCCGCCGCCGGGCCCGCCAGCAGCTGGACGAGCTGATGGCCTCGCCCGTCCCCTTCCCGTGGACGGCGGCCGGAGCGCCCTCGCCCGTCCACCGCGACGGCCCGCCCGTCGTGCGCCGCACCCTCGGCGCCCTGCTGCTCGTCACCGCCGTGGCCGTCCCGCTGTACGGGCTCTGGGCGCAGGCCCAGGCGGACTCCGCCGCCGAGCGGGCCACCCGGGTCACCGGCACCGCCGGCGCGACCGACCGGGACGGCGTGCTGACCGTCCGCTTCCCGCCGCCCGGCGGCGGCCCCGAGCGCACCGCCGCCCTGGACCTCTGGTGGCAGCGGCGCCCGCAGCCCGGCGAGCCCGTCCCGCTCCTGGTCGACGGCGACTCCGTACGCGCCCTCGGCGACGAGTACGACGTCTACGGCCAGCTGACCGCCGGCGGCCTGCTCGCCCTGCTCGGCCTGATCCTGCTCGGCTCGGCCGCCACCGCGGGCGTCCGCCGCACCAGGCCCGCCTTCGATGGCCACGCCCCCGCGCTTGCCGTCCGGGTCCGCGCCGACGCCCGCGGGGACCTGCTGGTCCAGCCGCTGGACGGCCCGCCGGACGGCCCCGGGCTCTGGCGCCTGGTCGAGCACGAGCGCTACCGCTGGGCCCGCGACGGCGCCCCGGGCGGCGAGGGCCCGGCCTGGGTGCCCGCGCACCTGGACAACGGCGCGGAGGACATCGGCGCGGAGGACGCCGACTTCCCCGAACCGGCGCTCGACCACGACGAGGAAGAAGAGGAGGAGTACGAGGAGCTCCTCGGCCGCAAGAACCCCGCCGAGGCCGCCGCCTGGCTGGCCCGCGCCGGCCGCAGCGTGCCCGCCGTGCTGTACCGCGGCCCCGACGGCCACGACCGCCAGCTCCTCGTCCGCCCCGGGCTGCTGGACGGCGACCCGCGCTGGGTGGCGGCCGTGATCGCCCCCGCCGCCCGGGCCCCGCGGCTCGGCCGGCACACCCAGCGCTACCGCGAGCGCGAACTCGCCGTCGCCGCACTGACCGCCGAGACGGTGGCCGCGGCCCCCGAGGCCGGGCCGGACACCGAGCCGGTGGCCGCCCGCCGCTGGGAGATGCCGATGCCGCTGCGGGCGGCGGCCGGGCCGGCGGCGGCGCTGCTGGTCGCCACCGCCGTCGTCCTGCTCGGCGACGACGGCTGGTGGGAGGGCCTGCTGCGCCCGCTCTGGATCGGCTCGATGGCGATCCTCGCCAGCGCCCACACGCTGTCCTGGCAGATCGTGGCCGACCGCAACGGCCTGCGGGTGGCCACCGCGCTGCGCACCCGCAGCTTCCGGTGGGCCGAGATCAGCGCGGCGGCGGTGCACCGCAACCTGCTCACCATCCGGCTGCGCAGCGGCCGGGAGTACTCCTTCGCCAGCCGCCCGGCGCTCTGGCTGGCCGGCCACTTCGGCGACCGGTACGACCCGGTGGCGCTGGCCCGGGCCGTCGCCACCGCCGCCCACCGCCCCGACCTGCGCCCGCAGGCCGCCCTGCCGGACCGGCTGGGCGGCCCTCAGCACCTGGTGAACCGGCTCGCACTGATCGGCTACGCGGTGTTCACCGTCGCCCACTACGCACTCTGAATCCACCCCGGATCCGCACCGGATCCACCCCGTTTCGGGCCCGCGCCACCGGGGGAGTACGGTGTCCTTGATCACAGTGCCGGTGCCGGGCCGCGAGGTGCGCGCAGCAGCCCAGACCGGGACAAGACGGGGGCCCGTCCGCACCGGTACGGTTGGCCCCGATGAACACCAAGGCTGCTGAGGAGCTGCCGGCTGTTTCCGTGATCATGCCGGTGCTCAACGAGGAACGTCACCTGCGCACGGCGGTCCGGCGCATCCTGGACCAGGAGTACCCCGGGCCGATCGAAGTGGTGATCGCCCTCGGCCCCTCGACCGACCGCACCGACGAGATCGCGGCCGAGCTGGTGGCCGAGGACCCGCGGGTGCGGACGGTGGAGAACCCCACCGGCCGGACGCCTGCCGGGCTGAACGCCGCGATCCGGGGCTCCAGACACCCGATAGTGGTGCGCGTGGACGGCCACGGCCTGCTCACCCCCGGCTACATCACGACCGCGGTCCGGCTGCTCGGCGAGATGGAGGCGGCCAACGTCGGCGGCATCATGCACGCCGAGGGCGAGACCGAGTGGGAGCACGCGGTCGCCGCCGCGATGACCTCCAAGATCGGTGTCGGCAACGCGGCCTTCCACACCGGCGGCCTGGCCGGCCCGGCGGACACCGTCTACCTCGGCGTGTTCCGCCGCGAGGTGCTGGAGAAGCTCGGCGGCTACAACGAGGAGTTCATCCGCGCCCAGGACTGGGAGCTGAACTACCGGATCCGCCAGGACGGCGGCCTGGTCTGGTTCACCCCGCAGCTCAAGGTGACCTACCGGCCCCGGCCCTCGGTGCGGGCGCTGGCCAAGCAGTACAAGGACTACGGCCGCTGGCGCCGGGTGGTCACCCGCTACCACCGCGGCTCGGTCAACCTGCGCTACCTCGCCCCGCCGACCGCGCTGCTGGCGTTCACCCTCGGGCTGGTGCTCGGCGTCGCCGTCCACCCGGCGTTCCTCGCGGTGCCCGGCGCGTACGTGCTGGGCATCGTCGGCGGCGCCGCGGTCGAGGGCCGCGGCCTGTCGTTCAAGGCGCGGGCGCTGCTGCCGGTGGCCTTCGCGACCATGCACCTCAGCTGGGGCTTCGGCTTCCTCACCTCGCCGCGCTCGCTGGCGCGCCGGGTGATCGGCAGCGTCGGGCCGGCCTCGAAGAACATGCTCTCCAAGGCCCGCTGACCCGGAGCGGGGCGCCGCAGGGCGGAGGGAGCCTCCGTACTACTGGAGGGGCCCGCTACTTGGCGCAGACGTCGACGTCGTCCGCCTGCACCCGCTGCAGGTCCTCCGGCGCCTCGGTGGGCACCGCCGCCGGGCCGGCGGGCGCGGCCAGGACGTCCTTGCCGAGCACCAGCAGCAGCCCGCCCTTCGGGTCCGTCTTCGCGGCCGGCCGGACGGCGTCGCCCGGCAGTCCGAGGGCGGTGGCCAGGGCGGTGGCCGCGGCCTCCTGGCCGGCCGGGTAGGAGACCGTGGTGCCCGCCGCCGCCGGCGCGTCGCTGCCGACGGCGGCCAGGGCGAAGCCCTTCGCCTTGAGCTTCTCCACGGTCGGCCCGGACTGTCCGCGCTTGCCGCTCCCGTTGCGCACCGTCACCTGGACGCCCTTGGTGTCCACCGCCGGGGTGGTGGCGGTCGGCGCGGGCGGTGCGGGGGCGGCCGGGGCGGTGGTCTCGGCGGCCGGCGGCGCGGCCGTCTCGGTCAGCGAGCGGTCGCCCGCGATCATCGCGAACACCTGCTGGGCGTCCGGCTGCCTGAAGATCACCCGGTCCTTGTCCTGGGGGTCATCCAGGACGGGCACGGTGGCGAAGGTGATGTTCTTGGTCTCCACCTTGCTGATGTCCAGCGCGAGGTCCTTGAGCTTGTCCACGCTGCCGATGCCGTCGTCCACGGTGAGCGCCTTGGTGGCGGCGTCCGCGAGCTTGTAGAGCTTGGTCGGGCTGGTCAGGGTGTCGTCGCTCTTGATCTTGCGGATCATCGAGCTGATGAACTGCTGCTGCAGCGGGATCCGGGAGAGGTCGCCGCCGAAGCCGACGGCGTGCCGGGTGCGGACGAAGGCCAGCGCCTCCTCGCCCTGGACGACGTGCCGGCCCTTGCTCATCTTGAGGTGGGAGTCCGAGTCGTTGATGTCCTTGGCGGCGCAGACCTCGACCCCGCCGACCGCGGTGGAGAGCGTCTTCACCGCCTCGAAGTTGACCTGCACGAAGTGGTCGACCCGGATCCCGGTGTTCTTCTCGACGGTCTTCCAGGTGCAGCCCGCGTCGCGCCCTCCCTGGCCGAGGCTGTTGTTGAACATGTCCCGCGCCGTGCCCGGGATCTTCTTGCCCGTGGCGCTCTGGCACTCCGGGATCGGCACCATCAGGTCGCGCGGGAGGCTGACCACCGTCGCGTTGGAGCGGTCCTTGGAGATGTGGAACAGCAGCGTGGTGTCGGCGTGCCCGGTGCTGCCCTCGTCGCCGTACTGGCGCCCGAGGCCCTCCCGGCTGTCGGTGCCGATCACCAGGACGTTCAGCGCGTCCCCGGCGGCCTTGGGGCGCTCCGCCTCGTCGCCCAGCTGGACCTTGACCGAGGTCAGATTGTCGTTGAAGTGCCGGTACAGGTAGTACGCCCCGCCGCAGCCCGCGACCATCACCAGGGCGCCGGTGCCGGCCGTCCACTTGAGCACCCGTCGGCGCCGGTTCCGCTTGGCGGCGGCGGCCACCCGCCGCCGGTTGTCCCGGCGGCCCTCCCCGGCCCCCTCCCCGGCCGCGGCCGGGGCCGCGGGCGCCTCGGCGGCCCGGCGGCGGCGCTGCCGGGGGACGCTCGGGGCCGGGTCCACGCGGTACCGGCCGGTTTCCGGTTGCTCCTCGTGCACGGGGCTCCCCTACCTTCGACCGGTCACGGCTCCGGCCCGCCCGTTCTGACGGGCCGATCCGGACACAGTAGACGAGCCGAATGGGGGAATCGTTCCGGGTGTGACTTGCATCATGTCTGAACAATGCGCAGGCAAAATCCGTTCAGCATCGGGCAATTCCCGGAAATCCCGCTCAGTGCTGCGCGCAGGCGTCCACGTCGGCGGTGCGTCCCTCGAAGGTGGGAGAGGCGCCCGCCGAGGGTGACGCCGTCGCTTTCGTCGCCGTCGCTGTTGCCATCGCCGCCTCGGCCGAGTCGGCACCAGGGCTCGGATCCGAGCCCTGCCCCGCGGCCGGGCCCGCGCTCGGCGAGGGCGTCGACCCGGGCGGGCGGACCGCGACCGGCCGGTCGTCCCGCAGCGCCGTGAACAGCTGGGTGGTCTGCGGCTGCACGAACTCGTCCCGGTCCGAGTCGTAGCGGTACGGGCGGCGCGGAGCGGTCAGGAAGACCACGTCGGAGGTGGGGATGCCCCGCAGGTCCTGGGTGAGGTCGTACAGCGCGCCGAGCGAGGACAGCCCGCCGTCCGCCCGGACCGAGGAGGTCGCCGCGTCCAGCACCGGCCACAGCCGCGCCGGGTTCAGCAGCACCCCCTGCGACTCCACCTTGCGGATCAGCGCGGCCAGGAACTGCTGCTGACGGCCCATCCGCTGGGTGTCGCTGCCGTCGCCCAGGCTCTCCCGGGCCCGGACGTAGCCGAGCGCCTGCTCGCCGTGCAGGGTCTGCCGGCCGGCGGGCAGGTCGAGCTTGGCGTCCTTGTCGTGGATCGGCTGCGGCACGCACACCTCGACCCCGCCGATCGCGTCCACCATCGTCTTGAAGCCGCTGAAGTCGAGGATCACGTAGTGGTCGATGCGGATCCCGCTCAGCTGCTCGACGGTCCGGATCGAGCAGGCCGGGCCGCCCGTCTCGAAGGCCCAGTTGAACTGCATCAGCCCCGGCTTGCTGCGGGTGCCGTCCGGCTTCTCGCAGGCGGGGACGGAGACCATGACGTCGCGCGGGACGGAGACCGCCGTCGCGTGGTTCCGGTCGGCCGACAGGTGCAGCAGGATCGTGGTGTCCGAGCGCTGGGTGCCGGCCTCGCCGCCGTAGGAGCCGTTCGCGCCGGAGCGGTCGTCGCTGCCGATCAGCAGGATGTTCTCGGCGCCCCGCGCCCCGGCGGTGCGGCTGGGCCGCTCGGCCTCCAGCTCGGCGAGCAGCCGGTCGGTGGTCGAGTCGGTGCGGATGTTGCCGTCCAGCTTGCGGTAGGCGATCCAGAGCAGCACCCCGCCGGCGACCAGCAGGAATGCGACGACGCCGGCGGTGATCATCAGCCACCGCCGGCGCCTGCGCGGGCGTCCGGTCCCGCCCGGAGGATCGTCCGGCGGGGGAGCGTCCCCGGGGGGACGGTTCGTCGGGGGGTCGTTCGGGGGGTTCTTCGTCGGGGGAGTGGCGGTCGGGGGGTGCTCGGTGTCGTCCTCGGCCATGGCAGCGATCCCTACCCGCCGGGCCGGGGCCGGGGGTTACCCGAGGCGCAGTGTCACCCGTTCGGATTCGGTCCGCTTCTCCCACTGCGCGGCGTCCAGCCCCTGCGAGTTGCGGCACAGCACCACCGAGGCACCGGCCGCCAGCGGCGCCAGCAGGCCGGCCTCCAGGCCCGCCCAGTCGTCGAACGAGCGGGTGGACAGCACCCGGTCGCCGGGCTTCAGCCCGAGCCGGACCGCCCCCTCCCGGGCCAGCGCGACGGTCTGTTCGCCCGTCAGCTTCAGCGGCAGCCCGTCCACCGAGGTCTCCAGCGCCTGCCCGTCCGGGGCGACGGGGGAGTACGGCGCGAAGCGGTCGCCCTGGCCGGGCACCTCGGCGGCGTAGTCGAGGAAACCGTCCGGGCGCTGCGGGAAGCGGCCGCCGAGCGGGCGCAGCGCGAGCGCGACCCGCTCGCCCTCGCAGGCCTGCGCGGCCTCCAGCCCGTCCGGGCCGCTGACCACCAGGTCGGCGGCGGCCGGGTCGCCGGCCGGCACCGCCGTCACCCCGACCGACCAGCAGGCGAGCAGCCAGACGGCGCTCTGCCAGTGGGCGGGCAGCAGCAGTGCGGCCCGGTCGTCGGGGCCGGCGTTCAGCTCGTCCTGAAGGAGGTTGGCGGTCTTGGCCACCCAGTTGTCGAAGGTCCGGGCGGACAGCTCCACCCGTTCGCCGGTGGCGTCGTCGTAGAAGGTGACCAGCGGGGCCGCGGGATCGACCGAAGGGGTGCCGCCGCGCAGGAATGCGTGCAGCAGCTCGACGGGGGTGCGGGCATCGGCAGCGAAAGGCGCAGTCATGGTGCGCCCCAGCCTACGGCCTTCGAGTGGGAGGCCGGGAGGGGCGGCCGAACGGGCGCGGGGCGGCGTGGCGAGCGGTCCGGTTTGCGGCGACGATCCGGTCTATGCGCCTTTCACCACCAGCCGCCCTGCTGGCCGGCTGCACCGCCGTCCTGCTCCTCCAGCCCGCCTCCGCGGCCTCCGCCGCCGACCCGCCGGGCCTGCGGCGCCACGACTTCCCCGGCGGCGGTTCGACCACCTCGCTCCCGCTCCCGGACGGCCACGGTCTCGCGGCGCGCGGCACCCGGCCGTTCGAACTCCTCGGCGTCGGCTGGGACGGCCCGCCGGACGCGCTGGCCGGCGCCGTGGTCCGGGTCCGCACCCGGGACGCGGACACCGGCCGCTGGAGCGACTGGCACCGGCTGGAGTCCGACGCCGAGGACGGCCCCGACCACGCGCCGCACGGCGCCACCGCACCCCTGTGGACCGGCCGCAGCGACGGCGTCGCCGTCGACGTCCGGCCCGGCCCCGCCGGACCGCCGCCCGCCCTGCGGCTCGACCTCGTCGACCCGGGCCGCGGCGCCGCCGCACCGGCGGCCGTACGGACCCTGCCCGCCGAACCCGCCGCACCCGCCGAACCGTCAGGGCCCGCCGGGGCCGCCGACGGCCACCAGGCCCCGCGTCCGGCGATCGTCACCCGGGCCGGCTGGGGCGCCGAGGAGTCGCCGGGCGAGCAGACCCCCGAGTACACCGGCCCGGTCCGCGAGATCTTCGTCCACCACACCGACACCGCCACCGACTACGCCTGCGACGACGCCCCCCGCGTGATCCGGGCGATCCACCAGTACCACGTCAAGACCAGCGGCTGGCGGGACATCGGCTACAACTTCCTGGTCGACCGGTGCGGCACGGTCTACGAGGGCCGCGCGGGCGGTGTCGAGCTGCCCGTCCACGGCGCCCACACCTTCGGCTTCAACACCGACTCCTCCGGCATCGCGGCGATCGGCACCTTCGTCGACGACCAGCCGCCCCAGCCCCTCCTCGACGGCCTCGCCGCCGTCGCCGCCTGGAAGCTCGGCCTCACCGGCCGCCCCGCCGACGGCCGCACCAAGCTCACGTCGAGCTCCGACGCCAGCCGCTACCCCAAGGGCACCGTCGTCGACTTCGACGCGATCTCCGGCCACCGCGACGGCTTCACCACCGAGTGCCCCGGTGGCGCCCTCTACGCCCGGCTCCCCGCCCTCCGTACGGCGGCCGCCCGCCTCCAGGCCTCCTGACGCCCCGGCGGTCCGCGTATCGTTCCTATCCCCAGGCGGCACAGGAGGCGACAGCGTGACGGGCGGCGAGGCGGTACGGCGCTGGCGGCCGGGCTTCCCGCTGGACACGGCCCGGACCCTGCTACCGCTGCGCCGCGGCCCCGCCGACCCGGCGTACCGCACCACCGGTGACGGTGCCGTCTGGCGCGCCTCCCGCACCCCGGCGGGCATCGGCACCCTGCGGGTGCTGCCGCACCCCGGCGCGGGTGAGATCGAGGCGACGGCCTGGGGCCCGGGCGCCGGCTGGCTGCTCGACCGTCTTCCCGCGCTGCTGGGCGCCGAGGACGACCCGCAGGCGCTGGTGCTGCCGCCCGGCCCGCTGCGGGAGGCCCAGCGCCGTACCGCGGGGGTGCGGCTGACGCGGACCGGCCTGGTGCTGGAGTCGCTCGTCCCGGCGGTCCTGGAGCAGAAGGTCACCACCGACGAGGCCTACCGGGCCTGGCGCACCCTGCTACGGGACTTCGGCACCCCGGCGCCGGGCCCGGCCGAGGGGATGCGGGTGGCGCCGTCGGCCCGCGAGTGGGCGGGGATACCGAGCTGGGAGTGGCACCGGGCGGGCGTGGACCCGAAGCGCTCGGCGACGGTCATGCGCGCCGTCCGGCTGGCGCCGAGGCTGGAGGAGGCCTCCGCGATGGGCCACGAGGAGGCCTTCGCCCGGCTGACCGCCGTCCCGGGCATCGGCGTCTGGACGGCCGCCGAGACCCTGCAGCGCAGCAACGGGGACCCGGACGCGGTCTCGGTCGGCGACTTCCACCTGCCCAACCTGGTCGGCTGGGCCCTGGCCGGCCGCCCCCGCAGCGACGACGCCCAGATGCTCGCGCTGCTGGAGCCCTACCGCCCGCACCGCCACCGGGTCTGTCGTCTCCTCATGGCCACCGGCGCCCGCGCCCCCCGCTACGGCCCCCGCCTCACCCCGGGCGACCACCGCCACCGCTGACCCGCACAGGCGGCTACCGAGGGAGCTACCGCACCTCGATGAAGGCGTCGGCGCTGCGGGCCGGCCGTTCGCGCGGGGCTTCGGCGGGCCGGCCGACGGCGACGGCGCCCATCGGGTCCCAGCCGTCCGGGAGGTCCAGGGCGGCGCGGACGGTGTCGCGGCAGAACATGGTGGAGGAGACCCAGGCGGAGCCGTAGCCCTCGCCGGTGAGGGCGACCAGCAGGTTCTGCACGGCGGCGCCGGCGGCGACGGTGAACATCTCCCGCTCGGCGGCGGCGCGCCGGGTGTCGGGGTAGTCGTGCGAGCCGTCCGTCACCAGGCACGGCACCACCAGGTACGGGGCGTCGCGCAGGACGTCGCCGCGGGCGGTGCGGCGGGCGATCCGGGCCTCGTCCCAGCCGTCGAGTTCGCGCAGGTCGCGCTGCCAGGCGGCGAGCATCGCGTCGAGCAGCCGGGTGCGGGTGTCGGCCGACTCCAGCAGGACGAACCGCCAGGGCGTGGTGTGGTGCGGGGCGGGCGCGGTGACGGCGGCGGCGACCGCGCGGCGGACGGCGGCCGGGTCGACCGGTTCGGCGGTGAACGAGCGGACGGTGCGCCGCAGGGTGACGGCCTGCCGCAGCGCCTCGGAGGTGCCGAGCCGGAACATGTCGTCCGCGGCGGGCCGGACCAGCGGCCGGGTGCCCTCGCCGTCCTCGGCGGTGACGAGGTGTCCGAGGCCGCG
Source organism: Streptomyces novaecaesareae (assembly GCF_000716875.1). Lineage (GTDB taxonomy): Bacteria > Actinomycetota > Actinomycetes > Streptomycetales > Streptomycetaceae > Kitasatospora > Kitasatospora novaecaesareae. The sequence continues at coordinate 7,753 of NZ_JNWQ01000082.1, read as the reverse complement.
CACGACCGCCACCGGGACGCCGGTGGCCTTGCCCTTCACCAGGTCGGCGGCGGCGGCGAGTTCGTCGGCGGTCGCGGTGACGGTCAACGCCAGCTCGTTGCCGTGGGTGTCGGTGCGCCCGCGGTGGTCCTCCAGGACGGCGAGGCCGGCGGCGCCGATGGCCACGTCGGTGAGCCCGTTGCGCCAGGGCCGGCCGAAGGTGTCGGTGACGACGACGGCGAGGCGGCGGCCGGTGAGCCGCTGCAGCCGGGCCCGCAGCGCGCGGGCCGAGGCGTCCGGGTCCTCGGGCAGCAGCAGGACGGTGCCGGGGGCGGTGTTGGAGGCGTCGACGCCGGCGGCGGCCATGACGAAGCCGTTGCGGTTCTCCACGATCCGGGCCGGCCCGCGCCGGGCGACCACCCGGACGGTCTCGGCGTCGATCGCGGCCTCGCGGTCGGCGGCGTGCAGCAGCCGGCCCTCGGCCTTGCTGACGATCTTCGAGGTGACGAGCAGGATGTCGCCGTCCAGGAACGTGCCGGCCTTGGCGATCAGCGCGCCGAGGTCCGCTCCGGCCTCGACCTCGGGGATCCCCTCGACCCCCAGGACCTGGAACGTCACTTCCGTACCTGCTCCGCCAGCGCCAGCGCGGCCCGGGCCATCTCGGCGGTGGCCTCGACGTCGGTCATCAGCAGCGGAACGGCCCGGCAGGCGATCCCGCCGGCCTCGACCGCGGCCACCGAGCCCTCGTCGGCGGTGTCGACCAGCCAGCCGTCGATCAGCGCCGCGCCGTAGTTCAGCGCCACGGCCTCCGCCGTCGCCTCGACGCCGACCGCGGCGAGCACCTTGTCGGCCATGCCGCGCACCGGCGCCCCGCCGATGATCGGCGAGAGCCCGACGACCGGGGCCGGGGCGGCGGCGACGGCCTCCCGGATGCCGGGGACGGCGAGGATGGTGCCGATCGAGACGACCGGGTTGGACGGCGGGAAGAGGATGACGTCGGCGGCGGCGATCGCCTCCAGCACGCCGGGCGCGGGCTTGGCGGTGTCCGCGCCGACCGGGATGATCGCCTCGGCGTCCACGGCGGCGTGCAGCCTGACCCAGTACTCCTGGAAGTGGATCGCCCGGGAGCCCTGCTCGTCGGTGATCCGCACGTGCGTCTCGACCCGGTCGTCGCTCATCGGCAGCAGCCGTACGCCGGGCTTCCAGCGCACGCACAGCGCCTCGGTCACCTGGCTGAGGGTGTACCCGGCGGTGAGCATCTGGCTGCGGACGAGGTGGGTGGCGAAGTCGCGGTCGCCGAGCCCGAACCACTCGGGCCCGACGCCGTACTCCTTCATCTCGGCCTTGATCGACCAGGTCTCGTCGGTCCGGCCCCAGCCCTGCTCCTCGTGGATGCCGCCGCCGAGGGTGTACATCACGGTGTCGAGGTCGGGGCAGACCTTGAGGCCGTAGAGGTGGATGTCGTCGCCGGTGTTGCCGATGACGGTGATCTCGTCCTGCGGTCCGACCGCCGCGAGGAGCCCGCGCAGGAAGCGCGCTCCGCCGATTCCGCCTGCCAGTGCCACGATGCGCATGGGGTTCATCCTGCCACGGCCCGACTGCCCGTCAGCCCGCCTCGGCCCGCCTCAGTGCGTCTCGGCCTGGGCCGGCCGCTGCGGCTCGGGGTGCTGTTCGGGGACGGTGGTCGCGCCGTACTGGTTCATCTCGGTGAGGCCCGGCGTGTAGAGGTGGATGGAGACGGCGGGTTCGAGCGCGCCGTTGACCACCTCGTGCAGGTAGCCGGAGGAGAAGACCCGGTGGCCGCCGGGCCGCAGGGTGCGGGCGCCCGAGCCGCTGGGGGTCCCCCCGGCCGAAGGCTGGGGGAGCGTGAGGGAGCGCTCGATGAGCTCGCCCCGGACGACGGTCATCACGCCGGAGGACTCGCCGTGGTCGTGGAAGCCGCTGCTCTGGCCGGGCAGCCAGCTGAGCAGCCAGACCTCGTAGCCGGGGCCGGTCTCCAGCCGGGCGTACCAGCGGGTCAGCGCGTCGTAGCGGACCAGCGGCTCCCAGCGGGCGCGGTCGGCGGCGATCTCGCGGACCAGCCGGGCGTACTCGGCGACGGTGGTGGGGTGGTCGGGCAGGTCGGTGCGGGCCAGGTGCGGGAAGGCGAGCGGGTCGCCGGCGATGGAGACGTCGCTGAGGCCGTCGGCCCAGCGGGCGGCGCCGGTACGGGCGGTGACAGCGGTACGGGCGGTGACGGTGGCGGGGCCGCGGCGGGCGAGCTTGTTGCGGTCGCGGTTCCGCTTGCGGATGCGGATCATGCGCACGGGGTCGTCCTCGGAAGAGTCGGCTGGTTCGTCGGATCAGCCGGATCCGGGATGTCCTGGGGCGGGACTCGCGGGCGGCCTCTGTGCTTCCTGGGGGCGGCGCGCGGTGGGACGCGGGCGCCTAGATACAGCAGGAGCAGAGGCGACAACAGAAGTTCACGGCACGGCGGAGCGTGGAACCGCTCCGGGGGCTGGCGAACTCTGACATGGGGAAAAGGAGACCGCATCCGCGGGGCCGGTGTCAAACCGAAGGATGCGGCATTCGAGTGGGTTAGGTCCGGATCTTTCCCTGATGGGGTGATTCATCACTCTCTATGTTTCGATGAGAAGATCGCCGGGAAGGCAGCCCGATGACCGGCCTGTGCCGGTGACCGAGTGTCACCTGGCGACTGGTTGCGGATGGTTCGGCGCTGTTCAGGGCTTTGGGCCAAAAGGCCCCATATGTCCGGATATGCACACTATTCGTAACGGCTTGGTGCCGAGGAGTGAATCCTGGCCTCAATACCAGAGCTCGGCTTGACTGGGCCAGAGTGACGCAACTGTAATTTCACTCGTGTCGTCAGCCGCACGAGGCAACGGCAACCACGGGGACGCCAAGTAGGGGCAGAGGAGGCGCGCCACATGAGCGAGCTCTTTGAGCTGTTGATCGGGGACGGCATCGCGGAGGACGAGGAGGAACTCGGCTGGCAGGAGCGCGCGTTGTGCGCCCAGACCGACCCCGAATCCTTCTTCCCCGAGAAGGGCGGCTCGACCCGCGAGGCCAAGAAGGTCTGCCTCGCCTGTGAGGTCCGTTCGGAATGCCTGGAGTACGCGCTCGCCAATGACGAGCGCTTCGGCATCTGGGGCGGCCTCTCCGAGCGCGAGCGCCGTCGGCTCAAGAAGAGCGCGGTCTGACCGGGGCGGCTCCCGCCCCACTGACTCGTCGACGACGACGGACAATCGCACAGCTGTACGGGCGCCTCACCGCGGTGGTGGGGCGCTTTCCTGTTCCCGGTCCCTCTCCCGACCGACGGCCGGGCCATCCTCCGCCGTCCGGCCCCTCCTTCACCGCCCCCGCACCGGCACCCCGGACGAACCGTCCGTCCGGAGCCGTTAGTGTGGTGCGCCATCCGGTTGCCGTTCACCGGCTGTGTCCACCGAGAACTGGGGCCCACGCACTCGATGACCGTCTACAGCCACCAGAGCGGCTTCACCGCTGCCAGGCCGCCCGCCTACCCGCGCCACCTGGTCACCGCGGTGATCGTCTCGCACGACGGCGCCCGCTGGCTCCCGCAGGCGCTGGCCGGCCTGCTCGGCCAGGACCGCCAGGTCCAGCGCGTCCTCGCGGTCGACACCGGATCCACCGACAACTCCCCGCAACTGCTCGCGGACACCCTCGCCGAGTGGCTGCCGGAGAGCGGCCCGATCATCCTCGGCCGCCGGGCCGGCTTCGGCACGGCCGTCGCCGAGGCCGTCTTCAACAGCCCCCCGCTGCGCCCCGAGGACCTGCCGTACCGGCTCGACCCCTCCGGCTACGACCCGGTCACCGGCGGCTGGGACGACTTCGGCGACCCGCTCGCCCAGGAGGACGACCTCGGCCGCGGCGGCCCGCGCGAGACCGAGCCGGTCGAATGGCTCTGGCTGCTGCACGACGACTGCGAGCCGCAGACCGACGCGCTGCGCCGACTGCTCCAGGTCGCCGACTCCACCCCCAGCGCGGCCGTGGTCGGCCCCAAGCTGCGCAGCTGGTACGACCGCCGCCAGCTCCTGGAGGTCGGCGTCACCATCGCCCGCTCCGGCCGCCGCTGGACCGGCCTCGACCGCCGGGAGCAGGACCAGGGCCAGCACGACCAGGTCCGCCCGGTGCTCGCCGTCTCCAGCGCCGGCATGCTGGTGCGCCGCGACGTCTTCGAACAGCTCGGCGGCTTCGACAAGGCCCTCCCGCTGATGCGGGACGACACCGACTTCTGCTGGCGGGTCAACGCCGCCGGCCACCGCGTCGTGGTCGCCCCCGAGGCCGTGCTGCGGCACGCCGAGGCGGCCGGCCGCGAGCGCCGCGCCATCGACTGCGGCCCCTCCCACCCGCACCGGGTGGACAAGGCCGGCGCCGTCTACACCCTGCTCGCCAACTGCCGGGGCGTGCTCTTCCCCTACGTCCTGCTGCGGCTGGTGCTCGGCACCCTGCTGCGGGCCGTCACCAACCTGCTCGGCAAGGACCCGCGCCAGGCCGTCGACGAGCTCGCCGGCCTCGGCCACGAACTCGTCCGGTTCCCGCGACTGCTGGCCGCGCGCAAACGCCGCGCCCGAACCAGGGCGGCGGACGCCCTGGACGACCGCACGCTGTTCCCCGCGCCCGGCGCCACCACCCGGCTGGCCGTCGAGGGCGTCATCGGCTCCCTCGGGATAGGGGGAGGCGACGACTCCGGCAGCCGGCACGGCTCGGTCGAGGCCGGCGGCGACGAGGACTCCGAGGACCTGGTCGTCGAGCAGTTCGCCCTGATCAAGAAGCTCGCCCGCCGCCCGGCGCCGGTGCTGTTCGCGGCCCTGCTGGTGTTCGCCCTGGTCGCCTGCCGCGGCCTGTTCGGCAGCGGCGAACTCTTCGGCGGCGCCCTGCTGCCCGCCTCCGACGGCGCCGGCGGCCTCTGGTCGATGTACGCGGACGCCTGGCACCCCGTCGGCACCGGCTCCACCGCCGCCGCACCGCCGTACCTCGGCGCGCTCGCGGTGCTCTCCTGGCTGCTGTTCGGCCACGCCGACCTCGCGCTCACCCTGCTCGTCGTGCTCACCGTCCCGCTGTCCGCGGTCAGCGCCTACCTGGTGTCCCGGCCGCTGCTGGACTCCAAGCTGGTCCGCGCGTGGGCCAGCGCCACCTACGCGCTGCTGCCCGCCGCGACCGGCGCGCTCGCCCAGGGCCGGATCGGCACCGCCGTCCTCGCCGTGCTGCTGCCGCCGCTGGCCCGCGCCGCCGCGATCGCGGCCGGCCTCGGCATCCGGGACGAGAGCGCCGCCAAGGGCGCCCGCCCGGGCTGGCGCCCGGTCTGGATGGCCGTCCTGCTGCTCACCCTGGCCACCGCCTTCGTCCCGCTGACCTGGGCGCTCGCGGTGCCGCTCTGCCTGGCGGTGCTCGTCGTCGCGGTGCTGCGCGGCGGCGCCTTCGGCTCCGGCGGTACGGCGCTGCGGCTGCTCGGCCTGCGCGTCCTGGTGATCCTCGCCGTCCCGGTCGGCCTCCTCGCCCCGTGGTCGCTCAAGGTCCTCTCGCACCCGCAGTCGCTGCTGCTGGAGGCCGGGCTGCCCGGCCTGAACGGCACCGGCGCGAGCGCGGCCGGCCTGCTGCTGGTCAACCCGGGCGGCGCCGGCGTGCCGCCGATCTGGCTGTCGGCCGGTGTCGTCCTCGCGGCGCTCGCCGCGCTGCTGCGCGCCGACCGCCGCCGGGCGGTGCTCGCCGCGTGGGGCGCGGCCGGGGCCGGCCTGGTGTTCGCGGTCGCCGTGGCGGGTACCTCCGTCACCCCGGCCTCCGGCGGCCCGACGGTGCCCGCCTGGGCCGGCCCGGCCACCCTGATCGCCGGGATCGCCCTGCTGGCCGCGGCCGCGATCGGCGCCGACGGCGCCAACGCCCGCGTGGCCGGCATCGCCTTCGGCTGGCGCCAGCCGGTGGCCGCCCTGGTGGTGGCCGCAGCCGTGCTGGCCCCGCTGGGCACCGGCCTGTGGTGGGCGCTCACCGGCGCCGGCAAGCCGCTCGACCGCGGCGCGGCCGGCCAGGTGCCCGCCTTCATCGCCGAGGAGGCCGGCACCACCGACCGGGCCCGCACCCTCGTCGTCACCGGCGAGAAGACCGGCGGCGCCGTCCGCTACACCGTGCTGCGCGGCGCCGGGTTGACGCTCGGCCAGGCCGAGTCCACCGTCGACCCGGCGACCGGCACCCAGGACGGCCTGAACAAGATGGTCGGCAGCCTGCTGGCCGGCTCCGGCGCCGACCAGGCGAACGCCCTGGCCGGCTACGGCATCGCCTACGTGCTGGTCCGGCAGCCGGTGATCGACACCTTCAAGGACGTCCTGGACACCACCCCCGGCCTGGTCAAGGCCAACCAGGACAACGGCACCGCGCTCTGGCAGGTCACCGGCACCCCCGCGGTCCGCGCGGTGATCACCGCCCCGGGCGCCAACCCGGTGGTCGTGCCGTCCGGCGTCCGCGACCTCTCGACCACCGTCCCGGCCGGCCCGGCCGGCCGGGTGCTGCGGCTCGCCGAGTCCGCCGCCCCCGAGTGGAAGGCCGCCCTGGACGGCACCGCGCTGGAGCCCACCACGGTGGACGGCTGGGCGCAGGGCTTCAAGCTCCCGACCGGCGGCGGCAAGCTGACCGTCACCCGCGAGGGCAGCCTCGCCCACACCGGCTGGATCTGGGCCCAGGTGCTCCTCGGCCTGACCGTCCTGGTGCTGGCCCTGCCCGGCCGCCGCAGCCACAAGGACGACGACCTGCCCGAGGAGGTGGTGGCCGCCGCCGCGCTGGCCGCCGCCGCCCAGGCGCAGGCCCCCGCCCCCGGCAGCCGCCGGGCCCGCCGGATGGCCGAGCGCGGCGAGGGCGGCGAGGGCGGCGAGCCCGGGACGGGCGAGTCCGGGGTGTACGAGGGCCGGCCGGGCGCGATCCCGGCGCAGCCGGCCGGCGAGCCGGTGACGGAGGCGGTCGAGGCGGCCGCCGCCGTCCAGGAGGCCGAGCCGTACACCGACCCGTACCAGACGTACCAGCAGGCCGATCCGTACAGCTACGACCAGTACGCGGCCCAGCAGCCGGTGGCCGCGCCGTACGGCGGCCAGGGGTACGAGGCCCCCGGGTACGACGGCCACCAGCCGCAGGCCTACCCCCAGCAGGGCTACGAGCAGCAGGGTTACGAGCAGCCGTACCAGCCGGACCAGCCGTACGGCTACGACCCGTACCAGCCGGAGCACCAGCAGCCGGAGCACCAGCAGCCCTGGATGCCGGGGCAGCAGCAGGCCGAGCCCTACTACGACCCGAACGACCCGGACGGCACCCGCCGGTACCCGCACCAGCACGGATCGGGGAGCTGACCCGCGATGAAGAAGCCCGCATTCAGGAAGAAGTCCGGCGCCGACGGGGCCCCCGAGCCGGTCGAGGCCGCCGCCGGGACCGAGCCGGCCGCCCCCGCGGCGGCCCCCGCGTCCGCGCCGGCCGCCGGGCCCGGCCGGTTCGCCGGAAAGACCGGCGGGACGAAGACCACCCCGTCCCTGCTCGCCGCCGCCGTGGTGCTCGCGGCGGTGTTCGGGATCGCCGAGGTGCGCCCGCCGGCCGCCCCGGCCAAGGCGGACGGGGCAGCGGCGCCGACCACCGCGCAGGTCGAGCGGACGGCCGCGGTCTGCCCGCAGCCGCTCCAGAGCCTGACCGGCTCGACCACGCTCAGCGCCTACACCCCGCCGGGGACGGGCTCCGCCACCGGCGGGGCCGGGTGGCTCTCCGACGCGGCCGCGCCCGCCGC
>NZ_JNWQ01000081.1 GCF_000716875.1 Streptomyces novaecaesareae | reverse complement strand
CGCTCGTCGGCAGCGTCAGATGTGTATAAGAGACAGACCCCGCACGACAGCCCCCCTCCCCCGACAATGGACCCATGTCGGGAGCCGAACCCACCATCACCGTCCCCACCTGGCTGACGGACACCGTCACCGCCACCCACGGCGAGGCCGGCCGCCAATGGCTGGCCGCCCTCCCCGCCAAGGCGGCCGCCCACCTCGCCGCCTGGGACCTCACCCTGGAACGCGTCCTCGACCCCGGCGGGAGCCTCAGCCTCATCGCGTACGTCCACCGCGACGACCTCTCCCCCGCCGTCCTCAAGACCGGCCTGCTCACCCCCGAGACCGCCCACGAGCACGCCGCCCTCACCCACTGGGCCGGCCGGGGCGCGGTCCTCCTCCTCGCCGCCGACCCGGCCGAGGGAGCCCTGCTGCTGGAGCGTCTCCACGGCGAGATCCCGCTCCGTTCCCTCGCCGAGTCCAAGGCCATGCTGGAGGCCACCAGCCTGCTGCACCGCCTCTGGGTGGAGCTCCCCGGGGAACATCCCTTCCCCGCCCTCGCGCAGCGGGTCTCCGCGACCGCCGCCCGCCTCGCGGAACACGGCGGCCACCCCGTCGCCACCGAGGCCCAGGCCCTGGTCACCGAAGCCCTGGACACCGCCCGCGCCCTGGCGGAATCCGCCGACGAGACCTTCCTCCTCCACGGCGACTTCCACCACGGCAACGTCCTCGCCGCCGACCGCGCCCCCTGGCTGGCCATCGACCCGCGCCCCGCCGCCGGCGAACGCGCCTACGACCTGGCCCGCCTCGCCCTGGACCGCGCCGACACCCTGGTCGGATCCCCCGGCGTACCCGCCGCCCTCCGCAGACGCCTCCACCAGCTCTCCGAGGCCCTCGACGTCGACCGGGACCGCCTGCGCGGCTGGACCCTCTTCCGGGCCGTCGACCTGGCGCTCCGCTCCCTCACCGCCGACCGCCGCGAGGACGCCGAGCTCTACCTCGAACTCGCCGACTCCCTCTAGCCCCTCCCGACTACTCCCTCCCAGCCCCCGACCCCTAAGCCCCCCGCAGGGGCAACCGCGCCCCCATCACCGCGTACAACCGCTCCGTCGCCGGAAACCGCACCGCCCGCGCCAGGTCCTGGTACCCCAACGCCCGGTACAGCCGCCGCGCCGGCGTCTCCGCGTCGATCGCCGAGAGGATGCTCCGCTCCAGCCCCGACCGCTCGCACAGCGTCCGGATGATCCGCGAGCCGACCCCCTGCCCCTGGAACTCCGGCAGCACGTGCAGCTCGGTGACGGCGAACACCCCGTCCAGCCAGTCCTCGTACCCCCGAGCGGTCAGATACGGCTCGATCACCGTGCTCCACCAGTGCTCCCGCTGGTTGGGCATGCCGTACCCGAACCCGACCAGCCGCTCCCCGCTCATCGCCCCGAGCGCGATCACCCCAGGCTGCCGGGCGTGCCGCCCGACGATGTGCAGCCGTACCGCGACCTCCTCGGGTGTGAGCCCGAACGCCACCGCCTGGACCTCCAGCGCCTGCGGCGCCCAGGCTGCAAGGTCGATGGCCCCGATCGTCACCCCGGTCAGCTGATCCATGCTCCGGACGTTACTACCAGCGGCCCGCCACCGCGGCCGAAGATCGGAACAGCCCCCGGGCCAAGCCCCCGGGAACGGCTCGGAACGGCTCAGAAGAGAACACTCATGAACGCCCCGACCTCCCGGAACCCCACCCGCCGATACGCCGCCCGGGCCCGCAGGTTGAAGTCGTTGACGTAGAGCGACACCACCGGCGCCACCTCCCGCAGCGCGATGTCCAGGACCGCCGCCATCCCCGTCACGGACAGCCCCCGCCCCCGGTGCTCCGGCGCCACCCAGACGCCCTGGATCTGGCAGGCGCCCTCCGTCACGGCCCCGATCTCCGCCTTGAAGACGACCTGCCCGTCCTCCCCGAACCGCGCGAACGCCCGCCCAGCGGTGACGAGTTCGGCCACCCGGGCCTGGTAGAGGAGCCCCCCGTCCCCCGCCAGCGGCGACACCCCGACCTCCTCGGTGAACATCGCCACGCACGCCGGCATCAGCGTCTCGACCTCGCTGCGCAGCACCCTCCGCACCAGCGGGTCCGGCGCGATCTCCGCCGACGGCACCGCGGTGGCCAACAGCGGCTGGTGCGCCCGGACTTCACGGGCCGGCCCCCAACTCCGCTCCAGCAGCGCCCAGAACGCCGCGGTGGCCTCGGCCGGCCCGACGATCGAGGAGCAGCGCCGCCCCTGCCGGCGGGCCCGCTCGGCGAACGCCGCGACCGCTTCCGGCCCGGCGTCGACCAGGACGAGGTTCGCCCCGGCGTAGCAGAGGGCGTCCAGTACGCCGTCCCCGCCGTACCAGCCCCACAGTTCCCCGCCGAGCCGCCACGGGTCCAGCCCGACGGCTTCGACCCTGGTCGCGACGAAGGCGTTGGCGACCGGGTCGCGGTGGAGGACCTCCAGGGCGTCCGCGAGGTCGGGCGGCTCCAGCACCCGGGTGGTGGCCAGGGCCCGGGCGGCATGGAAGGAGCTCGGGAGCATCACACCTCGATCGAGCATCGAGACAGCACCTCACTGAGACGACTCTGGCCGCACCCTACTCCGTGGCCCCACCCGGCTACGGCTGCGGGGCCGTCCGCGAACGGACGGCCCCGCTTCCGGAAGAACACCGCGCGGACGTTCCCGCGCGATCAGGACAAGCTACGCAGGGTTCACTCCCCCGCGACGACGGTCGGCGCCCCCGCCTCGACGCCCGCCGCCTGCATCTGCTCGGCGAGCTTGAGCGCCTCCTCGATCAGGGTCTCGACGATCTTCGACTCGGGGACGGTCTTGATGACCTCGCCCTTGACGAAGATCTGGCCCTTGCCGTTGCCGGAGGCGACGCCCAGGTCGGCCTCGCGGGCCTCGCCCGGTCCGTTCACGACGCAGCCCATGACGGCGACCCGCAGCGGCACCTCCATGCCCTCCAGCCCGGCGGTGACCTCCTCGGCGAGCTTGTAGACGTCGACCTGGGCGCGGCCGCAGGACGGGCAGGAGACGATCTCCAGGCCGCGCTCGCGCAGCCCGAGCGACTCCAGGATCTGGTTGCCGACCTTGATCTCCTCGGCCGGCGGGGCGGAGAGCGAGACCCGGATGGTGTCGCCGATGCCCTCGGCGAGCAGCGCGCCGAAGGCGACCGCCGACTTGATGGTGCCCTGGAAGGCCGGCCCGGCCTCGGTCACGCCGAGGTGCAGCGGGTAGTCGCAGGCGGCGGCGAGCTGGCGGTACGCGTTGATCATCACGACCGGGTCGTTGTGCTTGACCGAGATCTTGATGTCGCGGAAGTCGTGCTCCTCGAACAGCGAGCACTCCCACAGCGCGGACTCGACCAGCGCCTCGGGGGTCGCCCGGCCGTACTTCTCCAGCAGGCGCTTGTCGAGCGAGCCGGCGTTGACGCCGATCCGGATCGGCACGCCGGCGTCCTTGGCCGCCTTGGCGATCTCGCCGACCTTGTCGTCGAAGGCCTTGATGTTGCCCGGGTTGACGCGCACCGCGGCACAGCCGGCGTCGATCGCGGCGAAGACGTACTTCGGCTGGAAGTGGATGTCCGCGATGACCGGGATCTTCGACTTCTTCGCGATGATCGGCAGCGCGTCGGCGTCGTCCTGCGACGGGCAGGCGACCCGGACGATCTGGCAGCCCGACGCGGTGAGCTCCGCGATCTGCTGCAGCGTGGCGTTGATGTCCGCGGTCACCGTGGTGGTCATCGACTGCACCGAGACCGGGGCGTCGCCGCCGACCGGCACGTTGCCGACCATGATCTGCCGGGAGTAACGACGCTTGGCGAGCGGCTTGAGCGGCAGGGACGGAATACCGAGCGAGATCGCGGTCATGTGCGCAGGGTTCCCCGGGGTAGAGGTGTGGTCGACCGCCCGGCCGTTGGAACGGACGGGGCCGGGCGCGCTGACGATCGCGCACCCGGCCTCCACGGTACGGCACGGCAACGGCCCCCAGCACACCCGCCGTACCCGAACGTCCTAGCTGATCTTCACCGGGTTCACCAGGTCCGCGACCATCACCAGCAGCGTGAAACCGATGAAGATGCTGGCCACGACGTACGCCACCGGCATCAGCTTGGCGACGTCGAACGGGCCCGGGTCGGGCCTGCGGAACAGCTGTGCGAGGCGGCGCCGGACCGCCTCCCAGACCGCGCCGGCGATGTGGCCGCCGTCCAGCGGGAGCAGCGGCAGCATGTTGAAGAGGAAGAGCGACAGGTTGATGCCGGCCAGCAGGTTCACGAAGAACGCGATCCGCTGGGTGCCGGGGATGTCGAGCGAGAAGACCTCGCCGCTCACCCGGGCGGCGCCGACCATGCCGATCGGCGAGTCCGGGTCGCGCGGGGCGTCGCCGACGACGGCGTTCCACAGCCCGGGGATCTTGCCGGGCAGGGCGACCAGCGACTTCACCCCGTTCTCGGTCATGTCGTACATCCGGTCGAGCGACTGCCCGAAGCCCAGCCGGACCACACCACTCGCGGGAGTGAATCCGAGGAACCCGGCCTGGACGGTCTGACCCTTGATCGGGACGTTGTTCCCGTCGTACTTCTGGACGTCGTTGACGGCGATGGTCGGGCTGAGGGTGAGCTGCTGCCCGTCCCGCTCGACCACGACCGGCACGGTCCGGCCGGCCGACCGGCGGATGTCCGTCTGGAGCTGGTCGTAGGTGCGGATCCGGTCGCCGTCGAAGGAGACGATCCGGTCCCCGGCCTTCAGCCCGGCCTGGGCGGCCGGGGTCTGCGGGGCGCCCTCCGGGCAGTTGTCGGTGGGCTGGCCCGCCTTGACGACGCACTGGGCGACGGTGCTGACCGTCGGCACGTTCATCGAGACGCCGAAGCCCATCATGACGGTCAGGAACAGCCCGAACGCCAGGACCAGGTTCATGAACGGCCCGGCGAACATGACGATGACGCGCTTCCACGGCTTGCGGGTGTAGAAGAGCCGCTGCTCGTCGCCGTCCTGGAGCTCCTCGTAGGAGGCCTCGCGGGCGTCCTCGATCATGGTGCGCCAGGGCGAGCTGCTGCGCTTGGTGATCCGGCCGTCATCGCCCGGCGGGAACATCCCGATCATCCGGATGTACCCGCCGAACGGGATCGCCTTGATGCCGTACTCGGTCTCGCCCTTCCGGCGCGACCAGACGGTCGGGCCGAAGCCGACCATGTACTGCGGCACCCGGATGCCGAACAGCTTGGCCGTGGAGAGGTGGCCGAGTTCGTGCCAGGCGATCGAGATGAGCAGCCCGATGACGAAGACCAGGATGCCGACCACCGTCAAAACCGTTGCCACCGCTGGTCCTCCGTCATTCCGCTCCGCTCATCGTCTCGTCCTACCGGGATCGCGTCCGTCAGCCCGCCGCCAGCTCGCGGGCCCGGGCGCGCGCCCAGTCCTCCGCGTGCAGGACGTCCTCCACCGTCAGGGAAGTTCCCGCCGCAGGCGTACCGTGCTCGGCCACGACCTTGGCAACAGTGTCCACGATTCCGGTGAAGGCGAGGCGGCCCTTCAGGAAGGCCTCCACGCACTCCTCGTTCGCCGCATTGAACACCGCCGGAGCGGTGCCGCCCAGGGTGCCCACCTCGCGGGCCAGCTCGACCGCCGGGAAGGCCTCGTCGTCCAGCGGGAAGAACTCCCAGGTCGCGGCCTTCGTCCAGTCACAGGCCGGGGCGGCGTCCGGCACCCGGTCCGGCCAGCCCAGGCCCAGGGCGATCGGCATCCGCATGTCCGGCGGGCTGGCCTGCGCCAGGGTCGAACCGTCGGTGAACTCCACCATCGAGTGCACCACCGACTGCGGATGGACCACGACCTCGATCCGGTCGAAGGGCACGTCGTACAGCAGGTGCGCCTCGATCACCTCCAGGCCCTTGTTGACCAGGGTCGCCGAGTTGATCGTGATCACCGGGCCCATCGCCCAGGTCGGGTGGGCCAGCGCGTCCGCCGCCGTCACCCCGGCCAGCTGCTCCCGGGTCCGGCCCCGGAACGGGCCGCCGCTCGCGGTCACCACCAGCTTGCGGACCTCCGCCCGGGTGCCGCCGGCCAGCGCCTGGAAGATCGCGGTGTGCTCGGAGTCCACCGGCACGATCTGGCCCGGCTTCGCCACCGCCTTCACCAGCGGGCCGCCGACGATCAGCGACTCCTTGTTGGCCAGCACCAGCACCCGGCCCGCCTCCAGCGCGGCCAGCGTCGGCCGCAGCCCGATCGACCCGGTGATGCCGTTCAGCACCGAGTGGCACTCCATGGCGGCCAGCTCCGTCGCCGCCTCCGGGCCCGCCAGCACGGTCGGCAGCGGAGCGCCCGCCGCCTTCGCCGCCAGCGCCTCGCGCAGCGCCGGCTCCGCCGCCGGGTCGGCCACCGCCACCGTGTGCACGCCCAGCCGCAGCGCCTGCTCGGCCAGCAGCTCCACCCGGCCGCCGGCCGCCGACAGCGCGACCACCCGGAACCGGTCCGGATGGCGGAGCACCACGTCGATGGCCTGGGTGCCGATCGAACCGGTGGAACCGAGGATCACCAGCTCCCGGGGGCCGGAGGGGTCCGCCACGGTGGGCGTGAAACGCAGCTGCGGATGGGCGAGCGAAGTCATGTGCCCATTGTGTCCTGTCCGCGACCGCGCCCAGGACCTCCCCAGGACGATCCGGCACCCCTCGGGCTACCGTCTGAGCCATGCGTACCGTCATCGCCGGAGGCCACGGACAGATCGCGCTGAAACTCGAACGGCTGCTCGCCGACCGCGGCGATCGCCCCGCCGGGATCATCCGCCGCCCCGAACAGGCCCAGGACCTGACCGACGCCGGAGCCGAGCCGCTGCTGCTCGACCTGGAGGCCGCCACCGCCCCGCAGCTCGCCGAACTGCTCACCGGCGCCGACGCGGTGGTCTTCGCCGCCGGCGCCGGGCCGGGCAGCGGCGCCGCCCGCAAGAACACCGTCGACCGCGACGCCGCCGTACTCCTCGCCGACGCCGCCGAACTCGCCGGCGTCCGCCGCTACGTGATCGTCTCCTCGATGGGCGCCGACGCCGACGCCCACCACCCCGCCGACGAGGTCTTCGAGACCTACCTGCGGGCCAAGGGCGCCGCCGACGACGCGGTCCGGGCCAGAACCACCCTGGACTGGACGGTGCTGCGCCCCGGGCAGCTCACCGACGGACCCGGCACCGGCCTGGTCCGGCTGGCCCCCTCGGTCGCGCGCGGCGCGGTGGACCGGGCCGACGTCGCCGCCGTCCTGGCCGCCCTGCTGCGCGAGCCCGCCACCGCCGGGCTGACCCTGGAGCTGGTCGCCGGGAACGCCACCGTCGAGGAGGCCGTCGCCGCCGCGGCCGGACACGACGGCTGAACGCACGCCGGGCCCGGTCCGAGGCGGACCGGGCCCTGCGTCAGTCGGTCTCCCGGAGACCGGTGTCTCAGAGGTCGAGGCCGGTCAGGACCAGGACCTTCTCGACGGTGTAATCGTCCATCGCGTACTTGACGCCCTCACGGCCGACGCCGGAGTCCTTGACGCCGCCGTACGGCATCTGGTCCGCACGGTAGGACGGCGCGTCGCCGATGATCACACCGCCGACCTCCAGCTCCCGGTGGGCACGGAAGGCGGTCTGCAGGTCGTGCGTGAACACGCCCGCCTGCAGGCCGAACGCCGAGTCGTTGACGGCCGCGAAGGCCTCGTCCACGCCGTCCACCCGGTGCAGCGACAGCACCGGGCCGAACGCCTCGGCCTTGGCCAGGATCGCGTCCGCGGGCAGCTCGGCCAGCACGGTCGGCGCGTAGGTCGCACCCTCGCGGGTACCGCCGGTCAGCACCTTGGCGCCCTTGGCGACCGCGTCCTCCACCCAGGACTCCACCCGCTTCGCGGCGTTCTCGTCCACCAGCGGGCCGACGTCCGTCGCACCGTCGGTCGGGTCACCCGTGACCTGCGCCTTCACCTTGGCCACGACCTTCTCCACCAGCGCGTCGTACACCGACGCGTCGGCGATCACCCGCTGCACCGAGATGCAGGACTGGCCGCCCTGGTAGTTGGCGAACATCGCGATCCGGGTGGCCGCCCAGTCCAGGTCGGCCTCCGAGGACCAGTCGGCGAGCACCACGGCCGCGGCGTTGCCGCCCAGCTCCAGGGTGCAGTGCTTGCGCGGCACCGAATCCATGATCTGGTAGCCGACCTTGTCCGAACCGGTGAACGAGATCACCGGCAGGCGCTCGTCCTGCACCAGCGCCGGCATCCGGTCGTTCGGCACGGTCAGGATCGACCAGGAGCCGACCGGCAGATCGGTCTCGGCCAGGATCTCGCCAAGCACCATCGCCGACAGCGGAGTCGCCGGAGCCGGCTTCAGGATGATCGGGGCGCCGACCGCGATCGCCGGGGCGACCTTGTGGGCGACCAGGTTCAGCGGGAAGTTGAACGGGGCGATGCCCAGCACCACACCGCGCGGGAAGCGGCGCACCACCGCGAAACGGCCCACGCCGCCCGGGTCGGTGTCCAGACGCATGGTCTCGCCGTTGGTACGGCGCGCCTCCTCGGCGGCCCAGCGGAAGACCGACACCGCGCGGCCGACC
The DNA here is from genome assembly GCF_000716875.1 of Streptomyces novaecaesareae. Taxonomy (GTDB): domain Bacteria; phylum Actinomycetota; class Actinomycetes; order Streptomycetales; family Streptomycetaceae; genus Kitasatospora; species Kitasatospora novaecaesareae. The sequence goes on along the minus strand of NZ_JNWQ01000081.1, from coordinate 22,199 downwards.
TCACCGCGGGCCCACTTGATCGGCTTGCCGTTCTCCGCGGTGATCAGCTGGGCGATCTCCTCGGTGCGCTCGGCCAGCCGCTTGGCCACGTGGTCCAGGGCGGCGGCACGCTGGTGCGCCGGGGTCGCGGCGAACACCGGCAGCGCGGCGACGGCGGCGTCCAGCGCCTCCTCGACCTGGGCCTCGGTCGGGATGCTCACCTTGCCGACCAGACGGCCGTCCCAGCTGTTGTGCACCTCGAAGTCGGCGTCACCGCTCGCCCGGCGGCCGGCGAGCCAGAAATCGTACGTGGTGGTCACCGTGGTACCGGCCCTCTCCTCGTCGTCGTACGGCCCGCACGGACGTGGGACCAGAACCCGAGGGTAGGTGCGTCGGCGCGCCGACCGGATTGGCCGACTAGGAGCGTTCGGCCCCGAGCCCACTCCACCGCGTCCAGGCGGGCGTCCTACTCCTCGCCGGAACGCAGCGCCAGCCACAGCTCCATGCGCACGTCCGTGTCGTCCAGCGAACGACCCAGCAGCTCCTCCACCCGCCGCATCCGGTAGCGCAGCGTGTGCCGGTGCACACCCAGATCGGCCGCCGCCGCGTCCCACTGCCCGTGCCTGGACAACCACGCCCGCAGCGAGGCCACCAGATCACCGCGGGCCGTCCGGTCGTGCTCCCGCAACGGCCGCAACAACCCCTCCGCGAACGCCGTCACCGCGTCCTCCCCGAGCAGCGGCAGCAGCGACCCCGCGCCGACCTCCTCGTGGTCCACCGACCGGCGACCGCCGCGCAGCGCCACCGCCAGCGCCCGCTCCGCCTGCGCGTACGCCGTCCCGGCCTCCTCCAAGGCGGCCGGCGCCGACACGCCCAGCGACACGCCCTCGTGCTCCTCCACCGCGCCCAGGCACGCCCGGTGCACCGCGCCGTTGTCCAGCGCCAACACCATCAACCGCGGCCCGTGCGCGCCGTCCTCCCGCGCCACCAGCAGCTTCTCCCCCACCCGGGCACCCGCCTGCTCCGCCCGGTCGCCCAACTCCCCGAGCGCCTCCGCGGTCTCCGCATTGGCCGGCCCCGTCCCCGCCACCAGGACCCGTATCGTCCCCTCCGGCAGACCACCGAACAGCCCCACCGCCACCTGCCGGGCCGTCGCCACCTCACCCGCCAGCACCATCCGCAGCAGCGCCGCGCCCATCCGCTCCTCCGCCTGCCGCAGCTCGCGCGAACGCTCCAGCGTGAGGGTCAGCAGCGCCACCGCCGCGTTCAGCACGTACCGCTCGGTCGGCGTGATCCGGTCCTCGGTCCCGACCGCCAGGAAACCCCGCGCCCGCCGGTCCGCCCCCAGCGACTGGACCACCACGTAGTCCTCGTCCGCCGTGTCTATCCCCGGCGCCCGCCCCTGCAACGCAGCACTCGACGGCGCCGGCCGCCGACGCAGCCGATCCACCTCCGCCGCCAGCCGCCCCGCCCGCCGCGCCGCCCAGTCCGGCGCCACCACCGACAGCGCGCCCGACCCGTCGTACAGCGCCGCCCAGCCCCCCAGCCGCGCCGCCAGCCGACGCACCACGGCCGTCGTACCGTCCTTGCCCAGCGCGGCCCTGGTCAGCTCCTCCTGCGCCTCGAAGCTGGTCGTCACCGCCTCGTACTGCTCCGCGGCCAGCGCCGCCGACACCACCTTGCTGATCGCGATGAACGGCGTCGGCTCCGGCACCCGCAACAACGGCAACCCGCGCTGCGCCGCCGCATCCACCAACGGCTGCGGCACCTCGGTGTGCGACAGCCCCACCCCGAGCCCCAGCCCCACCACCCCGGCGTCGGCCAACCGGTGCACGTACGCCTGCAACTGCGCCGCCGTACGGCCCAGCTTGATCCCGGTGGTGAGCAGCAGCTCGCCACCCTCCAGGAACGGCGTCGGGTCGTCCAGCTCGCTGGTGTGCACCCAGCGGACCGGCCGCTCCAGATGGTCCGTGCCGGCAAGGACCGTCAGATGGAGCGAACTGTTGCGGACGACGGAGGCGAGTGTGGGGGGCATGGCACCTTCGGGGGATCGACCTGACCGCGCCGTTGCGGCCGGGCGAGGAGAGGGACGTGGGACTGGTGAGGGTCTCTCCCCTTCATTATGGACGCCCCGGACAACCGGCACTGCCGAATCCACCTCGAAGGCGACTTCCGGCCCCGCCCCGCCTCAGCCCCCGCCTCACCCCCGCAGATCCACCAACAACGGCGGCACCTGCTCCCCCGACACCGCCGTCAACGACACCACCGCATGCCCCGCCGGCAACGCGTGCGCCAGATCCGACGGCGACCACCGCAACCGCTCCACATCCCGCGTCGTCACCGACTCCGTCTGCGCCGTCGTCCCCGACAACGCCTTCCGCCCGACCCGCCCCACCCGCCTGATCACCCCACCGGAGGTGTCGGGGGTATGGGTGACCTCGGTTTCGTGGACGACGTGCGTGCCCCACGCCTCGGAGAAGAACTTCCCGTCCCACGGGGCGATACCGGGGAAGACCATGCGACAACCCACGGCCCCGAAGAGAGGAGTCCTCAACGCCTCCGGCAGGTCCATCAGGGTACGGAGCAGGAGCACCGCGCCCGCGTTGGCACCCCGCATCCGCTGGAGACCGCGGACGGTGTTCGCATCGAGCGCGGCGGACGCGTCGTCCACCACCAAGCCGGCGAACAACGAACGGTCCTCACGGGCGGCCGCCGCCACGACGAACTGCCCCACCACCAGACGCGACAAGATCCGAGCAGCCTCCGGGTGACTCCGCTCGGGGAGCTTCACCCGAACTCGCAGCGGATGATCGAGCGCACGCATGGCGAAGGGCAGGTGCCCCGTTCCGTCCGTGGCGAAAGCCCCCTCGAACGCCGGACGATCGAGCAACGCCAGGCGGTCCGCCAGCAGAACGCCCGGGTCGTCGGCACGTTCCTGCTGCCGCTGCCGGTACTCGAGGTCCCGCTCGTAGACCGCCAACCGGCCGACTTCGCGAAGGGCCTTGACGAGCGGCTCCATCACGTCCGGCTCGCCGGAGAGCAGCGCTCTCAGTTCACGGACTCCGGGGTAGCGCCCGTAGGCCGTGTGGAAGGGCCCGATCACTTGCTGCAGGGTCGTGCGGGCAATCTCTGCACGCGCGATCAGCTCGTCCGGAAGCAGGGCGTCGGCGAGTCTGGCCGCCGCCTCGTCCGGATCCTGCGTGGCGCCGTAGAGGTCCAGGCCGTAGGCGGACCCCGGCTCGCCCGGTGCGATCACCACGTCGTACCAGGTGTCCGGGCCGAGATCCACGTCGGCCGCACCGACGACCACGACGCATGCCGTCCCGGCCAGCGCCTGCAGACACAGGGCTTCCGTGACCGGTCGGGCGAGCCGAGCCGTCTTACCGGTTCCTGCAGGGCCGACGGCGAGCAGCGACGTTCCCAGGACACCGGGGTCCACGGCGAATCCGGTCGACCGATGGCTGTGCGGGTTCTTCACCACGTCCTGCGTCGTCCCGAGCCTCACCTGCCGCAGCAGCAGATCGTGCCAGGCCTTACGGGTTGCCAGGTCCCGAGCCTCCGAGGGGTGCGAGAAGGCCGCCGCACCTCGTGCGAGCACCTGGTCGACGAAGGCGGGGAGAAAGACGGCATCCGCCTGCGCGGACTCCCATGCCCGCTGGATCCGGACGTAGTCGACATCCCCGGCCTTCGACCGGTCCAGCTTCTCGGCGGCCGCCGACGCCCCGCCCGACCGTTGGGCGAACCACGGATCGACGGTGGGCACCGACTCAAAGTCGACGGCAGGCCCGACCGGAGCAGGTCCCTCGTGGGTGATGGCGCGAGCGAGGACCGGAGCGACGTTCTTCCGCCATCCGGAACGCGTGAGGAACCGACGGCCGACCTCGCGCCACCGTCCGGTCCGCCAGAACACCGCGGCCGCGCAGCCGATGGTGACCAAGTTGATGAGGACCTGCACGGTGTTGAACTGGTCCGGAGACGTTCCGGCGAACCAGCCGAGAAGCCCCACCGCCCACACGAGCACGAACGTGCCGATGTAGTACGTCGCGACGGTCGCGACGAGGTTGAGCACGGCGCGCCACAACAGTTGCCCGGTGGGGACCTTCGCTTCTTCCGCCTCCGTGGGATCGGTCCACTTGTACCCCTGACGGAAGATCCCCGGTGCGGCCTCCGACCGCGGGACCGCCACCCACGCCGCGAGGTCGAAGGACCCGTCCGCGGCCGTGCCCGGTCGTTGGTGGGGCAGGGGGGTCGGGGGTCTGGTGGTGGTGCGCTCGCCGTGGTGGTGTGACCCGTCCTGTGCCATGTACGGCCCCGCTCCCTCGCCCGCCCGGCCCGACCGCCGTCGGTGCCGCCATACCCATGCCGCCGTACCGGCGACACGCCCGCGCTCAGGGTAGTGGAGCGGGGCCTGCGGGTAGTCGCGCCGTCCGCGCTGGCCGGGTCGGACAAGTCGGACGGCGCAGTGCTACCGAGTGGCGCATGCCTGGCCGGGGAGGGCGGCCGTAGCCTGCGAAGCACCGAGCCGAGAAGTCTGGAGAAACCCCATGAGCGCCGCAACGCCGCTCCCGCAGGAGCGCCGCCTGGTCACCGCGATCCCCGGTCCGAAGTCGCAGGAGCTGCAGGCCCGCAAGCTGGGTGCGGTGGCGGCCGGCGTCGGCACCACCCTGCCGGTGTACGTGTCCCGTGCCAACGGCGGTGTGCTGGAGGACGTGGACGGCAACTCGCTGATCGACTTCGGTTCCGGCATCGCCGTGACGAACGTCGGCAACAGCGCCGAGGCCGTGGTGGCCAAGGCGACCGAGCAGCTGGCCGCCTTCACCCACACCTGCTTCATGGTGACCCCGTACGAGGGTTACGTGGCCGTCGCCGAGCAGCTGAACGAGCTGACCCCGGGCGACCACGAGAAGCGCACCGCGCTGTTCAACTCGGGCGCCGAGGCGGTCGAGAACGCGGTGAAGATCGCCCGCGCGTACACCAAGCGCACCGCCGTCGTGGTGTTCGACCACGGCTACCACGGCCGTACGAACCTCACCATGGGTCTGACGGCGAAGAACATGCCGTACAAGCAGGGCTTCGGCCCGTTCGCCCCGGAGATCTACCGGGTGCCGGTGGCCTACCCGTACCGCTGGCTGACGGGTGCGGAGAACTGTGCCGCCGAGGCCGCCGCGCAGGCGATCGACGTCATCACCAAGCAGATCGGTGCCGAGAACGTCGCGGCGATCATCATCGAGCCGATCCAGGGCGAGGGCGGCTTCATCGAGCCGGCCAAGGGCTTCCTGCCGGCGATCGTGGAGTTCGCGAAGGCGAACGGCATCGTGTTCGTCGCGGACGAGATCCAGACGGGCTTCTGCCGCACCGGCCAGTGGTTCGCCTGTGACGACGAGGGCATCGTCCCGGACCTGATCACCACCGCCAAGGGCATCGCCGGCGGTCTGCCGCTGGCCGCGGTGACCGGCCGCGCCGAGATCATGGACGCCGCGCACGCGGGTGGCCTGGGCGGCACCTACGGCGGCAACCCGGTGGCGTGTGCCGCCGCGCTGGGCGCCATCGAGACGATGAAGGAGCAGGACCTCAACGGCAAGGCGCAGCGGATCGGCGAGGTCATGCTGGGCCGTCTGCGGGCGCTGCAGGAGAAGTTCGAGGTGATCGGCGAGGTCCGCGGCCGCGGCGCGATGATCGCGATCGAGCTGGTGAAGCCGGGTTCCAAGGAGCCGAACCCGGAGCTCACCGCCGCCGTGGCCAAGGCCTGCCACGCCGAGGGTCTGGTGGTCCTCACCGCCGGCACCTACGGCAACGTGCTGCGTTTCCTGCCGCCGCTGGTGATCCCGGAGCACCTGCTCGAGGAGGGTCTGGACATCATCGAGGGCGCCTTCGCGCTCCAGGGTGTCACCGCCGCCTGATCCAGGCGCCACCTGCCTGCCGGAGGGATGTCCGGACAGCGCTGAACGGCCCGTGGGGACCTCTGGTCCTCACGGGCCGTTCGGTTGTGCACGGGAGTCGCGGACGGTGTGTACGGGAGCCGCGGACGGGCCGGTGCGGCGGGCCGGGCATGATCGACGGGGCGCCCCGGAGGTTGCCCGGTGCGGGGTGAAGATGATGTGCGGAATCGCTGAAGGCGCTCGGCGCGGAAGGGCTGTTGACGTAGTGTCATCGCAGATGGACAGCGAGCCTCAGCCATTGGCGGAGCCGTCCGCGGAGCCTCCCTCGGGAGCGGGTCCGCGGGTGCCCCGCGAGGACAACCAGGCCGCCCCGCGAGGGTCGGCGCATACCGAAGGCCGATCGACCGACCGTCCGACCCACACCCCCCGGGGCGCACGGAACGGCGATCATCAGAGCCGCCCCGGAGCTCTCCCCCCTGCTCCGGGGCGGCTGTCCGTCGTCCTGGGCCGGGTGGCGCGGTCAGCGGCCGTGCCGGTGGTGGCCGCGGCGGTGCTGCTGGCGGTGTCCTGGCAGGTGGCGGTGGACGGGCCGCTGCTCGGGGTGGACCGGTGGGTCCGCGGGGCGGTGCACACGGCCCGACGGGAGTTCCCGAGCGCGCTGCTCGACGGTCTCGGCCATGTCCTGTCGGACCTGGGCAGCAGCGTCCCGGCGATCCCGGTGCTGCTGCTGGCGGGCGTGCTGGCCGCCGGGGGGTGGCGCCGGGCCGGGGCGCTGCGCTGGTGGCTGCCGCTGCCGGTGGCGGTACTGGCGGCGGGGCTGATCCCGCTGCTGGTGGTCCCGGCGAAGTCGGCCTTCGCCCGGCCGGGCCCGCTCGGGGAGCCGCTGACGCCGGGGCAGTGGGGCTGGTATCCCTCCGGGCACACCGCGACGGCGACGATCTCCTACGGGGTGGCGGCCCTGCTGCTGGCCCGGGTGGCGGGGCCGGGCGCCGCCCGGGGGCTGGCGGCGGGCGCGGCGCTGGCGGCTCTCGGGGTGGGTACGGGGCTGGTGTGGAGCGACTTCCACTGGCTGCTGGACGTGCTGGCCGCCTGGTGCCTGGCGGTGCTGGTGCTGTGGGCGCTCGACCGGTGGCTGCCCCGGCCGGGCGCCGGGGGGCGTCAGGCCTCGGGGTCGTCGTTGCGGTGAACCAGGCCGGTCTCGCCGTTGTCGCGCTGCCATTCGACGACGAGTTCGTCGCGCGCGCCGAAGCGGACGAGGTGGCGGCCGACGACGTCCTCCAGACCGGGCAGGTTCTCGCGTTCGCCCTCGACGGTGAGCAGCAGGGCGTCGGGCTGCGCCTCCAGGGTGGCGGTGCCGGCGGTGAAGACGAGCGTGCCGCGGCCGGTCTCCTCGGAGTAGGCGGCCTCGATCTTGCGGCCCATGTGGGCGGCGAGCTGCTTGGCGTAGCGGCCGGGGCGGTCGGTGGCGACGCGGGCGGTGGAAACGGGCATGGGTGCTCCAGGGTTCGGCGGGAACTTAGGGTCCCCTCACTGACGGCTACGCTAGCCCAGATACTGAGCTAAGCTCAACATATTTCCCGGAGCGTCTTCGCCCGACGCCCGAGCGCCCCGGACCCGGTCGCTACGCTTGGCCGGACACCTGCCGAGGAGACCGCCGATGACCACCACGCCGACCGACGATCCGGCGGACCCCTCCCCCGAGCCCGGCACCCCCGACGTCCCCGGCATCCCGGGCACCCCCGGCAGCCCCGACGCCGCCGACCTCCCGGGCACCGCCGCCGAACTGGCCGACGCGATGACCAGGGCGATCAAGCGGATCCGCCGGCAGACCGGCTCGCGGCTGGAGCCGTACGGCATCACCCCCGGCCAGGCCCGCGCGCTGCGCACGCTCGCCCACGTACCCGGCTGCGAGACCCCGGACCGGGCGATGCGGCTGAGCGACCTCGCGGACAAGCTGCACATCGCCCCGCGCTCGGCCACCACCGTGGTCGACGCGCTGGAGGAAGCCGGCCTGGTCGAGCGCAGCCCCGACCCGGCCGACCGGCGGGCGGTGCGGATCCTGCTGACCGGGGCCGGCCGCGCGGCGGTGGAACGGATCGGGCAGGTCCGGGACGAGGTGGCGCAGGAGTACTTCGGCGAGGTCAGCCCCGCGGACGAGGAGGTGCTGCTGCGAGTGCTGCGCTCCGCCGAGGCGCGGTTCCTCGCAGCCGGGCCGCCACGGCGGTAGGTGCCCCCGGACGCAGCGCGGTGACCCCGATCCCGGCGATCACCAGCAGCGCGGCCGCGGCGGCCGTCGCACTGACCCGCTCGCCGAGCAGCAGCCAGGCCGAGGACATCCCGAACACCGGCACCAGCAGCGAGTAGGGCGCCACGGCGGTGGCGTCGTAGCTGCGCAGCAGGAAGCTCCAGGCGACGAAGCCCAGCAGGGTGGAGACCAGCCCGACGTAGCCGATCGCGCCGAGCCCGGCGGGAGTGATGTCGCGCAGCGCGCGCAGGTCCGCCTCCGGGCCCTCGACCAGCAGGGACAGGCCCAGCAGCGGCAGCGGCGGGACGGCGCTGACCCAGACCATCCAGCGCAGCGCGTCCGGCGGCGCGGCCTTACGGGTCAGCACGTTGGCCAGGCCCCAGACGACGGCGGCCAGCACGACCAGGGCGAAGGCGCCGAGCGGGCCGCCCACGCCCTGGTCGTACGCGCTCAGCGCGATGCCCGCGAAGGCGATCGCCAGGCCCGCGAGCCGCCGGCCACCGGGGCGTTCGCGCAGCAGCACGGCGGCGAACAGGGCGGTGAAGCCGGCCTGCCCCTGGAGCACCAGCGAGGAGAGGCCGGCCGGCATCCCGGCGTGCATGCCGAGGAAGAGCAGCCCGAACTTGACCACCCCGAGGACCACGCCGACCGCGACCACCCAGCGCCAGGCCACCTTGGGCGGGCCGATGAAGAAGACGGCCGGGACGGCGACGACGGCGAACCGCAGGGCGCAGAAGAGCAGCGGCGGGAAGTTCTCCAGGCCGACGTGGATGAGGACGAAGTTGAGGCCCCAGATCGCGGCCACCAGGACGGCCAGCGCGATGTGGGGCGTGCTCATGCCGGCGTTGCTGTTCATGCCGTTCCTGCTGCTCACGGGGCTCTTGCCGCTCGGGGCGGCGGTGGGTGTCGCGGTCATGGGCCGATCATGGCGGCGCGCAACCGTGTAGCACCAGCGATGAATACTGAAGGAGACACTTTAGGATCGCTGCATGATGGATCTGGGGCGCCTGCGGGCGCTGCACGCGGTGGCGGTGCACGGTTCGGTCGGCGGAGCGGCGGCCGCGCTCGGGTTCACGCCCTCGGCGGTGTCGCAGCAGATCGCCAAGCTGGAGCGGGAGACCCGGACGGTGCTGCTGGAACGGCAGGGCCGGGGCGTGGTGCTGACCGACGCCGCGCGCGAGCTGGCCGCCACCGCGCAGACCGTGCTGGGACTGGTGGAGCAGGCCGAGGTGCGGCTGGAGGAGCAGCGCGGCCAGGCGGTCGGGCGACTGCTGGTCGCCGCCTTCGCCTCCGGTGCGCGCGGTCTGATGCCCGGGGTGCTGGCCGATCTGCGGCGGCGCTGCCCGGAGCTGGACGTACGGCTGCTGGAGCGCGATCCGTACCCGGCCGCCGAGCTGGTGGCCCGGGGCGAGGTGGACCTGGCGCTGGTGCAGGACTGGCCGACCGTGCCGCTGCCGGTGCAGGAGGGCGTCTCCCGGCTGGACCTCGGGACGGACCCGGTGGACCTGCTGCTGCCGGTCGACGACGAGCTGACCGCGCTCGACCGGGTGCCGGTGGAACGGCTGTGCGGGCAGCGCTGGATCAGCGTGCCGCCGGGGAACATCTGCCACGACTGGCTGGTCCGCACGATGCGCGAGGCCGGCGAGGAGCCGGACGTGCACTACCAGGTCGGCGAGTTCGAGACGCAGATCGCGCTGGTCGCGGCCGGTCTGGGGATGGGCCTGGTGCCCAGGCTCGGACGGGGGCCGCTGCCGCCCGGGGTGGCCGCCCGCCCGGTCACGCCGGAGCCGACCCGGCGGGTGTTCGCGCTCTGGCGCTCCCAGGCCTCCCGACGGCCGGCCATCACCGAGGCGCTGGACTCGATGCGGGAGTGCTGGGGGCGGCTGGGGGCGTGAGGCCGGCTGCGGGGAGGGCACGGGCCTCGGGCGGGGCGCGTGCCTCGCGCGGGACGGGCCTCAGGCAGGGCGCGGGCCTCAGGTGGCGAAGCCGATCACCAGCCACATGAAGCCGACCCCGGCGACGGTGCACAGCAGGGTGCTGCGCGAGGGGTGCGGGCTGTGGGCCTCGGGGAGGATGTCGGAGGTCGCCAGGTAGAGCAGGAAACCGGAGAAGAAGCCCAGGTAGAGGCCGAGCAGGTGCTCCGGGATGGTGAACGCCAGGGTGATCGCGGCACCGGACACCGGGGCCAGCGCGTCCGCCGCGAGCAGGGTCAGCGCCCGCCGCCGGTTGTTCCCGTACAGCCGGGTGATCGTGTACGTGTTGAAGCCGTCGGCGAAGTCGTGCGCGACCACCGCGATGGCCACCACGGTGCCGACGGTGGTGCCGGCCTGGAAGGCGGCGCCGATCGCGAAGCCGTCCATCACGCTGTGCCCGACCAGGGCCAGGGCGGCGGTCATCCCGACGCCCTGGTGCCCGGCGGTGTGGGCGTGCCCGGGGCGGTGGCCGTGGGTGTGTTCGGCGTACTCGCCCTCGTGGCCGCGGTGGATGGCGACCGCGCGTTCGACCACGTGGATGGTGAGGAAGCCGGCCGCGAACATCAGCAGCGCCTGTGGCACGCCGTGCACCTCGCCCGGTGCCTGGTGGATCGCCTCGGGCAGCAGGTCGAAGGCGACCACGCCGAGCATCAGTCCGGCGGCGAAGCCGAGCACCAGGTGGCGGCGGTCGCCGGTGCGCTGGGCGACGAAGCCGCCGATCAGGGTCATCAGGAACGCCCCGGCGGCGACCAGGACGGCGGTCATCGGGCCGTCTCCGCCGCGGGTGCGGCCGGATGGCCGGTACTGCCGTGTGGTCTGCGGAGCGCTCTGCCCATTCCTCTCCCCCTGGGATCCGCCCGTGGCCGGGCCGACCGCTGACCGTACCGGACGGCCGTTCGAGGGTCGTCGCCCGGGGTGCCGGGCCCGGCCGGGGCCCGTTTCCCCAGCGTCGGTCCGGGCGTGGCGGGACGCCCGCCGGATGGGCTGTCGGGGTGACCTCCGGGTGGGAGCGACAGGCGGCGAGTGACAGGCGGCGAGCGGCAGACGGTCAGCGGCCGGCGGTCAGCGGCCGGCGGCGAGCGGCAGGCCAAGGTGGGTACGGGCGAGTTCACGGACGCCGTCGCCGTCGACCAGGTGGATGTGCCGGTGGCTCTCCTCGGCGGTGAGGTCCAGGGCCTCGTCGGTGAACTGCCCGGTGGTCAGCCGCAGGCCGCGCTCGGCGGACTCCTCGCCGACCGCCTCGGCCAGCGTGGCGATCTGCTCCGCCGTGACGGGCGCGGCGCCCCGGGAGGCCCAGACCACCCAGCGGCCGGGCAGCGCGCTGCCCGGGGCGCCCTCGCCGGTGGCGACCAGCCCGGCCGGGCTGCGCAGCCGCACGCTCCACTCGGCCAGCCCGCCCCGGGTGAGCAGGTCGCGCACCAGCTGGGCGAACTCGTTGGCGGACAGGTCGGGTGCGGCCGGCACGGCGGCCCCGGCCTGGGCGGCCGGCTCGACACCCGCCCGCTCGTACGGGTCCGGGGTGACGGCGGCGCCGAGCTGGCGCAGCCGGACCAGGGCCTCGTCCTGTTCGGCGTCGGCGTAGACGCCCTCGTCGTCGCGCTCCTCGTACGGGGTCTCCGGCGGCAGCAGCCGGGTGCGGGCCAGCGCGTCGCGGTCGGCGTCCACGCTGACCAGGCAGACCGGCTCGGTCGCACCGGGCTCGCGCAGCCAGCCGTTGAGGACGACGCCGGCGAGTATCTCGTCGGTGTCGACGGCGTCGGCGGCCTGCAGGACGCGCAGGGCGAGCCGGGCGACCAGCCGCAGGTAGTCGGTGGCCCGGTCGGCCGGCGGGCGCGGAACCGGGACGATGTCGCCGTCCGGGTCGAGCCGGTAGCCGGTGAGCGAGGGCACCAGGTCGAGCGGCGGTAGGTCGAGGTCCAGTACGGCGGTGCGGGTGAGCGGGCGGAAGACCGCCCGGCAGGGGGCGGGCAGGTCCTGGGTGGCGGTCTCGGCGGCGGCCAGGGCCCGCTCCAGCAGCGACTCCACGGCGGCCGGTTCGGCCAGCCGGTAGGCCCGCCGACACTCCTCCAGGCTGTCGTTGTACTCGCGCACGGCGCGGGCCCGGGCCTCCTCGGCCGCCTCGTGGGCACGCCTGGACTCGTCGGCGGCCGGGCGGTCGGCCTCGGCCCGGCGGGTGCGCCACTCGCGCAGGGTGCGCTGGTGGGTGAGCCGGGCCTGCGCCAGTTCGCGCTGGTAGCCGGAGTCGAGCAGGCGGCGGGCCGGGCCGGCCTCGGGGTCGGCGGCGGCCGGCTCGGCGGGCGCGAAGTCCTCCCAACGGGGCTCCCGCTCGTCGGCGGCGGCGCCCGGGCCGTCGGCGAGGTAGGGGCGGGGCTCGTAGTGGCGCAGCTGGCTCTCGAAGTCCATGGCCGATACGGGCAGGGCGGCCCGGCGCAGCAGGTCGGCCAGCCGGTCGTGCTCGGCCCGGACGGTGACCGTGCGGTGGTGGGTCAGGGCGGCCGCCCTGGCGTGCGCCGCGACGGCCTCGTCCGGGTCGACGGCGGCCAAGGCGGGGGCGCCCTGGTCCGCGGTGCTCCGGTTCGCGGGGCCGGGGTCCGCCGTGCCCTGGTCCGCGTTGCCGGGGTCCACTGGGCTGGGGTCGGCGGGGCCGGAGGGGCCGGAGGGGCCCGGGACGGACGGGCCGTCACCGTCCGCGCCCCGGCCGGGGCGGCCGGTGACGGCACCGTCCGGCCCCGCCGGTTCGTCGGCGCCGAGGTCGCGGAAGACCGAGGCGAGAAAGCCCGGTCGGGGGAACCGGACGGTGGCGGTGCCGTCGGACTGGCCGTCTGCTGAGTGCTGCATCGGTCGTCGTTCCCCCATGCTCGTCCGGCGCGCTGCCCGGGGCGGTCGGCGGCCGTGCGGACCCACCCCTGCCGGACATTGTCCCCCGAACGGGCGCAACGGTCAGCCAGGCCGGTCAGTTGGTACGGGTGTTGGTCAGGTGCAGTCCGATGTAGCCGACGTAGATCCGGCCGCTGCCGGAGCAGTCGTCCAGGTAGTGCAGCCGGGGGGCCGTCCGGCCGCCGCCGATCCGCAGGTGCGCGCCCATGAAGGCACGCCGGGAGGTGTCCACGCATTCCGGCACCGGCAGCATCCGCTCGCGCTTCCACTTGGTGTGGCTGAACACCGTACGGGACTCCCCGCGCACGGCCTTGCGGGGCGGGAAGCGGTGGCAGCCCTCGGGCGTGTGCTCGCACCACTGCTTGAAGTCCCCGCCGGCCGCGCCGCGCACCGCTGCCTCGGCGTACTCCTGAAGGGCGGTCAGGCCGTCCCAGGCGAGCCGGGCCCAGCCGGCACCGGTGCGCTGGAGCCCGTCCAGGGCGAGCGCGTTCTTCTGGTCCCCGGTGAAGGTCAGCAGCGGGAACTCGCCCAGTCTGGCCATGAGTTCGGTGAAGCTCTCGGGCTTGCCCCGGCGGCCCGCGGGCTGGGCGGCGAGGTGCTGCCCGGCAGCCGCGCCGGCGCCCGAAGCGGTGCAGTGGCGGCCGGTCAGGGCGCGGGCGCCGGAGCGGAGACGGCCCTCCCGGGCGTCGTGGCCCTCCCGGCCCTGCCCCCGCTCCCGGTGGTCACGGCGCTCCAGGCGCAGGGTGTGCCGGACCCGCTCCAACTCGTCGGCCCTGGCCTGCTGCTCGGCGCGGTCCTGCTGCTCCTCGTGCGCGAGCGCGGCCAGTTCGGCGCGGACGGCGGTCCGGTCCGCTCCCGGGGCCGCGGCGACCGGGCCGGCGGCCGGATCCACGGCGGGATCCACAGCCGGACGGCCGGCCGGACCCACCGCCGGGTCGGCGGCCCGACGGAGCTGCGGCGGCGGGACGCGCAGCACCGGGACGGCGGCCAGCGACGGCGGCAGCGGCTGGTTGGCGGCGAGGCGGCGAGGCTCGCGGGCGAGGAGCCCGGCGGCGCGGCGCAGGTCCTGCTCTATTCGGCCCCGGGCGAGCACCGGATGCCGGGCGCCGTCCTGCCGGGAGGCCGGGTCGACCTCGGGCAGGTAGGTGCGCACCGCCCCGCCGTAGACGGTGTGGTACTCCAGCGCGACGTTGAATCCGGTGCGGGCGCCGGGATCCAGCACGTAGGCCGTGGCGAGGCCGGGCAGCTGGTGGCAGAGCGGGCCGACCACGTCCTCGGCCCAGCGGTCGGGCGGGAGGTTCACCGGGACGCTGGCGACCACGATGGGCAGCCGGCGCTCCGGGTCGCACAGCTCGTCGATCAGGGTGTCCACCTGGTCGGCCGTGATCACCCGGGGCGCCAGGTGGACGTCGGCCGGGCCGTCGGTGGCGTCGAGCAGCGGGAGGAGCGTGCGGGCCAGCTCGGGCACCGGCACCCGGCAGGGGGTGCGCACGCCGCTGCCGGTGCTGTGCGTCTCGGCCTCCAGCCGGACCCAGGTGGGGCCACCCGCCCCGGTGGCCACGGTGAGGGTGAGCTGCTGGGTGCCGTGCGGGGCAGGGGTGCGCAGCCGGCGGCGGTCGTAGCGGCCGGCGCCGGGGCCGCCGCGCAGCGGGCCGTGGTCGCGGTCGAGCAGGACCCGGTCGCCCAGGCGCAGGCGCTCGGCGAGGCCCGGTGCACCCCGGCCCGTTGCGGCAGGCTCCGCGGTGGTCTGCCCGGCGTGGGTGCGGGGGGCCGGCGGGGGCTCCTCGCAGCCCTCGTGCTTCAGCCAGGAGGCGAGTTGTTCGTCGGCCAGGGCGATGGCGTCGGCGTGCGGGAGCGCCGTGGTGACGGTCATCCGGTAGGGCGTCGCGGAACCGCGGGGGCCGGGCAGGTCGGCACCGGTGTGCGGGCGGGAGCGGTTCGAGGCCGGGCGGTTCGCGGCCGGGGGATTCGAGGTCGAACGGTCTGAGGTCATGCGCATACCTCCGTGGAGCGGGGTGGGGTCCTGTGTCCTCCATCGATGGGTTTCGTCCGGTTCCGCCGGATCCTTGCCCAGGAAACGCCACGGCCCTGAGCGGAAGTTCCAACTCGGGGCGACGACACTACGTTCGGGTGAATCTCCTCAAGGCGACTTCCGCGTGGCGTGGTGCCTCGGCTACGAAGACCGGCCTGCTGCGGGGCGTCACGGCACGCCCGTGCGGCCCGGACGAGCCGCACGGGCCTCCTCGAGAGCCGGTCGCGCTCGGCCCCCTGGCCCGCCTGCTCAGAGCCCGGCGGGTCCGGTCGGGCTGCGGCTCCAGGCGGGCTCCACGACCGGCACGGCCAGCGGACAGCCCGCCGGGGCGGCGTAGTCCGCGATCAGTACCACGGGTTCGGTGCCGAGGTTGCGGCCGACGTGGATGTACACCGGCCCCGCCTCCTCGACCAGGGAGTCCCCCGCCCGGCTGACCTCGACCCGGCCGTCGTGCAGGGTCCGGGTCAACGTCCCGGAGAGCACCACCACCTCGACCCGGCCCGGGTGGTAGTGCCAGCCGGTGCTGGCGCCGGGCGGCAGGGTGATGGTCTGGACGACGGGCATCGCGGCGGCTTCCTGGGGGCGTCCTCGGGCTGCCGGACGGCTCCCGGCGGGCGGCCGGTTCAGGCTAGACAGGCTCCTCGGGGCACCGAAACGGGCCGGTGGCCAGTGGCCGAATGTCTGGCCGAAACCCGGCGGGTCGACAGCTCCGCGACGACGGCTTCGGCGCAGCGGCTCCAGGGTAGCGGCTCCGGGGAGGCACCCGCCCGACCGCTCAGACCGGGACCTCGACGTAGGTGCGGCCGGCCGGGACCGCCACCGCGGTACCGCCGGTCGCCTCGGCCAGCCAGGTGTGGAAGTCCGCCACCTCGGGCTCCGGCACGCCCACCTCGATCCGCACCCCGGCCGCCTCGTAGGCGAGGTCGCTCACCACGTACCCGGCCGCCCGCAGGTCGTTCTCCACCCGCCCGGCCCGGACGTGGTCCACGGCCACGGCGAGCAGTGCGACCGGCCGCCGCTCCAGCAGGCCGATCCCGTCCAGCGCCTCCGAGACCGCGCTCCCGTACGCCCGCACCAGGCCGCCCGCGCCGAGCTTGATCCCGCCGAAGTACCGGGTGACCACGGCGACGGTGTCGGTCAGACCGCGCCGGCGCAGCACCTCCAGCATCGGGACCCCGGCGGTGCCGCCGGGCTCGCCGTCGTCGCTGGAGCGCTCGCGGCGCTGGTCGTCGCCGACCACGAAGGCGGTGCAGTTGTGCCGGGCGTCCCAGTACTGCTTGCGGATCCCGGCGATGAAGGCCTGCGCCTCGTCCTCGTCGGCGACCCGGGCGAGGTGGCAGATGAACCGGGACTTCTTGATCTCGATCTCGTGGCTGCCGGCCCGCCGGATGGTCAGGTACGGCCTGGCGCTGGGCTCCGGCGTGACGGACATGACGCGGTGGTTCTCCCGGGGACGGCGAAGGCTGTCGGCGCGCACCCCGGGTCGCCGGGGCGGCACCGCCAGCCTAAGGCGTGGCTCGCGGATCTTTGCCGGGCCGGTGCTGCGGAGGCGGAAGGCCGCGGATCGGCGGTGGGGCCGTCGCCGGTCTGTGCCGCCAGGAGCCGGTCGGCGGGGCCGGGAGCCAGCCGGTGGAGGGTCAGCGGCCGGCCAGGGTGTCGAGCCGCTCGCGGTCCAGGCCGGTCAGCGCGGTGACCTCGGCGAGGTCGACGGCGCCGCAGTCCAGGCCGCGCAGCAGGTAGCCGCTGAGGGCCCGGGCGGTGGCCGGCTCGTCCATCACGTCGCCGCCCGCCTTGGCGACGTAGGCGGCCAGCCGGGCGGCGGCGGCCGCCAGACCCTCGCGGTAGAAGGAGTAGACGGCGACGTAGCGGGTCGGCAGGTGCGCCGGGTGCATGTCCCAGCCCTGGTAGTAGGCGCGGGCCAGAGAGCGGCGGACCAGGTCGTGGTGGAGCTTCCAGGCGGCGTGCACCTGCTCGGTGGAGCCGGTCGGGATGACGTTGGTCGAACCGTCGGAGAGCCGGACCCCGGTGCCGGCCGCGGCCACCTGCATGACCGCCTTCGCGTGGTCGGCGGCCGGGTGGTCCATGCTCTGGTACGCCGCGCTGACCCCGCAGGAGGCGCTGTAGTCGAAGGTGCCGTAGTGGAGGCCGGTGGCACGGCCCTCGGAGGCCTCGATCATCCGGGCCACGGTGGCCCGGCCGTCCGGGCCGAGGATGGCCTGGGTGGTCTCGATCTGGATCTCGAAGCCGATCCGGCCCGCGGGCAGCCCGGCCCGGCGCTCGAAGTCCTCCAGCAGTCGGACCAGCGCGGTGACCTGCTCGGCGTAGGTCACCTTGGGCAGGGTGAGCACCAGGCCCTCCGGCAGACCGCCGCCGGCCAGCAGGGTGGCGAGGAACAGCTCCAGGGTGCGGATGCCGCGGGCCCGGACCGGCGCCTCCATGCACTTGATCCGGATGCCGACGTACGGCGGGGCGCTGCCCTCGGCCACGGCGGCGGTGATCAGCTCGGCCGCCCGGACGGCGGCGGCGTCCTCCTCGGCGTCGGGGCGGGGGCCGTAACCGTCCTCGAAGTCGATCCGCAGGTCCTCGACCGGCTCGCGCTCCAGCTTGGCCCGGACCCGGGCGTGGACGTCGGCGAGCAGCTCGTCGTCGGCGACGCCGAGGGCGCGGGCCAGCTCGGCCGGCGTGCCGGCATGGGTGTCGAAGGCCGCCAGGGCCTGGTGGCCCCACTCCCGTACGGTGTCGGCGGCGAAGGCGTCGGCCGGGACGTAGACGGTGTGCACCGGCTGCCTGGTCCCGGAGTCACCCGGGTAGCGGCGCGCCAGGTCGGCGTCGACCGGGGCGAGCAGCGCCTCCACCGCGGCGCGGGCGGCGGTGGAGAAGGAGGCCCCGTCCGTCGGCCCGTTTCCGTCGACCTCGACCTGAGACATCCGCATTCCTCCGCGCCGAACCATCGCTTCAACAATTTGTTGAGGCGAAGGTAGCTCCGGCACGGTCGGGCGTCAATGGCCCGACCGAGCGCTGGACGGCGGCGGCCCCGGTCAGTCCCTCCCGGCGGCGGCGTAGCGGTCGCGCAGCTCCGGGAAGAGCTCGGCGACCTCCTTCGGGTGGACCGAGCCGTCGGGGCCCTTGCCGGTGGCGCCGTACTCCCTGGTCAGCCAGTCGGCGAGGCGCTGCGGGTCGGGCTGGTGACCGTGGCTGTCCATGTAGGAGACGAGGGCCTCGTAGGCCAGGTCCGGGTCGAGGCGCGCGGGAGCCGGGAGGTGTTCGGGCTGCTCGGCTTGGACGGGCTCCTCGGCCGGCACCGGCGCCTCGGACTGGGTCGGCTGGGCCGCCTGCTCCGGCTGCCGGGCCTCGCGGGGCTGCTGGTGCTGCTGGTGCTGCTGGTGTGATTCGACGGGCTGCTGCGACTGCTGCGGGCCGGCCGGGTGCTGGGGAGCCGGGTGCTGGGCCTGCGGCTCGGGCGCGCCGGCGGGGGCCGGACCGGCGACGGGCTCGTCGGCCACCGGGCGCGGCGGCTTGAACCAGGGCGAGGCCTGGCCGGGCACCCGCCCGCCCGGGGCGGCGTCGGCCGGGTGGCCGGTGGTGCGGACCGGGCGCTCGGTCCAGACGTTGAGCTCCTCGCCGCGCGACTGCGGGGCCACCTCCGCCGCGTCCTCCGGCTCATGCGCGGCACGCAGCCGGACGGCGGCCAGCTTCGCCAGCATGGGCGCGGCGACCTCGGCGGGCAGCGGCGCGACGGCGGCGGGGGCGGCCGTCGCGGGAGCAGCTGCTCCGGCCTGAGCCGGGTCCGGCGTCTGGACTGCGGCCGGGACAGGCCCGGGCTGGGCCTGGAGGGGCCCGGGCTGGACCGGTCCGGCCGGGGCCCGGGTCTGCTGGGCCGGTGGCACCTGCTGCGGGTGCGGGAGCTGTTGCGGCTGACCGGCCGGGGCGCCCGCGACCGGGGCGATGGCGACGGTGCGGCCCGCCGGGACTCCGAGCCCCTGCGCGCCCTGCTGGTCCGTCAGCGCCTCCTTGGGCTCGCGCTCGCGGGCCTCGTCGTCCAGCCGGTCGAGCAGCGACGGGTCCAGCGGGACACCGAACTTGGCGAGCTTGAGCGGCAGCAGCGCCTGGATCGGCGCCGAGCGGCGCCAGCCGCGACCGTAGCGGAAGCGCAGCTGGGCCCGGTAGACCAGGCGGTTCTGCTCCAGCCGGATGACCTCGTCGTAGGAGCGGAGCTCCCAGAGCTTCATCCGCCGCCAGAGTCGGAAGGTCGGCACCGGGGAGAGGAGCCAGCGCATCACCCGGACCGACTCCATGTGGCGGTCCGCCGTGATCGCCGCGATCCGGCCGACCGCATGCCGCGAGGCCTCGACCACGACGACGAACAGCACCGGGATGACGGCGTGCATGCCCATGCCGAGCGGATCGCCCCAGGAGGCGGCCGCGTTGAAGGCGATGGTGGCGACGGTCAGCAGCCAGGCGGTCTGGCGCAGCATCGGGAACGGTATCCGCAGCCAGGTCAGCACCAGGTCGAGGGCGAGGAGCACGACGATGCCCGCGTCGACGCCTATCGGGAAGGCGTAGGAGAAGGCGCCGAACCCCTTCTTCTCGGCCAGCTCGCGCACCGCGTTGTACGAGCCCGCGAAACCGATGCCCGAGATGATGCAGGCGCCGGCCGCGACCAGGCCGAGCAAGCCGCGATGGGCCTTGGTGAGCGTTGGGCGTGCCATTACGTCTATCAACCCCTGGATGTCGGCTGCGGCCGTACGCTGCCTCGACTGCCGGGTCCCGCTGGTCGGGCCGCCGGAAGGCTGAGCAACCTCCGGGCTCGGCCCACCGGAGTTTACTCGTACACCTGTTTAAGCGTTCCCGCAGCCTGGGGTGTCACAGTGCGGCGCACGGCGGCGGGCCGCGGTGCGGAGCGGGCCGTCGCGCAGACCGGCCGGACCGTCAGCCGCTTTGCTCCGCCGTGCCGTTGAGGTAGGTCAGCACCGCCAGCACCCGGCGGTTGGCGTCCTCGTCGGGGGCGAGTTCGAGCTTGGTGAAGATGTTGGCGATGTGCTTGGCCACCGCGCCGTCGCTCACCGACAGGCGGGCGGCGATCGCCGAGTTGGAACAGCCCTCGGCCATCAGCTCCAGCACCTCGCGCTCGCGCGGGGACAACCGCAGCAACGGACCGGGCCGGCGCGAGGTGGTCTGCATCAGCTTCGCGATCACGTCCGGGTCCATCGCCGTCCCGCCCGCCGCCACCCGGCGGACCGCGTCGATGAACTGCCCGGCGTTGAACACCCGGTCCTTCAGCAGGTAGCCGATCCCGCCCGTGCCGTCGGCCAGCAACTCCCGTGCGTACAGCTGCTGGACGTGCTGCGAGAGCACCAGCACGGGCAGGCCCTGGATCTCGCGACGCGCCTTGAGCGCGGCCTGCAGGCCCTCGTCGGTGAGCGTCGGGGGCAACCGGACGTCGACCACGGCCACGTCCGGGCGGTGCGTCAGCAGCGCCTCCAACAGCTCGGGCCCGGTCTCCACCGCCGCGGCGATGGTGAAGCCGTGCGCTTCCAGCAGCCTGATCAGGCCTTCGCGAAGGAGGTAGAGGTCCTCGGCGAGGACAACTCGCACGGCAGCTCCAAGGTGATGGTGGTCGGACCGCCCGACGTGCTGTCGATGGCGAGGACACCGTCGAAGGTACCCAATCGCTTCTCGATTCCGCGCAGTCCGGTGCCCCGTGAGGGGTCCGCCACACCCACGCCGTCGTCCGTCACCGTGACCCGCAGGAAGCCGGCGCGGTACAGGATGTCCACCCACACCTGCTCCGCCTCCGAGTGCTTGGCCGCGTTGGCCAGCAGCTCGCAGATGCTGAAGTACACCGCGGCCTCCACCGGCGCCGCCGGACGGTCCGGCAGGCTCACGACGACCTCGGTCGGAAGCGCGCTGTCCAGGGCCAGCGCGCGGACCGCGTCGCCCAGTCCGCGCTCGGCGAGCACCGGCGGGTGGATGCCGCGCACCAGGTCCCGCAGCTCCTGCAGGGCCCGGGCCGACGACTGCCGGGCCTCGGCGAGGAGCTCGCGTGCGGCGGCCTGGTCGGTGTCCATCAGGTGCTCGATGGTGCCCAGCGTCATCCCGATCGCGACCAGCCGCGCCTGGGCACCGTCGTGCAGGTCCCGCTCGATCCGCCGCAGCTCGGCCGCCTGGTTGCCCGCCGCGTCCGCCCGGGTCTCGGTCAACTCGGCCACCCGCCTGGTCAGCTGGGCGTGCGTCGCCCGGCCGTCCCGGTCCAGCACCCGGCGGGCCACCTCGGCGTGCGCGCGCACCGCGAACGGTGCCACGAGTATCCCCGCGACGATCATGGCGGCCCCGAACACGATGCCCAGCAGGACGTCCGCCATGCGCCCGCTCACCGGACCGTAGCCGTCGGTGGGAACCGGCCCCGACAGGGCGTAGGCGGCACCCAGCCCGATCAGGCCCAGCACCGGCCCGGCCAGGGCCAGCGTCAGAACCGGGTTCACCGCGAGCCAGGCCAGCTCGGCGCGGGTGGTCCGGTCCCGCAGCCCCCAGTGGACCAGCTGCGCGTACTTCGCCACCGTCCGCGAGCGGTGGTAGGAGTACCCAGTCCACCAGTGCCCGCGCCCGTCCAACTCCAGCCCCGGCAACGGCTCGTACGTCGTCGGCAGCCGAGTGCCGAACCAGCGCGCCAGCTGCCCGCGGGTACGGTCCGCGGTGCGGCGGATGGTGGCGGCGGCCACCACGACGCCGACGACCGCCGCCACCAGGAGGGCGAGGAGGACCTCCAGGTCGTACTGCTCCACCAGCTGGGCCGTGATCACCCCCGAGACGACCGCCGCCGTCACCGGCAGCACGAACCCCGGCACCGCCGACACCACCAGGACGACCAGTCGCGCCAGCCCTTCACCGCCGGCCGCGAGGGCCGCCTGGGTCTGAGCACGTACGGACGTGCCGCTCGTACGACTCACTGTTGTCACGGGATGCTCCTGATGCCGGTACCGATCGTCCTCCATCAGTGTTCACGAACCCTGCACTCCCCACACTGGCCGTGACACCCCAATTCCGAGGTGGACCTAGGACTACCTGCTGGTGGTCGCAGCAACACTGTCCCAGGCCCTTCCGGTAAGAGGGTCCGAAAATGCGAAGAACCCCCATCCGGGATCCGGATGGGGGTTCTTCTGAAGAATTGTTCGGCGGCGTCCTACTCTCCCACAGGGTCCCCCCTGCAGTACCAT
>NZ_JNWQ01000080.1 GCF_000716875.1 Streptomyces novaecaesareae | reverse complement strand
CGGCGTTGGGGTGCGTGCATCGCAAGGCGGAGGAGGGAGCCACTGCGGAGCATTGGCGACCGACGACAACGCAGCGAGGTGCGTGCCCCGGCGTCGCCCGGCAGGCGGGAGTCCGGCGACAGGCCCGTGGGCACCGGGAGCGGGCGAAGAACGACTTCGGCCTCGGCGCCCTGCAGTTGGTGCAGGTCGAGCCGTACGTCTGGGTGGCCAACCTGGTCGGCCAGCGCGGCATCCGGACCGGGCGCTCCACCGGAGTGCCGGTGCGGTACGAGGCGATCGACACCGGGCTGTCCGCGCTGGGCAGCCGCGCGCTCGACCTCGGCGCCTCCGTCCACATGCCGCGGATCGGCTGCGGGCTGGCGGGCGGGCGCTGGGAGAAGGTCGAGCCGCTGGTCACCGACCGGCTGACGGCGCGCGGTGTGCCGGTGACCGTCTACGACGTCGACTGACCTCCTTCGACTCCGACTCGGCCTACGACTTCGACTCGGCCTACAGATCCGACCGGCCTACGACTCCGAACGCCCCGGCCAGGCGTACACGTACTCGGGCAGCACGAAGCCGCCCGGGAAGACACCCTCCTGCGCGCGGACCCGTACCGCGCCCTCGCGCTCGTAGAAGGCGATCGCGCGGGTGTTGTCGCGCAGCACCTCCAGGAACAGCTCGGCCCCGGGGTGCCGTTCGGCGACGTGGGCCCGGGCCGCGGCCAGCAGGTCCCGGCCGATGCCGCCGCCGGTCAGGCCGGGGCGCACGTGCAGGTTGTCGACCAGTACCCGGCCGTCCGGCTGGGGCACGAGGTAGATGAACCCGACCGTCTCCCCCGCCCGTTCGGCGATCAGCAGCTCGGGCGTGTTCTCCGGCTCCCCGTAGTCGGCATCCAGGCGCAGTTTCCACAGCTCGCGCCGCTGGTCGACCATGCCGTCGCCCAGCCCCTCCTCCGGGACGATCCCCCGGTAGGTGGTGCGCCAGCTGTGGGCGTGCAGTTCGGCGATGGATTCGGCGTCCTGCACGCCGCCGCGCCGAATGACGGTCTGCCCTGAACTGATCACGTGACAAGCCTCCCACAGAGATGGAGTTGAACATGTTCAACCGAAGCGTCTACAGTTCCACCAAGCTTTTGAACGTGTTCGAATCGCGGGGGATGGTGTTCGTGGTACCGGATGCGGAGGGGGCATCCGGTGCCGCGAACACCGACAACACCGACACCGGCTGGAACCTCGTCTCCGGCTAGGCTCGTTCCCGTGAACGACCTGGCAGCGACGAACCGAACGGACGACGAGAACGGTACGGCCGAGGACTCGGCCGTACCCGGTACTGAGGCCGCGCCCGGCGCGGAAGGCGGGCCCGGCGCGGAAGGCGGGCCCCTGCCCGGCGGCCGGGCGCAGCCGAAGACCGACAAGAGTGAGGCGACCCGGGCCCTGATCCTGGAGACGGCCATGCGGCTGTTCCAGGAACGGGGCTACGAGAAGACCACCATGCGCGCGATCGCCACCGAGGCGGGCGTCTCGGTGGGCAACGCCTACTACTACTTCTCGGCAAAGGAATTCCTGATCCAGGGGTTCTACGACCGGATGACCTACGACCACGCGGCCGACGCCAGGCGGCGCATGGCCCACACCCGGGACTTCTCCGAGCGGCTGAGGATCGCGCTGGACTCCTGGCTGGACACGGCCGCGCCGTACCACGAGTTCTCCGCGCAGTTCTTCCGCACCGCCGCCGACCCGACCAGCTCACTGAGCCCGTTCTCCAACGAGTCCCACCCGGCCCGGGCGACGGCGGTCGAGCTGTTCCGCGACGTCCTTCAAGGCTCCGAACTGGCGCCGAAGCTGGACGCCGAACTGGTCGAGCTATTGCCCGACGTGCTCTGGCTGTACCTGATGATCGTGGTGCTCTACTGGGTCTTCGACCGCACCCCGGACACCGAGCGGACCAGGGAGTTCGTCCGGCGCTCGACGCCGTTGGCGGCCCGGGTGATCAACCTGTCGCGCTACCGGGTCTTCCGTCCGATCGTGCGCGACGCCAAGGGCCTGATCCAGGACTTCATCCTGCCCACCATCGGCAAGACGGCGGTCAAGTAGCGCCCCGCGCAAGCGACTCGGCGACGACGGTACGACCGCACCACGGCGCGACACGACGACGGACAGGCCGGCCCCCGCCGTGGGGGCCGGCCTGTCCGTCGTGGTGTCGCGCGGATCCGGCCGGCTCAGAAGATGTCCGGGTTCCAGGGCTGCAGCGGGGTGCGCAGCAGCAGGTCCGCGGCGGCGGCTGCGCCCGGGCGCAGCTCGGTGAGCAGCCCGGCGGCGGCCAGCCTCGGGGCCGTCTCCGCGCCGAGGTGGAGCGAGCCCAACTCCGAGGCCCCGAGGGCGAGATCGGCGTCGTCCGTGGTGCGGGTGCAGCGGCCGGTGCCGTCCGCGGCGACCTCGATCGCCCAACGGCCGGACGCGAAGCCGAGCTTGTCGTCGACCTCCAGCACCACCCGGCCGGGGGCGCCGTACGTCCGGGCGCCGAACGCCGCCTCGACGTCCAGCACGCGCAGCCACATGAAGTCGGAGTTGTCCTCGTGCGGGGTGGCCGCACGAGGGTCCTGGAGCAGCAGCGGCAGCGGGTCGTCCGGGGAGGCGTTGCCCACCGCGATCCTGGCCACCCAGTCGACGGACATCAGGAAGCGCCACAGCTCGACCGTGGTGGGCAGGTCGAGGGCGGTGAACTCCTCGACGGTGAGCGTGCAGTCGGGGTAGGAGCCGTCCCACTTGTCGTCGATCCGGTAGGCCACCAGACCGGTGACCGCGCCGTAGGCGTCCCGGTGGACGGCCGCGAACGGCTCCTTGAAGTCGAAGCCCGGCACCCGGACCTCGCCCGTGTTGCGCTGCCACCACAGCTCGTCGCGGTCGATCGCGCCCGGCTGGGTGCGCCGCCAGCGTTCGTGCAGGGCCGGCCCGAGCTCGCGCGCCTCGGCCATGGTCACGAAGTCGATCCGGCCGCCGGGCACGCTCGGCAGGCCCGCGCGCAGGCCCCGGGTGCGGCGCAGGTCGACGCGCCAGCCGGCGCTCCGGGTGGCCGGGCCGAAGCCGAACCGGCCGTAGATGTTGTGCTCGGCGGCGATCAGGATGGCGACCGCCGTACCGCGATCGGCGGCAGCCGCGAGGTCCCGGCGCATCATCGTGCTGAGCAGGCCCCGACGGCGGTGGGTGGCGCTGACCGTGACGTGGGTGATGGCGTCGGCCGTGATGACGGCCCCGCCGGGGACGGTCAGTTCGGCGTCGTAGCTGCGGAAGGTGGCGATCGGGCGGTCGCCGTCGCCGTCGAAGCCGGCCAGCATCCGGCCCGGCTCCCACTGCCGGCGGCGCACCTCCGCCGCACTGCCCACGTGCGGGCGCAGGAAGCCGAGGGCCAGCGCGCGGTCCCAGGCCGCCACCTCGCCCTCGGAAACCGCCCGTACCCGGAGCCCGTTCACGATGTCGACGGCCGTGTGATCGATGCTGTTGCCCATGGGGCCACCGTACGGCGGCCCCCCGGCAGCGGCACCTGGTTTATTCCGTGCGCGACTCATTCCGTGCGCGACTCACTTCCGGGCCCGGCCCGGTGTGCTCTCCCGGCACCACGACCCAGTGGTTGGTGCGCAGGACGCGGTCCCCGAAGTCCACGTCCCGCTCGCCGAGCAGCCGGAAGCCGAGCGCCCGGCAGATCCCGTTGGAAGGGCCGTTGGCAGTCCCGGGGTTGGCGTGCACCGGGCCCCAGCGGCCGTCCGCGGCGGCGGCGTCCAGCACCCGGCGGACGGCCGCCTTGGCGAGGCCCCGGCCCTGGTACTCGGGCAGCACCATCCAGCCGATCTCGGAGAGCGCCACGCCGTCCTCCTCCTCCTGCGACCAGAGCATGACCGCGCCCGCGACCTCGCCGTCCTCGGCGCCGTCCGGGACGATCATCTTGGCCCAGCAGCGGTCCGCCGCCGCCTCGACCACGTCCTTGCGCAGCCGGGCCTCCACCTGCTCCCGGGGCAGCGGCCCGCCCAACTCGGCCATCATCACCGGGTCGCAGCGCATCCGGACGTACGCCTCGACATCCCCCGCCCGAACATCCCGCAGCATCATGACGCCTCCTCAGAACAGCCCGAGCGGCCACGGTAACGCCGACCACCGACAGTGGCGCGGGCGCGGCCCCCCTGCCGCCCTCGCGCGGGCTCCCGCCCCGGCCCCGGCCCGTGACCGGGGCTCAAGGCCGGGTCTCAGGGCCGGGTCTCAGGGCCGGGCGTAGAAGTCCGGGGTGCCCATGATCCAGAGGCTGGCCTGCTTGATCGGCATGCCCACGCGCGGGGCCTCGATCATCTGGTCGTCGCCGATGTAGAGCCCGACGTGGTGGATGTCCGCGGCGCGGCCGGTGTCCGTCCAGAAGACCAGGTCGCCCGGGCGCAGCTGGCGGTAGCCGATCGGGGTGCTCTGGGCGTACTGGTCGGCGGCGAAGTGGTTGAGCTGCCGGCCGGACTGGCGCCAGGCCATCATGGTCAGCCCCGAGCAGTCGTAGCCTTCCGGGCCCTCGCCGCCCCACACGTACGGCAGGCCGATCTTGGACTTGGCGAAGGCCACGGCGGCGGCCGCGCCCTCGGCGGACCACGGGCGCCCGGCGGGCGGCGCGGCGGCGGCCTCGGCCTCCCGGGCGGCCTGTTCGGCGGCGGCGCGGGCGGCGGCCTCGGCCTCGCGGGCGGCGATCGCCTCCAGTGCCTCGTGGCGCCGGCGCTCCAGCTCGACGGTGGTGTGCCGGGCGGCGGCCAGCTCGGTGAGCAGCTGCTCGCGGCGCCGGGCTGTGGCGGCCACCTCGTCCTGGTGGGCGGCCAGCCGCTGCTCGGCCCTCGCCCTGGCCGCGCCGACCTCGGTGGCGGCCTTCTCGGCGGCCGCGGTGGCGGTGCGGGCGGCGGCGGAGGCGCCCCGGGCGGCGGCGGCCGTGGAGGTGGCGGCGTCCAGGATCTGCCGGGTGCGCTCGCCGACCTGGCCGACGGCGGCGGCGCGGTCGCCCGCCTCGCGCGGGCCGTGGGCGCCGAGCAGGGCGTTGAGCGCGGACAGTTCGGCGCCGGCGCCCTGGCGGTACGTCTCGGCGGCGAGCCGCGCGGCGTCCTCGGCGGCGGCCGAGCGCTCGGCCTCGGCGGTGGCGGCGCGCCGCACGGCGGCGTCCTCTTCGGCGCGGGCCCGGGTGAGGGCGAGCTGGGCGCCGTTGTAGGCCTCGACGGCCTGTTCGGCGCCGCGCCCGGCCCGGTCCAGTTCGGTGCGGGCGGCGGTGAGCGCGGCCTCCAGGGCGGCGACGGAGGAGGCCCGGCGCTCGGCCTCGGCGCGGGCGTGGTCGATCTCCTCGGCGGTCGGGTACAGCTCCTCCCCCTTGGCCCGGCCGGGCGTCGGTCCGCCAGGCGTCGGTCCGCCGGTAGCGGGTTCGCCGGTGGCGGGTTCGCCGGTAGCGGGTTCGCCGGGCGCCGGGGTGGCCTGGGCGGCGGGGAGCAGCCCGAACAGGGCGGTGAGGGACAACAGGAGGGTCGGCAGGAGCCTGCGCGCCACGGGACATCCTTCTGACGGGTCCGGAGGGGACGGCGGCGGACGGCGCGCGGCGCACGGGCAGGCGGCGGCCGGGCGGTTCGGGAATCCGACGATTCATCCCATCACGTGACAGAACGGTCACATGACGCTCATGCTCTCAATTCCGCCGGCCCGCACACCTCGAAATGCGCTCCGCCGGTCGGGTGACCATCGGATGATCCGACCCTGACTCAACTCGGGTCAGGCGCACAGGCCCTAGCGGTGGATTCGGGGGGTGTGCGTCCGCAGCCGGGGGTGTCGCTCGGGGCGGCGCTCCAGCCCGGTCGGGGCCACGGCGTAGGTGCGGCTGCGCCCGGCCCGGACCGTACGGCGGCGCTGCTGCGACCGGTGGAAACGGCCCGGCCCGGCCGTCGTGGCCCCGTACGGCTGCCCCTCCCCGGCCGGGGACGGCGCCGTCGCCCCGGCGGCGGCGGCCGAGCGGCGGTCGGCCAGCCGGGCCCGGCGGCGGGCCAGCGCCCGGGCGGCGTGCGCGTCGAGGTGGGCGCTGGCCCGGGCGGCCATCCGCTCGGCCACCCGGTGGGCGGCGGGGTGGTTGGCCGGCACCTTGTCGGGGGCGCCGGCGATCAGGTCGAACAGCCAGGTGCGGGCCCGGTCCGCGCGCCGGTGCAGCAGGCGCTCACGCCGCAGCGCACGCGCCCGGCGCCGGGGGCGCGCGGTGTACCGCCAGCGGGCCCAGGGGCTGCTCGGGCGGGCCAGCCGGATCGCGCCGATCCAGGACAGGCCGGGGACCATGATCCCGAGCACGCCGGTCCACACCTTGCCCTTGAGCAGGGTGATCACCGAGGCCAGCGCGTTCACCGAGATCACCGTGATCAGGCCCCACCTGGTCTCCTCGCCGGGCACCACGCCCAGCGGCACGTACCCGATCAGCAGCAGGGCGGTGAACAGGATCCCGAAGATCACCGCGTCCACCGACTTGCGGCCCTGCTCGCTCCAGTACACGTCGTCCAGGTGCAGGATCAGCGCGAACTCGTCCAGCACCAGGCCGCAGCCGATGCCGAAGGCCAGCCCGAACCAGTCCATCCACGGCTGCCCGCCGTAGGTGGCGAACACGCCGATGCCGCCGAGCAGCAGGAAGCCCAGGCCGAACACCATGTGGTGGATGTGCAGCCCGCCCGGGGTCACGTTGCCGGGCCACCAGCGCACCTGGGCCCGGATCATCCGGACGCTGAACCGGATGAAGACGAAGGAGGTGATGAAACCGACCAGCACCAGGAACAGCGGTTGCTTGTGCGCGTTGATGATGTGCTCGCGGTAGCTGTCCAGCAGTGTGGTCATGGGTCTTACCTTCGTTCCTGGTCCTGCGTCCTGCGTGCCGCGACATGGCCGGGAGCCCGGGAGGCTCCGACACCGGTCAACGCGCGGTCAGAACCCTCGGGTGCGCTTGGCCGCCCGGCGCGGCACCGCCGGGTAGAGCGACGGGAGCTCGGCACCGACCGGCAGTTTCAGGAACAGCCGGGCGATCTCCCCACCGAGGTTCACCCCGACCGCCAGCGCCATGGCGATCGCCGCCGCCCGGAAGACGGACACCAGGCCGGCGCTGGAGTGCCCCTGGGCGAAGGCGAGCATCCCGAGGTAGAGCGCCGAACCCGGCATCAGCGGGCCGATCGCGGCGGTCACGTACGGCAGCGCCGAGTCGTTGCGGGAGCGCGCCATCAGCTGGCCGAAGAGGCCGACCAGGCCGGCCGCCACGCCGGTCGCCGCGATCGGGTTGACGCCCGCGTTGTAGACCAGCGCGCCGTAGCTGGCCCAGCCGATGCCGCTGTTGACCGTGACCCAGGCGAGCGTGCGGCGGTCGGTCTGCAGCAGCGTCGCGAAGGCCAGGGTCAGCAGCATCGCGGCGACCATCTGGACCGGCGGGTAGCTGATGCCCACCAGGCTCTCGTCCGGCTTCAGCTTCGCCTCGAAGCCGACGCCCAGGTAGAGGATCACCATCACGCCGATCACGATGCCCGCGACCAGGTAGATCACCTCCAGCAGGCGGGCCGCGGCGGTGATGTAGAAGCCGGTCAGGCCGTCCTGCACGGCCGCGACCAGGGCGCGCCCGGGCAGCAGGGCGAACAGGCCGCCGGTGATCACGACCGAGCCGCGCAGGCCCCAGTCGTTGAAGGACAGGATGATCCCGGAGGCCGCGGCCGGCATCGCAGCCGCCACGAACTGGTAGAACTCCGGCAGCCGGCGCTTGGCCAGTGCGGAGGCCAGCCGGTCGCCGAGCACGGCCGCGACGAAGGCGCTGGCGAAGACCAGCCAGCCCTTGTCGTCGATCCGCCCGCCGACCAGGAAGGTCGCCGCGCCGGCCAGCAGACCGGTGGTCAGGGCGAGCAGCCAGGCCGGGTACGGGTGCCGGTTGCGGCGGATCAGGGCGAGCCGGCGGTAGGCGTCGTTGACCGACACCTTCTCCGCGGTGATGTCCGCGACCAGCTCGTACACCGCGTTCAGCCGGGTGTAGTCGGAGGTGCGGCGGCGCACCACGCGGTCGGCGGTGACCGGCGGCTCGACCAGCGAGGGCTGGTGCGAGATGCCGATCAGGGTGAAGGTGACCTGCGGCTCGCAGCGGTCCAGCCGGTAGGCGTGCGCGATGCCGAGCATCGCCGCCTCGACGTCCTCGGCGGCCTCGCCGCTGGCCAGCAGCAGCTCGCCGATGCGCAGGGTCAGGTCGAGGATGCGGGGCACGTTGCGGGTCACGCCCGCGGAGGGGTGCAGCTCGCGGGCGGTCCGCTCGAAGGAGGGGCGCTCGGACATCGGGGTGCGCAGCAGCGTGCGCATCCGGTCCGGCCAGGGCGCCTCGCCGGGGGCGCCGGCGATCAGGTCCGCGACCGGGATGCCGGTGGGCGGGGTGTAGCCGGCCGCCCGCCACTCCTCGGGGGTGAGGGTGTCCTCGGCCACCGAGCGGCGGCGGCGCGGCCGGGCGTCCTCGGGAGCCACGCCCGGGAGACGCATCTCGACGGTCAGTTCGGGATGCGGCTCGGGGTGCGGCTCGGGGTGCGGCTCCGGGGAGGGCTCGGGGTGCGGCTCGTGCTCGGGCGCCAGCAGGCCCCTGGTCTCCGGGACGGGCGGGAGGAGCGGGACGACGGTGACGGGCTCGACGGGCGGGGCCGGGTGGCCGAGCAGGCCCTCGGTGGGCGGGGCGTCGGCGGGGTGCACCGGCGTCGGGGGCGCCTGCCGCGACCGATCTACCGCCCGGCCTCCCCTCGTCCGCTTGCCCGCACCCGGTCGGCCCCGCTTAGGCACTTCCGCTCCTTGCCGCCCCTGGTGGCCGCCGGCCACCGCTCGATCTCGGGTACACCTTGCCTGATCGAACAGCTGGACGCACATGTACGCGACGTCCCACGGCCTCGGCGGCGGGTGCCTGGGCGGCGCGGCGGCCGGCGGATACCCGGCGCGGCGGCGGGCGTCTACCCGGCGCGGCGGCCGGCGGGCGTGGCCGAGCCGGACCGGCGGGCCCGCAGCAGTTCGACCGCCACCGGGATCACCGAGACCAGCACGATGGCGACCAGGATGGCCTCGATGTTGTCCCGGACGAACGGGATCTGCCCCAGGAAGTAGCCGAGCACGGTGACCCCGCCGCCCCACAGCACGCCGCCGACCAGGTTGAAGACCACGAAGCTGCGGTAGTTCATCCTGCTCACCCCGGCGACGATCGGGGTGAAGGTGCGCACGATCGGCACGAAGCGGGCCAGCACGATCGCCTTGGGCCCGTGCCGCTCGAAGAAGGCGGCGGCCTTCTCGACGTTCTCCTGCTTGAAGACCCGGGAGTCGGGGCGGCGGAAGAGGCCCGGCCCGACCTTGCGGCCGAAGAGGTAGCCGACCTGGTCCCCCGCCACCGCGGCGGCCACGATCAGTGCGCAGACCAGCCAGAGCGGCTGGTGCAGGTAGGTGCCGTCGGCCACCAGCAGGCCGGTGGTGAACAGCAGCGAGTCACCGGGCAGGAAGAAGCCGATCAGCAGGCCGGACTCGGCGAAGACGATGGCCAGGATGCCGAGCAGGCCGAAGGTGGAGATCAGGGTGGTCGGATCGAGCCAGGACGGGCCGAGGGCGAGGCTGGTCACGGTGCGGGCACTCCCGGAGGTCGAGTCTTGGCAATGAAATGGTAAAGCATTGACAAAGACTCGGCCGGGGGTCGGATGGTTCCCGAACGCGCGCGGCCCCGGCGGGGCCCGGAAGGGGCGGCCCGCCGGGGCCGGAGGCTCGGAGAGTGTCGGAGGCGGTCAGAGGCCGTAGCGCTCGACGATCTCCTCGTGCCGGGCGAGGTCCGCGCCGGCCGCCTCGGCCAGGGCCGGCCAGGCGAGCGGGTGCGGCCAGCCGCTGGTCAGCCGGTGCAGCAGTGCGTCGGCTTCGGCGGCCGAGGCGGTCGGCGGCACCCCGAGGGCCGCGTAGATCCCGGGCAGCGTGTCGCCGTCCTCGGCCGGGTCGGTGATCCGGTACTGGTCCCCGCTGTACGCCCAGACCGCGTACCCGGCCTCCTGCAGCTCCTCGCGCAGGGTGCCCCACCGCTCGTCGCCGGGCCAGCCGCCGTCGATCCAGTAGGTGGTGTACCCCGCCGGGTCGAGCAGGGTGAGCATCTCGAACACCGGGCGCCAGTGCCGCTGCTCCTCCTCGGGGGCGTCCTCGGCCGGCGGGCGCTCCAGCAGGGCCGGGGCGAAGACCACCACGTCGCCGTGGTTGAGCGTCAGGTCGTCGCCGAGCACCGGCAGGATGCGGGCGGTGGCCGGGCCGGTCCGGACGGCGGGGAGGTCGGCCGTCGCGCCGTTGGTACGGGCGGCGCGGACGGTGATCAGCTGCCACTCCTCGTCCACCGGGCCCTCGGGCTCGTCGAACTCGATGCCGAGCAGCGTGCCGGCCGAGCGGACCGCGGCCCAGTCCCGGTTGGCGCTGGCCGCGGTGATCAGGTGCCAGAGGTCGGGCTCCTGGACCGTCCGGTGGCCGTCCTCCGAGCCGTCCTCGGCGGCGTCCTCGGAGGCGTCCTCGGAGGCCTCCTCAGCGGCGTCCTCGGAGCCGCCCTCCGGGCCGCCCCCGGCGGGCAGCGCGCGCTCCAGCAGCTCCTGGTAGAGCCGCTGGGCGGTGGCGTGGTCGCCCAGCTCGGTGGCGGCGCGGGCGGCGAGGCGGCGGGTGTTGAGCACCTCGTCGTCCAGCGCCAGGATCGCCTCGCACTGCTCCAGCGTCTCGGCCCAGCGGCCCTCGGCGGCGGCCCAGCGGGCGCGTATCCAGTGCGCGTCGGCCGGCGCGGTGGCGGCCGTCCGGTCGGCGAGGCGGCGTATGCCCTCGGCGTCCCGGGCCTCGATCAGCATCTCGCCGAGCGTGCCGGCCAGCTCCTGGTCCTCCGGGTCGGCCTCCAGCCGCTGCCACAGCAGGTCGGCGGCGGCCCGGGCGTGGCCGAGGCCGCCCAGCACGGTGGCCAGCAGCACCGCCAGCCCGGTGGCGCCGGCCTGCTCACCCCGGTACCGGTCCAGGGCGACGGAGAGCAGGTCGGCGCCGGTCTCGTAGGGCACCTGGACCTCGGCCAGGTGCGCCGCCAGCTCGCCCGGCGGGACGGGCAGCTCGGGCTCCGGCAGCGCCTCGGCGGCCGCGCGCAGGGCCGCGACCTCCTGTGACACGCCGTCGGTGCGACGCAACCGGGTGAGTTTACGCTCTCCCGTCGCGGCGAGCGTGAGCGCCACCGTGCGGGCGCCGCGGGCGAGCGCGAGCCGACCCGCCGCCAGCAGCAGGTCCACGCAGGGGCGGTGTGCACCGACGGTGTCCAGGTACCCGACCCAGCCGGCCAGGACGGCGCCCAGCTCGGCGTCGTTCTCCCAGGCGCCGGCCGCGACCAGCAGCTCGACCGTCTGCGTCCAGGTGGGCCGCAGGTCGGCGTGCTGCTCGGCCTCGGAGCGGGACGGGAGC
The DNA here is from genome assembly GCF_000716875.1 of Streptomyces novaecaesareae. Taxonomy (GTDB): domain Bacteria; phylum Actinomycetota; class Actinomycetes; order Streptomycetales; family Streptomycetaceae; genus Kitasatospora; species Kitasatospora novaecaesareae. The sequence goes on along the minus strand of NZ_JNWQ01000080.1, from coordinate 46,649 downwards.
AGGGCGAGCGACTCCTCCGTCCGACCGAGCGCGGCGAGCGCGCGGGCCCGCAGCAGGGCGCCCCAGCGCTGGTCACGCTCGTCCAGCTGGTGGCCCTGCGCCTGTTCGGCCCGCTCGGCCGTCTCCAGCAGCTCCAGCACCTCCTCGTGCCGGCCCAGCAGGTGCAGGGTGCCGGCCCGGGCCTGGTGGAAGCGGAGCGAGACCCGCTGGCCCGCCGTCCGCATCCGGTTGGCGGCCGTGTCGAGGTGGTCGAGCGCCTCGGCCGGGCGGCCGTCGTCCTCCAGGGCGTCGGAGTACTCGCGGGAGAGGCAGTCGTAGCAGGCGCGGCCCGGATCGATCCGGTCGAGTGTCTCGCCGACCACCTCCAGCCGCTCGGCCACGTACCCGGGCCCGTCGACCCGGGCGTGGCAGATCGCGAAGTCCTGCACCACGCAGACGGACTGCGGGCAGCCGGCCGTCTCCTCCCGGTGGGCGAACTCCAGCAGGTCGACCACCTCGGACATCACCGCCTCGCCCTGCTGGCGCTTGTTCAGCAGGTTCTGCATCCGCCAGTGCCGCAGGTAGACCTCGACCCAGGGCAGGCCGAGCGAGCGCGCGGCGGCGACCGCCTCCGGGTAGAGCGCGTCCAGCTGCTCGTTGTGCCCCTCGGTGGCGTGCTCGGGCAGCTCGATGATGGCGTCGGCCAGCCGGTGGTGCCCGGACTCGACCAGCTGACGGTGCGCGTCGCGCACCCAGGCCCAGATGTCGGTGGTCATGCTTGGTGTTCCCCCTGCGTCGTGCTGATGAGTTGTCTATCGCGGACCACTGACAATCCGTCCGTCACGCTTCGTCCGTCACGCCTCTACGCCTCGCCCGAGAGGAAGCCGGGGCTGTCCGGGACGTCCGGCAGGCCGGCCGGCACGGCGGCGGTCAGCGCGGAGACCGCGGTGCCGACGCCGGACAGCGCGGCGGTGAGGTCGCCCTCGGCGGGGCCGGACGAGGCCGCCGCCATGATCACCTTGAGCGAGCGGAGCAGCCCGGCCGCGGTGGCGCTGCCGGTGTGCCCGGTGCGGTAGGCGGTGAGCAGGTCCTGGACCGCCGGGCAGGCCAGGTTGAGGTAGAGCCGGGCCTTGACCTCGCCGTCGGTGCGGGCGGTGAAGGCGCGGGCCAGCCGCAGCGCGGCGGAGGGGATCCGGGCGTCCGCCTGGTCGTCCTCGATCCGGGCCTTCAGCTCGGCCTCGCGGTCCGGGACCAGCACCAGCGGCAGGCCGGGCGGGTCGAAGCGGGCCGGGACGAGCTGCTCGCCCGGGTCGGCCAGGGCGCCGGCCAGCCAGGCCGACTCCTCCTGCGGCAGCGGGCGCTCCGGGTCGCGGAACAGCTCGCGGTTGCCCTGCTCGCTGCCCAGCTCGACCAGCCGGCAGCCGCGCAGCTGGGCGTAGCGGCGCAGGAAGGGCAGGACGGCGTAGCGGTCGCCGCGCGCGATCGGCACCCGCATCGCCCGGTACAGCATCTCCTCGAAGCCGCCGCCGCTGCCGAGCGCGACATGCACCGCTCCCCCGCCGGCGGCGCGCAGGGCACCGGCGGTGAGGTCGCCCTGCGAGGTGGGCACCGGGACGTCGTCGGCGAGCAGGGTGAACAGCCGGTCGTCGCAGAGCGCGGCGCCGAGCAGGTCCTGGCCGTGCCGGGTGAGGATGCGGCGCCAGGCGGCGGGCCGCAGCCGGGCCGTCTCGTACAGGCCGTCCACGATGGCGTCGGTGAGGGCCTTCTGCAGCGCGCGGTAGTGCTCGTCGCGCTGGAGGTCCTCGCGGCTGGCGGTGGGGGTGAGCCGGCTGGACTCGACCACGCCGCCGATGAACCCGGCCCAGCCGGGCAGCAGGTCGCGGGCGTCCTCGGCGAGCAGCATGCCGCGCAGGTAGACGGCGAGGTCGCGGTTGTCGCTGCTGCCGTAGGTGCCGCCGTCCTGGACCCAGAGCAGGCCGATCGCGTCGGTGGCGCCGTCGACCGGGTGGACCGGGAAGGCGGTGAGCGGCTCGAAGCGGCGGCCGAAGGCGGTGGCGAAGCGCATCCGGGCGGCGTGCTGGTCGCCCTCCACCTGCTGGCGCCAGGGGACTTCGACGGAGTTGACCGGCTGCTCGTCCTCGCCGACGTAGACCGGGATGGGCAGCAGCACGCAGTACCGGCCGAGGACGTCGCGCAGGTTGTCCTCGTCGGCGAGGTGGGAGTGCTCGGCCTTGAGCGCCAGCTCGACCACGGTGCCCGGGCGGGGCCGGGCGGGCACCGGCTCGACCCGGTACTGCTCGCCGCCGCGGCTGCGGTAGCGGTGGCCGAGCTGCGGCTCGCGGTGCGAGGTGGTGGTGACGGTGACCTCGTCGGAGACCGAGAAGGCGGAGAGGAAGCCCAGCCCGAAGGCGCCGATCAGCTCCTGGTTGCCGGTGAGTTCGCGCAGCATGCGGGTGTAGCCGGTGCCGACGGTGGCGAGGTAGGAGTGGATCTCGGGCTCGGTGAGGCCGGCTCCGGTGTCCTCGATGGAGACCGTCCGGCGGGCGGCGTCGGCGCGTACCCGGATCTGCGGGCGGTGGTCGCCGTCCGGGTCCTCCAGGAGCCGGCGGGTGTGCGAGTCGTGCGCGTTCTGGACCAGTTCGCGCAGGGCGACCAGCGGGGTGGAGTAGAGGTGGGTGGCGAGGACGTTCACCAGGCCGCCGAGATCGACCTCGGTCGTCCGAAGCTCCTCGGCGGGGGTGGGCTCGGGCTGGACGGGCTGGACACCTTCAGACATGGGTCCTCAGTGTGCCAGTGCGACAATCCGTCGACCATTTCTTTCTTTCCGGGCCCCTCCGGGCGGATTGACGATATGACGGAATACGGTCAATTCGGAATTGACCGGGCCCCCACCATCGAAGGAACTGCCACCCATTCGGTGGAGTTCGTCCACACCGCTGGTGAATGCTGGACGGGCGACGTCAGGCAACGGCGCTGCGGAGCGGCCACTCCGCTCGCGCCACCATTCGCCCTTCCAGCCAGGGAGACCAGCGTGTCCCGTATTCGCGCAGCCGCCGCCGTCACCGCCCTCGGCGCGTTCCTCCTCGTCGGCATCGGTGCCGCCGCCGCGCACGCCGACAACGGCGCCGGCGCGATCGACCACTCCAACGGCAGCGTCGTGAGCAACGTCGGCTCCGGAAACGTCATCGGCAACGTCCACGGCAACGTCGTCAACACCCAGCAGACGGCCACCGGTTCGGGCGCGAGCAACCAGAACAACGGCCTCGCCGTGACCGGCAACGGCGGGAACATCGGCGCCCTGCAGGGCAACGGCAACGTCGACGCCCGGGTGTACTACCCGCACGTCCTCTACTAGGCCGCAGCCCCGCAGCCGGGCCGGGTGCCCGGCCCGGCCGTTCCTCAGGACAGCCCCAGGACGGCCCGGCCGAGGCGCAGCAGACACTCCCCGAGGTCCGGCCGGGTGCTGTGCGGACGGTTCCGCACCCCGTCGTTGACCACTGCGAACAGCGCGTGCACCCGGATCCGGGCGGCCGCCGCGTCGTACTCCGGACGCACCTGCCGCAGCAGGCCGACCCAGGTCCGCAGGAAGTCCCGCCGGAAGTCCACCGCGGCCCGGCGGTCGGGCGGGGCCAGCCGCTCCGTCTCGCTGAGCATCGCGCCCAGGTAGTCGCCGTTGCGCAGCGCGAAGCCGACGTACGCGCCCAGCCCGGCCGCCAGAGCCGCCTCCGGGCCGTCGGCGGCCGCGATCGCGCCGTCCACCTCGTGCCACAGGCGCTCGCGGCTGCGCACCAGCGAGGCGGCGAGCAGCTGGGCCTTGCTGTCGAAGTGCCGGTACACGCTCGGGCCGGATATCCCGACGGCGGCGCCGAGTTGGTCGGTGCTGACGTTGTCGAAGCCACGCTGGTGGAACAGCCGGACGGCCGCCGCGAGCAACTCCTCCCGGCGCGCCTGCGGCCTGGGTTCCGGCGCGGGTTCCGGCGCGGCTACGGATGTGGGGCCGGATGTGGGACCGGATGTGGGACCGGCCGCCGTACCGGACAGCGGGACGGCGAGGACGACCGCGACCAGCTCGCGCAGCAGCGCCTCGGCCCGGCGGGGCTGCGGCGCGGCCGACTGGTAGGAGAGCCCGGCGCAGGCCGAGAGCGCCGACCAGCAGAGCAACTCGGCCTCCTCGGCGGAGAGTTCGGGGCGCTCGGCGCGCAGTACGGCGGCCATCAGGGCGACGTCCGCGCGCAGTTCGCGGCGCAGGGCGGCCCGCCGGGCCGGCGGCAGCAGCCGGGCGTCGCGCTGCACCAGGGTGCCGAGCGGGCGGTGCCCGACCGCGACGGCGGCCAGTGCGGCGCCGACCTGCCCGGTGGTACCGGCCGCGCGCAGGCCCTCGGCGAGCGCGTCCAGCCCCACCCGGACGGCGCGGTCGAGCAGTTCGGGCTTGCCGCGGAAGTGCCGGTAGAGCGCCGGAGCGGTGATGCCGACCCCGGCGGCGACCTCGGACATCGAGACCTGGTGGTAGCCGCTGCGGTGGAAGCGCTCGGCGGCGACCGCGAGGATCTGGGCGCGCCTCCCGGGCGGCCGTCGGACCACCATGGCGCGCCTCCCCGTCGTCTTCCCGGACCCTCCCGGGGCACTCCCGGGGCACTCCCGGAAGGCTAGCAAGGATTCACTTGTCCCCCTGGCCGACCTTGACCCGTACGCCCGTCGACTCTGGACAGCCGAAGCTACCCGGGATTAACTTGTCGGGCCACCACCTGGCCCGTTCCGCCCCGCCGGCAGCTCCGGCCGGCACCGTCGAAGGGAGCGCCGCCGTGCGCCGCACCGTGTTCAACGAGGACCACGAGGCCTTCCGGGAGACCATCCGGGACTTCATCGCCAACGAGGTCGTCCCGGTCTACGAGAGCTGGGAGGCCGAAGGCCACCCGCCCCGCGACTTCTACCGGCAGCTCGGCGAACTCGGCATCTACGGCATCGAGGTGCCGGAGGAGTACGGCGGCGCGGGCGAGAGCGGTTTCAAGTACCAGGCGGTGATCGCCGAGGAGACCGCCCGGGCGGGCGTGAGCTTCGGCTCCTCCGGCGTGCACACCGGGCTGGTGCTGCCGTACCTGCTGGAGTACGCGAACGAGGAGCAGAAGCGCCGCTGGCTGCCCGGCTTCGTCTCCGGCGACATCATGACCGCGATCGCGATGACCGAGCCGGGCGCCGGCTCCGACCTCGCGGGCATCACCACCACCGCGCGGCTCTCCGAGGACGGCACCCACTACGTCCTGAACGGCGCCAAGACCTTCATCACCGGCGGTGTCCTGGCCGATCTCGTCCTGGTGGTCTGCCGCACCGCGCGGTACGACCCGGAGAACCGCCGGGCCGGCCTGTCCATCCTCTGCGTGGACACCGCCTCCGAGGGCTACACCGTCGGCCGCAAGCTGCAGAAGATCGGCCTGCGCACCTCGGACACCGCCGAGTTGGCGTTCAGCGACGTCAAGGTGCCGGTGGAGAACCTGCTCGGCGAGGAGGGCCTGGCCTTCACCTACCTGACCCACAACCTGGTGCAGGAACGGCTGGCCATCGCCGTCGGCGCGTACGCGGCGGCCGCGGCGGCGGTGCGGTTCGCGGTGCAGTACGTCAAGGAGCGCAAGGTGTTCGGCAAGGCGGTGGCCGAGTTCCAGAACACCAAGTTCACCCTGGCCGACTGCGAGGCCCAGGTGGTGGCGCAGCAGTCGATGGTGGACCGCGCGCTGGAGCTGTACCAGAGCGGCGAACTGACCGTCGCCGACGCGGCCGCGGCGAAGCTCTTCTGCACCGAGTCGGCCTCCACCGTGATCGACAAGTGCCTCCAGCTGCACGGTGGTTACGGCTACATCCTGGAGTACCCGATCGCCCGGCTCTACACCGACAACCGGGTGTTCCGGAGGGCTGCCCCCACGGCGGCCCGCCGCGCCGTACGGGCAGGCTCAGTTGGGCGAGCCGTGCTGGGCGCGCCAGGCGTCCCAGCCGGCCGAGGACGCCACCCTCGCGTCGTGCAGGGCCCGCTGGGCGAGCGCGGTCGGCGGGGTCTCCAGGCTGCGCACCCAGCTGCGGCCGGCGGTGAACAGCGCGGCGCACACCATCGCCGCACCGGCCGCGCCGAGCAGCGAGCCGACGCCGGTGAGCACCACGCCGCCGGCCAGCAGTGAGCGGTTGACCTGAAGCCCGTTGAAGATCTGGTTGGTCGCCATGCCTCCACGATGCGGGCAGTCGGCGGGGCCTGCACCTCGGACTGCTCGGGTCGGGCCGCTCGCGCTCCCCCTTCCGGGTGCGGGAGGTCGGGCTGCTCCGGGTGCGGCGGGCCGGGGCGTCCGCGACCCTGGGCACACGGAGTGAGGAGGCGGCGCGATGCCCGATCTCGAACAGCTCGCCGTGGAACAGGCCGCCCGGGCGGCCGAGAGCCCGCACGGGCGCAGCGCCCATCTGGTGCTGCACGACGGCGTCCTGCGGCAGACCGTGATCGCGCTGACTGCTGGGACGGCGCTGGACGAGCACAACCCGCCGGCCGCGGGGAGCGTCCAGGTGCTGCGCGGCCGGGTCTCGCTGACCATCGCCGGCCGACGGCTGGAGCTGCCGGCCGGCCGGCTGGAGCCCGTCCCGCAGGAGCGGCACGGGCTGCTGGCGCACGTGGACTCGGTGGTGCTGCTGACGGCCGTCACGACCTGACGGCCGGGGCCGGGCCGGCCCGGGTGGGGCTGGGCCGGGTGAGGCCGATCCGGTCAGCCCGGGTTGAGCACGCTGTCGCTGACCAGCCGCAGCCCGCGCAGGAAGTCCAGCCCGCTGGGCGCGAGTTCGGGCGCGGCCAGCCACTGGGCGGCGTAACCGGCCAGCAGGGTCTGGTAGAAGGCGCCGCGGACGAGCTCCTCCTCGGTGTCCGGCACCTCGGGCAGCCCCTGGAACAGTGCGGAGAGGCCGAGTCGGCCCTCCTTCTGCGCCCCCGCGAAGGCCTCCGCCAGTTCGGGGGCGTACCCGGCCTGGGCGAGTGCCTCGAACTGGGCCGCCCAGAGCCCGCGGTGCTCGACGAAGACGTCCCGCAGGCCGTTCCAGACGGCCGCGAACCGCACCTCCGGATCCTCCGACACCTGGGTGGCGGCGTACACGACCGCGCCCAGGGCCTCTGCCATCTCGCCGATCGCCTCGATCATCGCCGCGTTGAGCAGCGCGTCCTTCGAGCCGAAGTGGTAGCCGATCGCGGCCAGGCTGACACCGGAGGCGGTCGCGATGTCGCGGGCGGTGGTGCGCCCGTAGCCCTTCTCGTACAGGCAGCGCTTGGCGCCGGCCATCAGGTCTTCGCGGTTTCCCATGCCCCGATCCTACGGGTGCTCTGCACAGATGTCTTGCACGTTCGTCTGACACGAAAGTCTTGCACGCTCGATTTACACAAACGTACTAGACAAGCGTCTGACACGTCCGTACTGTCTTCCCCATGACCGCAACCACCGGCCGCGCAGGCCGTCGCGAATGGATCGGCCTGGCCGTCCTCCTGCTCCCGACTCTCGTCCTCACCATGGACATGGGCGTGCTCTTCTTCGCCGTCCCGTACATCTCCACCACGCTGGCGCCCAGCGGCACCCAGCAGCTGTGGATCATGGACATGTACTCGTTCCTGCTGGCCGGGCTGCTCATCACGATGGGCTCGCTGGGCGACCGGATCGGCCGCCGCCGGCTGCTGATGATCGGCGCCACCGGCTTCATCGGCGCCTCGCTGCTGGCCGCCTGGTCGCACGACGCCGACCAGCTGATCGCCGCCCGGGCCCTGCTCGGCGCCGCCGGGGCCACCGTGATGCCCTCGACCCTCGCGCTGATCCGCAACATGTTCCACGACCCCAAGCAGCGGCAGGTCGCCCTCGGCGCCTGGGGCGGCGTCCTCACCGCCGGAGCCACCCTCGGCCCGGTCGCCGGCGGCCTCCTCCTCGACCACTTCTGGTGGGGCTCGGCCTTCCTGCCCGCCGTCCCGGTGATGGCCCTGGTGCTGCTGGCCGCGCCCGCCCTGCTCCCCGAGTACCGCTCCAGCGCCCGCGCCGCCCGCACCGGCCGCTTCGACCTGCTCGGCGCCGCGCTCTCGCTGACCGCGATCCTGCCGCTCGTCTACGGGGTCAAGACCCTCGCCGTCGAGGGCTGGAGCCTGCTGCCCGCGCTCGCCCTCCCGACCGGCCTGCTGCTCGCCGCCGCCTTCGTGTGGCGCCAGCGCACCGCCGCCGACCCGCTGCTCGACCTGAGCCTGTTCCGGATCCGCACCTTCAGCGGCGCGATCAGCGTCAACACCATCGCGATGTTCGCGATGATGGGCTTCTCCCTCTTCACCTCGCAGTACCTCCAGCTGGTCAAGGGCATGAGCCCGCTGACCGCCTCGCTCTGGTCGCTGGCGCCCAGCGTGGGCGTCGGCGCGGCCGTCGGGATCAGCTCGGCGCTGGCCGGCAAGGTCCGCCCGGCGGTGCTGATGGGCGGCGGGTTCCTGGTCGGCGCCGCGGGCTTCGCGGCGATGACCCAGGTCGGCCCGCACTCCCCGCTGGCGCTCATCCTCACCGCGGCGGGCGTGCTGGCCGCCGGGACCGTCGGCACCATGACGATGACCGCCGAGATGGTCGTCTCCGCCGCCCCCGTCGAGCAGGCCGGCGCCGCCTCCGCCACCTCGGAGACCGCCGTCGAGCTCGGCAGCTCGCTCGGCATCGCCCTGCTCGGCGCGGCCGGCGCCGCGGTCTACCGCCACCAGCTGGACGGCTCCCTCCCGGCGGGCGTCCAGGGCGAAGCCGCCCGGACCGCCCAGGACACCCTCGGCGGTGCGGTCAACGTCGCCGCCCACCTGCCCGGCCGGCTCGGCACCGACCTGCTGGAGACCGCCCGCACCGCCTTCACCGACGGCCTGCACGTCGCCGCCGGGGTCGGCATGGCCTTCGCCCTCGGTGCCGCGCTCCTGGCCTACCGCCTGATGCGCCACCTCCCGGCCGCCGCACCCGCCCAGGCCCCGGCCGCCGAGCCCGAGGCCGTCACCGCCTGACCCACCCCGGCCCCACCGGCCCGGTCCACGCGAGTCATCGAGAGCCCCCGCCCACCCCGGGCGGGGGCTCTGTGCCGTTCGCGGACGAGCGTGCGGCGGCCGTGCGGCGGGCGTACAGCGGGCGTGCGGCGGCGGCACGGCGGCCGTGCGGCGGCCGGGCCCCGGAAAAGCGGGGTGCCCGGGCGGGCCCGCGTGCCAGGGTGGGCGGCATGACTGCTGATCATGCGCGGGTGCGGGGGAGTTACGACGCGGTGGCGGAGGAGTACCTGGGGCGGATCGGGGGTGAGCTGGCCTTCAAGGTGGTGGACCGGGCGCTGCTGGGGGTGGTCGTGGAGGAGGCGGCCGGCGGGGTGGTGGCGGACCTGGGGTGCGGGCCCGGGCACGTGGCGGGCTGGCTGGCCGACCGCGGGGCCGAGGTGGTGGGGATCGACCTGTCGCCACGGATGGTCGAGCTGGCCCGGCGCGAGCAGCCGCGAGCCGCGTTCCGCACCGGCGACCTGCTGGCGCTGCCCGCCGCCGACGGGGAGTTCGCGGCCGCCGTGGCCCTGTACTCGGTGATCCACCTGGAGCCGGCGGAGCTGGCGCCCGCGTTCGCCGAGATGCTGCGGGTGCTGCGGCCCGGCGGGGTGCTGCTGGTCTCCTTCCACCTGGGCAGCGAGGTGCGGCGGATGGAGGAGTGGTGGGGCCATGCGGTCGACGTGGACTTCCACTTCCTGGAGACCGGGGCCGTCGCCGCGCTCCTGGCCGGGGCCGGGTTCGCCGTCGAGGTGCGGCTGGAGCGGGAGGGCCTGCCCGAGGAGGCCCCCACCCGGCGCGGCTACCTGCTGGCGCGACGCCCGGCGCGGCGCCCGGCGTGAGCGTCCACCCGGGGGTGGACGGCGGCGCATCCACCCCCGGGCGCATGCGCCGGCGGGCCCCCGGGAGGACCGTGGAGGGGTCGTCCCTCCGACCGCCGGGAGCCGCCGTATGTCCCTGCCCACCCTCCTCTCCCTCCTCGGCGTCCTGTGCTGGGCCGCCTACGAGCTGCTGCTGCGCCGCCGCGAGGACGCCGCCGCCGGCAGCTGGCACGCGGACCGGCGCGACCGCGGCTCGACCAGGCTGCTGCTCGGCTGCTACCTGGCCTCGGTGCTGGTCGTGGTGCTGTTCGGCCGTGCGCCGATCGGCGAACTGCCCGACCGGGCGCGCTGGTTCGGGGTCGCGCTGGTGGCCGCCGGGCTGGCCCTGCGGGCCTGGGGCATGCGCACCCTGGGCGCGTACTACACCCGGACGCTGCGCACCGTGGGCGCCCAGCACGTCGTCCGCACCGGCCCGTACCGGCTGATCCGCCACCCCGGCTACGCCGGCAGCCTGCTGGTCTGGATCGGCTACGCCCTCGGCACCGGCAGCTGGGCGGCCGCCCTGGTGGTCGCGGTGCTGCTGCTCGCCGCGTACGGCTGGCGGATCGCCGCCGAGGAGCGGCTGCTGCTGGACTCGCTGGGGAGTGAGTACGCGCAGTACCGCCTGGCGTCGAAGCGGCTGGTGCCGTTCGTCTACTGATCACACCCGGGCGGGCCGCGGGTGGACTGCGCGGCCCGCCCGGCGCCTGCCCGGCGCCTGCCCGCTGCCCGCCCGCCCTCGACCCCGCGCTCCGCTCGGAGCGGCACCTGGTTTTTGGCCAGCGTTTCCCGGCCGGTGTATCCGTACGCCGTGAGGGCCAGGCATACTGGCCAGCACGGGCGCTAGCCCGCCATGACTCTAGACAAGAAGGGACCGGTGGCCAGGGATGCTGCGGAACGGTCTTGAGCCCTGGCACATCTTCGTGGTGCTGGCGGTCGTCATCCTGCTGTTCGGTTCGAAGAAGCTGCCGGAGATGGCGCGCGGCCTCGGCAAGTCGATGCGCATCCTGAAGGCCGAGACCAAGGCCATGCGCGAGGACGAGACCCCGGCGGACGCCGGCACCGCGCAGAGCACCGCCGCTCCCCAGCAGGGCGCCGAGCGCCCGGCCGTCACGCCGACCAACGTGACCAAGGCCACCGAGACCACGCGGCCCGAGACGACCGCCTGATCTCTCCCGTTCTGTCGGAAAGCCCCCGGTGAGCCCACCGGGGGCTTTCCGCCGTCCGGGGCCGCTCCGCGTGAGGGCCGCCGGCTGGCCGTCCGATCTGATCCGTTATCTCCTGGGATGCACCCACCGGAGGAACGGAGTCGCGGCATGCCGACCGACGAGCCCCGCGACGGACGGACCGACGGTCCGGACGACGTGCCCGACGACGTGCCCGACGACGTGCCCGACGACGAACGGGCCGACGAGCTGGCCGAACTACGGGCCCGGCTGGGCGCCGTCGAGGCCCAGGAGGCGCAGCTCGCCCGGCGGTTGGCGGACGGTCCGGCCGAACACCCGCAGCGCCACCGGGCACGCTCCTTCCTCGCCGCTCTCCTGATCCTGCTGGCCTTCGTCCTGACCCCGCTGGGCGCCGTCTCGGTCTGGGCGAAGTCGCAGATCAGCGACACCGACCGGTACGTCGCCACGATGGCCCCACTGGCCAAGGACCCGGCGATCCAGGCCGCCGTCACCGACCGGGTGACCGACGAGATCATGAAGCAGCTCCCCGTCGACTCCCTGCTCGCCGACGTCGCCCCCGACGACCGCCCGAAGCTCGGCGCCCTGCTGAACGGCATCAGCCACGCCCTCACCAGCGGAATCACCGGCTTCGTCCACTCCCAGGTCCAGCGGGTGGTGCAGAGCGACGCCTTCGCCACCATCTGGACGGGCGTCAACCGGGACGCCCACGCCGCGATCGACAAGATGCTCACCGGGCAGGGCGGCGGCGCCGTGGAGATCAAGAACGACACCGTGGTGCTCGACCTCGCCCCGCTGATCGCCCGGGTGAAGACCGCGCTGGTCGACAACGGGCTCCCGCTGGCCTCGAAGATCCCGGAGATCCACACCTCGTACACGCTGGTGCAGTCCGACGCCATCCCCAAGGCCCGCACCGGCCTGCGGGTACTGGACCTGGCCGGCTTCTGGGTGCCGGTGCTGGCAGTGGCCTGCGCGCTCGGCGGGGTGCTGCTGGCGGCGCGGCGGCGCCGGGCGGTGGTCACGGCCGCACTGGCCATGGCCGGTGGGGCCCTGCTGCTGGGCATCGGGCTGAGCGTGTTCCGGGCGATCTACCTGGACAAGCTCCCGGCCGGGGTGAACCAGGCGGCCGCCCAGGCGGTGTACGACACCCTGGTGCGGTACCTGCGCTCGGCCGTCCGGGTGGTGGTCGCGCTCGGCCTGCTGGTCGCCCTCGGCGCCTGGATCAGCGGCGGCGGGCGGTGGGCGCGCACCATCCGGCGCGGCTGGCACGCCGGGCTCGGCTCGGTACGGCGGGTGGCCGGCCGGGCCGGGCTGCGGCTCGGGCCGGTCGGGCGCTTCGTCCACCGCTGGAAGACGGCGCTGGGCTGGACGGCGGTCGCGGGCGCGGCACTGGCCTTCGTGCTCTGGAGCTACCCGACGGTCCTGGTGACGCTCTGTCTGGCGCTCGGGCTGGTAGCCGTCCTGGCGGTGCTGGAGCTGCTGGACGAGCCCGGGCGGTCGGGGCGGCGCGCCTCCTCCTCCGGATGAATCCGAGGGCTTCTCGCGGCCCGTCGGGCAGGAAGCCACCCGGCAGTCGCCTGATCGGAGCAGGCGGGCGGGCGCCGGGGAGTTCGGTGAATGAGGCTGGGCGGGATGTCCGAGACCCCTCCGCCGCCGCCCGCCGACCTCAAGGCCTGGTCCTGGCTGCTGGCCGCGTTCACGCTGCTGATGGTCGGGTACTTCACGCTGCCGCTGACGTGGTTCGGTGACCGCCGGCCGGTGCTGAGCTGGTTCGTCTTCGGCGGGGCGCTCGCCGGGATGTCCTGGCTGATGCTGGCCAAGATCGTCGGGGTGATGCGGGGGACGGCCAAGCAGCCGGTGCTCTGGCTGGTGTTCCTGATCGCGCTGGCGCTGACCATCTTCGCGGCGACGTACTACGTGCTGGGCTCGCACAAGGCGGAGTTCGCCGGGCTGGAGACCCGGCTGGACGCGCTGTACTTCACGGTCGTCACGATGGCGACGGTCGGGTACGGGGACATCACGCCGGCGGGGCAGACGGCGCGGCTCGTGGTGGTGCTGCAGATCGGGTACAACTTCGTGTTCCTGGCGGCGGCGGCCGGAACGGCGTCCCGGGCGGCCCGCAGCAATGTGGAACGGCGGATCCGGGGGAAGGACTGACCGGCACGGCGGGCCTGTGCACGCGACCCGCCGCGCATACCGGTCGGTCGTCAGCCGTCCTCGCCGGACGGCGGGGCGGCGGGGCCGCGCGGAGGGCGGTGACGACGCCCAGGGCGACGGTGGAGATCGCGAGGGCGAGGAGGACGGCGAAGGCCGTCGCGATCAGGAGCCTCACCAGGTCTTGCGTTCGGCGTCGAGGAGGAGGGTGAGGAGGTTGAGCAGGGTCGAGGCCGGAGCCGTGTTGAAGCGGACGAGGACGCGGCCGTCGAGGGTCCTGTCGGTACCGGCGGACGGCCAGATCAGGCCGAACTTACGACCGCGCTCGTCGACTTCGGCGAGGAGCGCGCGGATGTGGGCGTCGGTGTAGTGCCGGATCCGGGGGTCGGTCGGCAGCATCGGGTGGCGGGGGGCGGCCATCAGGCGGCGTCCTTCTCGCACTCGAACCAGACAGACTTGCCGCGCTCCTGCGGGTCGACGCCCCACCGCCGGGTGAGGCTCGCGACGAGTTGGAGGCCCCGGCCGGACTCGGCGAGGAGGGAGAGGGGGGCCTGGTCGGGGAGGACGGGGCTCTCGTCGGAGACGGAGACCCGGAGGACCGCGTTGAGGAAGAGGATCTGGACGATCGGCGCGGGGGTACGGCCGTGCCGCCACGCGTTCACGAGCAGCTCGCCGAGGGCGAGTTCGGCGTCGAAGGTGGCGGAGGGCGGCCAGCCGGCGCGGATCATCGCGTCGCGGAGGGACTGGCGGGTGAGGGCGAAGGAAGGCGTGTTGAGGTGACGCATGGGACTTCTCCCGAGGCGTGAGTGAGGGAAGAACCGGCGGATACGTCGCCGTGAACCAGGCCAGGCACGAGGGCATGGCTGCTCTGCGGTGCGACGGATAGGCGTTACTGACGATCCGTCGGATCGATGTGACATCGACCATAGCGCAGCATGACTTCAATTGTAGGCACTCTCGCCGCAGGTTCCCCCTTCCGTGCGAAGCGCGGCAGACTGGTCCCACGCGCCCCACCGAGAGGACACCATGCCGCTACGCCGCGAACCGACCTTGCGCCAGCGCCGGCTGGGAGCCGAGATGCGACGGATGCGCGAGCAGGCCGGCCTCGGAGGCAGCCAGCTGGCTCGCGAGCTCGGCCTGGCGCCAACTCAGGTAACACAGATGGAGAATGGGAAGATCGGCGTGAGCGCCGAACGCCTGCGCACGGTCGCCGCAGCCTGCAGCTGCTCCAACACTCCCCTCATCGAAGCCCTCGCAGAGATGGCTGCCGAGCGAAGGAAGGGCTGGTGGGAGAAGTACCGGGGGACCCTGTCCACCGACTTCCTGGAGATCGCCGAGCTTGAAGCGAACGCACACAGGATCTCGACCTGGGCCACGGCCTACCTCCCAGGGCTACAGCAGACCGAGGCCTACGCGTCTGCAGTATTCTCCCGATTCGCTCCCTTCATCCCCAGCCATGACCTCGATGCCAGAACCACCTTCCGCATGCAACGGAAGGAGGCTGTCCGTCATCGCGGAGTGCCCTATGCGTCCTTCATCCACGAAGCCGCACTGCGAATGCAGTTCGGAGGTCCTCGGGTTCTTGCCGATCAACTTGACCATCTCATCGATGACTCGCTGGCAGGCCGGATCTCAGTCCGCGTAGTGCCCTTCGACCTCGACACCTTCCCGGGCTGCGGGGAAAACATCATGTTCGTCGAGGGCCCTGTGCCTGAGCTCGCCACCCTCCAGATGGATACTGTGGCCGGGTGCATGTTCTTCGATGCGCAGGCGAGCCTGGGCCGGCACCGGAGCGTCTTCGAGCACCTGGACTCATCCGCCCTCGCCGAAGCTGAGTCGCGGGAGTTCATTCGATCGATCGGGGATGAAATGCGAGGCAAGTATGCGAGTCCGACGAAGGCCACCTCATCCTCCGCACCACCCCCGCCACCTTCGCCACCCTCCTCCACGCCCTCAAAACCGGCGAGTTCGACCACCACGCCTAGCCGTTCCGGCCCCTCGCGCGACGGAGCGCGAGGGGCCGCACCACCCAACTCGCGGAGGCCAAGATGCCCCGTTCCGCCTGGCAAAAGGCGAGTCCGACGAAGGCCACCTCATCCTCCGCACCACCCCCGCCACCTTCGCCACCCTCCTCCACGCCCTCAAAACCGGCGAGTTCGACCACCACGCCTGACCCGGCCCACCACACAGGAAGTCGGCCCGCCCGACTTCCCACGCAACCACCCCTCCCACTCCGTCGGCCCCTTGCTCCGCGCAAGGGGCCGACGGAACAGGCCATGGCCGTGCAGCTCGACCGGCTGGCCTCCGTCTCACGCTTGCCGAACGTTCGGCTGGGAGTCATCCCGATGGCCGGCCACATGCCATGGGCTCCGCTCAACGTCTTCACGGTCTACGATTCCGCCCTGGCCACCGTGGAAGTCTCCACGGGCGCGCTCGTGTTCCGCGACCCGCGCGATTTCCAGGAATACCTGGACGAGTTTCGAACCTTTGAAGGATATTCCCTCTGGGGCGATGAGGCCCGCGCCAAGCTGAGCGCGTGGGCGGACCGCTTTCGGAGCATACTGCGAGATCTCTAGTCGATATCAGGAATACCGTTGGGCAATTGTTCGAAATTGCCCTAATCTCCCCTACACGAAGGGCTGAACCATGAAGAAGATCGTCGCGAAGCTCTGGCGGATCATCCGTGGTCCGATGCAATGGCGCGTGCTGTGGCTGTGGCACTCGAAGTTCATGGTCGGCGTGACGGGCATCGTCCGCGACCAGGACGGTCGGGTGCTGCTGCTGAAGCACCGCATGTGGCCGGAGGGCCGACAGTGGGGTCTGCCGACCGGCTATGCGAACGCGGGCGAGAGCTTCGAAGACACGATCGTGCGTGAAGTCCGGGAGGAGACCGGACTCACGGTGAAGGTGTGCGAGTTGGCGCACCTGAAGAGCGGTTACAAGCTTCGCGTCGAAGTCGCCTACGAGGCCCTGTACGTCAGCGGGCAGATCGAGGCGGCCTCGTTCGAAGTCCTGGAGGCTCGATGGTTCTCACCGGACGAGCTCCCCGAGGGGGTGCAGGACTCGCACCGGCTGCTGATCAGTCGTCGGCGGTCCTGACCTTCCCTGGTTCCTGCGCAGGGATAGCGTCTTCCGCATCACATCCCGCGCCCTGCTTCCGGAGAATATTCGAGAATCGACGCTCACTCCGCGTGGCTCTCCGGCCATTCTGAGTCAGCCAGACCGACTGTGAGGGGAGCGGCAGTGAGCCGACGACTGCGATTCATCGGAAGCAACTCGGGGCACAACGGATGCCCGACGCTCTACGAAGACATGGAGACCGGCGAGGTCATCGTGCAGGGCGATGTCGTGACCGACCCTGCCGAGATCGCCCAGCTCCGCAACATCAAGCCCGGCGAGGGGTTCGTGACCGTGCCGCGCGTGCTGCTCGCCGACTTCGCGCCGCGCGACATGGACCGGGAGCGCATGATGATCAGCTTCGACGAGTTCGACGAGATGTTCGTGAGTTTCGAGCACACGGCCTTCCGGCTGGAGACCCGCCGCCGGTACCTCTCCGACGAACAGAGCGAAACCTACCGCCGGTTCGTCGCCGGGCTGGATCCCGAATGGGACCTGGACCACCCCTGGTGCCGCTCGCGGCGCGAACAGTCGGCCCTGGGCAAGCGGTTCGAGCGGGTTCGGATCATGGACAACCCGCCCACCATGGGGCAGCGGTACCTGCTCAACAACTCCGTGCGGAACGGCCTGGTCGGCGAGGACATCCGGTACCTCTGGCGTGCCGACGCCGACCGCCTCGCTCTTGCCGCCGAGGACGCCTGGCTGTTCGACTCCCAGGTCATCGCCCTGCTGCACTTCGACGCCGACGCCGACGACGACCTGACCGAGATCGAACTGATCACCGACCCGGTGCAGGTGGCGCGCGCCTGCCAAGTCCGTGACGCCGCCTGGCACTACGCCACCCCGCACCGCGAGTTCGGCGCTGGGGTACCGTCCGACATGTGAGCACCGACTTCCAGCAAGCCAGGATCGCCCTCGGCCTGCGGCTCCGTGAGCTGCGCGCCGAGGGCGGTCTCACAGGTCGGCAACTGGCCGACCGACTGGGCTGGACGCAGTCCAAGGTCAGCAAGCTGGAGACCGGCCGGCAGACGGCCACCCACGACGACCTCAAGGCCTGGGCCGAAGGTGTCGGACAGCCCCGCGCGGCAGCCGAACTGGCAGCCAGGCTAAGGGCCTTCGAGTCCGGAACCCGCTCGTGGCGGCGGCAGTTGGCCGCCGGGCACAAGCCGGTACAGGACACGCTGACCGCCGAGAACGACCGCTCAACTGTCATGCGCGCTTGGGAAGGCGCCATGATCGTCGGCATGCTCCAGACGGCCGACTACGCTCGTCACATCTTCAACGCGTACGTCGGCCTCCACCAGTCGCCTCGCGACATCGAGGATGCCGTCCGAGCCCGCATCCAGCGGCAGGAAAGCCTGTACCGCCCCGGCCGGAAGTGCCACATCGTCATGTGGGAACCGGCTCTGCGTGCGCGGCTCTGCCCACCCGCCGTGATGGCCGCGCAGCTCGACCGGCTCAGTGGTGTGATCGGGCTGGACACCGTCTCGCTGGGCATCGTCCCGTTCGAGGCCTCCCTGACTCTCCCGCCCGCCAACGGCTTCTGGATCCACGACGAGCGGCTCGTCATCGTCGAGGACTGGCACGCCGAACTCTGGCTCGACCAGCCGGAGAACGTGGCGCTGTACCTGCGCGTGTGGGAGACCCTGGCCGGCGCGGCCGTCTACGGCGCGGATGCCCACAAGGTCATCACCCGCTGCCGCCGGGCTCTCGGGGACGTCTGAGGAATCCCCGCGAACCCCACGCGCGGCGGCTCGAATAGTCGAGAATCACGCGCTCGCCCTCGAAGCTCGCACACCTAGCGTTCTGGCTGGCACCCGTGACCAGCACGGGAGTTGTAGGCAGTCCGACCGACAGCGAAGGGGACACACATGCCCATGTTCGACGGTGGCAAGCACGGTGGCGGCCAGGGGGACGGCAAGGGCGGCAGCCAGCAGGACGACAGCAGCAGCGGCAACAAGCACGGTGGCGGCGGCAGCGACGAGGGCGGGAACACCTCGGACGGCAGTGGCCCGGCGTCCGGCAGCTGACGGGTGAGCGAGCAGCACGTGGCGGAGGCCGGTCGGACCCGGCTGGCCTCCGCGCTCATCGCGAACGGGTCCCTCTCCTCGGACTGGCTGTCGACCTACCACGCCGTCCCGCGCCACTGGTTCGTCCCTGATCTGATCTGGCCGGGGCAGGGGGACGGCGTGCGCCAGGGCGACGCCGTGAACCGGCACGCCGACCCGGTCACCTGGTGGAACGCCGTCTACACCGACGCACCCCTCACGACCCAGTGGGACGACGGCGACCACACCGGGGACGGCCGGGGCACCGTTCCCACCTCCTCCAACTCCATGCCGACCATGGTGTTCTCCATGCTCGGAGCCCTGGACGTGGCGGACGGCGACCGGGCGCTGGAGATCGGCACCGGCACGGGGTGGAACGCGGCTCTCCTCTCCCACCGCTTGGGCGCCGGGAGCGTCGCCACGGTCGAGGTGGACGAGGCCAGCGCGGCCGAGGCACGGTTCCGGCTCGCCCGCGCCGGGTACGCACCGCAGCTGGTGGTCGGCGACGGGTCGAAGGGCTTCGCCGCCGGTGCGCCGTTCGACCGCGTGATCGCCACCTGCTCGGTGCGCCGGGTGCCGTACGCCTGGGTGGAGCAGGCCCGCCCCGGTGGGGTGATCGTCGCGCCGTGGGCGCCCGAGTACGGCGGGGAAGCCGTGGTTCGGCTCACGGTCGGCGAGGACGGCACCGCGAGCGGCCGGTTCGTCGGGTCGTCCGCGTTCATGCGACTGCGGCAGCAGCGCACGTCCCGGCCCGGCAGCCTGGAGTACCTGTCCGACCCGTGGCCGGCGGACGGGGCGAGGTCGTCGACGTCCTTGTCCCCGGAGGACGTCGGCGGGTGGCTGGCCATGTTCGCCATCGGCGTGCAGGTGCCCGAGGCCTTCCCACTGGTCGAGCGGTATGCCGACGGCACGTACACGCTGTGGCTGCACGACACCGCCGTCACGTCCTGGGCCACGGTCGAGTGGGAGCCTGACCGGACCGCCTACGAGGTGGTGCAGTCCGGCCGCCGCCGCCTCTGGGACGAGGTGGCGGCGGCGTGGCACTGGTGGGACAGCCGGGGGCGCCCCGGCTTCGACCGGTTCGGGCTCACCATCACACCGGGCGGCCAGATGGTCTGGCTGGACAGCCCGGACAACCCGGTACCCCAGTCATAACCCCCCTGCGCAGGAAGTCAGCCGGGCCGACTTCCTGCGCAGTCAGCTCCGGCTTGTGTCGATGACGCAGAAGCGGTTGCCCTCGGGGTCTCCCAACACTCTGGACTAGTAGTTCTGGAGTGGGCGCATGAGTACGGCAACGCTGGTCAGGGACGCGTCTGCGGGTAATGGGAAGTCGTTGCGCTCCCCGGAGAGCATGACCAATGGCACCAACCCCCTGGCCGGGACGGTCTTCACCGAGACCCTTCGGGGCGTCCGGTGCGTCCGGCTCTCGGTTCTGACCGACGAGACCACCAGCCCCGAACGACAGCGTGAGGCCGACGACCTGGTTGCCGCCGCGCTGGGCATCGACTTCGGCCAGGACGGCACCCTTCGAGAAGCCGTCGATCTGGACGTCAGCGCGTCCAAGACCAGCCCTTTCGACCGCCCGCAGCTCGGGAAGTGGCTTGCCGACCCTGGCAGCTTCGACGCCCTTGTGTGGTGGCGGTTCGACCGTGCCATCCGGTCCATGGGGCACATGCACGAGCTTGCCTCGTGGGCAAGGAAGCACCGGAAGGTGTTGGTATTCGCCGAAGGCATCGGCGGGGGCCGGCTGGTCTTCGACTTCCGGAACCCCATGGACCCCATGGCGGAACTCCAGATGCTCATGCTGGCGTTCGCCGCCCAGGTCGAATCCCAGAGCATCAGCGACCGCGTGACCGGCGCACAGGCAGCGATACGGACCATGCCCCTTCGCTGGCGCGGTGGTGGGCGTCCACCCTTCGGCTACATGCCAGCCCCCATGCCCGAGGAGCACGGCGGCAAGGGGTGGACCCTCATTCCGGACCCCGACGCGGTCAATGTGATCGAGCGCATCGTTCGGGAGCTGCTGGAAGGCAAATCGCTCTCAGCCATCGCGACCGGACTCAACGCCGACGGGGTGTTGAGCCCACGTGACTACTGGGCGAACAAGATGGGCCGCGAGAGGGGCGGCAAGACCGGCGGCGCCAAGGGACAGAGCGTCGTACGGACAGAATTCAAGTGGACGCCTGCCGTGCTCGCCCGCTTGCTCCGGAGTGAGACGCTGCTCGGCTGGAAGATGCATAAGGGCAAGCCGGTCCGCAACGAAAATGGCAACCCGATCATGTGCACTGAAAGTCCGATTCTTACCCGCGAAGAGTTCGACCAGATCGGATCTATTCTCGATGGCCGGACTAAGAGCTGGTGCAACGAGCGAACGGACAGTAATGCGCTTCAACTCGGCGTCATTCATTGCACCGGGTGTGGCGGTCGCATGTATCTGAACCCGCAAAACACGACCCGGAATCACCCGAACTACGGCTGCGGACACCATGCACGGGGAGTCAAGTGCCCCGCACCTGTCTACATCCGGGCCGACTGGGCAGACGAGTATGTGAGCACTGAATTCTTGCGACAGGCAGGCCCGATCTCGGTCACCCGAATTATCGAGATACCCGGATACGATCCGCAGCCCGAAATTGAAGCAACCAGCGCAGAACTTGAAGAGCACTACGAAGAGAAGAGAGAGCAGAAATCCGTGACGGCAATGACCATATGGAAGAAGCGGCGTGACGCACTGGATAGTCGATTGACCGAACTGGAGTCCCGCGAGAAGACGGAGCCGCAGCGCATCGTCACAGCCACCGGACGCACCTACGCGGACGAGTGGGCAGATGCGGACACGGAGGGGCGCCGCCGCATGCTGGTCGACGCGGGCGTGCGACTGGACGTCCGGAAGGGCACTCGCGGCGGGTGGCGGACCCTAGACCCGCAACGCGTCGAGTTCAGCATCTCCGGCGAGCTGGACGCGCCCATCGAGGAGCTTGCTGGGATTTCCCAAGCACTGGACTCCGAAGCCCGGGGAGACATCCCAACGCCCCGCAGCAAGGTTCGGCTAGCGGCCTCCGCAGCCGCCTGACGACCCCAACAGCCCCGGCATGGCCTCTGAGCCCGCCGGGGCTTTCTCATGCCCGGAAGCGGCCGCCTATGGCCCCTTCAGGGGCTCTCACACAGGAAGGTCAGCGGGCACTACTGCCTCTCAGCGACGGCAGGCGGCGCCTGGTGTGGTGAAGTGGTGGTTCGGATGCTCTTTTCGGTATGCCTTAAGAAACTCCTTAGCATATTGAAAACAGCCAGCAAACCGTCACTTCACCACGCTGGCCGGCTCCGGCTACCCCAGGACCGCCCCTGACGCCGGTGAAGCGTGCGCCGAGCCCGCCCCGGTCGTGACCACCTACTTCCGGTAGTAGGTGGTCGGCTCTGGCACTCAACACCACAGCCCCAACCGCTCCAGCGACCGGCTGCCAAGCCCCTAGGCTGACGCACTGACGATTTGATGCATTTTTCGGAACACCATAGAAAACTCTAAGGCAATCCGGATCGACCGGAAAACCATCAAACCGTCAGAGGAAGTCCTTGCGCTCTAGTGCTCCATGAGAAGACAGCGTCGCCTCTCCGACTGATGAGCTGCCGGGGGAGTCCCCGCGCTCCAGTGGGGTGTGAAATCACAGTTAGGCGCCGCGCCTTCGCTGGCCCCTGAACCTTCCCAGAGCGGAGTACAGCATGAACCATGCCGAAATTGCGCAGATAGCGATAGACAAGCGAGAGGTCGCCATAAGGAAGCTTCGCGAGCTTACCGACGGCGCGAAGAACCGTTCGCTTACTCGCGGCGAAAAGAAGCGAGAAGGCGAACTGCTCAACCTCATTGCCGAGGAGGATGGGAATGCGAAGCGGCATATCTCCGCTGCCGCCGCTGAGGATTCGGCAATGCGCGCACAGTCCCCGCTTCGCGGCGCCACATTCATAGAAGGCATCGAGCGCTTCTCGAAGACGCCTTCGAGTGCCACGCCCGGGGAACTCATGCATCGCTCGCTGGAAGCGTCCAGGGGCATCACCACAGCCGGCACGGGAAAGGCGTTCTCTCCCGAGCAGGTGGCGAAGAACTTCGTTGACCTCCTCGCGCCTCAGTCGGTGGTCATGGCATCCGGCGTGAACCGGGTGGAGACGGACGCCGAGACCTATTCATTCCCGGTGATCAGGTCGGACTTCTCCGCTGGATTCGTCGGGGAGCTGGACGACCTTCCGACCGGCGGTTTCGGAGCTGAGCCACTCAAGGTCACTCCGAAGAAGATCGCCGTTGCCGATCTGATCGCGAATGAGCTGATCCAGGACGGCGGCCCCGCCTTTCTGAACCCCATGGCGAAGTCGCTGCTACGGACCGTCGCCCTGGGGTTCGACCGGGAAGCCCTGGTGGGCACCGGCGGCGGGAAGGGCTTCGTCGGCATAGCCAACACTGCCGGGATTCAGAAGCTTGCCGTTGCGGGTGGTCTCAAGGATCTCGACCCGTTCGTGTCGGCCTTCGGCCTGCTGGAGTCCGCCAACGCGAAGGCTTCGGCAATCGTCATGGCGCCCAAGTCGTGGTCTGCGCTTATGGCGCTGCGCGAGATGTCCGGGTCGCTGAAGCCGCTTCTGAGCGAGTCGGCCGGCTCTCCCACTGCCGGAGTCCAGCGGTCGATCCTCGGGGTTCCCGTGTGGCTTTCCTCGTTCATGCCGAACGCCGATATTCTCGTGTACGAGGCGGATCAGGTTTTCGCCGTCTGGCGCAAGGATGCCGGATTCGAGATCAGCAATCAGTTTGGCTTCCTCAAGGACGGTACGGCGGTCCGTGCGATTGCCCGTGCTGCAATCGCCGTTCCGAACGCTGCCGCCGTCTGCAAGATCACCGTTTCCGCCTGATAAGGAGTTCACCGCCATGACCATCTTCAACACCGGCGAGCCGACCGCTTCCATTCGCATGACCGGCTGGATGGGCTACGGCCCGACCGGCAACGGCACCCCTTCGCGGACTCTCCAGAACGGGGAGACCTACGAGGTTCCGCAGAGTGAGGCGGAGTGGCTGGTGGGCGCTGGCCTGGCCGTACGGGTCTGACCATGTTCGTTGAACTGCTGACCGGGCTCCGGATCGACCGGGCCCCGGTAGGAGCAGGCATGCGGGTGGTGGCGCCCTCCGACGTCGGGGGGTACCTCATCGCACAGGGCTGGGGGCGGAAGGTCGAAACCGGTCACCGGGTCGGCGACGACCGCCAGCTCGTGGGGCTCAGGATCTCCCAACTCCCCAGCACAGACGAGTGGTTGAGTGAATGGCCGTCATGGATGCGGCCCGCGTGGATGCAGCCGGCTGGACGCGTGCTCCAGGACGACAGCGACCTGTCGTGGGTTCCCGTTCGCTGCCGCTCGTGCCCGCGCTACTCGTACGTGCCGGAGGACAGACTGCCTGCCGGCACCGAGCGCGAGCCGCGTTCGGATGCCTGGCTGGTCCGCTGCTCAGCATGCCGTCGACGTGCCTGATCGTGGCCGTGCTGGGTGGGCGGGGCGCTTCCGAAGTTCCCAGCTTTGCCGCCGCAGCGATCCCGGTAGCAGCACGCCGCGTACACCCTGGGTGTGATGCCGTTTTCCAGGCCCCCACGGGACAACTTGCCTGACAGTTAGGCTAGTTGGCATATCAATCCTGCGAGAAAGGCCACCCGTAAGCAGTCCTAACGGCGCGATCAGGGTGCGCAAAGTGCCCCAAAGAGCAAAGAGACCCCAGCGGATTCCCGCTGGGGTCTTTCTGCGTTCCGGGTCAGCCTAGGGCGTGTACTCGTAGCCGATGGTGAACCGGGGAGGCAGGCAAGCCTCCGTGTACTCGATCAACCCTTCGTCGTCCGACCAGCGGTGGACGAGAGCCAGGATCGAGCTGCCGACCGGTACCGCCAGGGCGGCGGCTTCGCGCTGGTCTGCCGTGCGCGCGTGCATGTCGTCGCGTGCCGCCGTGATGGTTCGACCAGTGGCTTCGAGGACTCGCGCCGTGATTCCGTCGTTCCGTCCCGGAGCCGTGTTGAGCAAGTCGGGCACAAGTGCGGCGAAGTGCGCGGGGTACCAAGACACCGCGAAGAGGGTTCGAGACTTGCCGCGCCCAGCGATGTACTCGCGACGCACCAGCTGGGCGCCGTGCTCCAGATCGAAGAGATCCGCGACGTAGAGCGGCGGAATGACGAGTTCGGCAGCCGTTACCCGGCTGGTCTCGCCCTCCATGAGGCTGGACTGGACCCTCTGCACCCGGGCGAGGCGATCCCGGCTGCTGGCGCTCACACGTGGATCATCCGCGACGAATGTCCCGCGCGGTGAAGTGCGCAGATAGCCCTCCACCTGTAGGTGCTGAAGTGACCGGCTGACCGTGGCCACGGCGACGTTCCAGCGGCCGGCGATCTCCTTGTTGCTGGGCAGCTTCGCGCCCGGCTCCAGTTCCCCCGACAGGATCCGCTGACGGAAGTGGTCTGCGATCACAGACCACGTTTTCGGCGTCTTGCTCGGCATGTTCGCTCGCTTCCGCTCGGTGGGCGCCCCCCGTTTGAGCAGACTAGTTCACTCGCAACCGTAGCGGCTGAACTAGGCCACTCTTCATCCTGGACTAGTTCACTGACTGACCGTCATGACGTCGGCGGTCGGTCTTGGCCCGAGGGAGCATGCATGCAGGTCACGGCGGGAAAGTGTGTGTGCGGCGAGTCGATCAGCGGCACCGTAGGCACGGACGGCATCAGTACGTGGACGTGCGACTGTCGCCGGTTCGGCTACCTGCTGCCGCCGGACTACGCGCTGACGCACCCGGACGAGCCCATCGTTCAGGTCTGCGGCCGGAAGCGCCCCCGGAACGTCGTCGCCCAGGCCGCCGCGTGATCGGTCGATCCTGCTGCCGACTGTGGCTTCATCGGCTTACCCATCCGGTGGTCACGGTTCAAATGTTCTGGGGCCTAAAGCTCCAATTCATGTTGCCCGTCACGCTGTTCAGCCCCCGGCGCCGACAGATCATCCGTGACGAACGCGCCCAGGTGATCCCCCGGCATCCCGAGTAGCACCCATCGACTCCCGTTCCGACCGGCTTCACTGCCAAGCGATCCCGGCCGGAAACGGGCTGCACAACCCGGGAAGAACGTTCCCGGTCGCACTGCCAAACCGGCACGGCGCCCGCCGTGCGCACGAACAAGAGGAGGAACGCTCATGAGCGAGTCCCTGGACTTCAACCCCGCGTCGCACCCCGACCTGGAGTGGTCGGTGGCGATGCAGAGCCAGCTGGACGACCAGGTCCAGTGCTTCGCCGTCGCCGACGCCGGTAACGGCCTGGTGGCCATCGCCAACATCGACAACGACAAGGCCGTGATCACCGGCACCCCCTGTGAGCTGCGCAAGCTGCGTGACGCCTTCGCCGCCGGCCAGTACGACGGCCTGATCGGCGCCTGACACATCAGCAGTGAGTGAGTGAGAGGCGACCGCCCCAATTCAGGTGGGGCGGTCGCCCCTTCCCACCCTACGAGAAAGGAGCACCGCCGTGCAGACCGCGCTTTCAAGGCTGGCCACCGACCCGAACGCCTTCCGGACCGGGTGGCCCACGGTGCCCACGGTGTACGACCGGGACGCCGCTGACCTTCAACTCCTCGCCACCCGCCAAGCGGCGCGGGAGATCCTGGCGGACCCGGACATCCGCCCCTACAGCTACGGCATGGTCCGCAGCGGGGTTCTGACCGCCGAACGTGCCTCCGCCGACCACCCCACGGACACGCTCGTCTGCAACGGGCTGCACGAGAGCTACCCGCCGATCGTGGCTTTCTGCAAGGACCTGGCCAGGCAGCTTGGCCACCCGATCACCGGAAATCTCTACCTCACCCCCGCTGGTGAGGCTCAGGGGTTTGGGTGGCACTGGGACTGCCACAATGTGCTTATCGCCCAGACCGAAGGGGCGAAGTTGTGGCGGATCTTTCGGCCGACGTTCACGGACCCGCTGGAACACCGCCACCACAACTGGTCGCGGATCGGGTTCGCTCCGGAGGACAAGGAACGCTTCGAGGCGACGGATCCCGACTACGAGTTCAACCTGACGGCCGGCCAGGTTCTCTTCATTCCGCGCGGATGGGTTCACGCGGGTCGGACCGGCCCTGATCAACACAGTCTCCACCTCACGTTCGGCGTGCAGCTGCTCACCGAACACTGGGCGCTGCAAAAGCTGCTGGAAGCCGGCGGGGAGTCGGTGGAGCTGCGCGGCGCCTTGCCTCCGAACCTTGCGGGTGCCGACTTCGAGGCCCTCGCAGAACACCTTCGTTCGACGCTGGTGAAGTGGGTGACCGACCAGTCGGCGGAGGAGCTCGGGGCGAAGCTCCGATCCGCGCAACGGATGTCCATCTACCACGGGACGCCGCAGTAGGGGTGTTGGGGAACACTGCCGGGATGGGCGTGGATCGGGCTACCAGCGGCAGGCACCGGCGGATGTGCCAGTGGGACGGGTGCCAGAACTACGCCAATCTTCGGGACCTCGACACCGGCCGTGACTTCTGTCTCGACTGTGCCCTTGCGATGCTGTACGCGGCACAAGATCCGATCACGGAGTACGTCGAGTTTGACGGGAACGAGTACTCGAAGGCTCTGGAGACGCGGGCCCCGTTCGCCTTGCTCGGTTGGCCCTTACCGCCGAACGGCGTTGGCCACTAGCCTCTGAGGGACGGCGAGGGAGAGGTAAGGACCCGTGCTCGAACCCGACGACGAAACCGTGTCCGACTGGTACGCCGCTCGGAACAACCGGCACCGCCCGCCGGGCACCCGGGACGCCATGGTCCTGGACCCCGGGGCCCGGCACGGTCTTCTCTTTCAGGACACGCCCCGTCTGGTGGTCGAGTGGGACGGGTCGGAGTGGCAGCCGGTAGGCGTGGCCGCCAACTACTCAGAGGCTTACTCGGTCATCGTCCGGCGGGGCGCCGACCCCGTTTCGCCGCAGGATGACACCCCCGTTGCGCTGCTGCGGAAGGGGAGCGGACGGCACCGTAGGAACTGAAGGCGCCACCCGCGTTCTTCCCTGCCCTGTCCGGGTTCGCCTGGGTGGGGCTACTCCGTACGGTCCGTCACGAAGCTCCCCATCCCGGTCTCGGTCCGGATCAGCCCGTCCATGCGAAGCGCCGCCGTGACCTTCTGGACGGTCGCTCGCGCTACTCCGAAGTCCCGTTCGAGTTGCACTGCCGAAATGAGATAGCCAGGCGGGTACTCGCCACTCTCGATCTTGCGGGCGATCTCGTCGCGGATCTGTCGCCACTTGGGGCGGGTCGGGTCGAACTCCATGCCATGAAGGTAATCGTCGGCGGACGCTGACGGGAATCGGGCACCATAGGGGGTGATAGACAGGGGTAGGGACCCCTAGTAAGGTCGACCCAATAGGAAGCCCGGCGACGAGGCGGTTGCAGCCGCTGATTCGTCCCGGGGATGGCCGACGCTTTCAAGGAGCGACGACATGACTCAGCTTATCGTCCTGGCATTCCTCTGGGCGTTGCGCGCGCTACTGCCGGCACGCGGAAGGCACCGTACGTCGTGGGACCAAAGGGAAGCCGCCCCGCAGCGTCCCGCGAACACCCTGCCGCTGTGCTCCGGCTTCCGGCAGCCGATCCCGCCGCACGTGATTGCCCGCACGATCATGCCGGAGTGGGAACCGGTCCGAGCACACGTGATCGCTCACACCGAGCACTACGCCACCGAAGCCGCCGCAACCCGCGCCCGCCGGGCCGCAGCGTTCGCCGCCGCACTTGACCTCCCCGACCCGGAACACTGGCTCGACACCGTAGTGACCGGCGTGCCGCACACCCTTGCCGGGGCGGTGGCGTGATGGCTGACGACGCGAAGGCGCACCGGTGCTGCATCTGCGGCACAAAGACGGCTGATGGCAAGGTTGTCGGCATCGTGGACCGCATGAGCGGCCCGGCGTACGTCCGCTGGGCGTGCCGGAACCCCTGCGCCCCGGCGAAGACCCGCTAGACCCCTCACAGCCCCGTCCGGGTTCGTCTGGGCGGGGCTTCGTAAGGCCTCTGAGCTGTCGGGATGCTCAGAAGTAGGAGTTAGAGGTGTTGGGGTCGGCGAGGACGACGAAGTCCGGGTCCTCCGGGTAGAGGTCCCAGTCGACCCGTCCCGCGCCGAGGGCGACCAGGCGGTCGACCTCGGCGGCCTGGTCGGCGGCGTCGCCGGCGTAGAGGTCCAGATGTACTCGTGGGTGCTCCTGGACGGGGGACTCGCTGAGGCCGAGCGCGAGTTGGACGCCGCTGCCGCCTCCGGCGGGGACGAGGACCGTCCAGTCGTCCTCGATGAGGCCGCCGCGTGGGGCGTAGTCGAGGACAGCCGTCCAGAACGCGACCGCGCGGGGCATGTCGGAGACACCGAGGACGAGGGAGCCGATCGTCAGCATGTCGCCATTGTGGCGGAGCGTCAGGCGTCCTGTCCGGATGGTGGAACGCTCGACCGGGGCTGCGGGCTGACACCTTCCGACCTGACCGGAACAGGCCAAGCCCGGACGACGCGCAGCTCAGCAGGGGTCGCACCCCTCCCCCGCCTGCTGGCCCGAAGGTGCCACGCGTTTCGTGCCACCCCTGGATCACTGCGCTCCTTCCGACGTGCGTGCGAATCTTGTCGCCGCTGAGGCCGCGGACGAATGCGGCCCGAATCCCCCACGTCGATCCGAAGGACTTCGCCATGCCCAGTTCCGTGCACCCTGCCCGAGCCGCCGCCTCCGCTGCCTCGGTGGGCGACGGCTTCTCCTGGGGCTGACCGGCCGTCGGCCCCCTCACGCCCCGGGACTTCCGGTGCACCTCGTCGGCGTCCTGCTGACCGCCACGGCGCGCGTGTCGGCGGACGCCTGGCCGACCGCCGGGGCCGCGCTCTCGGCCCTCGACAGCGTCACGTCCGCTCGCGACGGCGTCGAGCACGCCCACGTCCACGTCACCGACCGGGGCATCCGCCTGACGCTCTACCTGGCCGGCTGCGACCGGGTCGATGCCGTCAGCCGCGCCGTCACCATCGCCCACCGGGTCGTCGATGCCCCGCTGGTGCTCTCCGGCTTCGCCGTCGCGGACTTCAAGGTGCTCGACCGGCCGTCCGCCGGCCCGCGGCCCGCATCCCCGTGACAGCCGCAACGGCCTTCTCCCCCACCGCCGTTGCGTCCCCCCGGCCGCCTCCCCCGGGCCGCTTCCTCCTGACGTCGCTCGACTGACCTTGGAGACTCATGCGCATCACATCCGTCGGCCACGCCGGCCTGCTCGTGGAGACCAGTGCCGGGCGCATCCTGTGCGACCCGTGGTTCAACCCGGCCTTCTTCGCCTCGTGGTTCCCGTTCCCCGACAACGAGTCGATGGACACCGCCCGGCTGCACGCCGCCGAGTACCTGTACGTCTCCCACCTCCACCACGACCACTTCGACGCCGAGTGGCTGCGCACCCGGATGTCCAAGGACACCGTCGTCCTGCTCCCCGACTACCCGGTCCGCGACCTGCGCACGGCCATGGAGGACCTCGGGTTCCGCCACTTCGTCCAGACCCGCGACCTCGAACCGACCGAACTCCACAGCGGCGTCCGGGTCATGGTCAACGCGCTCACCTCACCGACCGACGGCCCGATCGGCGACTCCGCGCTCCTCGTCGACGACAACGGGACGCGCATCCTCAACCAGAACGACGCCCGCCCCGTCGACGAGCCCCGGATCCGCGAATTCGGCCCGCTCGCCGGCCACTTCCTCCAGTACTCCGGCGCGATCTGGTACCCGATGGTCTACGACTTCCCCGACCGGATGAAGCAGACCGTCGGCCGCCGCAAGCGCCGCAACGGCATGACCCGCGCGCTGAACTACGTCGAGCAGTACGGTGCCGAGCACGTCTTCCCGTTCGCCGGGCCGCCCTGCTTCCTCGACGAGGAGCTGTTCCACCTCAACGACCTGGACGGGGACGCCTCCAACATCTTCCCCGACCAGTGGGTCTTCCTGGACTTCCTGCGCGAGCACGGCGTGACCAACACGCACCTGCTGCTGCCCGGCACCGTGGCCGAACTCGGGCCCGACCGCAGCTGCCGGATCGAGCAGGTCGACGAGCGGGAGGTCGCCCGGATCCGCGACGACCGGACCGGCTACCTGCGCGACTACCAGGCCCGCCGTGCCGGCCGGATCCGCGCCGAGAAGGCGGACTGGCCGACCACCCGCACCGACCTGCTGCGAGAGCTCCAGGACTGGGTGGAGCCGCTGCTGCGGCACGCCGACCGCACCTGCGCCGGCATCAACGGCCGCGTCCTGGTCGAGGTGGTGGACGAAGCAACCAGCCCGCACGGCCAGGGCGCCCCCGCCGAACAGATCCTCCTCGACTTCCTGGACCGCCGAGTACGCCGCTGGGAGGGCGAGGAGTGCCGCTACCGCTTCACCCTGCCCCGGCCGCTGGTGGAGCGGATGGTCGCCGAGCGCTGCCCCGACTGGGCCAACGAGCTCTTCCTCTCCTGCCGCTTCAAGGCCGCCCGCAAGGGCCCCTTCAACGAGTTCGTGACCACCTTCTTCGCCTCTCTCTCGACCGAGCGGATGTCCTACGTCGAGGGCTACTACGCGGAGTCGGAGCAGACCGAGGAGCGTGCCGGGGCCGGCGACTACGTCGTCCAGCGGCTCTGCCCGCACCTCAAGGCGGACCTGGTCCGGTTCGGATCCCACCGGGACGGCGTCCTCACCTGCCGACTGCACGACTGGGAGTTCGACCTGGCCACCGGGCGCTGCCTGACCAGTGACGACCGGAAGATCATCAGCGAGGCGCGGATCGGCCCGCCCGGCGATGACCCGGACCTGCCCGAGATCCCCGCAGCCTGAACAGGACCGTTCATGAGCCTTCCCCTGGTGTCCGTGGTCATCCCGCTCTACAACGACGCCCGCACCCTGCCCGCCTGCCTGGAGGCGGTGGCCGCCCAGACCTACCCCAACCTCGAAATCGTCGTGGTCGACGACGCCAGCACCGACGACTCCGCCGCGGTCGCCGCCCGGTACCCGTGCCGGCTGATCCGCCAGGAGACGAACGCGGGGCCGGCCGAGACCCGCAACCGCGGCGCCCGGGAGGCCCGCGGCGAGATCGTGTTCTTCCTGGACGCCGACGTCGGCCTGTCGCCGACCTCGGTCGCCTCCGCGGTGGAGCAGCTGGCCGCCGATCCGCAGGTCGGATCGGTCTGCGGCATCACCGACAAGCACCCGCTGCTGCCCACCACCAGGGTCGGCGACTACCGGATCCTCCAGTCGTACTACTGGCGGATCAGCTCCGAGGGCACCGTCACCCCCTGGTTCTCCGCCCTGGCGGCCATCCGCCGGGCGCTGTTCCTGGAGTCCGGCGGGCTGAACCCGGCCCTGCGCCAGACCGAGGAGATCGACTTCGGTGTACGGCTGTCCGCCAGCCACCGGATCGAGCTCAGCTCGCAGGTCGTCGGCCGGCACAACGACGAGGAGCAACTGTCGGGCCTGGTCCGCAAGTTGTTCCGCCGGGCCCGGCTGCGCGTGCCGCTCTACGTGGACCACCGGGGCTTCATGCGCGGGTTCGAGACCCGCTCCCGCGCCGTCGCCGCGCTCGCCGCGGCCGGGGCGGTGGCCTCGCTGCCGCTGGCCCTGCTGTCCCGCCGCACCCTCCCGGCCACCGCCGCGCTGGCCGCCGGCGCCGTGCTCGCCGACCGCGGCTTCCACGCCTTCCTGGTCCGCGAACGCGGCGTCGCGACGGCGGTGGCGTACACCGCCCTGCACTTCGCGGCGGGCGCCGCCGTGACCGCGGGCGCCGCGGTCGGGGCCGGGCAGTGGCTGCTCAGCCCGGAGTTCCGGCTGCTGTACCGGCGGCAGACGGCACCCGCCGGCTCCGACCGGCCACCGCTCACCCGGACCGCAGCGACTACCGACGCACCGGCCACCGACACGGCAGCCACCGACGCACCGGCAGGCCAGGCATGACCACCAACCGCGCAGGCACCAACGCCGCCCGCCCCCAGCAGATCCTGCTCACCGGCGCGGCCGGCTTCCTCGGCAGCGCCCTCGTCCGCCGCCTCGGCAGCTCGCCCGGCCACCGGATCGTCGCCCTCGACCGCCGCCCGCTGCCCCCGGAACTGGCCGCCCTGCCCTCCGTCGAGACGGTGGTCGGGGACGTCCGGGACCGCACGCTGGTCGGCCGGCTGACCGCCGGGGCGGACGTGGTCGTCCACGGCGCCGCCGCGCTGCCGAGCCACCCGGCGGCGGAGATCCGCTCGGTGGACGTCGACGGCACCCGTACCGTCCTGGAGGCGGCCCGGCGGGCCGGTACGGACCGGGTCCTGCACATCTCGTCCACCGCGGTGTACGGGCTCCCGGAGTCGACCCCGACGCCGGAGTCCCACCCGCTCGTCCCGGTCGACCCGTACAACGCCGCGAAGATCGAGGCCGAGCGGCTCTGCGCCGACCACCGCCGCCAGGGGATGTGCGTCCCGGTGCTGCGTCCGAAGACCTTCATCGGCCCGGGCCGGCTGGGCGTGTTCGCGATGCTCTTCGACTGGGCGCTCGACGGCCGGGGCTTCCCCGTCCTCGGCGGCGGCCACACGCTCAACCAGATGCTGGACGTCGAGGACCTGTGCGACCTGGTGACGGCGATGCTGACCATGCCGGGCGAGCGGATCAACCGGGAGTTCAACGTCGGAGCGGCCGAGTACGGCTCGTTCCGCGAGGACTGCCAGGTCGTGCTGGACCTCGCCGGGCACGGCAAGCGGGTCGTCCCGCTGCCGCTCGGCCCCGCCAAGGCCGCGCTGCGGACCCTGGCGGCGCTGCGGCTCTCGCCGGTCTACGGGCGGCTCGTCCAGAAGCTCACCCGGGACTCCTGCGTCGACATCACCGCGGCCCGCGAGGTGCTCGGATTCCACCCGCACCACTCCAACGCCACCGCCATCGAGCGCAGCTTCACCTGGTACCGCGCGAACCGGTCCGCCGTGGGCGCCACCACCGGCCGGACGCACTCCGACCGCTGGCGCGAGGGTGCCCTACGCACGGTCAAGGTCCTCTTCTGACCGCGCAGGCCCGGCCGTTGACCGCTGCTGACCGTGAAGGTCCCACCGTGAAGGGAACGCAAGTGAGTACTGCGAGCGAGTACCGGGAGGGCGTCGCCTACCCGCCGGTCCATCCTCCCGACGGGGACACCGGCCGCCCGCCCGCCGACCTCCCGGAGGAGCCCGCGCGCGGCTCGCTGGTGCGCGGGCTGGTACGGCTGGTGCGGCCGTACCAGTGGTCCAAGAACGCGGTCGTCCTGGTGCTGCCCCTGCTGGAGTCCGGGACGGCGCCGTGGCGGGCGGTCGCCGGGGCGCTGCCCGTGCTGGTGCTCTTCGTCCTGGCCTCCTCGGCCACCTACGTCGTCAACGACCTCGCCGACCGGGAGCGGGACCGCCGCCACCCGGTCAAGCGCCACCGCCCGATCGCCTCCGGAGCCGCCCCCGTCCCGGCCGCGATCGTGCTCGGCGCCGCCCTCTACCTCGCCCTGCTGGCGGGCTCGGCGGCCGTGGGGGGCGCCGCGATCCCGGTGCTCGCCTACGCGGTGACCAACATCTGCTACAGCTTCGTCCTCAAGCACGTCTCGGTGGTCGACGTGTTCGTCATCGCCACCGGCTTCGTACTGCGGGTCTGCGCGGGCGCCATGGCGGCCTCGGTCACGATCTCCTCGTGGTTCCTGCTCTGCGTCTTCTCGGTCTGCATCCTGCTCGGCTTCGGCAAGCGCCGACACGAGCTGACCTCGGTCCAGAACGAGCCCTCCGAGCTTCACCGGCCGGCCCTGCGCGCCTACTCCGTGCCGTTCCTCAACAGCATGGTCACCTTCGCCGCGTCGGTGACGGTGCTCGCCTACGTGTCCTTCCTGCAGAGCGACGCCGCGGCCGGCGACATGCGCCAGCTGCGCATCCTGCTCTCCACCCCGCTGGCGGTCTTCGCCATCGCCCGCTACCTGCAGATCCTGCTGGTCAGCGGAGAGGGCGGTGAGCCGACCAGGACCCTCTTCACGGACCGGACGATGCTCGCGGTGGGCGGACTCTGGCTGACCGGCTTCGCCGTCCTCCTGGCGGTGCAGTCATGGTGAGCCTCCGTCGACTCCCGGAACCGAAGCGCTCCTGGTTCCTCGACCGGGCCGCCACCTGGCCGGTCCGGCTGCTGGCCGGGGCCGCCGTCCTCTGGCTGCTGTTCTGCCTGCTCCAGGAGGCGCTGGCCGGGCGGGTCTGGTTCTGGGTGGTTCCGGGGGCCGCGCCGCCGCCGGTGCTGCTCGGCGTCCCGGTCCTGGTGCTGCTGGCCGCCCTGGCCGTCCGGCTGCGCCGCAGCCGCAGCCGGGTCCGCTGGCCGGCCCTGATGGGCGTGCTCTCGCTCGCCGTCGGGCTGGACCAGTCGGGGCTCACCCTGGCCGCGGCGACGGCCGACCGGACGGTGCCGCCCGGCGCGATCCACGTCGTCGCGCAGAACACCGAGTACTGGGGCTCCGACGTGGACCCGGACCGGTTCTACGCGTACCTCAAGGCGCAGCACGCCGACGTGTACCTGCTCCAGGAGTACCTGCACTGGGACGAGTCGGCCGGCGCGGACGGCGCCCGCGAGGTGGACGACACCGCCCGGCTGAAGCGGGAGTTCCCCGGCTACCAGGTCGTCACCCGGGGCGAGTTGGTGACGCTCTCCCGGTTCCCGGTGGTGGCGCAGCCGCCGGTCGGCCCGGACCGTGCGCTGCGGGCCGGCGGGGACGACGACTGGGCGCACGCCTTCGCCGGGGCCAAGGTGCTGCGCACCGACCTCGCGGTGGGCGCCTCGGTGGTCTCCTTCTACAACGTCCACATGCTCGTCCCGGTCGCGTACGGGATGCCCCTTCAGGACTTCCCGGCGGACGTGCACCGCCGGCAGCGGGACCGCAGGGCGCAGTTCGACGGCCTGACCGAGGACGTCCGGGCCAACGCCAACCCGCTGTTCATCGCCGGGGACTTCAACACCAACGCCGGCATGGGCGACCTCAACGGGCTGCGCGGCATCACCCAGGACGCGGCGGACGCGGGCGACACGATCCTGCCGATGTCCTGGGACGCCGGCAGCTGGCACGACTGGTGGCGCTTCGACTGGGCGTTCACCGCGCACGGCGCCCGGGCCCACCGCTACGCGCTGAGCAGCCCCGAGGGCACATCCGACCATCTCCGCCAGGACGCCTGGATCTCCACATCCGGGCCCGCTTCGGGAGGCACGCATGGCTGACGCACGACCCACGGCTGACGCAGGACCCACGGCTGACGCACGACCCACGGTGTCGGTGATCATCCCCAACTACAACTACGAGAAGACGATCGCAGCGGTCGTCGAGTCCGTCCTGGCGCAGACCCACCCGGTGCACGAGGTGGTCGTGGTCGACGACGGCAGCTCGGACCGCTCCCCGGAGATCGTCCGGCGGTACCCGGACGTCCGGCTCGTCACCCAGCCCAACGGCGGGGTGTCCGTCGCCCGCAACCGGGGCGTGCAGGAGACCACCGGGGAGATCCTGTTCTTCCTGGACTCCGACATCGCGCTGGAGCCGGACGCGGTCGCCAACGCCGTGGCGCTGCTCCAGGAGCAGCCCGACCTCGGCTGCGTCCACGGAGTCGTCGGCAAGCGGGCGCTGTTCGACGACGGGCCGGTGGAGCGCTACCGCGTCCTGCACGAGCACTGGTGGCGCCGGCGCGCCACCGGCCGGGTCCGCACCGTCTTCTTCGCCATGTGCGCGATCCGGCGCGAGGTCTACGAGGAGGTCGGGCCGCTCGACGAGACGCTGCGCGAGTCGGAGGACGTGGAGTACAGCGAGCGGCTGTCGGAGAAGTACCCGATCCTGCTGACCGAGACCGTCGCCGGCCGGCACGACGACGAGGACCGGCTGGGCGCGATGCTCACCGAGCAGTACCGGCGCTCGCAGCTGCTGGTGGCCTTCGCCGGCGCCCACCGCTTCAGCCCGGGAGCGCTCAAGGCGAACCGGATGCCCGGCGTCCTGGCCACCGCCGTCACCTGGGGCTCCCTGCCGCTGCTGCTGCTGTCGCGCAAGGCGGCCCTCGGCCCGGCGCTGGGCCTGGCCTGGTTCGCGGTGGCGGACCCGGGGCTGGCGCGGTTCGTGATCAGGGACCGCGGGCTGCGGTACTACCCGGCGTTCGTCGGCTACCACTTCCTGCTGCACAGCGCGCTGGTGGCCGGGGTCGCGCGGGGTGTGGTGCGGGCGCTGACCGAGCGGGACTTCCGGCGGCCGCGGCACGGGGCGTCATGACGGACGCACCGGAAGCGGGCAGTTCCGAAGCGGAGCGTATGGCGGCGCCGCGGGCCGCCCGGCCGGGGCGGCGGCGCCTGCTGACCGCCGTCCTCCTGCTGGCGGGCGCCGCGGGCCTGTTCGCGGTGGCCCGCAACGACGCCTGGAGCCTGGTGGCCGCCATGGCGGACGGGCGCTCGCTGGCGCTGCTGGCGGTGTCCGTGCTGGCGAACGTCGGCGGGCTGCTGCTCGGCCTGCTGTCCTGGCGTGCCGTCCTGGACGATCTGGGGCCGCCCGTCGGCCTGTTCGGCAGCGCCCGGATCTTCTTCTGCGGGCTGCTCGGCAAGTTCCTCCCGACCCCGGTCTTCGGGCTGCTCGCGCACATCCAGCTCGGCGCCGAGTACGGGGCGACGGCCGGGCGGATGGTCACCACCTACGTGGTCAGCCTGGGCATCACCATGCTGACCGCCTGCCTGGCGGCGCTCGGCATCGCGCCCGCCGTGCTCGGCGGGAACACCTGGTGGCTGGCCCTGCCGGTGCTGCTGCTGCTCTGCTTCGTGGTCCGCCCGGGGCTGATCGGCGCGTCGGTCGAGTACGGTGCGCGGCTGTTCCGCCGCCCGCCGCCGACCGCGCGGGTCTCGGCCCGCGCGGTGCGGGTCTCGCTGGTCCTGGCGCTGCTGTCCTGGTTCTCGGCCGGCCTGCACCTGTGGCTGATCGTCCTGGCCCTGGACGGGCCGGCCGCCCGCTCGCTGCCGGCCTGCGTCGGGGGCTTCGCGCTGGCCACCGTCGCCGGGACGCTGACGATCGTGCTGCCGGACGGCCTGGGGGCCCGGGAGATGGTGCTGGTGCTGTCGCTGTCCACGGTCGTCCCGGTCTCCACCGCGGGCGCCGCGGCGATCGTCTCCCGGCTGGTCTGCACGGTGGCCGAACTGGGCACCGCCGGGGTAATGATTCTGCTGACCCGGTCGCGGCGGGCCCGACCCCCGGGCGCGGCCGGCTCCACCACCACCGACCCCCTGGGAGGGAAGACCGATGCACTATCGCAGCCTCGGCGTTGACGGACCGTCGGCGAGCGCGCTCTGTCTCGGCGCGATGACCTTCGGCACCACTGTCGACGAGGAGACCGCGACGGCGATCCTGGACCGGTTCACCGAAGCCGGCGGGACGTTCGTCGACACCTCGAACAACTACGCCTTCTGGGCGCCCGGCGCGAACGGCTTCGAGAGCGAGGAACTGCTGGGGCGCTGGATCGCCCGCCGCGGCAACCGCGACGACCTGGTGCTCGCCACCAAGGTCGGCGCCCGCCCGGTGCCCGGGCTGCCCTTCCCCGAGCACATCGAGGGCCTGTCCGCCCGCGCCGTGCGCGAGGCGGCGGAGGGCAGCCTGCGCCGCCTCGGCACCGACCGACTGGACCTGTACTACGCGCACGTGACCGACCCGGCCACCCCGGTCGAGGAGACCATGGGCGCCTTCGCCGCGCTGGTGGCCGACGGCAAGGCCGCCGCCCTCGGGTGCAGCAACCACAGCGCCGCCGAGCTGGAGGACGCCAACAGCCTCGCGGCCGACCGGGGTTGGCCCGGCTACCGCTGCGTCCAGCAGCGCCACAGCTACCTGCGGCCCCGGCCCGGGGCGGACTTCGGCATCCAGAAGCACGCCGACGAGGCGCTGCTCGCCCACGTCGCGCAGCGCCCGGAGCTGACGCTGCTCGCCTACTCGCCGCTGCTCGGCGGCTCGTACTGCCGCCCGGACCGGCCGCTGCGCGAGGAGTACGAGTGGCCGGAGACGAAGGCCCGGCTGGCCGTGCTGGCGGAGGTCGCCGAGGAGACCGGCGCCACCGTCAACCAGGTCGTGCTGGCCTGGCTGATCGGGCATCCCGTCCCGACCGTCCCGGTCGTCGGCGCCAGCTCGGTGGCCCAGTTGGAGGAGAGCCTGGCCGCCCTGGACCTCGTGCTCGACGAGGGGCAGCGCCGACG
Organism: Streptomyces novaecaesareae; assembly: GCF_000716875.1. Lineage (GTDB taxonomy): Bacteria > Actinomycetota > Actinomycetes > Streptomycetales > Streptomycetaceae > Kitasatospora > Kitasatospora novaecaesareae. The sequence goes on along the minus strand of NZ_JNWQ01000080.1, from coordinate 8,076 downwards.
GCTGGACAGCGCGGCCTGACGACCGGCCGACCAGCCGACCAGCCGTCGGGGCCTGTCGTGCGGGACAGGCCCCCGGCCCACCGGGGGGACGGCGGCCACCTACCGGAAGAGCCGGCTCACAGCCACCCCTCCTTCGCCGCCCGGACCCCCGCCTCGAAGCGGCTGCGCGCGCCGAGCCGGGTCATCAGCTGGGAGGCCATCCGGCGCACCGTGCGCAGCGACAGGCCGAGGCGCCGCGAGGCCACCTCGTCCGTGCAGCCGATGCCCAGCAGGAGCAGCAACTCCCGCTCCTGGGGCGTCAGATCGTTCTCGTCGCGGCGCGGGTCCTCGCCGAACGGCGTGCCGGCCGCCCAGAACTGCTCGAACAGCAGGGCCAGCGCGCTCACCACGCCCGGGGTCCTGACCTCCAGCGCGCCCGCGCGGGCGTCCGCCGGGTCGATCGGGACGAGCGCGGTCTCCCGGTCCACCACGACCAGCAGCAGCGGCAGGACGGGCACCGTACGGGCCTCGCCGCCGAGCCGGGTGAACCAGCGGACGTACTCCAGCGTCGGCTGGTCGTTGCGGAAGCTCTCCTGGTAGATGCTCCTGATCCGCACCCCGCGCTCCAGCGCCTGGCGGTCCAGCGGCTCGCTGGCGTCCATGGTGTCCGGCAGTTGGGCGCCGCCCGGCACCAGGGAGAGGCACTCCCGCTCGGCGGTCGAGGCCAGGTCCTCCAGCCGCTTGCGGACCATGTCCAGCCCCTCCAGCCGGTGGATGATCTCGTGCCGCGAGGCCCGGTTGGCGTTGAACCGGGCGCTCAGCGCCGTCACCGCCTGCTCGGCGGACTCGATCTGCCGCTGGCGCCGGCTGAGGTCCGCGGTGGCGCGCGAGAGCAGGAACCCGAAGCCGACGTCCGGGTTGAACGGGACGACGTCCCGGCAACTGTCCTCCAGGTGCACCAGGTCGAGCTCGGCCAACTGGTTCAGCGCGAACCGCACCCGGTCCTCGCTCCACCCCAGCCGCTCGGCCATGTCGCCGACCCGGAATCCCGGCTCGTCGACGAGCAGCCGGTACACGGCCTCGGCAGACGGCTCGATCCCCAGAACTTCCAGCACAGCAATTCCCCCGTGTGATCACCGTCCGGTTCTCCAGGGAGGCTAAGCCAGCCCGCCAGGTAGGTCTATACCAATAGTGTCCTACGCCCCAGGCGCCCGGCTCCGTCCCGCTCCTACGACAGGGTTGCCCACAGGCTGTGGACAACCCGACGGCCCCGGCCGCTCAGCCGTCCAGGTTGTCCGCCGTCGCGTGGAGGGTGGTGAACAGGGCCGAGAGGCGGGCGTTCCAGTTGGCGTTGGTCAGCGGGTCGATGGAGTGCTTCTTCCCCAGGTCGTGGATCACCTTCTGGGCGCCCTTCAGCTCCTGCGCCGCGTCGTCGGGGTTGCCCTCGTTGAGGCGGGCGGACGCGGTGTCCAGGATCCTCAGCAGCTCCGCCTGCTTGTCCCGGTCCTTGGCGACCTGGGCCTGGGCCACCGCCTGGCGGAAGGACTGCAGCTGCAGCGCGGCCGACTGGTTGCGCGGGACGGCCTGCGTGGGCGCGGGGAGCCCGGGCGAGGTGGCGGCCGCGGTGGGCGTCGGGGCGGTGGCGGACGCCGCGCCCGGGGTGGTGGGCGCGGCGGCCGCGGCGGGCTTGGAAGGCTTGGCGGCGGCGTTGCCGGGCGGCTCGTCGAAGGCGGTGAGCACCAGGGCGATGACGCCGGCCAGCCCGGCGACCCCCAGCGCGCCGAGCACGAGGGGCTTGCGGCGGCTGCCCCGGGCCGGGGCGGCCTCGGGAGCGGGCGCGAACCCGGACGTGAGCCCGGACGTGAGCCCAGTCGCCCCCACGGCCGGCGCAGCGGCGGGGATCGGCGCCATCACCGAGGTGGCGGCCGCGGGCTGCGGCGGGAGCAGGGTGGTGTGCTGCTGGTTCGGCGAGGCGGACACCGGCGCCGGGACCGGCGGCAGCAGCTGGGTGGCGGCGGCGGTGGCGAGCAGCTCGGCCGTCGGGTCGCCGACGACCAGCCCCGGGACGGTGGCGAGCAGCTCCGCCCGCGCGGCGGTGGCATCGGCCGGGCGGTCGGCCGGGTTCTTGGCGAGCAGCCGCAGCACCGCCGCGTCCAGGGCGGGCGGCAGGCCCGGGCGCCGCGCGGACGGCGGCAGGGGCTGTTCGCTGACGTGCTTGAAGGCGATCGCCACCGGGGTCTCGGCGGTGAACGGGGTCTGGCCGGTGAGCATCTCGGTCAGCACGCAGCCGACCGCGTACAGGTCGGTCCGGCCGTCCAGCGCCGAGGCGGTGGCCTGCTCGGGCGAGAGGTAGGCTGCCGTGCCGAGCACGCTCGCGGTCTGGGTCAGGTTGCCGGAGGAGCCGGCCCGGGCGATGCCGAAGTCGACGACCTTCACCCCGCCGTCGTCGGTGATCATGATGTTCCCGGGCTTGATGTCCCGGTGCACCAGCCCGGCCCCGTGCGCGACCGCCAGCGCCTCGCAGACCGCCGTCGCGATGCCGACGGCGCGCTCCACCGGCAGGGCCGGCTGCTGCGCCAGCAGGGCGGCGAGCGAGCGGCCGCTGACCAGCTCCATGACGATGAACGGGGTGCCCTCGTCCACGCCCGAGTCGAAGACCATCACGATCCTCGGGTGCACCAGCATCGCCGCGTGCTGCGCCTCACGGCTGAACCGCTCGGCGAAGCGGGGGTCGTCGGCGAGGCCGCCGTTGAGGACCTTCACGGCGACCTGGCGGCCCAGCACCCGGTCCACGCCGCGCCAGACGGTGGCCATGCCGCCGACGCCGAGTATCCCGACGAGTTCGTACCGCCCGTTCAGCGCCCGTCCGATCACCTGGAGCTCCCCTCACGTGCCCTGCCCGGGGTTCCGGGCCGCCTCGTGCACCCGTGCACGATAGCCGTCGTCGGCCGCGGCAGCGGGCCCGGCGGCGGGCGGGACCGTGAGGCTGCCGTAGCGCTGCATCCGCTGCCAGCGCAGCCGGGAGCCGGCCAGCGCCGTGAACACCGACTGGATCACCACCAGGTACATCAGCTGCCGGTACACGAACTGCTGCAGCGGCAGGCTCCACAGCGGCCCCAGCCGCTCCTTGTCCAGCCGGAACGCGTACACCCCCATCAGCACCTGGACCAGCAGGAACGCCGCCCACAGGCCGATGATCCGGACCGGGTCGAGGAAGGCCAGCCCGTACAGCGCGAACACGTCCACGACCGGGGCGAGCAGCGGCAGCAGCACCTGGAACATCAGCAGGTAGAGCAGGCCGCGCCGGCCCAGCTTGCCCGCCTGCCCGCGCTGGGAGAGCGCCCCGCGGTGCTTCCACATCGCCTGCAGGGTGCCGTAGCACCAGCGGTAGCGCTGCCGCCACAGGGCGCTCAGCGAGGCGGGGGCCTCCGTCCAGGCCTTGGCCCGCTCCTCGTACACGACCCGCCAGCCGTCCCGGCACAGCGCCATGGTGAGGTCGGTGTCCTCGGCCAGGGTCTCCTCGCCGACGCCGCCGACGGCCAGCAGCGCGGAGCGGCGGAAGGCGCCGACGGCGCCGGGCACGGTGGGCATGCACTCGGCCAGGTCGAACAGCCGGCGGTCCAGGTTGAAGCCGACCACGTACTCGATGTGCTGCCAACGGCCCAGCAGGCCACCGCGGTTGACCACCTTGGCGTTGCCGGAGACGGCGCCGACGGTGGGATCGGCGAAGGGCTGCACCAGCATCCGGACGGCGTCCGGCTCGAAGACGGTGTCACCGTCGACCATCACCAGCAGCTCGGCCCGGGCGGCCGCGATGCCGGTGTTCAGGGCGGCCGGCTTGCCCGCGTTCTCCTGCCGGATCACCCGGACGTACGGCAGGTCCAGCGACTCCACCAGGTCGGCGGTGCCGTCCGTGGAGCCGTCGTCGACCACGATCACCTCGACCGGGTGGTCGGAGGCCAGCAGCGAGCGGACGGCCGGCTCGATCCCGGCGATCTCGTTGTAGGCCGGGACGATCACGCTGACCGGCTCGGTGACCGGCGGGCCCCAGCCGCGGCGGCGCAGCCGCTTGTGCCGGCGGGCCGCGTACAGGACGACGACCGCGCGCAGCACGCTGACCGCGCCCGCCGCCCAGAGCAGCCAGCCCAGCACGGCGAGCACCCAGCCGCCGCCGCGCAGCAGCCAGACCAGGGCCAGGCCCTGCCAGTGGTCGCCGGCCCCGGCCGGGTGCACCGGGTTCGGCAGGCCGACGGCCTCGCTGACGGTGGTGAAGCGGAAACCCCGGCCCTGCAGGGCGGTCAGCACGCCGTCGAGGGCGGCGACGGTCTGCGAGCGGTCGCCGCCCGCGTCGTGCATCAGCAGGACCTGCCCCTGGTCGCCGGGCCCGGCGGTGGCCGCCCTGACGATCTCGGACACGCCCGGGCGGCGCCAGTCCTCGCTGTCCCGGGTGGTGAGCACCGTCAGGTAGCCCTCCCGCCCGGCCTGCTGGACGGCGGACCAGCCGGGGTCGTCCACGGCCTCGGCGGTGGACGAGTACGGCGGCCGCAGCAGCGAACTGGTGACGTCGGCCACCCCGGCCAGGGTCAGCTGCGCCTCGCGCAGCTCCAGGGAGCGGCGCCAGGGGGCCGCGGCGCCGAGGTCGGTGTGGGTGAAGGTGTGGATGCCGACCTGGTGGCCCTCGGCGACGATCCGGCGGACCAGCTCCGGGTGGGCGGCGGCCTGGGTGCCGACCACGAAGAAGGTGGCGTGGACGCCGGCCCGGCGCAGCACGTCGAGGACCTGCGGGGTCCAGCGCGGGTCGGGGCCGTCGTCGAAGGTGAGCGCGATCGTGCCGGGCTTGGGCGCGGCCGTACGGGGCTGCCCGCCCGCGCTGTCGATCACCGGGCCGCCGGTGCGGATCGCCTCGGGGACGCCGGCGGCGGAGGCCGGGGCGGCGGACTGGTCGGGACGGTCGTCGTACAGGTGCTGGGTGTAGCCCTGGAACAGCAGGGTGGCGGCCAGGGTGAGCAGCAGGGCCGTCAGCAGGAGCCAGTGCGTGCGCAGCGGGCCCTGGCGGACCACGCCGCGCCGGCCCCGGCGGCTGTTCCGGGCGGGCGGGGCGGCTCTTCGGCGGCGGGCTGTGCTCATCGGGGTGCTTTCCGGGAGGCGGGGAGGCGGGAGGCGCGGCAGGGCATGGCGGAGGGACCCGGCGCCCTCGGGTCGGGCGGTGCGTTCCGGGCGGCGTGAAACGGGCGGTGCGTAACGGGGCCTGGCGGCGTCAGGGAGTCGGCGTCAGGGGGTCGGGGCGGGCTTGGTCGGCTTGTTGCCGGAGTTGCCCGGCGGCGCGGTCGGGCGCCCGTGGCCGGGGGTCGGGGCGGCGGTCGGCCCCGCGGAGCCGTTGCCGTTGGCGCCGGGGGGCGGCGCGGACGCGGTGGGCGCGGGGAGGTCCACGGGGACGGGCGTGGTCGCCGTCCGGCCCGGGCCGCCGGGGTGCCGGCGTGGGGGGCGGCCGTCGTCGGCTCGGCTCGGGCGGGCTGGACGGAGTCCGGGCGCTCCGTTCCCAGGTCCGAGGGCGTCGGCGCGGCCGGGGCGGCCGCCGGGGGCTGCGGCAGCGGCAGGAAGGGCGCGCTGACGGTGGGCCCGCCGAGCACGGTGCTGACCAGCAGGCAGAGGTAGCCGGCCGCCGGGACGGCGAGCAGGAGGCCGAGGCGGCGCACCCGCCGCTGGCGGCGGCCGGAGGAGTCCACGAACACGGGCGCAGCGGTGCTCTCGGCCGCTTCGGCGCCCTCGGCGGGTGCCTCGGCGGGTACCGGGAGGCCGGCGGCGTCCACGGAGTCCGCGGAGTCCACGTACGCCGGGAGGACGGCGGTGTCGGCGGTCGCAGCCGTCACGGCGGCCCAGGCGGTCCCGGCGGCTTCCGGGGAGCGGGGGTAGCCCACGGCCGCCATGTACGCCGGGACGAGGGCGGTCTCGGCGGCCTCCGGGGAAGGGGAGGCGGCCGGGGAACCGGGCAGCGGTTCCCCGACCGCCGGCTCGTGGTCGTACAGGTCGACGGTCACGATCGGGTCCAGGCCCGTTCTGGTCGCACGGGGTGTGCGGCCCGCCCTGACTGCGGGAGGGCGGGCCGCACGTTCCGGGCCGGTCGGCCCGGCGGCGCGTCCGGGGGGTGCGCCTGCCGGTCCGGCCGGGGCCGGCCGGGTGGACGGCTGGCACGGGGGAGCCGACCGGCCACCCGGAGCTTCGGGTGGTACTGCTTCCTGCTTCCTGCCTACCGGCAGGTCCTGCGGGTGGTTCGGTCCGGATGGGCGACGAGCCCGGGGGGAGTCGCTCGCCGCCCATCCGGAGATCAGGGGTTACCTCTCGGCGGTGGAACCGTCGGGATGGTCGGACTTGCTCGGCCGTACGGCCGGCGGGGTGGGCACGGTCGGCAGGGCCGGAGCCGTCACACCGGGCTTGCCGGGCTTGGCACCGCCGTTCGCGTTGCCGTCCCCACCGCCCTTGGTGTCGTTCCCGCTCCCGCTCCCCTTGCCGGCGCCGGGGCTGCTGGTGGCCCGGCCGGGATCGTGCGACTGCCCGCCGGCCCCCGGACGGCTGTCGCCGCCCTGGGCGTCGAGCGCCTCGTCGCAGTACCGCGCCACCTTGTCGGCACCGCCCGCCTCGGCGACCAGCGGGCCGAACTGCGGCTCGGTGACCAGCTGGCCGGGGCGCTCGCCCTTGCCTTCCCGGTCGGTGAAACCGCGGCAGAGCTCGACCAGCGCGGGCGCGAACGGCTGGCCGCCGTGCCCGTCCGCCGAGGGGGTGCCCGGCCTCGGGGACGCGGACGGTCCGACCTGCTGCGCACCGGCGCCGGACGGCTTGACGGAACCGTCCGGTGCGGAGCCTCCGGGCCGGAAGCCCGGGGCGGTGCCGGGGCCCGCCGAACCGCCGAGGGCGCCGCCGCTGAGCGTGTGCTCGGGCTCGGTGGAGCCGCCGCCCAGCGACGACAGGTTCCCCGTCCCGGCGGCGACCGCGACCCCGCACAGCGCAGTGGCCCCGAGCACGGCGGCAGCGGCCTTCGTGCTGAAGGCCCTGGCGAGCGTGGTGGTGGCCATCGGTCGTCTCCGGACGGGGTTGACTACGGGATCGGGCGTGAGACTCGCCTCCCGGAACGCGGCCAGGGCGGCCTCCTCCCCGGCCAGTTCTCCGGCCGTCGCGGGGGCGGCGGCCGCGGCCAGCACCCGGGCGAGCTGCCCGGGACCGTCCGGTCCGGTGAGCGAGGCGTCCTGCCCGGCCGACGGGCCGCCCACGGCACCGCCGAGCAGCTGCTCGGCGGCGTCACGGTCGATCCGACGGGATCGGTTGGTGCTCATCTCATGTCCTTCAGCGTCGCGGCCCGGCGTCCTGTCACACCTTGCGGAGGATTTTTTTTCGCGGACTTCCCCACGGGGTCCGCCGCCGGGTCCGTGGCCGGGTCCGCGCCGCCCGTCGCGGGGCCCGTCGCGGCCCCCGCACCGGCCGGATCGGCCCGTCTCGCGGCGGGGATGCCGACCGCTCCAGGCTGCTCCAGGAGCTTGGCCAGCCGCCGCAGCCCCCGGTGGGCGGCCATCCGGACGCTGCCCGCCCGTTTGCCGAGCACCCGGGCGGCGCTCTCCGCGTCCAGCTCCATGACCACCCGCAGCAGCACCGCCTCCGCCTGGTCGCGCGGCAGCCGGGAGATGAGCGCCAGCGCGTCGGCGGTGCCGACCGTGGCCAGCGCCGCGCCCGCGGTGTCGTCCCCGGCGGCCAGCTCGGCCAGGTACTCGAAGGGCAGGTCGGCCACCGGACGGCGGCGGCGGGCCCGCAGGTGGTCGAGCGCCCGGTGGCGGGCGATGGTGGCGGCCCAGCCGCGGAAGCCGTCCCCGTCGCCGGAGAAGCCGCGCAGGTCGCGGGCGATCTGCAGCCAGGTCTCGGAGGCGATGTCCTCCGCGTCCTGCATGTCCTCCGGCCGGCCGCCGACCAGCACCCGCAGGTAGCGCAGCAGCCCCGGCTGGACGGCCCGGAACAGCAGCCGGAACGCCTCCTCGTCCCCGCCCTGCGCGGCGCGGACCGCTTCGGCCAGGTCGGGGGGAGCGGGGGCCGGGCCAGGCGGCGGGGCGGAGG
>NZ_JNWQ01000079.1 GCF_000716875.1 Streptomyces novaecaesareae | reverse complement strand
CCGAGATCTACACGAGATCGCTCGTCGGCAGCGTCAGATGTGTATAAGGGGGAGGGTGAGGCGAGGGATCAGGCAGGGGCTCAGGCGGGGAGGTCCAGGACCGTGCCGGGCTGGATGAGGTCCGGGTCCTCGCCGACGGTGGTGCGGTTGAGGGCGTAGAGGGCGGGCCAGCCGCCCGGGACGCGGAGGCGTTCGGCGAGCTCGGTGAGGGTGTCGCCGTCGCGGACGGTCCAGGTGCCGTCCTCGGCGGAGGTTCCGGAAGCCGGTGCGGCTGCCTGTTTCGGGGCAGTGGCCGGTTTGGGGGCGGCGGCCTGTTTGGGGGCCTGTTTGGGGGCGGTGGCCCGGGGCGGGAGGACGGCGTCGCGGTCGTGGCCGCGGGTGGCGCGGGCGCCGCAGACGGGCCAGGGGGAGAGGCCGCGGTGGTCGGCGAGGTGCTGGGCGACGGCGATCTGCTGTTCGCGGGTGGCGAGGTCGGCGCGCGTGGCGTAGCCGAGGCCGCCGTTCTCGCGCCAGGTGGGCTGGTCGAACTGGAGCCCGCCGTAGTAGCCGTTGCCGGTGTTGACGCGCCAGTTGCCGCTGCTCTCGCAGGCCGCCACGCCGTCCCAGTCGTACCTGCCGTCGTCCGCCCTTCCGGGGTCGGAGCCGGTGGCGCGGCCCGGGGGCGCGGCGTGGGCCGCGGGGGCGGCGGCGAGGGCCACGGTGAGGGCGCAGAGCGCGGCGGGGGCGAGGCGGCGGAGACGAGCGGTGGCAGGCATGGGCGGCTCTCAGGTTCGGCGACAGGGCGCGCGCCGTCCGAAGTCGGCGCCCTCCCACCGACGCACGACCGGCCGGGCGCCCCGCCGCCGACACGTCCGTGGGGTCACCCGTACGGCGGGCCGGGACCACCCCGGCGGCCCGCGGCCATCCGGCCGTACGTGCCGTGCGATCGTCACGGCCGTTCAACTGCCGTTCGCCGCAGGCACCATCCGAAGTCGCCGGGCCGTGTGCTTCGGCTGGGAGCCTCCTCGGCGATTCCCGGAGCCCAGGAGGCGGCAGTGGCGGCACACCCTTCGACACATCCGTCGCATCCCTCACATCCCTCGCGCAGGACGGTCCTTCGGACGGCGACGGCGGTCGGCACACTCGCCGCGCTGCCCGCCTCCACCCTGCTGTGGACCCAGCCGGCGGTGGCCGGTACCCCCGGGCCGGAGCAGGTCCACCTCCAGTGGGGCAACGAGCCGTCCCGCGAGATGACCGTCTCCTGGGCGACGGCGGCGAGCGTCAGCCGCCCCCGGGTGCGGATCGGGACCCCGCGTGAGGGCGCCGGCCGTACGGTGGGCGCGCGCAGCCGCAGTTACGTGGACGGGCTCAACAAGGTCGAGACCTTCACCCACCACGCCCGCCTGAACGGCCTGCGGCCCGACACCACGTACGTCTACGAGGTGCTGCACGACGGCGCCCAGCCGGTGCGCGGCACCTTCCGCACCGCCCCCGCGCGCGGCCGGGCCGCGTTCCGCTTCACCAGCTTCGGGGATCTGGGCACGGGCGACAACGTGTTCAAGAAGTCCTCGATCCACGGCGCCGCGGCCGTCCGGCAGGTGGAGCAGTTCAACCCGCTGTTCCACCTGCTCAACGGCGACCTCGCGTACGCCAACAACAACCCCCAGCTCCAGCCGCAGGCCTGGAACGCCTTCATGAACAACCTGTCCAAGTCGGCCGCGAGCCGCCCGTGGATGCCCACGCCCGGCAACCACGAAGTCGAGGCCGGCGGCGGGGACCTCGGGTACGCCTCGTACCTGACCCGCTTCGAGCTGCCCGACAACGGCACCCGCGACCACTGCGGCAACTGGTACGGCTTCCAGGTCGGTTCGGTGTTGTTCGTGAGCCTGGACGGCAACGAGATCGCGGTCGAGGACGACGCCAGCATCGACCCGGCCACCGGGCACTCCATCTACATCAGCGACTACAGCGAGGGCGCCCAACTGCGCTGGCTGGAGCGGCTGTTGTCGCGCGCTCGGGGCGGGAGCTCGGTGGACTGGATCGTCGTCTACCTGCACCAGTTCGCGATGTCCTCGTCGGCCGCCAGCCACGGCGGCGACATGGGCATCCGGGAGAAGCTGCTGCCGCTGCTCGACCGCTACTCCGTCGACCTCGTCCTGGCCGGCCACGACCACGACTACGAGCGCACCCACCCCGTACGCGGCACCGAACCGGGCGGCCTGCTCACCCCGGCCGTCGCCGACGACGACCTGCGCGAGATCGACACCTCGGAGGGCACCGTCCACCTGATCCTGGGCGGCGGTGGTACGGCCGGGCACGACGACGTCTACCTGCCCGCCGACCCGGACGGCGTGCGGCAGGCGAGCGTCCGCACCCAGCGGCTCACCTTCAAGGCCGACCCGGACGCCAAGGAGAAGGCCCACTGGTCGGCGGTCATCGACCCGGACACCAAGTTCCCTTACGGCGTCGCGGTGTTCGACGTCGACCCGGGCCTGGTGCCGGGCGGCCGCACCAGCATCACCGTCAGCTACTACCACTCCGTCCCGGCCACCGCCGCCAACCCCCTCCCGACGCCGGTCCTGTACGACCGCTTCACGCTCTACCGCGACCGCAGCGACGGCTGGGGCGACGACGACCAGGGCGAGGACGCGAACAGCGACTCCCGGCGCGGCGCGAAGGCCGCCGCGCGCTGATCCGCTGTCCCCAACTCACCGGGCCCGCCGTGCAGTTCGCGGCGGGTCCGGGGTGCTTGTAGCGCACTCGGGTGCGGCAGACAATCCGCAGTTCGTCGTAAGACAGGCCCTGGGGTGGCGGGCAGGATTGTCCCCGGCATGTTCATGCTGATCACTGGTAGTCCGGATCAGCCGTTCAGCCCTTCGGATCAACAGCACGCGCCATTCGCACTCCCACACCACCAGAAGGTTGGAAGCGATGCACCTCCGTGCCACGACCCGCAAACTCCTCCTCACCGGCCTGGCGCTCGCCCTCGGCGCCGCACCCTTGCTGGCCGTCCCCGCCTCGGCCGCCACGACCTCCGCCGTCGCCCTCGCACCGGTGAGCGCGGCCGCGTCCGTCGCCCGGCCGGGCGCCCAGATCATGGTCTCGACCGCCCTGTTCGCGCTCTCCCCCGACCGCGGCGGCGTCTTCAACTGGAACGGTGCCACCTGGACCCAGGTCGGCGGCCCGGCCGCCACCATCGTCTCCGGCGGCGGCGGGCTGGTCGCCACCAACCCGACCACCGGGGACCTCTACGTCTACAACTGGAGCCCCAACAGCTGGTCGAGGATCGGTGGGCCCGGCAAGCAGTTCGCCCTGGACGGCGCCGCCCACGTCTTCGGGCTCAGCCCGGACGGCAGCGGTGTGTTCGTGTGGATGGGCGGCACCAACTGGAACCAGATCGGTGGTCCGGCCGGCAGCATCGCCGCCGGCGGCAACACCCTGATCGCCACCAACCCCAGCACCGGGGACGTGTGGCGCTACGACGGCTCGGGCTGGTCGCGGATCGGCGGCCCCGGCGCCCAGTTCGCCGTCGACGACGCGGGCCGCGTCTACGGCCTGAGCCCCGACCGCAGCGGCGTCTTCCAGTGGCAGGGCGGCACCAACTGGACCCAGGTCGGCGGCCCCGCCGGCAGCATCGTCGCAGGGGGCGGCGGCACCCTGCTCGCCACCAACCCCAGCACCGGGGACGTGTGGCGCTACGACGGCTCGGGCTGGTCGCGGATCGGCGGCCCCGGCGCCGAGTTCACCATCGACGGCGCCGGCCACGTCTACGGCCTGAGCCCCGACGGCAGCGGCGTCTTCCAGTGGCAGGGCGGCACCAGCTGGACCCAGGTCGGCGGCCCCGCCGCCTGGCTCGCCGCCTCCTGAGGCTTGATGACCCGGGCCCGCCGCGCACCCCCGCGCGGCGGGCCCCTTCACGTGCCCGTGGCCCGAACGTAGACGTCGGCCGCCCCCGACGCGAACGAGTCGGAGGGCCGCTCCACCACGAATATCTGCCGCCCGGCCTGCCCCTCCGGCGCCAACGCGCCCTCCGACGGCTCGTCGCCGGGCAGCGCTGCTCGAAGGTCCTCCGGCAGCGGCCCGGGGGCACCGGGCTGCGGCAGGTCGTAAGTGGTGAGGAAATCATCGAGGTTGACGTCATCGCCGCCATCGAGCCCGTAGTACAGGTAGGCGACCTGCACCCCGTCGGCGGTCCGGGACAGCACGGCGTCCGTCGGGACGTAGTACCGGCCCTTCCCGGGATGCTGTTCGTGGTACAGCCCCGCCACCCGCTCCGCGTGGTCGGCGTCGGTCTCCCGCGGATCGCCGGACCGGAGGAACGCGGCCACGGCCCACCAGACGCACCCCACGGTGACCAGCACGCAAATCACGAGGAAGGCACCCAGGAGCCCACGCCTCCACGGCCTGCCGCCGGAACTGCCGAGTGTCACGTCAGAGCTTCCTGGTCCTGGCCTTGCTGGCGTCCCCATGACGAACTCTATGGCCGACCCGTTGGGTGGTGGCGCTGGAGTTCGTCGTTCCGTACGGTCTTGGATCTCACGCTAACGAGCGAACAGGAGTGGGTGCAGGCGAACGGGGCGACTCGTCAAAGGGCCCGTCAGTCAGGCGGCTTCGGCCCGGTCCATCGCGGCGGAACCCGGCTGCGCGAGCCAGACCAGCCGTGCGGTGATCCCCGGCTGCCCGGCGAAGTGGCGCACGGCTCGCTCCGGCGAGGTGAGGGTCATTCGCGCCCGCCCGTCGACGCCGATCACGTGCGTCGGCCCGTCGCAGTCGGCGAGTCCCCAGGCCACCACCCACCCGTCGGCGTCCGCGAGGCCATCGTCACTGACCTGGACTACGGCGAACAGCCGGGGCGCGATGTCGAGCACGAGCCCACACAGCTCCTGGTCGAAGGGCAGCCAGTCGGTACTATATAGACCACCGCCTTTGAAGAAGTGATAGCACCACCACTCCAAAGGGTGAACGGCGCCGACCACGGCGAGCGAGGGAAGGAGCAGCGGATGCCGCCCAGCAAGATTCCACCGAGCATCCGGCAGCGGCGACTCGGTATGGAGTTGCGCCGGTTGCGTGAGCAGGCAGGGCTGTCGGTCACGCGAGCCGGGGAACTGCACGGCACCCCGCAGTCCCGGATCAGCAACATCGAATCCGGGGGATACCCGGTGAGCGCGGACCGGGTGCGGACCCTGGCGCGCCTCTATGGCTGTGCGGATGACGCCCTGATCGAAGCGCTGACTCACATGACCGGCGGCCGGACGAGGGGATGGTGGGAGGAGTATCGCGAGATCCTTCCAGCCGGAGCGCTCGATCTGGCCGTACTCGAACACCACGCGCAGTCGATGCGGATCGCTTCTGCGATTCACATTCCTGGACTCCTCCAGACCCCGGAACACGCTCGCGCGCTCTTTCGGGATGTCGTGCCACCCTTCTCGCCGCCGGAAGTGGAACATCTCGTCTCCCATCGCATCAAGCGGCAGGTAGTGATCTATGGCAAGCAGCCGATCCCGCTGTCCGCTGTGGTCCACGAGGCCGCCTTGCGCATGGGCTTCGGCGGTCCGAAGGTCGCTCGTGAACAGCTGGAGTACCTGCTGGCCGCGAGCGAGCGACCTCACATCGACCTGAGGGTGATCCCGTTCGGTACCGGAAGCTACCCCAGCTCCGGCGCTGGGATTGTGTACTTCAATGCCGAGGTCGCACGATTGGACAGTGTCCAGGTCGATGGCGACAGGTCGGAGTTCATTGACACCGAGCCGCAGTTGATCAAATATCGGGCTGTGATGGATCGGTTGGAGATGAGTGCGCTCCAACCCGACGCATCCCGCGATCTCATCCGCCGCATCGCCCAGAGCATCTGAGACAGGACCGAGTATGGCCGTTCACAACTGGCAGAAGTCCTCGTTCAGTGGCGACGCCGCCAACTGCGTATACGTCTCAGCAACTGCCGACGGCAGCATCAAGATCCGTGAGAGCGACGACCCTGACACCGTCATCACCACCACACGCGACGAGCTCCATGCCTTCATATGCGGCGTCAGGGCAGGAGAGTTCGACCACCTGACAGCATAATTCGGGCTACCGGGAGTTGACGTCAGGAATCATCGGCGCATGAGCGAACAGCCGACGTCATGGGCCAGAGCGGTGGCGGCGAACGAGCTTGCCGGGCCACTGCCCAGCCGCTGGGCGCACACCCAAGGCGTGGCGGACCGGGCCAGCTGCCTCGAAGGAGTTCTGGGCCACCAGGTCGGGCTTCTTACCTGCGCTGCTCTGCTGCACGACGTCGGCTACGCGCCGAGGTTGGCGGCGACGGGGTTTCATCCGCTCGACGGCGCGCGGTTCCTCCGGGACGTTCACAAGGCTGATGACGGTCTCACGCGGCTGGTCGCGAACCACTCGTTCGCGCTGCTCGAAGCCGAGGAGCGCGGTCTCCGGGAAGTCCTGGAAGCCGAGTTCCCGCTGCTGGAGGACCGACGGGTGGTCGACGCCCTGGTGTGGTGCGACATGACGACGACGCCCGACGGCGGCCTGACCACGGCCGAGGCACGCGTGGCGGAGATCCTGGGCCGCTACGGGGCAGGGAGCGTGGTGGGGAGGTTCATCCGCCGGGCATCGCCGGAGATCTCCGCGGCTGTCGCGCGAGTGGAGGCGGCGTTGGCGGATCAGCCGAGGTGGGGGTAGGTGCCGGCGAGGTAGTCGCCGATCTGCTGGCGCATGCTGGGGTGGATGTCGTACTGGTCGAGGTCGGCGGGCCGGACGAAGCGGACGCCGTCCGCCTCGTCGTTGATGGTGGGCTCACCGCCGACGGGGCGGCCGACGTAGGTGTTCTCGTACTGCTGGCGGATCTCACCGTCGGTGTAGGCGACGATGTGGTTGGGGTTGGTGTAGACGCCGAGGAAGCCGGTGATCTCGGCCTGGATGCCGGTCTCCTCCAAGCACTCGCGCACCGCACACTCGGCAGCGGTCTCGCCGATGTCCTGGGCCCCGCCGGGTAGCGCCCACTGGCCGGTGTCCCGGCGGCGTTGGAGCAGGATGGCGCCGGAGTCGTCGACGACGAGCAGGTTGCTGGCGGGGATGAGGGTGTTGGCCTTGGGGGCGTCGGGGTCGTTGTAGTACTCAGTCCTGCCCATGTGCGGAGGTTCCCTCCTGGTCGGGCGTCCACGGCCGCGCGCGGGCCCAGACGGCTTCGAAGCTTTGAGCGTAGTTGTCGAACCAGCCGACGGTGTCCACTCGCTTGAGGTGGAGCAGGGGGTTGGCGCTGGCTGGCCGGCCGAAGATGTGCGGGTTGACCAGCAGGTTGTCGTCATATCGGAAGAGGGAGTTGTACAGCGTCGTGTCGTGAAGCCTCACCTCACAGCCCTCCTTCTTGAGCAGAGGACGGTAGTAGGTGAGGGAGGCGCGGATCTTGGCCGCGAGGGTGTCACCGATGCCCTCCTCCCGGCCTCTGAGCGCGGCAGCCTGCCCGCTCGGGTCGCCGAAGCACAGCCGGACCCGGACGCCGTCGGCTGCCCGCTCGGCGAGCATCTCGGCTACCCGCGGGTTGGACTGCGCGAAGAACGTCCCGGAGAAGACGAGCACGTCGATCTGTTGCCGGGCCTCCTGGAGCAGGGTCAACCAGGTCTCACGGGGCACCCCGGCCCGGTTCTGATAGGTGCCGACGAGCTCGCCGCCCATACCGGAGGTACGTCGGCCTGTACGGGGTTGCAGGTCCGGCCAGAGGAAGGCCTCCTCGACGCAGAGGAACCGGGCGGCGCGGACACGGTGCCTCGGGTGGGGTACGCGCCCACCGAGCCAGCGGCCAACGGTCTTCGGGTCCACTTCGCAGGCTTCAGCGAGTGCCTCGGGCTCTACCGCTCGCTGGGCGAGCACGGAGCGAAGTCGCGCGTTCACGGAGGCAATACAAGCTGAGCGGGCCGTGACTGTGCAAGGACGTGCCGGTCCTTGAGCTGACGGATCGACAATGTTCGTGCGCTGGCGAGTTGCTGCCTACCGGACCTGTCGGACACGGCCGGTCTTCTCGCCCTTGCTGGAAAACGTCCCAGGACGTTCCTGAGTCGTCCACGGACGCGGTAACGCGGTCCTCGTGCTCTGCGTCACGATCGGTTCCAACTCGACGCTACGGAAGGATTGATGGATGAGTGACTGGGAGTTCGTGAAGGACAGAACCGCTGCTGAGGGCGCGGTGTGGAGGTCGGTTGATGGCCTGCTCTACAAGCGGACCGGCGGCGAGGACCTGCGGGTGGAGGCCGAGTTCCAGCAACTGGTCGCCGGCCTCGGCTACCCCGTCCCGGAGATCGTCGACAGCGGATCCGAGGGCGGAACCTACTTCGTCATCGAGCGCGCCATCGGCGACACCTCGCTGCACGACGAGGCGTTGTGCGACACCAGGCGGGACGGGCAGGTCGGCGATCAGGTGATCAGTAAGGCGGCCGCCGTCGCATCGAAGATCCTACAGGCTCAGGCGAGGCACCCCCTGCCCGCGATGCCGTGGTTCGAGAAAGCGGCCTTCGCAGCCGAGGTCTTCAAAGAGAACCCGGATTTCGACAGCCCTCGGGTTCGTGTGGCGGTCAAGCACGCCGTCGACCGGCTGGCTCAACTTCCTTTGGTGCGCGGGCACCTGGACTACGGTCTGCCCAACGTCCTGCGGGCCGGGGTCATCGACTGGCAGCACCACGGACCGATCCCGCTCGGCTACGACGTATACCCCGCGCTCGACATCGTGGCCTTCAAGGGCGGCGGCAAGGGCTACAGCATCATCCCGGAACAGCGGGCCGCCTACGTCACTGCACTCGACGAGACCACCGCGTCCCTGATCGGGCAGCGGGTGAGCGAGCACCTGGGCGACTTCCTTCTCGTCAAGTGCTTCTTCTTCCTCGCCCTCATGCGGCCCACCGACCCCGCACGGCACGACAAGCACATCAAGTGGCAGTACCGCCGCGCCCTCTTCACGATGGGACTCGATCAGTATGAGTCGTCCGGCACGATCGACACCGGCGCCTTCCCCACTCTGGGACGGTTCGCCGCTGAACACTGGTAGGCCGCTGCCCACGGTCCGCGACCGCGACTACCTGATGGACCACCACGGCATCGTCTTCAAGGTCATCGGCGACAGCCACCCCGGCAGCCACTACTGACCAAGCGCGAGCTCTACGACAGCTACCCCGAGCTCGCCGAGGACCGCCGCCTGCGGAAGCACATCTGGACCGCGCCGGGCGGAGGCGAGTCACTCGCGGAGGGCGTACTCAACCGCGCCGCCGAGTTCGCCGCCCTTGCCCAGGCCGAACTCCAGGAATCCCGCGCCGTCGTCGCCTTCACCCACCAGACCACCACGGTGGCACTCAGGTCCCTCCTCGAACGCCGTGCCCTGCCCGAGATCCTGGTCGAGGAGCGGAAGGACAAGATGCCCAACGCCGCGATCCTCCACTACGACCTGCATCACGGCCGGTTCACCCGGACGGGAACCACCACCCCGCCGATCTAGGAGGAGCCCGTGCGACACCTGTTCCTCAATGGCCCAGTCCAGAACGGGCCGTTCACCTTCGACACCCGTCCCGGCAAGGCCGTCGGCATTCGCCTCGCCGCCGCCCTCAACGCCATTCTCGGCCTGCCGCCTGCACCCCACCTGTGGAACACCGTCACCCTCGCCGGAGACCTCCGCCACCGCGAGGCCGCTAGACCGAAGATCCCCCGCCAGAGGTTCGAAGCCGACCTGATCGAAGGCAAGTACGGCCCCGGCGAGTCCCCAGCCGGCGGCGTCATGACCGACACCGACGCGGAGGTCGTCGCCCTCGTCCTGGAGATGGTCGAGAACAACCTCCGCGCCGGCACCCTGACCGTCAGCCGCGAGACCGTCCCCACGTGCCGGTCCTGCGGTCACATGACCGGCGCCGGCGGCCACCCCTGCAAGGCCTGCGGCAGCACCGACACCCGGAACCGCACCGGCCTCCACCTCGTCGCCGAACTCGCCAGGGACCGCCCCGTCCTCGACCGCTCGGACATCCACGCCAGTCACCGCCAGCAGCCCAAGCACCTCCAGCACACCGCCGGCAACGTCGCAGGACGCCTGATACTCTCCCGAACCCGCGACCACGGAATCGACCTTTCGCCTCTCGCGCTCAACGGCCTCGTCCTCGACCCGCGTGTCGGGATTCACGCCACTGTCCTCGCCGCAGCCCGACGCCACGAGGCGGACACGGCGGTCATGACCATCACCGAGAACGCCGCCAACCACATTGCCGCCCACGGCCAGCACTTCCGTGAGCACGGCGGCACCCGGCTTCAGTACGCGCTGCACGGCCACCTCCCGTACGACCACGTGGCAAGCCTCCAGCCGCTTCACGAGATGTACGGAACCACCCAGGCGATCAGGGACGGCTTCGAGCAGTGGTTTCTCCCGCTCTTCGCCCTGAGGGCGAAGAGCGGGACCAGGCCGGACCAGCTGTCCGCGATTTTCAAGTACTACCTGCGGGCCCACCTGGCCAAGCCCGCTGCGGTCGACGACCACGTCATCGAGGCCGTACGGCGCTCGGTCGGGAGCGGTGACATGGATTGGGTCACGGACCGGACGGCGCTGGCAAACGTGATGGGTGCCCGTGCCGCGTCAGCAGGCGTGATCGGTTGGACCTGAGGCGGTGTCGCCCGCCGCCTCGCGCGGCAATCACGCGGACGGCGTGGGCGGGCGGCGGTTCGCGAAACCCCGAAGGGCCCCCGCGCTCGGTGTGGGGGCCCTGCGGATGTGACGGTATATCAGGAGTACAGGCGGGCGTCGTTGTTCGCCGCGCCGTTGAGCGATCCCGCGTACCCGGACGGGTAGGACAGCCAGAGGCCGTCGCTCACCTTGCTGACCCACACCGTGTGGTCGGTGTTGTTGACGATCGAAGCCGCGTTCTGGTAGACGGTCTGACCGTAGCCGGAGCCGTTCGCCCAGTGGGCGAAGGTGAAGTTGTGCAGGTCGACGTTCTGGCCCGGCGACCAGTTCTCGAACGAACCCCAGCCTACTCCCGGCGAGTTGTAGTACAGGCAGACGCTGCCGCTGGGGCATGTCTCCGCCCCGCCCGGACCTGCGGCGAAGGCGCTCCCGGTGGCCATGGCCACCGCGCCGGCCGTCAGTGCCGCCACCGCTGCGAGCCTGGCCGCGCGCGGTTTGATCGTGATGCGCATTCCGTACTCCCGTCCCAAGTCGACAGTGCAGGAAGGCCGGGTGGGTGCGGTCGGTTGCCGACCGGTGCCCGTTCGAGGCCTCGAACAGGCTGGCACGGCAGCCCCGTTGGCGCCATGGTTTCGCACGGTTCCGCTTGTGGACACATCCGGAGGTGGCGGTCCCGGTTCCACGGGCTCAGGCGGCCGATCGCAGGGGCATCGCCGCGCGCGCCTCGTCGTAGCGGTGGAGGATCAGGCGGGCGACGGCCGGGTGGGCGGCGAGTGGGGTGCTGGTCCAGGTCGCCTCGGTGGCGGCGGCGCGGCGGGCGAAGAAGCCGGGGGAGAGGAGGTAGGTGGCGAGGGCGACCGCGGGGTGGCCGGCGGTGTGGAGGGCGGCGACGGCCTGCTGCGGGGTGGGGGTGGCTGCGGAGAGGTGGGCGGGGGTGACCGGGCGGCCGAGGCGGGTGGCGAGGAGGTGGGCCATGCGCTCGGTGTCGGCGAGGGCGGTGGGGTCGGAGGAGCCGGCGCCGGCGAGGACCACGGGGGCGTCCGCCGGGGCGCCGCTCTCGGTCAGGCGGTCGACGAGGGCTTCGGCGAGCAGGGGGTGCGGGCCGAGGGCGGGGGCGAGGTGGGCGTGCGGGGGGCCGGCTTCTGCGAGGGCGGCGGGGAGGTCGACGCGTACGTGGTAGCCGGTGCCGAGGAGGAGGGGGACCAGGACCGGGCGCCGGTCAGCGAGTTGGGTTAGGGACTCGTGGATAGATGGGCGAGCGAGGTCCAGGAAGCAGCAGCGGACGGGCAGTTCGGGGCGGATGGAGCGAACGAGGCGGAGCAGAGCACGGGTTGCGGTGACCGCCGCGGGGTCGCGGCTGCCGTGTGCGACGGCGAGCAACATCAGCCCGCCGCCAGCCGGTAGCCCCGCTTGGGGACAGTGCGGATCAGGGTCGCGTGCGGCCCGAGGGCGGCGCGCAGCCGGCCGACGGCCGCCTCGACCGCGTGTTCGTCGGCGGTGGCGGCGTCCGGCCAGGCGGCGCGCAGGAGTTCGGCCCGGCTGAGCACCCGGCCGGGGCGTTCGGCGAGGGCGCGCAGGACGGCGGCGCCGCGCGGGCTGAGCCAGTGGCTCTCGCCGTCGACCAGTGCGGCGTTCCCCTGGAGGGTCAACACCTGCCCGGCGAGCGGGACTTCACGCCGGGAGCGGCCCGGCAGGGTGTCCGCGAGCAGCCGGACGAGCGAGCCGAGTCGGCCGCGTTCGGGGTGGACGGCGGGCAGGCCGAGCTCGGTGAGCGGCCGGGCGCACAGACTCCCCACGCACACGGGCAGAACATCGGAACGCAGAGCGTCCAGCAGCGCCTCGTACAGGCCCTCGGCCTCGGCGGCGGTGAGCAGTGCGGTGATCGCGGGCGCGCTGGTGAAGGTGAGGGCGTGCACCTGGCGGCGGACGGTCTGGTCGAGGAGTCTGCGGACCGCGCCCGGGTCCTCCGGGGGCGCCCAGCGGTAGACCGGGACGGAGATCACCTCTGCGCCGCGTTCGCGCAGCGCGGCGGCGAAGGCGTCCAGGCGGACCCCGTGTTCCTGGACGGCGATCCGGCGCCCGGCGAGCGGGCGGGCGAGCAACCAGGTGAGCAGTTCGTCGGTGGCCTCGGTGCCGGGGGAGTAGCCCTCGTTCAGCCCGCTGGCCCGGACCGCGCCGGTGGCCTTGGGGCCCCGGCTGAGGACCACCGCGCCCCGGCAGACCTCGGCGAGGGCGGCGCCGCGGTCCCAGCCTTCGGCCGCGCTCATCCAGCCGCGCCAGCCGACGCCGGTGGTGGCCACCACGTAGTCGAGCGGGGCCGCCAGGCAGCGGTCGGTGGCCTCGCGCAGGGCGAGGTCGTCGGCGAGCGGCAGGATGCGCAGCACCGGTGCCTCGACCACCTGGGCGCCGCGCCGGGCGAGCAGGGCGGTGAGCTCCTCGCGGCGGCGCGCGGCGGTGACCCCGACGGTGAAGCCGGTGAGCGGTCCGGGCTGGGGGAGGGTTGCCATGGCGGTCAGCCTGCGGCGCTCCTGTTACGGGGGCATTGCCCGGCCGTCACCTGCCGGTAAGCGAAAGTGCCGTTCCGGTTACGGCAGATGTCCGGCCGTGCACCCCGGTGCCGAAGTGCCGTGAGCGAGGCGTACCGCGCCCGCAACATCGGTGACCCGGTCGCGAAACAGCGGGCCGCCACCTTTCTCGGCATGACGTTGACCAGCACCGCCGCCCTCGCCGCGGCCACCGACACGCACTGCCCGTACTGCTCGCTGCAGTGCGGCATGCGGCTGGGCGGCCCCACGGCGGACGCCCCGGTCGAGGTGCTGGAGCGCCCGGACTTCCCGGTGAACCGGGGCGCTCTCTGCGGCAAGGGCCGCTCGGCGCCCGCGCTGCTGGCCCGGGACGTCCGGCTGACCGGCCCGCTGCTGCGCGACCACCCGGGCGGGCCGCTGCGCTCGGCCGGGTGGCCGGAGGCGCTGGACCGGGTCGCCGCCGGGCTGGCCCGGGTGCGGGCCGAGCACGGGCCGGACGCGGTGGGCGTGTTCGGCGGCGGCGGGCTGACCAATGAGAAGGCGTACCTGCTGGGCAAGTTCGCCCGGGTGGTGCTGGGCACCGCCAACATCGACTACAACGGCCGGTTCTGCATGTCCTCGGCCGCCGCCGCGCACCGCCGGGCCTTCGGGCTGGACCGCGGGCTGCCGTTCCCGCTGGAGGACATCCCGCACACCGGCTGCCTGGTGCTGGTCGGCGCCAACCCGGCCGAGACGATGCCGCCGGCCGTCCGCTACTTCCGCGAACTGCGGGAGACCGGCGGCACGTTGATCGTGGTCGACCCGCGCCGCACCCGCACCGCCGAACTGGCCGACCTGCACCTGCAGCCCCGCCCCGGCGGGGACCTGGCGCTGGCCCTCGGCCTGCTCCACCTGGTGGTCGCGGACGGCCTGGTGGACGAGGAGTTCGTCGCCCGGCGGACCACCGGCTTCGAGCAGGCCCGCGCCTCGGCGATGGCGCACTGGCCGGACCGGGTGGAGCGGATCACCGGCGTCCCCGTGCACCGACTCCGCGAGGCCGCACGGCTGTTCGGCGAGGCGGAGACCGGCATGGTGCTCACCGCGCGCGGCCCCGAGCAGCACAGCAAGGGCACCGACACCGTCGGCGCCTGGATCGACCTCTGCCTGGCCACCGGCAAGGCCGGCCGCCCGTACAGCGGTTACGGCTGCCTGACCGGCCAGGGCAACGGCCAGGGCGGGCGCGAGCACGGCCAGAAGGCCGACCAACTGCCCGGCTACCGCTCGATCGAGGACCCGGCGGCGCGGGAACACGTCGCCGCCGTCTGGGGCGTCGACCCCGCGACGATCCCCGGCCCGGGCAAATCGGCCTACGAGCTGTTGGACGGCCTCGGCGAACCGGGCGGGGTGAAGGCGCTGCTGCTGGCCGGCTCCAACCCGGCGGTGTCCGCGCCCAACGCCGGGCACGTCACCGAGCGGCTGCGCTCGCTGGACCTGCTGGTCGTCGCCGACCTGGTGCTCTCCGAGACCGCCCGGCTCGCGGACGTCGTCCTGCCCGTCACCCAGTGGGCGGAGGAGGACGGCACCACCACCAACCTGGAGGGCCGGGTGATCCTGCGCCGCCGGGCCCTCGACCCGCCGGAGGGCGTCCGCAGCGAACTGTGGGTGCTGCGCGAGCTGGCCGCCCGGCTCGGAGTGCCGGAGGGCTTCCCGGCCGACGGCTTCCCGGTCGAGGCCGAGCAGGCCTTCGACGAGCTGCGCCGCGCCTCGGCCGGCGGCGACGCCGACTACGCGGGCATCAGCTACGCCCGGATCGCCGCCGAGGACGGGGTGTTCTGGCCCTGCCCGGCCGAGGACCACCCGGGCACCCGGCGGCTGTTCCTGGACCGCTTCGCCACCCCGGACGGCCGGGCCCGCTTCGCCGCCGTCACCCACCGCCCGGCCGACGAGGAGCCGGACGCCGCCTACCCCCTGTACCTGACCACCGGCCGGGTGCTCTCCCAGTACCAGAGCGGCGCCCAGACCCGCCGGGTCGCCGAGCTCAACGCGGCCGCGCCCGGCCCGTACGTCGAGATGCACCCCCGGCTCGCCGAGCGGCTCGGGATCGCCGACGGCGAGCCGGTCGCGGTCACCAGCCGGCGCGGCCGGGCCGTCGCCCCGGCGCGGATCACCGACGCCATCCGGCCGGACACCGTGTTCATGCCCTTCCACTGGGCGGGCGCCGGCCGGGCCAACAGCCTCACCAATCCGGCGCTCGACCCGGTGTCGCGGATGCCGGAGTTCAAGCTCTGCGCGGTGCGGGTCGAACCCGCCCAGAAGGAGGCCACGCCATGACCCCGAGGATCGCCGTGGTCGGCGGCGGCATGGCGGCCGCCCGCTTCGCCGAACGGTACGGCGCGCTCGGCGGGCCCGGCACCGTCACCGTGTACGGCGCCGAGCCGCGCGCCCCGTACAACCGGGTTCTGCTCGCCGAGGTGCTGACCGGGCGCTACGACGCGGAGTCGATCGCGCTGCCGCTCGGCGGGGCGACGGCCCGGCCTGGCTGTGAGGTCGTCGCACTCGATCCGGCCGCCCGGACGCTGCGGCTCGCGGACGGCACCGTCGAGGAGTGGGACGAACTGGTGCTGGCCACCGGCGCCAACCCGGTGCTGCCGCCCGTGCGCGGACTGCGCCGCACCGACGGGTACGGCCTGGCCGAAGGCGTCCACACGCTGCGCACCCTGGAGGACTGCGCCCGCCTCGCCGAGGACGCCGTCGGCGCCCGGCGGGCCGTGGTGATCGGCGGCGGGGTGCTCGGGGTGAGCGCGGCCCGGGCGCTGGCCGCGCTCGGCGTCCGCACCGAAATCATCCACCAGGCACCGTACCTGATCGAGCGTCAACTCGATGCCGAGGCGGCGGAGGTGCTGCGGGAGCGGCTGCGGACGCTCGGCGTCGACTGCTACACCGGCAACCGGGCCCGGGCCGTACACGGCGGCGAGAAGGTCGGCGCCGTCGAACTCGCCAACGGCTACCGGCTCGACTGCGACCTGGTCGTGCTGGCCTGCGGCACCCGCCCGCGCACCGCGCTCGCACACGCCGCCGGACTGCCCGTCGCCACCGGCGTGCTGGTGGACGACGGCCTGTCCGTCGCCCCGCACGTGTACGCCGTCGGGGACTGCGCCGAACACCGCGGCACCGTCCACGGACTGGCCGGGCCCGCCTGGGAGCAAGCCGACGTGCTCGCCCGCCGGCTCTCCGGCGCCGAGCCGGACGCCCGCTACCCCGGCACCCGCCCGCGCGCCCGGCTCAGCACCGGCGGCCTGGAGTACGCGGCCTTCGGCACCGTGGACGAGACCCTCGACCCGGGCCTCGACGTGCTGCGGCTCACCGACGCCACCCGCGGCAGCTACAAGAAGCTCGTCCTGCGCGGCGACCGCCTGGTCGGCGCCATCCTGCTCGGCGACCTGGCCACCGTGGACGCGCTGGCCGGCGCCTTCGCCGACGACGGCGCACTCGCCGGCCACCCCCTGCACCTGCTCACCGGAGGAACCGCCATGACTGGAGTAGCGCGTTGACCACTGACCACCGCAGTACCCGGGACCTCGCCGGTGTCCGCGACCTCGTCCTGGTCGGCCACGGCATGGTCGGCCAGCGTTTCCTGGAGGCCTGGGCCGAGCAGCCGGCCGCGCGCGCCTGGCGGGTCACCGTGCTCGCCGAGGAGCCCCGGCCCGCCTACGACCGGGTCCACCTCAGCGCACTGTTCTCCGGCAGCACCGCCGAGGACCTCGCACTCTGCCCGGCCGGTTTCCTCGCCGAGAACGGCATCGACCTGCGCCTGGGCGATCCGGCCACCGCGATCGACCGCGACCGGCAGCTGGTGCGCACCCGTTCCGGGGCCGAAGTCCATTACGACGCCCTGGTGTTGGCCACCGGCTCGGTGCCCTTCGTGCCGCCGGTGCCGGGGACGGACGCCCCCGGCTGCCACGTCTACCGCACCATCGAGGACGTCGACGCGATCCGCGCCGAGGCCGAAGCCGCCCGGACGGGCGTGGTCGTCGGCGGCGGGCTGCTCGGTCTGGAGGCGGCCGGCGCGCTGCGGGCCGGCGGACTGGACACCCACGTGGTGGAGTTCGCGCCCCGGCTGATGGCCGTCCAGGTCGACGACGGCGGCGGCGCGGCGCTGCGCCGCAAGATCGAGGAGCTCGGCGTCACCGTCCACACCAGTGCGGGCGCGAGCGGCGTGCTCACCGGCCCGGACGGCACGGTCCGCGGTCTCGCCCTGTCCGACGGACGCGAACTGCCCGCCGACCTCGTGGTGTTCTCGGCCGGCGTGCGCGCCCGCGACCAGCTCGCCCGGGACTGCGGACTGCCGGTCGGCGCGCGCGGTGGCGTGGTGGTCGACGCGCACTGCCGCACCGAGGACCCGGCGGTCCTCGCCATCGGCGAATGCGCCCAGGCCGTCGACGGCCGGGTCTACGGCCTGGTCGCCCCCGGCTACCAGATGGCCGAGACGGCGGCGCGCACCCTCGCGGAGCTCGACGGTGAAGGCGCGGGCTCCACCGGCGAGGGCGCGGGCCCCACCGGCGAGGGCTTCACCGGCGCCGACACCTCCACCAAGCTCAAGCTGCTCGGCGTGGACGTCGCCAGCTTCGGCGACCCGCACGGCACCGCCGAGGGCGCCCTCGACGTGCTCTACAGCGACAGCCGCAGCGGCGTCTACCGCAAGCTCGTCATCGGCGCCGACGGCGCGCTGCTCGGCGGCGTGCTGGTCGGCGACACCGAGGGCTACGGCATCCTGCGCCCGCTCGCCGTCGGCGGCAAGCCGCTCACCGTCGCGCCCGAACAGCTCGTCCTGCCCGGTGGTTTCGCCGCCGCCGGGCCCGTCGCCCTGCCCGACGACGCGGTGCTCTGCTCCTGCCACAACGTCACCCAGGGCGCGGTGCGCGCCGCCGTCCGCGAGCAGGGCGCCGACAGCGTCACCGCCGTCAAGAAGTGCACCCGGGCCGGCACCGGCTGCGGCAGCTGCCTCAAGCAGCTCGGCACCGTCGTCACCGAGGAGCTGGAGGCCGCCGGGGTCAGCACCACCAAGGGCCTGTGCGAGCACTTCGCCCACACCCGGGCCGAGTTGTACGAGATCGTCCGGGTCACCGGGCTGACGAGCTTCTCCGAACTGCTGGCCAGGCACGGCAGCGGCGGCGAGGGCTGCGAGATCTGCAAGCCGACCGTCGCCTCCGTCCTGGCCAGCCTCGGCAACGGCCACATCCTGGACGGCGAACAGGGCGCACTGCAGGACTCCAACGACCACTTCCTCGCCAACCTGCAGCGCAACGGCTCGTACTCGGTCGTGCCCCGGGTGCCCGGCGGCGAGATCACCCCCGAGGGCCTGATCACGATCGGCGAGATCGCCCGCGACCACGGCCTCTACACCAAGATCACCGGCGGTCAGCGGATCGACATGTTCGGCGCGACCGTCGACCAACTCCCCGTCATATGGCGCAAGTTGGTCGACGCCGGCTTCGAGTCCGGGCACGCCTACGGCAAATCGCTGCGTACCGTGAAGTCCTGCGTCGGCGAGACCTGGTGCCGCTTCGGCGTCCAGGACTCCACCGCCCTCGCCATCGAACTGGAGCTGCGCTACCGGGGGTTGCGCTCCCCGCACAAGCTCAAGGCCGCCGTCTCCGGCTGCGCCCGCGAGTGCGCGGAGGCGCAGAGCAAGGACTTCGGCATCATCGCCACCTCGGCCGGCTGGAACCTCTACGTCGGCGGCAACGGCGGCATGACACCACGCCACGCCGACCTGCTGGCGGCCGACCTGGACCGCGAGACGCTCCTGCGCACCATCGACCGCTACCTGATGTTCTACATCCGCACCGCCGACCGCCTGGAACGCACCTCGGTCTGGCTGGAACGGCTGGAAGGCGGCCTGGACCACCTGCGGGCCGTCGTCCTGGACGACTCGCTCGGCATCGCCGCCGAGCTGGATGAACTGATGGAGCGTCACATCGGCGGCTACCGCGACGAATGGGCCGAGACCCTCGCCGACCCCGAACGGCTGCGGCGCTTCGCCTCCTTCGTCAACGCGCCCGGCACCCCCGACCCGGCCGTGACCTTCGTCCCCGAACGCGGCCAGATCCGCCCCGCCCGCCCCGGCGAGGCCGGCCACACCCTCGACTCCCCGGTGTTCGTCGCCGGGCCCCGACTGGAGGTGCTCACCCCGTGACCGTACAGATCCACGACGGAAGCAGCTGGCAGACCGTCTGCACCCTCGCCGACCTGCAACCCGGCCGCGGCGTCGCGGTGTTGCTGCCCGACACCGAACAGGTCGCACTGTTCCGCGACCGCGCCGGAACGCTCTACGCCGTCGACAACCTCGACCCGTTCAGCGGCGCCCCCGTCCTCTCCCGGGGCCTGCTCGGCAACCGCGGCGACCGGCCGACCCTCATCTCCCCGATGTACAAGCAGGTCTACGACCTCACCGACGGGCGCTGCCTGGACGAGGACACCGCCCCCGACGGCACCCCCGCCGTGCTGCGGCGCTGGCCGGTGCGGGTCTGCGTCGAGGAGAGTGCGGCATGAGCACCGTCCTCGACGCGAGAAAGCCCACCCCGCTGGAGAGTTGGGACCCGGAGGACGAGGAGTTCTGGGAGCGCGCCGGCGCCCGGATCGCCCGCCGCAACCTGATCTTCTCCGTGCTCTCCGAACACATCGGCTTCTCGGTGTGGAGCCTCTGGTCGGTGCTCGTCCTCTTCCTCGGGCCCCAGTACCACATCGACACCGCAGGCAAGTTCACCCTCACCGCGCTCCCCACCGCACTCGGCGCCCTGCTGCGCCTGCCGTACACCTTCGCCGTCGCCCGCTTCGGCGGCCGCACCTGGACGGTGATCAGCGCCCTGCTGCTGCTCGTCCCCACCGGGCTCGCCGCCCTCGTGCTGGAACCCGGGGTGTCGTACGGGACACTGCTGGCCGTCGCCTGCGTGGCGGGCGTCGGCGGCGGCAACTTCGCCTCCTCGATGGCCAACATCAACGCCTTCTACCCGCACCGGCTCAAAGGCTGGGCGCTGGGCATCAACGCGGGCGGCGGCAACCTCGGCGTCCCGGCGGTGCAGTTGCTCGGACTGCTGGTGCTGGCCACCGCCGGCGCCACCCACCCCCGGCTGCTGCCGCTGCTCTACCTGCCGCTGATCGTGCTCGCGGCGGCGGGGGCGTGGTGGCGGATGGACAACCTGGCGGTGGCGGCCTCCGCTCCGGGGGAGGGGCGGGCGCTGCGCGAGGTCGCCCGCGACCCGTACGGCTGGGCCGTCTCCACGCTGTACATCGGGACGTTCGGCTCGTTCATCGGCTTCGGCTTCGCCTTCGGGCAGGTACTCCAGGTGCAGTTCCACGAGCGCTTCGACACCCCGGTCAAGGCGGCGGCGCTCACCTTCCTCGGGCCGCTGCTCGGCTCGCTGCTGCGGCCGGTCGGCGGACGGCTCGCCGACCGGTACGGCGGGGCGGTCGTCACCCTGTGCACCTTCCTCGCCATGGGCGCCGGGACGGCCGTCGTCCTGGCCGCGTCGCGGGCGGGCTCGCTGCCACTGTTCCTGGCCGGGTTCATCGCCCTCTTCGTGCTCAGCGGCATCGGCAACGGCTCCACGTACAAGATGATCCCGGCGCACTACCAGGCCCTCGCCCGCTCGGCGGTCGCGGCCGGCGCCGACCCGACGGCTGCCGAGAACGCCTCCCGGCGCCGCTCCGCGGCACTGATCGGGCTCGCGGGGGCGATCGGGGCGTTCGGCGGGGTGCTGGTGAACCTGGCGTTCCGGCAGTCCTTCCTCGCCAGCCACAACGGGGACGCGGCCTACCTGGGGTTCCTGGCGGCGTACGTGTTCTGCTCGGTGCTGACCTGGGCGGTCTGGCTCCGGCGACGCTGAGGGGCGGCGGGGGCTGGGGCGGGGTGTTGGGTCGGGGCGTCGGGGACGGGGTGCTGGGCCGTTGGTGTGACCATCGGATTGGCTCGGCGAGCGGCCGTTCGGCCGGGCGGTTAGCGTCGGCCGCACCACGTCCTCAGTCCAGGGAGGTTGCCGTGCATCGTTGGATGGTCCTGACGGTACTCACCTCGTCCCTCGCCGCCCTCTCCGCCCCCATCGGGGCCGCCGGGGCCGCCGACGTCACCGACCCGTCCCCCGCCGCCACCACGGTCACGCTCGGTGACGCCACGGTCGACCCGAAACAGCCGGGAAAGGTCCGCGTCGACGTCGGCTACCTCTGCACGGTCGCGGCCGAAGCCCGCTCCCTCACCGTCTCCGTCGAGCAGAAGGACCCCCAGGACTCCTCCGCGATCGGCTTCGGCTCCAGCCGGACAGCCGAGACGGACGTGACCTGCGACGGGACACGGCAGCAACGACAGTTCGTCGTCCAGTCCAAGACCTTCAACTGGATCCCCGGCGCCGAGGCCGTCCTGACCGCCACCGTCACCAACATCGGCGCCGCCCCGTCGGCCGCGGCCGACGCCAAGCGGGTCACCCTCACCATTGAGCCCACGACGGCGTCCTGACCCTGGGTTTGCCCTACGCTCGTTCCCCTGCACTTGGGGAGGGGCACAAGCGGTGGTCGACAGCTCGAACACGATGAACGGCACCGTCCACGGGGACACCGTCCAGGCCGGGCACATCGAGAACCTGTACCTGGGCGGGCCGCGTCCACGGGCCGTCCCGGAGCAGGACGACCCCTGGGTGCAGAGCGCGGACGAGTGCCGCGCCTGGCAGCACGTACGGGCCGAGCGGGACGCAGCGCCGTACAAGCGGGCCGCACTCGCGGCCGTCCGCGAACTCGCCCGGCTGCGGGACTCGGTGGACCTCGTGGACGACCCCTGGCAGGACCCCGGGATCGCCGTCCGCTTCGCCTCGCGCGTCAGCTGGCTGCTCGGCGACGGCCCCCTCGACCTCTACCCGGCCGAGGCCGCACTGCTGGCGGTCGCCCCCTTCCTCTACCGGGTCCGCTCCCTGCACCTGGCCGCCGCCCGGGCGACCGTCCGCCCGACCGACCTCCAGCCGTCGCCCGCACCCGAGGGCGACCGGGCGGCCTACGAGCAGTTCATCGAGTCCTACGACCTGCTCACCCACCGCACCCGCACCCGCCCCGACTCCGCCGCGCCCGTCGGCTGGTGGCTCTACCACCGCTGGCTCGACCAGCACGAGGACCTCGCCGATCCCGAGGGCGTCCGCGACATCCTCGACCGACTGCCGGTGCTGGACGAACTCGGCGAAACCTTCGCCCTCAAGCGGATCTGCGCCGTCCTGCACGGCCTCCGCCGAGGCCCCGACGTCACCAACCGCGACTACCTCGCCGGCCTCCGCGAGGACGACCACCTGCGCGCCCCCGGCGAACAACACGTCCGGGAACCGAGGTTGGCGCTCATCCTCGCCCTCGCCTACGGCACCGCCATCGAGACGACCGCGCTGCCCGACATCGTCGCCGAACACCTGGGCATCCCGCACGAAGTCGACCTCGCGGACCTGTGCCGCACGCTCGAACTGGCCGTCTGGGGAGGCTCCTACGACCTGCCCGTCCTGCGCGCCGAATGCCGGCACGAGGCGGTGGTCGAAGGCCTGCGCGAGTACACGGCCAGGGCCGACGAACTCCTCCACGCCGTCCGCCGCGTACTCACCTCGCACCCCCTCCCCACCCGCCTCGCCTCCGACGAGGCCGCCCCCGCCGCCGGCGCCTTCACCGGCTGGGCGCGGTTCCGCCTCGACGAACGCCGGGTGCGCAGCCTGCTGATGGGCGTAGAGCTCTACCGTGACCGGGACCTGGCCGTCCGCGAGCTCTACCAGAACGCCCTCGACGCCTGCCGCTACCGCCGGGCGCGGACCGAGTACCTGGACCGCACCAACACCCTGGGCGCCCGGTTCACCTACGACGGCCGGATCGAGTTCCGCCAGGGCGTGGACGAGCACGGCCGCGCCTACCTGGAATGCCAGGACAACGGCGTCGGCATGGGCGAATCCGAGCTGCGAGGGGTATTCTCCAACGCCGGCGCCCGCTTCGCCGAGCAACTGGACTTCAAACTCGAACGCGCCGAGTGGCGAAAGGCCGACCCGCCCGTCGAGCTGTACCCCAACAGCCGCTTCGGCATCGGCGTGCTGAGCTACTTCATGCTCGCCGACGAGATCCGGGTCACCACCTGCCGCATGGACGCCACCGGCCGGCTCGGCCCGCAGCTCGACGTCTCCATCTACGGCCCCAGCCACCTCTTCCGCATCACCGAACGCGAGGACAGCTGCCGGAAGCCCGGCACCACCGTCCGCCTGTACCTGCGAGGCGACATCGACCTCGGGGATTCCTGGTCGGCCCTCGATGTCCTCGAACGTCTTCTGGGAATAGCGGAGTTCCGCACCACCGTCGCGCACGGCGAGCGCAGATCAGTCTGGGAACCGGGAGTGTTCAGGCCTCGGTCGGCGCCCGAGAACGAGACCTTCGGCCTCAACGCGCGCGGCGTGACGGTTTCTTGGAACGACGCTCCGGAAGGTGCGCACGTGATCTGGTGCGAGGAAGGAGGTGCACTGCTGGTCGATGGCCTGCTGGTGGAATCGGAGGTGAAGCGAGGAGTCTTCTCGCCGCGGAGTAACAGCCTCATCGGTGCCGTGGTGAACCTCTCCGGCCGCTTCGCGCCGGGGAGGATTTCGGTGGATCGGCGACGGGTCATCGACGACGTATCGCGGACGGTCGGCGCGTTGTTGGCGGATGGGGCCGGTGAACTCGTTCGGTCCGATTCGGGACTGTTCGGAATGGAATGGGTCGGTCGGCTCACTGACGACTGTATTCAGCTCGCCGAGCTGGTAGCAGCGGAGGCGGTACGTCAGGGCTGCCGGCTGGAGTCACATGGAATCGCGTTCGACCTGGGAAGAGCGGGGCTCTTCCCCGCAGACCGGAGGATTCTTGGTTACATCGGGATCGGACGCGACCCGGAGGAGAGCGGGAGAAACCAGGCGAGCGCGACGCCATCGGATCACGTGCTTCTCTGGAGGCTGATGGCGCATGGGAGGACAGACCGACTGGAACTGTTGGAAGGAGTGTCCGCAGGGGCCCTCCTAATCCGAAATATTCGATTGGCGAGGCCGTCTGACTCGGCCTTCCTGCTCGCGCGAGGATCTCGCCGCCAGGCACGGACCTGGAGGGAGTCGGTATCCGAGAGCTGGCTCACTGAGGTAGCCATCGAGTTGGGCCTGACTCATGATGAGGTGAGCAGACGAGCTGCTGCGCTCGGGCTTGAAGATGACGATGAGAGAGCCTCGCGGCCCCGTGGTGACGAAGACGATTCGCCGATTGGTGTGGCCGAGCTGTTCGAGATCTGGAAGTTCGGAGGCGCGCCGATGGAGGAGGTCGTCGAACGTCTGGCCGACCACGGCATAGTCGTCTCCGCTGAGGTGTCGAAGATGGCTGCGGCAATGGTGGCCGATCCGGTTCTTCTGCGGGGCCTCAAGGGCGTGCCAGTGTTCGGCACGCCCTTCGAGCGAGATGGCTCGGTTGCGCCAGGGCATCTGGCGAAAGCGAGTTCGGTGCTCGGGATGTCGACTGCCGAGGTCTGTGGCGCCTTTGCCAAGTACGGAATCGCGGCTGATGCCACGGGACTTCCGGACTTTCCCTCCAGCAATGACGTGAGGTCCCTGAGCGTACGCCTCGACGGCATGAGTCCCTGGCTCAACCGCTCGGGTGCGGCGCCAGTGATTCACGTGCTGGAAGCCGCGGCGACCGAGTCGATCAGTGTGGCCGAGGTCGTCGAGCGACTGATGGCTGTGGGAATCCCGGGTCCGTCGTTGCCCGCGGACGCCAGTGCCAAGGACGTGGAGCTCTTCAGGGATAGGGGCTCCAGGTTCCGATGGATTGAGGGCCTTTCCTATGTGTGGCTCTTCGCGGTTGTCGGACGGGGTGTGTTCACGCTTCAGGAGGCGATCGATCGGTATCGGGCCTATGGATTCCACGTTCCCATGGCTGTGCCGGAGGTGAACACCCTCCTGGACTTTCAACTGCTCTCCGGCCACGGCCCGATGAAGTGGCCGGCTACGGAGGTCGGTAGTCTTGTGCCGTTTGCCGACCTGATCATGGCGGCGAGCGCGATAGGGCGGAACCCGGAAGAGCTCGCGGCTCGTCTCAAGGCGTGCGGGATCCCGGTGTCGTCGGAGAAACTCCCGGCCGATGTCTCCCTGCGACAGGCGGAGGATTTGGTTCGGCTGTTCGCGAGGTCGTCCAGTAGGCCGTCCTCATTGGCCCTGTTGCTGAGAGAGGCAGATCGACTCGGAAGGTCCGCCCGGCAGATCCACGCCTGGCTTCATGAGTGGGGTGTTGTCGATCGAGACCTTGCGGACGTCGTCCGTGCCGCGCTCGCCCGGGTGCCGATGGCCGACCCCTCCTGATCGCCGAATCCACCCGTGAACAGGGCTGCTACGATGCGCCCCCTTGTTCTACAGTTCTGTAGAACTGCACGATCGGTGAACGGGGACCCAGCATGGACAAGCCGCTTAGGCTGCCGCAGCAGGATCGGGCGGACTTCGAGACGGAGCTCGGGCGGGCGCTCTGCGCGCCGCAGGTGCGGGAGGCGTTGGCGGCGCGCGGGGACGCGGCGCGCGGGGTGGAGGTGCTGCGGCGGGCGGCTCGGGAGAACGCGGAGTTCGTGTTGGCCGCGGCGGGGCCGGAGTACGAGCGGTATGCGGCTCTGCGGGCGGATGCGGATGCGGTGGCGCGGCTGCCGGTGGATGTGCCGGCGCGGGAGCGGGCGTCGGGGTGGTGGGGGGTGTTGGGGGTGATCGTGCCGATCGTGGCGGTGGTGGCGGCTGTGGTGTTCCTGCTGCTCGGCTATGTGCTGGGGCTGGCCGAGGACTTGGAGGTGTTGGCGCACGCGCTGCTGGGTGCCGGGTGGGTGGCGGCCGGGGTGGCGGCCGTGAGTCTGCTGGTCGGCGGGTTGGGGTTGCTGGGGTCGGCAGTTCGGCAGGGCGAAGTGACGGGCGAGGAGGCCAGCGGCCCGGGGGAGTTGGCGCGGGCGCGGGATGCCTGGCGGGCGGCGTTGGCGGAGCGCGGGTTGGTGCCGTATCTGGTGGCGCAGGCGAACGCGGCGCCGGGTCAGCGGCGTTGATCGAGTTCCGGGTCGGGTTTCAGGGCGCGGGCGGCGTCGACCAGGAGGTGGGCGGCGTCGAGCGGGATGTCGAGTCGGCGGGCGATCCAGGGGGCGGGGCGGCCGGCGCGGGCGAGCATCCAGGCGGAGTACAACTGGCCGAGTTGGGGTGCGTTCTCGGCGAGGAGTAGCGGGCGGACGGCTTCCATGGGGAAGCCTTCGAGGGCGCGGGCGCTGTATTCGCGGCCGTTGGGGCCGTCCGGGGGCAGAGGGAGCGGGCGGCGGGTGTCGAGCCAGCGGCTGAGGAGGACGGCGCCGACGACCAGGAGGCCGGTGCCGGAGGCGCCGATCAGGATGCCGCCGATGACGGGGCGGTCTTCCCTTTCGGCCATGCCGAGGGCGATTTCCTCCAGGACGAGCAGGCCGAGCACGGTGAGTAGTACCGCGGCTTCGCCGGGGCGCGGGTAGAGCCGGGACGTCGTCATGCGGAACCTCTTCCTCAGCGGGGCGGCCGGGGCGTTGGGGCGGGTGCGGTGGTTCACCTTCCGTACAACGGCGGCGGGCGGTCCGGGGCACGCTTCGGCGGGCCGGGCGGTGAAACGCCGTATCAGGGTTGACGTACCGTCAGATCACCGTCTCGGCCGGATGGTTGGTCGCCGGTCGGGAATCACGGGTCTCGCCTCTTTCCGGTCGGGCGCGCTGCGGGCGCGTTCGTCGACGGGGCGGGGAGCGCGGGTCGGATCTCGAATCAGCATAGCCTGAGCATGTCAACTTCGACAGTCTTGTCGAAGTTCGGGAGGGCCAGGTGGTCCACGGTCGTACCGGTGGTCCACAGTGGTAGGGGAGGCCGGGACCGATGGGACTCACCAGTCACAAGCTCTTGGCGCTGACGGCGCTGCTCGCGGTGTTCACGGTGCTCGGCACCCTCTGGGTGTGGCCCCGGCTGGCTGTCCGCAGCTGGCCCGCGATGTTCCTGCGGCTGGGCACCATCGTGGTCACGCAGCTGGCCCTGCTGGCGACGCTCGGGCTCGCCGTCAACGACTACTTCGTCTTCTACAGCAGCTGGACCGACCTGCTCGGGCACGAGCACGGGGCGGCCGTGATCCAGGGCGCGCAGGGGGTAGGAAACGGCGGAGGGCCCGCCGGGGTGCAGGTGCTCGGTACGGCGGAGATCACCGGCGCCCGCCCGGCCGGCCACGACCCGGCCCGGACCGGACGGCTGGACCGGGTGCGGCTGCCCGGCGGCACGACCGGGCTGAGCACCGACGGGTACGTCTACCTCCCGCCGCAGTACTTCCGACCCGGCGGCGAGAGCATGCACTTCCCGGCCGTCCTGGTGATGACCGGCTTCCCCGGGGACGCCACCAACCTGGTCACCAAGCTGCGCTACCCGGCGCACGAACTCGACCTGCTGGGCGCGGGGACGATGAAGCCGACCGTCCTGGTGCTGATGCGGCCCTCGCCCACCATGCCCCGGGACAGCGAGTGCGAGGACATCCCGAACGGGCCGCGGGCGCAGACCTACTTCACCACCGACGTGCCCGCCGACCTGCGGGCCTCCTACCGGGTGCTGGACGGGCCGGGCAGCCTGGGCGTGATCGGGGACTCGACCGGCGGCTACTGCGCCATCAAGCTCGGCATGGAGCATCCGGGGACCTTCTCGGCGGCGGTCTCGCTCTCCGGCTACTTCAAGGCGGCCGAGGACGTCACCACCGGCGACCTGTTCGGCGGCAGCGCCCAGCGGCGCGCCGAGGCCGACCTCCGCTGGCGCCTCGCCCACCTGCCGATGCCCGACCTCGCTGTCCTGCTCGCCGACAGCAAGGAGGACGGCAGCACGTACGCCGACTCCTCGGCCTTCGCGGCGGCGGCCCGCCCGCCGCTCGTCGTCGCCCAGGCGACGGTGGACGCGGGCGGGCACAACTTCACCACCTGGGGCCGGCTGCTCCCGCCGTCCCTGTCGTGGCTGAGCGCCCACCTGCACGATCCGGCGTGACGGATGCCCGGCGTTGCGGCCGCGCCCCCGCGTGAGGGGCGCGGGGGCACGGAGTGCGGTCCGGCGTCAGCGGGCGAGGAGGGGCAGCGGGGCGCCGGTGCGGGCGGGGAGTTCGAGGCGGGCGAGGAGGGCGGAAGGGGAGACCTCGACCACGCGGCAGCCGGCCCGGTGGCGGCAGTGGCGGGCGACCGAACCGTTGCGCAGGCGGTCGAGGCGGCGGCGGGTGGCGGCGCCGAGGACGAGCAGGTCGGCCGGGCCGGTGACGGCGCCGACGAGGGCGGGCCCGGGGTCGGTGTTGACCACCAGCGGGTGGATGACCAGGCCGGACGGGTAGCCGCCGTAGGCCTGTTCGAAGGCGATGTCCAGGCGCCGGCGGGCGGCGTGTTCCAGTTCGGAGCGCGGGCGCAGGCCGTCCCGCTCGGTGGCGGTCCAGGCGGCGACGGGCACCAGCACCGCCTCGTGCCGGGCCGCTTCGCCGACGGCGTGGTAGAGGGCGGCCAGACTGTTCAGTGATCCGCTCAGGCCGACGATCACTCTGGTGGTCCCGGTCATGGCCGTTCGTCTCCGTTCTCGGGTGGGGGTCTCCCTGGGTGGGGTTCTCCCGGTCAGGCACTCCTTGCTCCGGATGACTCCAGTGAACCCCGGAACCGGTCGGTCCGTACCGCCGCTGACACCACCATGACGCCGGTGGTACACATCTTGACGGCCTGCTGACACCCCGGGTCTTCTCGGCCCGGGTCTTCTCGGCCCGGGTCTTCTCACCCCGGGTTGTCTCAGCCCAGCCCCGGTACGAACTGGATCAGCAGGTCGATCGCCTTGATGCCGAGGAAGGGCAGCACCAGCCCGCCCAGCCCGTACACCCGCAGGTTGCGCCGGAGCAGGTCGGTCGCGGAGGCGGGCTGGTAGCGGACGCCGCGCAGGGCGAGCGGGATCAGCGCGACGATGATCAGCGCGTTGAAGATGATCGCGGAGGCGATCGCCGAGGTGGGGCTGTGCAGGCCCATGATGTTGAGGTCGTGCAGCCCGGGGTAGGCGTTCGCGAACATCGCGGGGATGATCGCGAAGAACTTGGCCACGTCGTTGGTGATCGAGAAGGTGGTCAACGCGCCCCGGGTGATGAGGAGTTGCTTGCCGACCCGGATGATGTCGATGAGCTTCGCCGGGTTGGAGTCGAGGTCGACCATGTTGCCGGCCTCCTTGGCGGCCGGGGTGCCGGAGTTCATCGCGACGCCGACGTCGGCCTGGGCGAGCGCGGGGGCGTCGTTGGTGCCGTCGCCGGTCATCGCGACCATGTTCCCGGCGGCCTGTTCGCGCCGCAGGTGGGCGAGCTTGTCCTCCGGGGTGGCCTCGGCGAGGAAGTCGTCCACGCCGGCCTCCTCGGCGATCGCCCTGGCGGTCAGCGGGTTGTCGCCGGTGACCATGACCGTACGGATGCCCATCCTGCGCAGCTCGGCGAAGCGTTCGGCGATGCCCTCCTTCACCACGTCCTTGAGCTCGACCACGCCGAGCGCGCGGGCGCCGTGCCGGTCGTGGACGGCGACCAGCAGCGGGGTGCCGCCGGCCTCGGCGATCCGGTCGACCAGTGGCTTGGCCTCCATCGGCAGCCGCCCGCCGCCGTCCACCACCCAGCGGGCGACGGCGCTCGCCGCGCCCTTGCGGATCAGGCAGGACGTGCCGTCCGCCCAGCGCAGGTCGACGCCGCTCATCCGGCTGTGCGCGGTGAACGGGACGGGCTGCTGCTCGCCCAGTTCGCCGGGGGAGCGTGGTGGCACCCAGTACTGACGGTTCGTCAGTTCGACCAGTGATCGGCCCTCCGGTGTCTCGTCCGCGACGGAGGCCAACTGGGCCGCCTCGGCGAGCTGTTCGGTGGTCGCGCCGGGCAGCGGGTGCAGGGCGACGGCGCGGCGGGTGCCGTGGGTGATGGTGCCGGTCTTGTCGAGCAGCAGCACGTCGACGTCCCCGGCGGCCTCCACCGCCCGGCCGGAGAGCGCCACGACGTTGCGCTGCACCAGCCGGTCCATCCCGGCGATGCCGATCGCGGAGAGCAGGGCGCCGATCGTGGTCGGGATGAGCGCGACCATCAACGCGACCAGCACGATGGTCGTTTGGGGCGCGTTCGCGTAGATGGCCATCGGCTGGAGCGAGACGACGGACAGCAGGAAGACGATGGTCAGCGAGGCGAGCAGGATGTTGAGCGCGATCTCGTTCGGCGTCTTCTGCCGGTTCGCGCCCTCGACCAGGGCGATCATCCGGTCGACGAAGCTCTGCCCGGGGCGGGAGGTGATCCGCACCACCAGGCGGTCGGAGAGGACCTTAGTTCCGCCGGTGACGCCCGTACGATCCCCGCCGGACTCGCGGATGACCGGCGCGGACTCCCCGGTGATCGCCGACTCGTCCACGCTCGCCACGCCCTCGACCACCTCGCCGTCCTGCGGGATCACCTCGCCGGCCGACACCAGGACGATGTCGTGCAGCATCAACTGCTCGGCGGGGATGACCTCGTGGCGGTGGTCGCGGGTGCCAACCCGCCAGTGCAGCAGCCGCCGGGCGGTGGTGGCCGACTGGGCGCGGCGCAGCGAGTCGGCCTGCGCCTTGCCGCGGCTCTCGGCGACGGCCTCGGCCAGGTTGGCGAACAGCACCGTCAGCCAGAGCCAGAAGGAGATCACCCAGGCGAAGACGCCGGGGTGGATCACCGCGCTGATCGTGGTGAGCGCCGAACCGGTCTCGACCACCAGCATCACCGGGTTGCGCATCATGACGCGCGGGTGGAGCTTGCGGACGGCGGCGGGCAGCGCCTCGCGCAGCTGGCGGCGGGTGATGAGCCGGCGGCGGCCGCTCCCAGGGCCGGACGGCCGGTGGCTCGGCGGCGGCTCGGGGGCGCGCTGGGGTGTGTGCCCGGGGGTTTGCTTGGGAGTTCGCTCGGGGCGGCGGAACCAGTTCTGCTGGTCGGAGGTGTGGTCCGGTGTGGTGAGAGCCGAACGGCGCATCGTCTCGGGGGACCTTCCGGGCCGCCCGGTTGACGGGGGCGGCGGTTCGGGGAGCGACGGGGACGGCGGACAGCCCACCACCGGGGGCCGGTGCGCCATGCCGACATTGACGAGGCCTTGGCGGCGTACGGGCCGTCCTTGACGACTCCCTGACACGGTGAAACGGGCCGCTGTCAGGAGGACGTCAAGGTCGGTGGCGGGGGCGTAGGCCATCCGTCAAGGACGGGTGCGGTCGGTGCGCGGAGGGTCTCCACTGGAGGTGTCCGGCCGTACGGCCCGCCGCCCGAAGGGATCCCCGCCATGACCACCGCCACCGCCGTCATCGACGTCGACCAGCCGCTGGAGCGCGCCATCCGGCTGCTGCCCGCCTCCGGCCGCCAGGACCGCCCCGAGCCGCCGGAACCGGACCCGGCTTCGGCTTCGGTCGACCGCGACCGAAGCCGCACGCGCCCGGCCCACTGCCGTATCGCGATGCACTTCGAGGAGTCAGCTTGACCCGGCCGTGAACGGCCGGGGGTTCCTCGCAAGATCACACTGAACCGGCCGCCGCCCCGACCCATCCACAGGAGTCTCAATGATTGAGTCAAGCCGTCTGCGCGGCCGGATCGGGGGCGAAGATCCGGTTGTCGCGCAGCAGTGCCCACAGGACGCTGACCCGTCGG
>NZ_JNWQ01000078.1 GCF_000716875.1 Streptomyces novaecaesareae | reverse complement strand
GGGAACCATCGCGTGCAACCGCCTGAAAGCCATACCCGGCGTCTCTGGGCCTCTGGACCTTACGACGGCCCGTCCAACCCATGCCAACAACGTAGGACCCGCCTGACCGACGGCAAGGGCAACACCACCGTCTACACCTTCAACACCTGGGGCCTGCCCGAGTCCACGATCGAGCCCGCCACCGCGGCCCAGCCGGCCGCCGCCGACCGCACCTGGACCACCAGCTACGACATGGGCGGCCAGGCGGTCAAGCTCACCGAGCCCGGCGGAATCACCCGCCTGCGCAGCTACGACCCGGTCGGCCGCCTGGTGCACGAGAGCGGCACCGGCGCCGAGACGGACACCGCCGCCCGGGACCTGGCCTACGACCCGGCCGGGCACCTGATCCGCAACAACTCCGACACCCTGAACGCCCAGAACTACGCCTACAACGACCGCGGCCTGCTCATCAAGGCCGGCACCGACCTGGCGACAGCCACCCAGACCTGGGAGTACGACGCCGACGGGCGCATCACCAAGCGCACCGACAAGGACACCGACCTGACCGTCTTCGGCTACAAGGCCGACGGCCGGCTCGACTGGGCCAACAACCCCAAGCTGAAGACCAAGAACTGGTACGGCTACGACGGCGACGGCCGCCCGAGCAAGCAGTGGTACATCCAGGCCGACCCGGTCGACGTCACCAAGGACCAGGTCAAGTCCGAGCGGCGCCTGAGCTACGACGGCCTCGGCCGCCTGGCCGGCGACCAGCTGGTGGCCGTCGGCGGCCCCGGCACCCCGCTCGCCGGCACCGCCTACGAGTACGACCTCGACAACCGCCTCACCCGCAAGACCGTCAGCGGCGGCGCCGCCGACCCCGTCAGGGACAACCGCTACGGCTACGACCTGGCCGGCCACCTCACCTCCTGGACCGCCGACGGCACCACCACCGCCTACACGTGGGACGCCGCCGGCAACCGCACCGGCAACGGCACCGCCACCGCCACCTACGACGAACGCAACCGCCTGCTGTCGGACGGCACCAGCACCTACGCCTACACCGCCCGCGGCACCCTGGCCGCCGTCACCACCGGAACCAAGCAGGACACCCTCGCCTACGACGCCTTCGGGCGCCTGATCACCGAAGGCACCACCAGCTACACCTACGACGGCCTCGACCGCGTCACCAGCCGGGGCGCCGCCCGCTTCAGCTACGACGGCGGCTCCAACAACTTGACCAACGACGGCACCTGGACCTACGCCCGCGACACCGAAGGCAACCTGCTCGGCGCCGCCAACGCCACCACCAGCCTGCGCCTGCGCACCGACCAGCACACCGACGTCACCGCCACCCTGGATGCCAACGGCACCACCGTCACCGGCGCCACCACCTACGACCCCTTCGGCAAGCCCACCGCCACCAGCGGCACCGGCACCGGCCTCGGCTACCAGAGCGGCTGGACCGACCCCACCACCGGCGACGTCAACATGGCCGCCCGCTGGTACCGCCCCGGCACCGGCGGCTTCACCAGCCGCGACTCCTCCCTCCTCAACCCCAACCCCTCCGCCCAGGCCAACCGCTACACCTACGCCAACGCCAGCCCGCTCAACGGCACCGACCCCTCCGGGCACTGCCTGGAAGACGCCTGCGTCATCGAGGTGACGGTCCTCATCGGCGCGGGTTCCGCACTCATCAGTGCCTGCCAGGCGAACTGCAACAAGATGGCCCGGGCGGGCGGACAGTTCGTCGACAGCACGATCAGCGGCGCCAAGAACTCGTGGAACTGGCTCCACGACAAGTTCACCGGCTCCTCCTCCCACGCCGGCAGCAGCGCCGCCGCCGCCTCCTCGTCCACGACGACCTCCCAGACCTGGGTCAACGACCTCGCCCTGGAGAAGGCCGACGTACACGCCCGCGCGTCCCAGATGGCCGCTGCCACCGCCGCGGCCGCCGCGGCAGCAGCCGCCGCCACGACCGACACCACGGCGGCGGGCGACGACACCTGCTGGTCGAACTGCGGGGGCACGCCGACCCGGGTCCGCCCGGCGAAGTTCCACCGCCCGACCACCACGATCAAGAGGCCGGTCGACATCCCGGCCCCCAGGCCGCTCTGGGATCCGCGCAAGACCGACATCGAGCGCCCCCCGCCCAAGCCCGACTGGGAGCCGCCGAAGCCCGGCGACATCCTCAAGATCATCTCCGCCGTCTACCACGCCGCCGACCTGCTCAACCAGCTCACCACCAACCAGAACACCACCCCCGACCAGGACACCGACACCCACACCGCGCCGGGGCCCGACGCGGGGACCGGCTCCACGACCAACCAGCAGGAAGAGGACTGCACGGCGCACCTGAACAAGACCAAGAAGCAGCGCGGGATGTCCGGGATCGTCTGCCTCCGCGCGCCCGAAGGGGCGACACAGGAGCAGATCGACGAACTGAAGGACCACATCGCCGCACTGAACGCCGTGCGGAACTACTGGTCGCCCAAGGGCCGGGTGTCCCCCGGCAAGGAGGTCATGGGCTACACCCGTGCAGGAAAGGAGATCACGCTCTCCGACCTGGCGGACAAGTACAAGGACCTCCACAAGGACGAGGTGGAGGGGACACCGTACGAGTACAACGGAAAGGTGGCCGGCCACCTCCCCGACACCACGTGGTCCGGAAAGTACTCCCCGTACTGCTGGCACCAGCAGGACAACGACGTGAACTCGCTCGTGGGCTCCTATGCGAACAAGTACAACGAGGGATACAAACCCACTGAATTCCTGTACGCCGGCGTGAACAAGACCCCCAGTACCTACACGACCGAGCACATACAAGGAACCGTCACGCGCGGTGAATACGGAATCTGTAACATCACCCGATAGCAAGTACGTGACGACGATGGGAACGGTGCGAGTTGGCTGAGTGGATCGACAGGCTCGTGACGGCGAGGATCGACGACCACCGATCGGACCCCGGTTCCGCCCTCTCGGCGCCTCCTGGGCTTCGGCCACCGGCCGATGCGAGCCAGATCTCGGAATTCGAAGGGTGGCTGCGGCAGCCGATCGAGCCGGGCTACCGCCAATTCTTGGAATTCTCCGACGGAATGGAGAACTTCCGTTCTGGAATGCCCCTCCTGGGGTGGCGGGACCTCCCGTCCGGGGACACCCTCGCGCGGGCGCTCCGCTTCCGCGACGTCATCACCGGCATCGACGTCCAC
The DNA here is from genome assembly GCF_000716875.1 of Streptomyces novaecaesareae. Lineage (GTDB taxonomy): Bacteria > Actinomycetota > Actinomycetes > Streptomycetales > Streptomycetaceae > Kitasatospora > Kitasatospora novaecaesareae. The sequence continues at coordinate 35,864 of NZ_JNWQ01000078.1, read as the reverse complement.
CTCGACGAGGGGCTCACGGAGGACGCCGTGCTGGCACCGGTCTCGGTGAACGGCGACGGCACGGTGGGGATCTTCATGGTGTGGGACGACGAATCGCCGGAGAAGCGCTACTTCTGGGTCGGGAACGGCGACGCCGCCTTCTTCTCGACACTGTCGGAAGTCTTCGACGTCGCCTCGGGCGCCCGGTCGTGGAGCGAGTTCTCGACCGAATGAGCCGGTAGGGCCTGCTCCCCGGTACACCGGGAAGCAGGCCCTACCTATACGTGACGGATTCGCCCGCCGCCCCCTGCGCCCTACCGTCGGAGACGTCAGACAGGACGCCTCACCCAGGAGCAGCACATGACCGCCTACGCGCTGGCCCAGGTCCACTCGGTCGACTTCGGGCCCGACATCGTCGAGTACCTGGAGCGCATCGACGCCACCCTCGACCCCTTCGGCGGGCGCTTCCTCGTCCACGGCGGCGGCAGGAACGAGACGCTGGAAGGAAGTTGGGGCCAGGGCGGCCTCATCCTCATCGAGTTCCCCGACTACGAGCGGGCCCGCGCCTGGTACGACTCGCCCGCCTACCGGGAGATCCTGCCGCTGCGCACCCGCCACATGGTCGCCGACGTGATCCTCGCCGAGGGCGTGCCGGCCGGCTACCGGGGCGTCGAGGCGCTGGCGAAGCGGCCCGCGCGCTGAGGCGCGGCCGCCCCGGTCACGGCGTGCGGACCCGCTCGCGCCACCACGCGACCGTCGCCGCGACCTGCTCCTCCAGCGGCGTGGCCCGCACCGCGAACGCCACCTCGTAGGCGGAGCAGTCCACGACGAACGGCCGGTCGAACTGGTAACGGGTCTCCCGCAGTTCGCGCAGCAGCGGGGAGAACAGCCCCGCCGCGCCCAGCAGGACGGCCGGCAGCCGGCGCACCGCGACCGGGCCGGTGCCGGCCTCGGCGGCCAGCAGGGCGACCATCGCGCGCGTCGACGCGGCCGGGGCGGTGGGCACGTGCCAGGCCCGGCCCCAGGCCCGCTCCTCGCCCGCGACCTCGACCAACGCCCGTGCCACGTCCGGCAGGTAGGTCCAGCTGTGCGGGGCGTCCGGATCGCCGAGGGTCGCGACCGGGCGGCCCTTGAACACGTTCGGCACCACCCGGGCCGCCAGGTGGCCGCCGTCGGTGACGCCCGGGCCGAAGAAGTCCGAGGCGCGCACCTCCACCGCCCGGATCCGCCCGGCCTCGTGCAGCGCCCGCGCCTGCTCCCAGGCCGCCGCCCGCACCCGCCCCTTGGGGCCGGTCGCGGCGAGCGGCAGGTCCTCGGTCATCGGGCGGCCCGGATCGGCCAGCGGCCCGTACCCGTACAGGTTGCCGAGCATGACCAGCACCGCGCCGCTCTCCTCGGCCGCCGCGCACAGCGAGGCGGCCAGGGCCGGCCAGTGCGCGGCCCACTGCGGCAGCGGCGGCGCGGCGCAGCCGTGGATCGCGACGGCGCCGCGCGCGGCCCCGGCCAGCGCGGCGGGGTCGCTCGCGTCGAGGGCGAGGTGCTCGACGCCCGCGACGGATTGTTGCGCCGGCCGTCCGGAGCGGGTGACGACCCGGACCTGGTGGCCCTGTTGGGCCAGCAGGCGGGCGGTGGCGGCCCCGGCGGGCCCGTGTCCGACGACCAGGTGGAAGCTCATCCGCCACACCCTAGCGGCGGCCCGGAACGCGGCACGTTCCGCGCCCCGTCCGTCAGCCGTCAGCCGTCAGCCGTCAGCCGTCAGCCGTCAGCCGTCAGCCGTCAGCCCTCGCGTCCGGCGGACCAGCGGGCGACGCGTTCGCCCTCCGCTCCCGCTCCACCGGGCGACGCGTTCGCCCTCCGCTCCCGCTCCACCGGGCCTCAGTCCCCGCCGCCGCGCGAACTCCGGTGGCGGCGCCGGTTGCGCTGGTGGCTGCGCAGCGCCTCCCCGGCGCGCACCGTGAGGTTCGCGACCACGCGCGCCCAGGGCGGCCCGCCCCGGTCGGCCCACACCACGCATCCGCACCCGGCGAGGACCAGTACCAGCACCCCGATCAGCACCGCACCGACCACCACGGCCACCTGCCCTTCTTCGTGAGCCCTGCACGCGTTCCCCGTACGTCCGACGTGCGGATCCTTCCACCCGGTTCGGCCACGTACTCGCGGGCTGTGCCAGGATGCCGTAGCCGATCTCCTGATCACCGCACCAGCCGCACCAGCCGCACCCGAGGAGTCCCCGTGGCCACTGCCCGGTTCGCCACCCTGCACACCACGGCGGGCCCGATCCGCCTGGAGCTGTTCCCGTTCCACGCGCCGAAGACGGTCCGCAACTTCGTGGAACTCGCCGAGGGCACCCGCGAGTACACCGATCCGCGCACGGGCGAGGCGGGCAGCGGCCCGTACTACGACGGCACGCTCTTCCACCGGGTGGTCGCCGGCTTCATGATCCAGGGCGGCGACCCGACCGGCACCGGCACCGGCGGCCCGGGCTACGCCTTCGCCGACGAGTTCCACCCGGAGCTGTTCTTCACCAAGCCGTACCTGCTGGCGATGGCCAACTCCGGCCCGGGCACCAACGGTTCGCAGTTCTTCGTCACGGTCGGCACCCCGGCCCACCTGAACCGCAAGCACACCATCTTCGGCCAGGTCGCCGACGCGGCCTCCAAGGCGGTGGTGGACGCGATCGCCGCCGCCCCGACCGAGGGCGAGCGCCCGGTGACGGACGTGGTGATCGAGTCCGTCGACATCACATGGTCCTGACCGCGATGACCTCCGAAACGGCGGGCCCCTTCCCGCCGTACCCGATCCGCGGGGTGCAGGCCCGCTACGTCCGTCAGACCGGCTGCCCCTGTGACGTGGCGATCGTCAGGGTGGACTTCGAGCCCCGGGAGGAGGGCGTGCACCTGGAGGTGGCCCCGGGTGCCACGGTGCACGGCGACTCCGATCCGCGGTACCTGGCGCTGTTCCACGCGGCGCTGGCCGAGGGGGTGCGCGAGGAGCTGGCCGAGCGGGCGCCGGGACGGGCGGTGGCGCTGGCGGTGGTGGTGCACTTCACCGTGGTGCACGAGGTGGACTCGCGCGAGCACTCCTTCCGGGTGGCCGGACGGTTGGCCGCGCGCGAGGCCCTGGCCCGGGAGGGCGGCCCGTCCGAGGGGGACGCGGAGGGCCGCCGCCCGGCGGAACCCGGGCGGCGGCCGAAGGCCTGACGGTGTGCGTCAGGCGCAGGTGGTGAACGTCGGGCTGGTGTTGGCGATGTAGAGGGTGGCGCCGGCGACGGGGTCCGAGCTGAGCGGGACGGTGATGGTGTCGTCGGCCGTCCACGGGATGCCGTGGGCGTCGAAGGTCCAGGTGCCGGTGACCTTGCGGGCGACCTTGGCCAGCGTCACCCAGCCGTACTGCTGGGGCGGGACGGTGACGGCCACGCTGTTGTTGACGCTCCTCGACCCGTGCCATTCGTTGGTGTAGTGCAGCGCCGAACTGACCGTCGCGGTCAGCGTGTTGCCGGGGATGCCGGCGGAGATCTGGGTGCCCATGTCGGCGCCGATGGAGTTGGACCAGCCGCTGTCGTCGGTGACCGAGAAGGACTGCTGGACGGCGCCGCTGGTGTTGTTGAACCAGACGGAGGAGGCGCAGGCGCGCGGCAGCGGCGCGGCCGGGGCCTCGCTCGTCAGGGCCCAGGAGCAGCTGGAGGGGTCCTTCTGGCACTGCTTGGCGGCGTGGTCGACGGCCAGGTTGCGGGCGGCCTGCGGGAAGCCGGTGGACCAGAGCTGGTTGACCGTGCCGTTGCAGGCGTACTGGTCGGTCCAGGCGTCGTCGTACTGGGCGCCGAGCAGCAGGTCCAGGCAGGTGTTGTCGCCCGCGTGGCGGATCATGAAGGAGTCGGCGGCGCCGCCCGGCGCCGGCTGCAGGAACCAGCGCTGGCTGGCCTGCCCGGCGCAGGTCTGCTGGCGCAGGCCCGGGGTGAACCAGGACGCCAGGTCGATGCACTTGCCGGTGTCGTTGTTGACGATGGTGAAGGAGGAGTCGCCCGGGTCGACGCTCAGGTGCCAGTTCTGGTGGTAGCCGGGCGCGGAGTTGGTGACGACGTAGACGCCGTCGCCCGTGTTGCCGTTCTGGACGTCGAGTTGGCGCCCGTTGCTGAGCGACTTGATGGTCAGGCACTGCTGCGGCGTGGCGCAGGTGGCGGCCGGGGCGGCCGGGGTCGCGGGCGCGGCCTGTGCGGGCGCGGCGGTCAGGCCCAGGGCGGCGCAACAGGTCACCAGGAGGGCCGCGAGCAGGCGCAGCCAGGGCGCCGTACGGCCGGGGGTGGCGGTGGCGGGCACGGGGGGTGTCCTTTCGTCAGGAGGAGAGAGGGGGAGAGGCGTCGGGCTTCTCACGGCGCGGCGGCGAAGGCCGCCTCCAGGCGCGGGACGTAGTCCACGAGGTCCTGGGCCCAGCAGCCCGCGGTGTGGCCGCCGTGGCAGTCGGCGCCCCAGCCGGTGCCGTCGCCGTAGTCGACGTAGTGGTACGGCAGCCGCAGGGCGTCCAGGCGGTCCTTGACGCGCTTGGCGGTGCCCTCGACCCAGAACTCCATGTCGGCGGGGTTGCCGTTGCCGTTGCCGGTGTAGACGGCGATGCCGGTGTGGGCGAGCAGGCCCAGCCGGGCGGCCGGGTCGGCGGCGTTCCAGCGCCAGTCGGCGTTGAACACCGGGTACGGGGTGCCGAAGACGGCGTCGCTGGAGACGGTGGGCCCGAAGTCGAAGCCGCAGGGGCGGCCGTCGCTGGGGCCGCACAGCACGGTGCCGACGTTGGTCAGGGTGGCGACGACGGCGCCGCGCATGATCATCTCGTCGGTGGACAGGTCGTTGGCGCCGGACATGGTGAGGACCTGGCCGAACAGTTCGGGGCGGTCCTGGGCGTAGTGCAGGGCGCCGAAGCCGCCCATGGACAGGCCGCCGACGGCCCGGTGGGCGCGGTCGGTGCGGGTGCGCAGGTTGGCGTCGACGAACGGGACGACCTGGCCCAGGTGGAAGGTCTCCCAGTTCTGCGCGCCGGCGGCGGTGCCCTGGTCGAGCCAGTCGGTGTACCAGCCGCGCAGGCCGCCGTCCGGGATGACCGTGATCATCGACTGCGCGGCGGTCAGCGCGGGGTAGGCCAGCGCCGGGTCGCTCGGGTTGTCCGAGGCGCCGTGCAGGAAGTACAGCACGGGGTAGCGTCTGTCCGGGTGCTGCGCGTAGTCGGCGGGCAGCAGGATCCGGATGGTGTGTTGCCCGGCGACCTGGGGGGTGGTGACGGTGATGACGAAGTTGGTGGCGCTGCCGGTGGCGGCGCCGACCTGGGTCAGCCCGGAGCCGTCCGTCAGCGGCGGCGGCCCGGCCGGCTCGGCGGCGGCCGAGGGCGCGGGCGCGGCCGAGGGTGCGGGGACGGCGGCGGCGCCGGCCGTGGGCGCGGCGAGCAGGAGCAGGCCGGCGGCCAGGGCGGCGACGGCCGTACGGGCGGCGCGCCGCGGCCGGGCTTGCAGGAGCCGGGCTGGGGTCATGGGTCGTCCTCGGCCTTCGACGGTCGGTGGCGACGGGGCGGCGCGACGGGGTGCCGCGGCGAGCCGTCCTGACGGTGGTCCTGACGGCCCGTCTCACATGGCCTGTCTGAACATCGACAACTCTCGCCACGCGGCCCGCCCCCGCGCCAGTGCCCCCGGCGACGCACCTGGGCCACTGGCGCATGTGCGCCACCCGCCCGGGTAGGTTCCCCCGGCCACCCGGCACGGCCGGGCGGCGGGGGACAGGACGACTTGGGGGGCGTCGTGCACGACGTACTGGATCCGGACTCCGAACGCGGCCGCGTCTACCGCTGCCTGGTCGGGCGGCCACGGGCCCTCGTCACGGACCTGGCACACGGCGCCGGCCTGGACGAGGACACCGTCCTGGCCGTACTGCGCGACCTCGCCGAGGAGGGCGTCGCGGTCGCCTTCGACACCGCCGGCAGCGCCGACGACCGCGACCACGCCTGGGAGGCACTGCCACCCGGCCGGGTCGTCGAGACGGTCCTTCAGCTCGACGCGCTGCGCCAGGCCACCGCCCGCCGGGCCGGCGCCGAACTCGAACGCCTCTACCGCTTCGCCCGCCAGGACACCGGCAGCTACGGCGCCCTGGAGGTGGTCGAGAACCCGGCCGAGGTGCTCGCGGCCAGCCGCCGCCTGCAACTGGCCGCCCGTCACCAGGTACGGGTCATCGACATACCGCCGTACTCCGGCAGCCACGCCCACTACGCCGACCAGGAAGTGCTGCAGCGCCGCCGGATGGCCGCCGGCGTCCTCTACCGCGCGATCTACCAGGGCTGCGCGTTCGAGGACCCGGTGGCCGGGCCCAACATGGCCCGCATGGTCGAGGCGGGGGAGCAGGCCCGCACCCTGGACGAGCCGCCGCTCAAGCTCGCCATCGGCGACGACGACCTCGCCATCGTCACCCTGCCCGCCGACGACCGCCCCGGCGTCGTCTCCCTGCTGGTACGCCCCTCCAGCCTGCTGCACGCCCTGACCGCCGTCTTCGAGACCCTGTGGCGCCTGGCGGTGCCGGCCACCGTGGCCGGCGTCGACCTGCGCATCGACGACCGCGACCGCCGCATCCTCACCCTGATGGCCTCCGGCGCCACCGACGACGCCATCGCCCGCCGCCTCGGCCTGGGCCGGCGCACCGTGGTGCGCCGCGTCTCCACCCTCCTCGCCCACCTGGGCGCCACCACCCGCTTCCAGGCCGGCGTCCAGGCGGCCCGCAAGGGCTGGCTTTGAGCGGGGGCCGGGCCCCGGCCCCGGCCACTGTCCTCCCCGTCCGTCCGGCCCTCCCGCGGATCCTCCCGTCGCTCAGGGCCCGCCCACACCCCCGCGGGGGGCGGGACCCTGCCGCGGTCAGGCCTTCCGGATCAGGCGTTCATCACCGTGATCCCCAGCATCCGCGCGCCGATCTCGGTGCGCGGCCGGTGCCGGCTGCCCGGCGCGAAGGTGACGTAGCTGCCCGCCGGGTGGCGCTCCTCACCCTCGATCACCTCGCCGCTCAGCACGAAGTACCGCTCCTCGGTGGCGTGCACGTCGACCTCCGGCCACCGGCTGCCCGGCGCGAAGTCGATCAGCCAAGCGCGCGCGTAGTCGGTGGCCGTCAGCCGGCGCCGCACGATCCCCGGCCCGACCTCGACCGGCTCCACCTCGTCCACCAGCACCGACGTCTTGAGTCCCGCGTCCTGTTCGTTCATGCCCCCACTGTGGCCGCCCCGCGCCCGCCGCCCCAGAGTCCGGAAAGACATCCTCGGGTACATTCCTGCCATGAGCCTCGCCGCCCCCGAGACCGCCGCCACCGCCGCGACCCTCGCGCCCGCCGTTCCCGCCCCCGTCGCGCGCCGCCACCGGGTGGTGGCCCTGCTCGGCGCGCCCCAGTCGCCCTTCGAACTCGCCTGCGCCGCCGAGGTCTTCGGCACCGAACGGGCCGGGCTCCCCACCCACTACGACTTCCGGCTGTGCACCCGGGCCCCCGGCCCGGTGCCCACCACCCTCGGCGCCCCGCTGCTGGTCGAGGACGGCCTGGAGGCGCTGGAGCGGGCCGACACCGTCGTCGTCCCCGGCTGGCACCCGCCCGGCTCCCCGGTCGCGGGCGACGTCCTCGCCGCGCTGCGCGCCGCCCACGCGCGCGGGGCCCGGATCGTCTCCATCTGCACCGGCGCCTTCGTCCTCGCCCAGGCCGGACTGCTCGACGGCCGCAGCGCCACCACCCACTGGGGCCGTACCGCCCAACTCGCCGCCGAGTACCCCGCGTTGCGGGTGGACCGGGACGTCCTGTACGTCGACCACGGCGACGTCGCCACCAGCGCCGGGTCCGGCGCGGGCATCGACCTGTGCCTGCACCTGCTGCGCCGCGACCACGGCGCGGCCTACGCCGCCCGGGTCGCCCGGCACATGGTGCTGCCCCCGCACCGCGAGGGCAGCCAGCTGCAGTACGCCGACGCCCCCGAGCCGGCCCGGGCGGACGAGTCGCTGGCGCCGCTGCTGGAGTGGGCCCAGGAGCGCCTGGGGGAGCGGCTGGCCCTGGACGACCTGGCCGCCCGCGCCGGGGTGTCCGGCCGCACCCTGGCCCGGCGCTTCGCCGAACAGCTCGGCACCAGCCCCGGCCAGTGGCTGCTGGCCCGCCGGATCGACGCCGCCCGGGTGCTGCTGGAGCGCACCGCCCTGCCGGTGGAGGCCGTCGCCGCCCGCGTCGGCCTGGCCTCCGCCGTCAACCTGCGCCGCCGCTTCCACGCGGCCCTCGGCACCACCCCGGGCGCCTACCGCCGAACCTTCGGCAACATCACGGGTGTGGAAGTGAATTGACGAGACGTCAGCTTGATTCATTAGACATTGGGCGAGGATATGGTGATTGATCTGAATTCCTGAGCGAAGACTCCCTGCTTCAGCTGGGGGTTAGCTCATCCTTGGCCTGGAGTCGCGAAGCGGCGCAAGCCGCTGTGTTGTCAGTGATGTGCACTAGGTTGATCACAGCGGCCGAACGGGGGTGTTCCGCGATGTTGTCCGGGCGTCGGTACCGGCTTGAACTCGACTCGGCGCAAGTCGAGTTGTGCGAGGTGTTCGGTGACGTCTGCCGGTCGGTGTGGACCGGGGGTGAAGGTCGCCGCGACGACCAGTGAAGGAACCTTCCATGACCGCCAGTGCGTCACGCCCGGGGAGGTGAAGCGGCTGCGCCGATTGTGGCAACAGCTCTCCCGGTGCACACGAGGCAGTAACCGCCGGAAAGCCGTGCTGGCGAAGATCAACTCGATCACCGGTCGCGTCCGCAACCGGCGCGCCGACTTCTGTGCCCAGACCGCCGCCGAACTGGCCGCCCGCAACGCCAGGGTGGTGCTGGAAGACCTGCGTACACATGCCATGACCGCGAGCGCAGCCGGAACGACTGAGCAGCCCGGCCGGAATGTCCGGCAGAAGTCCGGACTCAACCAGGCCATCCTCGACAAGGGTTGGCACATGCTCGAACTTGCGCTGCGCAACGCGGCGCGCACCACCGGCACCCGTGTCGTGCTGGTGAATCCCGCGTACACGTCACAGACCTGCAACGACTGCAAGCACGTGGACCCGAAGAACCGCAAGAGCCAAGCGGTCTTCGAGTGCACCGCCTGCGGACACCAGGACCATGCCGACGTGAACGCCGCGAAGAACATCCTCAACGCCGCAGGGCATGCGGTGTCAGGGCGTGGAGACCTCGCCATGAGGCGGTCCGTGAAGCGCCAACCACCGGCAACGCGCACATGCATGGGGCGAAGCCCCCGCACGGCACGCGCAGCCGGAATCCCAGTGCTTCAGCGCGGGGAGGAAGTCAATTTGTTGGCAGTGGTCTCAGCAGACCCTCATAATGCCTGCTGAAACGCGTGACGGACAGTCCGGAACCCGCTGGGGGAGTGGTTCCCGGGAGGGGGCCCGCGCGTGAGAATCCGCATTCTTCCCTGGGGGGAGTCCCTTGCCCGAGTCCGAGCCCGAATCCGAGCACGAGAGCGCCGCCGCCGGAACCCCGGCACCGGAGCCCGTACCGGCGCCCGCACCGGCGCCCGCACCGGCGCCCGCACCGGCGCCCGCACCGGCGCCCGCACCGGCTCCGCAGCCTGCGGCCCCGCGCCGCCTGCCGCGCGCCGTCGGCGTCGCGCTGGCCACCGCCGGCCTGCTCGCCGTCACGGCGGCCAGCGCCGCGGTGACCGTCGCCGTCGGCAAGCCCGACACCCGTACGGCCGCCGCCCCCGCGGCCGCCGCCTCCCCGAAGGCCGGCCCGAGCGCCGGCGCCACCGCCACCGCGAGCCCGAGCGCGTCGCCGACCGCCGAGCCCGTCCCGGTACCGACCGCAGTCCCGGCCGAGCCCGCCCCGGCCAGCACCGTCAAGGGCACGGTCAACGGCGGCAAGCACGAGGGCGACCTGCGCTTCTTCCTGCTCCCGATCCCCGCCGGCGGCGAGTCGTACGGGCCCGCGGACGGGATGACCATGAGCGACGAGGACGTCGCCGACCTGTTCGGCAAGCAGGACGGCATCAAGGACATCCTGGCCTCCTACGGCTACAAGGAGGGCGCCAGCCGGATGTACCGGACCGCCGACGGCAAGGCCGTGGTGACCGTCACCCTGCTGCACTTCGGCTCCGCCGCGATGGCGAGCGACTTCGTCAGGGGCTACAAGATCAAGTCGCTGGAACCGATCGACGTCGACGGCGTCCCCGACGCCCACGGCTACCTGAAGAAGCCCAAGCAGCAGGCGTACACCGGCTCGATGACCGGCATCGCCAGCCAGGGCGACGTCCAGTACACGATCGACGTCGACGTGAAGGGGACACCGGACAAGGCGCTGCTGAGCGAGCTGATGAAGCGCCAGCGCGACTGGCTCGCCTCGGGCGGCTGAGCCCGCGCCCGCGTTCACGCGCGCCGCCCGCCCTCCGACGCCACCCTCCCTCCCTCCTCTGGAGCCACTTCCGTGACCACCGAACCCGCGGAGCCGGTACCCGCTGCGCCCGCCGCGCCTGCCGCGCCTGCCGTTCCTCCGCCCCCCGTTCTTCCGCCCGACGTTCTGCCTCCCGCCGAGCCGTCGGCCGCCCTGGCGCCCGTCGCGCCGGGCGACCTGCTGGAGGCCGGCCCCGACCGCGAACCCCGCGCCCCGCGCCGCCCCCGCCCGGTGCGGCTGGCCGCGTACGCCCTGGTGCTGGGCACCCTGGCCGGCGCCGGCACCGGCTACGCCGTGCAGGCCCAGCGCCCGCCCACGCCGCTGCCGCCGCTGCAGGTGGCCCGCCCGTCCTACCCGGCCGAGGCGGTCGACCCGGCCGCCCTCGCCGCCGAGCAGCCCGCCCCGCTCGCCATCGACGGCGACCTGACCAAGCTGCTGATCACCGCCCCCGAGGGCAGCACCCCCTGGTCCGACTACCCGGACAAGCCCAGCTGGATCACGGTCGGCGAGATCTCCGAACGCTCCGGCGACGCGGCCTACCGGTTCAAGGACCTCACCTCGCGCGGATTCCGGCGCGCGGCCGAGGTGGACTGGAAGAAGGACGACGTCCGCTACCGCGTCTCGCTGATGCAGTTCGCGCCGGACCACGCCGACGAGGCGAAGACCAACAACTGGGAGCCCTTCACCGGCGACGGCGCCAACGGCGGCTACAAGGTGGAGAGTTCGCCCCGCCACTGGGCCGAGAGCACCGACACGTACTACTACGGCCAGGCCGTCGCCAAGCGCGGCTCGCTGCAGATGACCGTCGAGGTCTTCGGCCCCAAGCCGGTGGACTCCGGCACCCTCAAGGACCTCGCCAAGCGGCAGTGGGAGCGCTTGATATGAACGACGACACCCTGACCGCGAACCCGGCCGCGCCCGAGCCCGAGCCGACGCCTGCGGCGGAGCCCGTGCCCGCCGCCGAGTCGCCCGAGCAGCCCGCCACCGCCGAGCCCGGCAGCCCCGGCTCCCGCCGGCTGCTGCGCGCGGGTGCCGCGACGGCCGCGGCCGCGCTGGTCGGCGTGGCCATCGGCATCGGCATCATCAAGACCCAGTACGACGACCCGGCCCCGGCCACTGCCGCCGCCCCCTCCACCGCGCCCACCCCGACCGCGACCGCCACCCCGTACGGCGCCAAGTCCAACGGTAGCCACTTCGGCTCGCTGCGCGACCTGCTGGTGCCCGTCCCGGCCGGCTACCGGCCCGGCCCGGACGACGGCGTCTACGGCAACGACACCGAGCTGAACGGCGAGCAGCTGTCCGCCGAGCTCGACGCCGAACTCCAGCAGATCCCCAAGGACAAGCGCGACAAGCTCCGCTCCTACTGGGAGGGCCTGCACGTCAAGGCCACCGGCGTGCGCACCTACCTCTCCACCGGGGACGACCTGGTGATCGGCCTGAAGCTGCGCCAGTTCAACCAGCAGGAAGTGCAGCGGATCAACGAGTACACCGCGGTCTTCACCGGCGACACCGGACTCTTCCGGATCGGCCCGACCATCCCCGGCCACCCCGAGGCGCACTGCTACCTGATGCCGACGCCGCCCTCCGCGCCGATCGACTACCTGGAGTGCTCGGCCGCCGAGGGCGACCTCCTGGTCGTCATGAACGCCGAGGGCGTGGCACCGCTGCCCAAGGACAAGATCGTCGCCCTCTTCACCCTGCAGCTCGACCGCCTCGCCCGCCCGGGAGCGTCCGCATGACCGACCACGCCACCCCGCCGCCGCCCGCCTCCGACCCGCTGCCGCCGGTCCCGGCCTCGGCTCCGGCCACCCCGCCGGTGCCGCCGCTGCCCGAACCGGCCATCGGGGCACTGGAGTTCACCGCGCCGCCCGCCCCGACCCCCGAGGAGCTCGCGGAGCAGCAGGCCCGCCGGGTCCGCCGCCGCAAGGCCGCCGTCCGCTGGAGCTGCGCCGCCCTGGTGTTCGCCCTCGCCGGCACCGGCACCGCCCTGGCCGTCACCGCCCCCGAGCGCACCGACATCCCCGGCCTGGCCACCGCGGGCGACGGCCGCTACACCTTTCCGCCGCTGACGCTGCCGCCCCTGCCCTCCGGCAAGGCCGCCCCGGACGGCAAGGGCAAGGCCCTCCACTACGCGGACCTGCGCCACCTGCTGCTGCCCGCCCCCAAGGAGGCCGGCGGCTCCACGAGCGCGCCGACCTTCCCGGCCCCCACGGCGAAGCCCACGGCCTCCGGATCCCCGACGGCGTCCCCGACCGGCTCCGCGTCCGCGGCCCCGGCCGCGACGGCCCCCGCCGACTGGGTGACCTGCGACGCGATCCTCGCCGAGCAGCAGGACCCGGCCAAGCTGCGCGAACTCCTCCTGGAGGACGCCTGCCGCGCGGCCACCGTCCGGGAGTGGACGGCCTCCGACGGCACCCGCACCCAGATCCGGCTGCTGCGCTTCGGCTCCGCCCACGAGTCCTGGGACGCCTTCTCCTCCCTGCGCTCCAAGGGCCGCACCAAGGCCGCCCCGGACACCAAGACCACCGCCCACCAGGACTGGGACACCGTCGCCGGCGTCGACCTGACCGCCCTGGAGTCCACCACGAACGCCCCCAAGGGCACCCCCACCGCCCGCGTCGCCTACCTCTCCGCCTCCGACATCCTCGCCGTCATCACCATGACCAACCCCGACGGCGTCCCCACCCCGCCCTTCCGCCAGGTCGTCACCCTCCAGTCCGACCTGCTCGCCTGACCCCGAACACGGCTGTGCGCAGGAAGTCGGCCCGGCCGACTTCCTGCGCACAGCCGCGCGGCTTCAGGCCTTCGCCGCCTCCCACGGCCGGCTGGTGCCCGCGGTGAAGCCGGCCCGCGCGGCCACGGCGAGGGCGGCGGCCGTCCGGAAGTCCTGCGGATCGGCCAAGTAGGACAGGACCGCCGCCAGTTCGCCGTCCGTCACACGCTGCTCGCGGGCGGCGGCCACCAGCTCCTCCAGCCGCAGGTAGAACCCGTCGACGTACGCCGACTCGTCCGGCTCCTCCTCCGGAACCCGCTCCCAGACCCATTCGGCCAGGCGGTCCTCGACGTTCTCCACCGAGCCGGTCAGCCGCGCCCCGGGGTCCGACTCGCCGGGCGCGCACCGCCAGCCCCCGCCGTCCGACTCCCACCAGAAGCAGAACCCGGCCCGGTCCGCCGGCGCGGGCACCCACTCCGGCGCGCCCGCCAGCAGGTCCGCCTCGGCCCGCGCGGTGCTGTAGTCCACGTCGAACCCGCTGACCACCGCCCGCCCGCCCGGCAGCCAGGCCAACTGCCAGCCGTTGCTGCTCCCGTCGTCATGGCTCAGCACATCGCCGGGCTCCACCCAGTACCCCAGCTGCTGCCCGATGCCCTCTTGCAGCACGGCCGTCACCCCGCCCAGCAACCAGGACTCCGCGGGCGGCGGCGGCAGGTAGTCGGACACGACGGGCTCCTCGGTGGTCCGGATTCGGCTACGTCTCCCCGGACGCCCACCCGCCCCGGAAGGTTCCAGCCACCCCACGGGCCCTCAGAACCCCCACCGGCCCGCTGCGGCTTCCCCCCACGAACTGCGCACCCCGCTGGCGATCACCCGCACCATGCTCCAGGTCGCCGTCGCCGTCGCCGTCGCCGACCCCGGCCCCCGCCTCAGCCCCGAGCCCGTGGCCACCTTCACCGAACCGTTCCTGCGCGGACGCGGGCGCACCGTCGAAACCGATCCGGCCCGCCGCGGCCACGGGCTGGGCCTGGCGATCGTGGCCGCCGTCACCGACGCCCACCACGGCGAACTGCGCCTGGCCCCCGCCCCGGCTGGCGGCCTGCACGCCACCCTCAGCCTGCCCAGGGCCCCGCCGCAGGCCCCGCCCGCCGGGCCCGCCCGCTGACGTCAGACGCCCGCGACCGGCAGCAGGCCGCGTTCGGCGAACACCTTCTTGGCGACGAAGGTGGCGTTCAGCGCTTTGGGGAAGCCGCAGTACACGGCGGAGTGCAGCAGGGCCTCGACGACCTCCTCGGGGTTTGTGAACTGGTGGAGATCGAGGTCGTTTTGGTGCACGTAAGTGTCCATGAGTGTCTCTTCGATCGTGGCTTGTCGGGTGGCTGGGGCGACTTGTCAGTGCCGTGTGTGAGGGTGGTGGCACTGACTGTGAGGGGGTGGGCGGGCGTGACTGGGTCGAGGAGGGAGCTGCGGCGGATCGATGCGCCGTTTGTTTCCCTGGGTCCGTCGGGTGTGACGGTCCGGGACCGTCTCAGGGGCCTCACGGCCGGGGATGAGGAGGTGCTGCGGCTGGTCGGCGGGCATCTGGGGGCGCTGGCGTCGAGGGATCTGAAGGCGCGTTGCGCGGACGGCCTGGACCACAGCAACGAGACGTGGGCGGGGCGGAAGCGTGGCTTGACGGTGGAGTCGTCGTCGCGTTGGGCGGGTTCGGTCACGAAGGCGACGCATGATCAGTGGGCGTTGTCGCGTCGTGGGCAGGCCGCGTACCTGGACTCGTTGGACACGGGTGTCCGGATGCTGCGGCACCGGCTGTCGCTGCCGATCGGCGAGAAGGGCACCAAGCGCGCTCCTGGTGGCTACCGCTCCAAGCGGGAGTGGTTCGTCAAGTCCCGTCGGCTCGCGGTGCTGGAGGAGCGCCGCGCGGTGGTGGCGGCGGATCGTGAGGCAGGTGTCGTGCATGTGGTGCGCGGGGGGCGGAAGCTGCTGAACACCCGGCACAACCTGACGGCAGCCGGTCTCACCGAAGCCGACTGGCGCAAACGCTGGGAGAGCGCGCGGTGGTTCCTCGCCGCGGACGGCGAGTCGGGGAAGCGGTTCGGCAACGAGACGATCCGCGTCACCCCGCAGGGCGAGGTGTCGGTCAAGCTGCCCGCCCCGCTCGCGGATCTGGCGAACGCTCGCAACGGCCGGTACGTCCTTGCCTCGAAGGTGTCCTTCCCGCACCGGGGGGAGGAGTGGCGGGACCGCATCGTCGGCAACCGGGCGGTGGCCTACCGCATCCATCTGGACGCCGGGCGGGAACGCTGGTACCTGGATGCCTCCTGGACCCGGCCGGTGGTGCGGACGATGCCGTTGGAGGCGGCTCGCGCGGCCGGGATCGTCGGGGTGGACACCAACGCCGACCATTTCGCCGCCTGGCACCTCGACGTCCACGGCAACCCGGTCGGCGATCCCCGCCGGTTCCCCTACGACCTGACCGGCACCGCCTCCCACCGCGACGCCCAAGTCCGCCACGCCATCACCCGGCTCCTGCACTGGGCGAAGCGCTGCGGTGTGAGCGCGATCGGTCTGGAGAACCTGGACTTCACCGCCGAGACCACGCGCGAGAAGCACGGACGCCGCAAGTGCTTCCGGCAGCTCGTCTCCGGCATCCCCACCGGGAAACTCCGTGCCCGGCTCGTCTCCATGGCCGCCGAACTGGGCATGGTCATCGTCGCAGTCGATCCCGCCTACACCACCCGATGGGGCGCGCAGCACTGGCAGAAACCGCTTGCGACACCCACCCGCACCACCACCCGACACGATGCCGCGAGCATCGCGATCGGACGACGCGCCCTCGGACACCCGATCCGGCGACGGACGGCACCGCCCCACGACGACCGGAGCGATCGTCGCGGGCATCGGACCGTCCAGGCCCCATCGGGCATCCGGGGGCGCGAGGAGACCCGCCAACCCGCCGCGGACCGCGCACACGATGCGCGCAGCCGAACGGGGACAACGAGAACGCGGGCGACCAGCCGGGCATCCACCACCGTTCGGGATGCCCGCAGTGATCACACCTGGGTCCAAGACCCACTCCTGATCACTTGATTGGAACGGTGAGCCCCACGTTCAGCGATGCGTTGACGTGGACCTCCAGCTGCGGCTCGCAGCCGCCGAGCGCGGTGAGCATGCCGAGGGTGACCAGCTGCCGGTCGCGCGGGGCGAGCTGCGGGCGGCTGTAGATCTCCCCGAATCCCCACGCGACGACCTGGTGCCCCAGCTCGGGGCTGATGTCGGCCAGCGACTCCACCACGCGCCGCCCGACCTCGCCGTCGATGCGGTCGAGCACCTCCATCCCGTGCTCGAAACGCTCCCCGCGGGCCTGTGCGTCGTTCGCGGCCGTGCTCATCCCGGCGCTCCTCTCCCGGCCGTCCGTACCGACGGCCCACGTCCCGTCCCGGCCGCCAGGGGCGGCGGCCGGGGACCACGGCAGAACCGTAGGACTTGGAGTGCGCTCGAACTCAAGCCGACACCGAACCCGCGCCCGACCTCGCCCCAGGGCGGTGCCGGGCCGGTGCCGGGGCGTCAGGCGCGGTGGTACTGGACGGGGGAGGGGACCTCGCCGTCGAGCGCGGCGGCGGCGTGGCGGGCCCAGTACGGGTTGCGCAGCAGCTCGCGGCCGAGCAGGACGGCGTCGGCGCGGCCCTCGGTGAGGACGGCCTGGGCCTGGGCGGGGTCGGTGATCAGGCCGACGGCGGCCACGGGCAGGCCGGCCTCGTTGCGCACGGCCTCGGCGAAGGGCACCTGGAAGCCGGGCGCGGCCTCGATCCGGGCGTCGGGGACGAGGCCGCCGGTGGAGACGTCGAGCAGGTCCACGCCGTGTGCCTGGAGTTCCTTGGCGAGGCGGACGGTGTCCTGCGAGGTCCAGCCCTCGCGGTCGTCCTCGGGGTTCTCGGTGAGCCAGTCGGTCGCGGAGACGCGGAAGAACAGCGGCAGTTCCTCGGGCCACACCGCGCGTACGGCGTCGACGACCTCCAGTGCGAAGCGGATGCGGTTCTCGAAGGAGCCGCCGTAGGCGTCGGTGCGGCGGTTGGTGTGGGGGGAGAGGAACTGGTGGACCAGGTAGCCGTGGGCGCCGTGGATCTCGACGGCCTGGAAGCCGGCGTCGAGCGCGCGGCGGGCGGCGTCGGCGAACTTCCGTACGATGTCGGCGATCTGATCGACGGTCAGTTCTTCGGGCGTGGTGTGCTCGGGGGAGAAGGGCAGGGGGCTGGCGCCGACCGGCGTCCAGCCGTGCTCCTCGTCGGGGGCGAGGGCGCGCCCGCGCTCGATCCAGGGCCGCTCGGTGGAGGCCTTGCGCCCGGCGTGGCCGAGCTGGATCACCGGGACGGTGCCCTGCGACTTCAGGAAGGCGGTGATCCGCCGGAAGGCCTCGGTCTGGGTGTCGTTCCAGAGCCCGAGGTCGTACGGGCTGATGCGCCCCTCGGGGCTGACGGCGGTGGCCTCCGCGATGATCAGCCCGGTGCCGCCCGCGGCCCGCGCCGCCAGGTGGGTGAAGTGCCAGTCCGTCGGGACTCCGGCGGCCTCGCCGGCCGGCGCCGCGCTGTACTGGCACATCGGGGGCATCCAGACCCGGTTGGGGGCGGTGAGCTCCCGCAGGGTGTAGGGGGTGAAGAGAGTGGTGCTCATGTCGGACTCCCGGTGGGGTCGGCGGCGGGTCGGCGGCGCCAGGGCGGGGGGCGCACCCGCAACTGATTGCAGCTGCAACTTATGCCCCTAAAGATAGTTGCACGCGCTTGTCACTTGCAAGGGGCCCCCACCCGGCCCGCACCGCCCGCCCGTACCGCCCGCCCGTGCTCAACCGCCCGCACCCAGCAGCCCGCGCGCCCGGTCCGCCAGGCCGTCGGCGTCGCACCGGACGGCCAGCTCCAGCCCCCGGGCCAGCGCGTCGCGGCCGCCCGCCGCGCCGCCCAGCACCTCCCCCAGGTCGACCAGGGCGAGCGCGTGCTCGTAACGGGCCGGCGAACGCTCCAGGAAACCGACCGCCTCCGCCAGCAACTCGGCCGCCCGCTCCCGCTCGTGCACCCCGGCACACAGCCGCAGCGCACTGCCGACCGCCGAGTCCGTCCCCGACTCCCGCGCCCGGCGCACCGCCTCCGCGGCCAGGGCACGGGCCCGCTGCGGCTGCACGTCGGCCACCGCCCGCGCCAAGTGGCCCAGCCACGGCGCCCACACCGTGTTGCGCCACCCGCGCGCGTCCAGGGCCGCCCCGGCGGCGGCCAGCGTCTTCGCCGCGCCCGCCGCGTCGCCCCGGGCCAGCAGCAGGCGCCCGTACAGCGTCGGGGCGTCGGGCAGCACCATCACCGTCGGGTACGGCGGCCCGAACGCGTGCTCGCGCGCCAGCTCCAGGGCCTCCTCCAGCCGGCCGCGCGCCGCCAGCGTCTCGGCCAGCGCCCCCACCGCGTCCCAGTGCAGCGGGGTTTCCGGGCCGATCCGCCCCGCGATGCGCAGCGCCCGGCGCAGGTAGTCCTCCGCCGCGGCGAGCGCGCCGCAGCGAAAGCGCAGCATGCCGGTCAGCAGGTAGGCGAAGCCCAGGTGGCCGCCGCTCCACCCGGCGACCTCGTAGGTGCGCACCGCCTCGCCGAACAGCTCCTCCGCCCGGTCGACCCGGTCGGCGTACAGGTAGCTGATGCCCAGGATCCCGGGCAGCTCGAAGCCCCAGGTCGTGTTCGTCCAGCCCAGGGCGCGGGGCAGCCGGCCGCCCGGCAGCGCGGAATCCGCCAGCGCGATCGCCTCCGCGCGGTCGACACCGCGCAGCGTGAGGTCCCAGCAGCGCAGCACGGCCACCGCCTGGGCCAGCCCGTCGCGCTCGAACACCGCCTCGCCCGGGGCCGTCCCCGCCCCGTCCGCCCCTGTCCCGCCCGCGCCGGTGCCGGCGTCCGTGAAGGCCAGTCCGACCGTACCCAGCATCCGGTCGAACTCCGCCAGCCGCCGCGAGCGCCCCGGCCCGTCCGGGTCCTCGCCCTGGAACGCGCCGAACATGAAGTGGGCGACCTCCAGCCGCAGTTGCCCCGGCCCGGGCCGGCAGCGCGCGGCCTCCTCGGCACACAGCGCCGCGGCCTCGCCCAGCCGGTTGCTGTGCGCGAGGGCCTGGGCGAGCCGGAAGACCGCGTCCACCCGCAGCCCGGGGCCCAGCCCGTACGGGTCGGCGAGCGCCAGGCGCAGCTGGTTGACCGTGGTCGCCGGGTCGGTGAGCAGCGCCGAGCAGCCGAGCTCGTAGAGCACCGAGGCCCGGTCCTCGTCGGCGGGCGGCTCGCTGATGGCGCGGCGCAGACAGCGCTGCGCCGCTTCGGGCGCGCCGATGGCCAGGTGTTCGCGGGCCGCCCGGCGCAGCTTGTCGACGATCTCGCCGTCCCCGTCGGGCAGGATCTCCAGCAGGTGGCGGGAGGCCGCGAGCAGGCCGAGGCCGGCGTTCTCCAGCTCGACGGCGGCGACCCCGTGCATCCCGGTCCGGGCGGCGGGCGGCATCGACTGGTAGACCGAGGTGGCGATCAGCGGGTGGACGAACTCCAGCCGGCCCGCCGCGGTGCCGGTCAGCACCCGGTGGCGGCGCAGCTCCCGCACGGACTGGGCGGCGGTCTCCGGGCCCTGGGCGCAGAGGGTGGCGGCCAGGTCGGGGCGGATGTCGGTGTCCAGCACGGACGCCGCCCAGGCGTAGCGCAGCGTGGTGGGGCCGAGCCGCTCCAGCCAGTGCCGCGGCGTCATCCCCCGGGCGGTGGCGGCGAGTTCGCGCAGCTGGCCGGTGCTCTCCTCGACCGGGTCGAGCCGCTGGTCGGCCACCTCGCGCAGCAGGGCGGCGGTCTCGTACGGGTTCCCGCCGGTGACCGCCCAGACGTGGCGGCAGAAGGCGTCCTCGGCCGCCGCCCCCAGGGCCGCGCGGACCAGGTGGGCGACCGAGGCGGGCTGGAGCGGGCGCAGCTCGTGCCGGCGGTCGGCCCGCCCGGCCAGGCCGCGCTGCAGCGCCAGGGCGTCGTCGGGGAACTCGTCGCGGCAGGCGAGCACCAGCAGGGCCGGCAGCTCCCGGGCGCGGACCGCGAAGCCCGCCAGCCAGCCCAGCGACTCCGGGTCGGCCCAGTGCAGGTCGTCGACGATCACGGCCACCGGGGAGCGCAACTGCACGAGGCGGGTGAGGACGAAGTCCAGCCCGTCCCGCACCCCCTGCGGATCGAGCTGCCCGCGCGGCGGCAGCAGCCCGGCCGCCGGGCCGACGACGTCCTCCCACGGCCCGAAGACCCGCGCCCGCTCCTGGTCGGACAGCGCCGCCAGCACCGGGCGCACCAGCTGGCGCACCACGTGGAACGGCTCGTGGCACTGCCGCTGCCCGCCCCGGGCGAACAGCACCGTGCAGCCCGCCCGCCGCGCCGCCCGCCGCACCTGTGTCAGCACCGCGGTCTTGCCCAGCCCGGCCGCGCCCGTGTAGAGCAGCAGCTCCCCGACCCCGGCGCCGTCGGGACGGGTGAGCGCCTCGACCGCCCGGCCCGCCGAGCGGATCTCGGCCTCCCGCTCGTGCAGCGGACCGCCCTCCACCCCGGCTCCTGCGTCGTCCGCGGGCTTCCCATCGGTCACCGTCGTCTCCAATTCTCCGTGTCGGTACGGTCGTTGAGAGGCCGAGGCTACTGCCGCACGGCCGGCTCCGGTGCGGGCTTGACAAAGCCGCCGGGCACGGGCGCAGGCCCGACCGTCCGGCCCGGCGCGAACGCGGCGACCTGGCGCAGGAAAATTGTTGGCCTCCGCCCGCCCTGCCCGCGATACTCACCAGCCGGTACCGGCCCGGACTGCAGGGGGGAGCGCGCCTGTGGAGGTCTTCGAGTGCGAGGGGTGCGGTGCCGCACTGACCGCGCCGCTGTCCCGGGTCGCCTTCCCCCTCTACGCCGGCCACGGCTACGGCAACGGCCATCCGATGCCCGTCCTGATGGAGTCGGGCACCTACGCCGTCGACGAGGACCCCGTCCTGACGGCCCGCTCGATCGTGATCGCCCCCGGTGACGCCGTCGGCACCGCCCTGGTCCAGCGGCGCGAGTACGGCGCCTGCTGCGGCATCGACGGCCGCAACGGCCCCAACGTCACCTGCGCCGGCTGCGGCCGCAAGGTGGCCACCCGGATCGACGACTGCTCGCTTTGGCAGGCCACCTGGCTGGAGCCGACCGCGGTGCGTCCCGTCCCCGCGGGCCCCGCCCGTCCGGTCGCCGACTGGGCGGAGCTCGCCGAGGAGCGGTGCGGCACCCCGCTGCTGGACCTGACGGGGGAGTGGGACCCGCGCTGGGAGGCGGAGGCCTCCGTGACGCTCGCCCACCTGGTTGCCGCGGCGGACGGCTCGCCCGTCACCGTCGACCGACCCCTCGCCGAGGCCTTCCGCCGCTTCCTCGCCGCCCTCCCGCAGGGGCGCCCGGCCAAGCACACGGTCCTGGCCGGGCCAGGGGTTCCCCTGCCCGAACGCCTCCCCGACATCGCCGTGGTGCCGCGCCACCCGCAGACCGGCGAGCCCTGGCCCACACCCCCCGGCGTGGTCGCCGCGCCGCTGGACATCGGCTTCTGGCGCCACCTCGCCTTCCACCGGGAGCACCCCGCCCGCCCCACCATCGGCCGGCTGCCGCCCGGCGTCGAACGCGACGACCCCCTGCCGCCCCACCCCTGGCGCCCGTTGATGGCCGTCCACAGCGTCTTCTTCCACGCCCTGTCCCGGATCCCCGCCGTCCGGCCGGCCTGGCAGGACTTCATCCGCGACAACGCCTCGGCCCTGCTCTATCCCTGACCCGCCGCCGAACGCGCGCCGGCCTCCCGGCTCCCCGCGTCGGGGGCGTCCGGGAGGCCGGCGCTTCACGTGGCGGCCGTCAGCGCACCGGCTGCGGAACCCGCTGCGCCGGAACGGCCTGCGTCCTGCCCGTACGGTCGGCGCCCGGCGAGGCACCCAGCGCCGTGCCCCGGGTCTCCTCCGCCCACAGCACGCACACCAGCAGGCCAAGCGCCGTGGTGCCGGCGGCGATCAGCATGGTCGGCCCGGTGCCGAGCCCGGTCAGCGACAGCGGCAGCAGGTAGGTGCCCACCGCCGCGCCGATCCGGCTCACCGAGGTGGCCACGCCCACGGCGGTGGCGCGGATCTCGGTCGGGAACAGCTCATTCGGATACGTCCAGTCGAGCACGTTGGGCCCGCCGCACAGGAAGGCGTACGCGCACAGCGCGGTCAGGGCGATCGCGGCGGGGGCGGTGGGCCACACGCCCAGCAGGGCCAGCGGGACGGTCATCAGGGCGAAGGACCAGATGATGACGGGGCGCCGGCCGCGGCTGTCGATCAGGCGCAGCGCCGGGTAGCAGCCGAGCAGGAAGACGAGGCTGATCAGCCCGGTGCCGAGGGTCTCCATCACGGTGCCGCCCGGCATGCCGAAGGAGGAGAGGATCTGCGGGCCGAAGGTGAGCATCGCGAACAGCGGGCCGACCTGGCAGAGGAAGAACAGGCCGCAGAACAGGGTGCGGCGCCGGTAGGGCGGGGTCATCAGCAGGCGCAGCCCGCCGGGCCGGCCGGCCTCGGCCGGGTCGGGCATCAGCTCCCGGCCGTCGACCCGCACCCCGAGGTGCTTCTCGACCACGCGCACCGCGTCACCGACCCGCCCGTTGGCGGCCAGCCAGCGCGGGGACTCCGGCGAGCCGCGACGGATCACCAGGAAGACCACGCACAGCACCGTGGAGCTGGCCAGCATCCACCGCCAGCTGCCCGGCCCGGCCAGCTCCAGGAACAGGTAGCCCACCACGTAGGCGAGGACGGAGCCGGCGTACCAGGCGACGATCTGCTGGCCGAGCAGGCGGCCCCGGTGCTTGGCGGGCAGCCACTCGGCGAGCAGCGAGGTCGCGATCGGGTAGTCGGCGGCCACGGCCATACCGAGCACGAAGCGCAGCAGGGTGATCGCCCACACCGAGTCGACCCAGAAGGAGAGCACCGAGCAGGCGACCATCACCAGCAGGTCGGCGGTGTACATCACCTCCCGGCCGATCTTGTCGGTCAGCACGCCGAACAGCGCGCCGCCGACGAACATACCGACCAGCGCGGCGGCGCCGATCAGGCTGACCTCGGCGGTGGACAGCCCGAGGTCGGGACGCATCCCGATCAGGGCGACGCCGACGATGCTCAGGATGTAGCCGTCCAGCAGTGGTCCTCCCGAGCAGGCCAGGGCCAGCCTGCGGTGGAAGGCGGTATACGGGGCGTTGTCGATCGTTCGGGACATGGGCTTGGGGTCCTCCAGAGCGTACGGGGCTGCGCTTTTCACGCGCACCGTGCGCCGGGTAGACGGCAGGGTCGACGCCGCCCACCTCGGACGGCGCCACCGCCCGATCACACCGGGCGACCGTCCACGGTTGCCCGGGTACGGACCGGTCACCACCGGGCCGAAGGTCGACCGGATTCATGCCCAAAGTCCCGAACCGGACAGGCCCTTTGCCCGTGCCGAACCACGCCCTTCCCAGTCCTCCCGGGCCCAGGCGCCCCCGGACGCCGGAAATCGCAGGTGGCGTGACCCTTCTCACCCGAGCCCCCTGCCGGGCCCCGTTTCGTGTGGCCCGCACCACACCGGCGGCTCGGGCCCGTACAGTCCCGGCCATGACCGATCCCACCGCGTCGTGGCACGAGCTCGAACGCACCACCGTCTTCAGCAAGTTCGGCCGGTCCGTCGACCGCGTCGACTTCGAACTGCCCGACGGACGGAGGGAGGAGTTCTACCTCAAGCGCGAGCGCCCGGCCGGTGCCGTGCTCGCCCTCACCCCCGACCGGCGCGTCATCCTCGCCCGCCAGTACCGCCCCGGCCCCGACCACGTGCTGTACGAACTGCCCGGCGGCTTCATCGAACCCGGAGAGGAAGCGGTGGATGCCATCGCCCGCGAACTGCTGGAGGAGACCGGCTACCAGGGCGAGGTCCACGCCGCCGGCCGGTACTGGCACGACGCCTACTCCGACGCCCGGCGCTACGCCTTCTTCGCCACCGACTGCGTCAAGATCGCCGAACCGCAGCCGGAACGCACCGAGTTCATCGACGTCGTCACCCTCCCCGTGGACGAGTTCCGCACCCGCATCCTCCGCCGCGGCGAGCTGACCGATGCCGCCGCGGCCTACCTCGCCCTGGACGCGCTGGACCTCCTGTAGCCACCGCCGAACGATGTGGCGGACCGTCAGTGAGAATTCGGCGGCGGCCCCCTCGGGCGCCGCCGCCGTTCTACACCGTCGGATCGGTCGGGCGGTTTCCGGGCCATTCGGCCGTGGGGTGACGGGTGATCGGGTAGCCGATCTCGTACTCGTCGGCCCGCATGCGGGTGTCGTTGACCTCGACGACGGTTCCGTCTGGGCTCGTCGCGGTGCGGATGATCCGCAGCAGCGGTGTGCCCTTGGGGACGTGGAGGGCGGTGCTCTCGTCCGGGGTCGGCATGCGGGAGGTGATCGTCTCGTGCCAGGCCAGGGGCCCGTATCCGAGCTCGCGTTCCAGGATGTCGTAGATGCCGCCGGGGCCGGTGTCCGCTTGGGCGAGACGGGTGCCGCGCGCGACGGCGGCGGGCAGGTAGCTGGTTGCGAGCTGGGTGGGCTGACGGTTGTCCGGGGAGCCCATGAGACGGTCCCGGACCAGGACCTCCGCGTCGGGGGCGGAGTTGAGGAGGGAGCAGAGGTCGCGCGGTGCCGGCGCCCAGGCGATGGTGGGTTTGCGCAGAGCGACCCAGGGCCGGGCGGCGGGATCGAAGTAGTAGCCGCGTTCGTCCCGGAGTACCTGCCGGACGCGGGAGAGTCGCCGGCGCTGCGGAATGCTCCGTACGACGGTGCCGCGCCGGCGGACGACCTCGACCAGGCCCTCGGCTTCGAGGACGGCGATCGCCTCGCGGGCAGTCTGCTTGGAGATGCCGTACTCCTCGGCGAGGTCGGCGATCCTAGGCAGGACCGTACCGGGCGGGTACACGCCGTTGACGATGCCGGTGCGCAGGTCGTCGGCAAGCTGGCGGTAGTGGGCGGGCGGCTTTTCCACGGAGCTCTCTTCCGGTCGGTGATTCGGCGTCAGGCCGATCTACTCATTAGTCCTAGCCTTATTGACAGGGCTTCACGCGTGCACGATATTAGGGCTAGGACTAACTGTGCGTGACATGCAACGCACGGTCCGTTGTTTCCCCTCGGCGACTCACCGGCGCCGAGCTGCCACGGAGACTCTCGCCTGTCGGCCACGATGGAGGCCCGCACCGTGATGAACCCTCACCCGCACCACCTGAACGCCACCGGCCCACGCCCCCTCACGCCGACCGACCCGCACCGAGTCGTCGCGACCCTGGGCCCGGAAGGCACTGACGCCCACTGCGAGGCGCTGCGCCACTTCGGCGACGTACTGCTCGCGGCCTCCTTCGAGCTGGCCGTGCAAGCCGCTCTGGCCGGCGGATGCCATGCGATGGTCGCCGCCGGGTTCGTCGAACGTCGCAGTCCGGGCGGCGAGGTCTCCGACCTCTGGGTCGACCTGCACTTCCGCCACCTCGGGAAGCTGGAACTCGTGGGTCTCTGGGAGGCGCCGACCAAGCCGATGTGCCTTGCCGTCCCGCCCGCCGTGCAGGCTCCGCGCACCGTCGCCCTCCACCCGGCGACGGCGGTCTTCGCCGACCGCTACGCACGCGGCGCCGACCGCCACTACGTCGATGCGAAACCCCTGGCGGTGCGCCAGGTTCTCGACGGACGGGCGGAGGGCTGCATCGGCTCGGTCGACGTCGTCCGCCAGGCCGGACTTGCTGTTCTCCATGAGTTCCGGCCCACGATGGTCTGGTGCCTCTACCGGCCCGTCAACTACCCCATACAGGGTGATTAGGGCAAACGAGATCAACCGTGCTAATCGCTGCTAGGCTGCGCGCCGGTTTCCAACTCCAGGAAACGAAAAGTGACTTGGGAGAAGACATGACCAAGGTCCTCATCGCCGGTGGTGCCGGATTCATCGGCTCCACCGTCGCCAGCGCCTGCCTGGACGAAGGCATCGAGCCCGTCATCCTGGACGACCTGTCCACCGGGCGACCCGAGTTCGTCGCCGACCGCACCTTCTACCGGGGCGACATCGCCGACGGCGACCTGGTCGACCGGATCTTCCGAGACCACCCCGACATCGAGGCCGCCATCGGCTGCGCTGCCCGGATCGTCGTCCCCGAGTCGGTGGCCGACCCGATCGGCTACTACGACACGAACGTCACCAAGGGCCTGGCCCTGGTCAACCACCTGCTGCGCAACGGCTGCCACCGATTCGTGTTCTCCGGCTCGGCGGCAATCTACGACTCCGGTCAGGCCATCACCGAAGACGCACCTCTCAAGCCGCTGTCCCCGTACGCCCGCACGAAGGCGGCCTTCGAAGGCGCTCTGGAGGACATCACCGGCGGTTCCCCGCTACGGGTCATCACCTTGCGGTACTTCAACCCGATCGGTGCCGACCCCAAGCTCCGCACCGGCCTGCAGACCACCCGCCCGACCCACGCCCTCGGCGTCATGATCGACCGCTACCGCGCCGGCGAGCCGTACCCGGTCACCGGCACCGACTGGCCCACCCGCGACGGCTCCGGCATCCGCGACTACGTCCATGTCCAGGATCTGGCCCGCGCCCACATCGCCGCGGTGCGCCGCTTCGACACCGTCGTACCGGAGAGCGGCCCCCGTTACCTGCCGATCAACCTCGGCTCCGGCAACGGCACCACCGTGTTCGAACTGATCCG
Source organism: Streptomyces novaecaesareae (assembly GCF_000716875.1). Taxonomy (GTDB): domain Bacteria; phylum Actinomycetota; class Actinomycetes; order Streptomycetales; family Streptomycetaceae; genus Kitasatospora; species Kitasatospora novaecaesareae. The sequence goes on along the minus strand of NZ_JNWQ01000078.1, from coordinate 9,011 downwards.
GGCGTTCGAGGACGTCACCGGCGAGCCGCTCGCCCACCACCTCGCCGACGCCCGGCCCGGAGACATCGCGGGCGCCTACCCGGCCATCGACCGCGCCCGCACCCTCCTGGACTGGAACCCCGAGCACAGCCTCCAGGAGGGCATCGCCGCCGCCCTGGCCTGGATCAAGATCCGCCACACCATCCTCAAGGACGAGTGATGACACCTGCCGAACAGGCGCTCCGACCGGCGACGTCGATCGTCGTCGCCGGCTACGGGGCACTGACCTCGGGCATCCTGCCCCACCTCGCAGCCCTGCCCGACACCCGGGTTGCCCTCACCAGCCGCCACCTCACCCGGGCCCCGCACCCCGCCGTCCGCCTCGTGAGCCCGGCCGAGATCACCACCCGCCGTCCGGACCTGATCCTCGGCTGCTTCGAAAACGACGCCCGCAACCGGGACTTCTGGACCCAGGGGCACCTCACCGCCGCCATCACCGAGCACCACCCGGCGTGCCTGGACCTGTCCACCATCAGCCCGAAGCGGGCCGAGCAGTGGCACCAGGAGATCACCGACCTCGGCGGACTCCCCTGGGAATGCCCCGTCACCGGCTCCCGCCCCGGTGCAAGGGCCGGCACCCTCGCCGCGTTCCTCCATGCCCCCGCCCCGCACGAGACCGCCGAACGAGCCCTGACGGCCTTCACCCGCAACCGCTACAGGTTCACAGCCCCCGGCAACCCGGCTCGCTTCAAACTGATCTTCAATGCCTGGGGCGCCGTGCTCCTGTACGCAGCGGGGGAGTTCGCCCGCCGACTGCCCTCCCAACTCGGTGCCGACTACCCCGAGGCCGCCCGCATCGTGACCACCGACGGCTGGATGGCCGCCCTCGCCGCACAGAAGCTCCACCGCATCAGCGAACGCTCCTACGAGGACCCGGACTTCGCCGTCCGCCACATGATCAAGGACCTCGACTACGCCCGCGATCTTCTCGGCGACCTGCCCCTCCTGACCGCCGCGCTGGACGCCTTCACCGAGGCCGAGACCCACCACGGCCCGTACGCCGACTTCACCGCCGTCGCCGACACCCGGGGAACGCCGTGAAATCCCGCGACCTGCCCCTGTTCCTCCACCAACTGACCCACGAATTCGAAGGTATGACCGGCATGTCGGTGGCGCTGTCCGGGTCCTTTGCCCGCGGCGACCAGCGCACCGGGCGCGGCGGACACATCACCTCCGACCTCGACCTGATCCCGGTCATCGCCACCTCGGCCGACGCACCGGCCGCCCGCGTCGCGATCCTGCCGATCCTGCAACACCTCGCCGACACCTTCCACCTCGAAGCGACGGCCGCCATCACCACCCTCCCGGCGTTTCGGCGGGCCGGCCATGCCCCCTATCGCACCAGCATGCGGCCCGAGTGGCTGTGCGACGGCCTCGGCCTCGGCCCGGGTGCCTTCTGCTCGTCCGTCCACGATGACGGTGCCCCATACGCGGCGCTGGTCTGGGCGATCCAGCCGGTCACCTACTACCTGGCCAAGGCCACCGCCCAGGACCCGCTGACCAATCTGCTCAAGGCCCGCTCCTCCGCCGCCGGCCTGGCCGCCTTCTTCGACCTGCCCCACCGGCCCGGCAGCCTCGACAACCTCCAGTGTGCCCTGCGCGGCCTCATCGCCGAACGCGGCATCACCCCACTCGGCTCCACCACCCGCTACCTCGACACCCCCACCCACCCCGGCGTCGCGCAGGCCGTCCGAGATGCCGTCTTCCGCGAGAACCAGGGCCTGCCGTTCGCGGACTCGGCCGTCGCCGCGCGGCCGTCCCCGGACGAGGAGGGGGAGTCCGGCGCCGTGTTCCCAGGCGTCCCAGGCGTCTTCGACGCGCCGGTAGTGGTCCTCCGTCATGACCTCGCGCAGCTGGGCTTGCGGCACCCAGTGGAGGCCGCGGATCTCCTCGGGCGGCTGGTGCCGGCGGACGGCCTCCGCCTGTCGGGGCGTGATCATCCCGCCCGCATAGACGAAGTTGAGGCCCTCGGGGAACTCGGCCGCGGGCACGTAGTCGACCGTGAGGATGGTGCGCAGAGACAGGACGTCGAGGGAAATGTCCCGTTCATTCCCCTCCGCCCGCTTTTCCGATTGGCGGAGATTGGCAGCGAATTCGCAGGAGGTCGGTTGCGGGCCGATTGGTCCGCCCGGAATCGGTCCGTCCCCCGCGTGATTCGGCCGAACGGGATCCCGGCATTCCGATCGCAGGCATGTGCGAATCTAAAGTCCGTCTCCGGACACCCGACCGGTGCAGACGGCGCCATCGGGAGAATAGGGGAAGCTCGTGTCCACGAAGGTCAAGCGACTGTCGGCCCTGGTGGGGGCCGCCGCGGCGCTCGCTCTGTGCGCGACGCCGGCGAACGCGTCCGAGGCGATCCCGCACATCGACCAGGGTGCGGTCAGGGCGTCGGTGCAGGCGCACGGCGGGGTGCTCACCAAGGACGAGGCCGTGCGGCTGGGCATCAAGCCCAACACGCAGTACCTCGCCACCCCGCTGGCCGGCAAGATCCACCGGAAGCTGGCCGGCGGCGCCCGGACCGGTTCGACCGCGGGCGTCGTCGCCATGCCGAGGAGTGCCTCCGGGTGCAACGGCGAGGTCTGCATCGAGGTGACCGGGTCGGGCCTGCACGTCTCCACCTGGAGCACCTTCGCCTACACCAACGGCTACGAGTGCAGCTACGGCGCGTTCTGGGAGGACGGGGACATCGCCGGCACCGGCCCCGAGGAATGCAACGACGGCATCGTGTGGAACTCCACCGGTGACCTCGACTTCGGTGGTACGACCCAGATCTGCAACACGTGGGTCGGGATCGCGGGCCGTCCCTGTGAAACGGTCCACTCGTGATCTGACGTGATTCACGGCGGCGGTCCCCCCGGGGCCGCCGCCGTGCTTATGCTGGATCCGGAGGGGAGGACAGCTGGATGACCACCGATCAGGTAATGGGGATCCCCGGTTGGGCGGAGGGCCGGGGAATGCTCATCCGCGGCGGGACGGGCCACGGCGCGGACTCCACGGTCCACTCCTACACGCGCGGCGGTCGGCGCGCGCTGCCCGTCGTCGTCTTCGCGCAGTCGACCGCACGGGACCAGACGGAAGCCGCGGTCAGGAACCTGCTCGGGCGGGGTGACCGGCCCGAGTGGCTCGAACTCGTCGAGGAGGCGCCCGCCTCGATCGTGGTCGGCGGCACCGTCGTCGCCGCAGTGCGTCGCCGGTCGTCAGACGGTCGCCTGTCGTGCGTGAGCTTCCCCTGGCGGGGGGCCACCGTCGCCGTCGCTTCATGGGAACACCCGCTCGACGCCACGTTCTTCGCCTCGCTCGGCGTCGTCGATTCGTAGCTTCCGGGCTTGCCGTCAGAAGGAGTGGCTGTCGTGACACGAAAGACCTCGATCGTCCTGGGAGCCTCCGCGGTTCTCCTGGCGGGCGCATCCGCCGGAGCGGTCTCCGCGGACACGGCCCGCCACCCCGCCGAGGGAACTCTCCGCGTCCAGGGCCGGGTGGTGCACGTCGACCCGGCGGCCGCCCAGCGGATCACGACCGGGCACGGCACCGCCTCCGACTACCGGCCCCGGACGAGGAGGGGGAGTCCGGCGCCGTGTTCCCAGGCGTCCCAGGCGTCTTCGACGCGCCGGTAGTGGTCCTCCGTCATGACCTCGCGCAGCTGGCCCTGGGGCACCCAGTGGAGGCCGCGGATCTCCTCCGGCGGCTGGTGCCGGCGGACGACCTCGGCCTGTCGGGGCGTGATCATCCCGCCCGCGTAGACGAAGTTGAGGCCCTCGGGGAACTCGGCCGCGGGCGTGTAGTCCACCGAGAGGATGGTGCGCAGGGACAGGACGAGCCCGGTCTCCGTCTCCAGGTGCCGGCGGGCCGCGAGGTGCGGCAGCTCGTCCTGCTCGGCGCTGCCGCCGGGCAGGGCCAGCCCGTTCCGGTGGACGGGGTCGACGAGGAGGACGGAGAACTCGTCCGGCTCGTCGGGGTGTTCAAGTAGGACGAGGACCTGGTGGACGGATCGGCGACCGGGGGGCCTGCTCATGAGGCGGGTCCTGTTCAACTCTGCTCCAGGGGTGAGGAATTCGGCGGTCACAGTGGCCAGCCGTCGAACGGCCGGCGGCGCGGCTTCCCGCAGGTGCCGGGCGCGGTCTCCCTCGGGTCGAGCGACCGGATCATGCCCAGGTCGACCCGCCGCTCGGGACCGGTCGCCCCCAAAGGTCGGAGCACCGCCTTCCCGAACTCCGCCTCCACGAAGACGCCCTCGCGCGGCTTCCCGTCCTCGGGGCGGCTGAAGTCCTGTACCACCTCGTTGAGTTGGAAGCAGGGGTTGGGGGTCTGAGCGTCAGGCATGGGGGTCTCCGTAGGTTGCGCTGCGCTTCCGGTGAATCACCAGGTGTAGCCATGGTGGCGTGGTTGCCCCTACGATCGGAACCAGATCTGAAGCTTGAAGTCAGTGCTCGGCAAGTAGGTGAAGATCAATGAATCTCAAGGAACTTGATCCAACATCAGGTCCGTGGGCGCCCTTCGGGGTGCAACTTCGCAGGTCACGAAAGGCTGCTGGCCTCACGCAGGCCCAGCTGGCGAGGCTCGTGGGGGTCGATCCCTCCTACGTCTCCTATGCCGAACTTGCTCCGCCCGACCGGACCCCGCCAAGCGAGAAGTTCGCACGTGATGCCGATCGAGTGCTGGAGACGGGCGGAACTCTCCTGCTGATGTGGCTCCAGGCCAAGCACTCGGCATTGCTGGAGGGCTTTCCGGAGTACGCAGCCAATGAGACGCGAGCCCGTGAGATCCGGCTCTTCGAACTCGGCGTCATCCCCGGCTTGCTTCAAACGAAGTCCTACGCAGCGGCCCTGGCAAGGGCGGACGTCCGCCGAAGGGACATCACCCCCAAGCAGGCAGAAGAGAGACTTGCCTTTCTGCTCGCGCGACAGGAAGCCCTGGCCCGACGAGATCCGCCGCTCATCCACGCCGTACTGGACGAGAGTTGTCTCCGACGGATCATCGGTGGCCCGGAGGTCATGCGGGAGCAGCTTGAGCAACTTGAACAGCTCTATGAACAGGGGCGCGTGGTCCTTCAGGTGGCGCCGTTCAGCATGGGGGAGCACAGGCCGTTCGCCCTGCCCATGCGTCTGCTGACACTCCCCGACGGCTCTCTGTTTGGCTACTCTGAATCCGAGGGGCGAGGGCACGTCGAACGAGATGACGACCGGCTCCGTGACTGGCGCAGGAGATACGATCGCCTCCAGGTAGGGGCGCTGGCCGAGTCGGCGACTCTCGAACTGATACTCCATGCGCGGAGGGACTCTCATGGCTGATCTCGACTTGACTACCGCTTCGTGGGTGAAATCGACGTACAGCCAACAAGGCGGGGACTGCCTTGAGGTTGCGCGCGGCTCTCTTGAGCTAATGCCCGTCCGTGACTCCAAGGACCCTCAGGGCCCGGCCCTGGTCTTCCCGGCCGAGGCCTGGAAGTCGTTCGTCTCCGCTGTCCGCAGCGGCGAGTTCGGCGACATCTGAAACGCCCGCAGGCCCGGACCGCCCCACGCGGTCCGGGCCTGCGTCGTGTCGGCGAAGCGCTCTACGAGCCGGCGGTGGCGGCCTCCAGGGTGGTGGCCATCACCGGGCTGGTGAAGGTGTTCGTCGCATCCCCCGAAGAGGGGTGGTACGAGCCCCACTTGAGGTAGTTCCGGTTGCCGTCCCAGGTGGTGCCCTTGAACGTGCCCGACCCGGTGGTGAAGGTCTGCTTCTTGCCGTCGAACCAGAAGTCGATGGTGCCGTCCGTCCGCCCCAGGCGGATCTTCAGCGCGTACGAGTGCCACTGGCCGTTGGCCGTCGGCGCGGTCCACAGCGTGTGCGACACGTGCTGGGTGTCCCACTCCTGCAACCTGATGCGCCCGTCGGTGGCGTCGATCTCGATCGGGTGGTTGGCCGTGTCGGTGCTCGGGTCGCACTTGAGCTGGAACACGTAGCGGCTGTTGGCGTCCTTGATGTCCACCTTGGACGACCAGCCCAGGTAGAAGGTGTCGCCGTTCTTCAGGTCCGGGCTGAGCGTCTCGCAGCGCTCCTGCCCGGCGGCCTGGTAGGCCCGCCACACCTTGCCCTTGGCGGCGTCGTTGACGACCTTGAAGTTGCCGGAGGCGCACTGCACGGAGGCGAAGGAGGACGCCCCCTTGCTGGTGCTCGGGGTCCACAGGACCTGGCCCGCCGCGCTGCTGGGCGTGATGGTGCCGCAGGAGATGGCGAGCGTGGCGACGGCCACGCCCCCGTAGGCGAGCTTGCGGCGGGACGGACGGGACATGGGTCTCCCCGGGGAGTCGGACGCGGGCCCGGGCCGGGGGCGCCCAGGCCCGGGTGTACGGAGCGATTCGACCATCTGCCGTGCCCGCTGACCAGGCGGAACAACCGGCGGAAGTAACCGTGGGGCCACTTCCGCCGGTCGGCCCGCCTTGCGATCCGTCAGCCTTCGGCACCGGCATGCTCGTTGAACGAGAAGATGCGCTCGTCCGCCAGCGGCTCCTGTCAGTGGCCTGTGGCATGGTGATTACGGAACCGAAAGGGCGAAAGGGGAGCGGGTGATTCGTGCGTACAAGTTCCTCATGCGACCCACTGTGGGCCAGGCGCAGGCACTCGCGGAGATGCTGCAGGATCACTGCTCGCTGTACAACGGGGCGTTGCAGGAACGACGTGACGCCTACCGGCACGTCTCCAGGACCACGGTCCGGTACGGGGATCAGTCGGCGCAGCTGAAGGAGATCCGGGCGTTCGACCCGGAGAGGCAGGGGCGCTGGTCATTCTCCTCCCAGCAGGCCACGCTTCGTCGGTTGGACAAGGCGTTCGCCGCGTTTTTCCGCCGAATCAAGTCCGGTGACACACCGGGCTACCCCAGGTTCCGGGGCCTCAACTGGTTCGACACGGTCGAGTTCCCGAAAGACGGAGACGGCTGCCGGTGGAACTCCACCCCGCACGACCCAGTCACCCGCGTCCGCTTCCAGGGCGTCGGCCACGTCCGTGTGAACCAGCACCGGGTGGTGGTCGGCAAGATCAAGACAGTCAGTGTCAAGCGTGAGGGCCGGAAGTGGTTCGTCGTGCTGATCGCCGAGCGGGAGCGGCCTGAGCCGCTTCCCGTGACGGGCAGCGTGGTCGGCATCGACTTGGGTATAGCGAACTTCCTCGCCGACTCGGGCGGCGAGTTCGTTCCCAACCCTCGCCACGGCCGCAACGCCGCCGCGAAGCTCGAAGCTGCCCAACGGGCCCTCACGCGGTTCCCCCGCATCTGCAGGGGAAAGCGCACCCGGAACCATGAGCGAGCAGTGGAGAAGGTCTCCAAGCTGCACGGCAAGATCCGCCGTCAGCGCCTCGACCACGCCCACAAGACTGCCCTTTGGCTGGTCCGGTCGCATGATTTCATCGCGCACGAAGACCTTAAGATCCGCAACATGGTGCGCACCCCCGCACCCAAGCCCGACCCGGACCAGCTGGGGTTGTTCCTGCCCAACGGTGCGGCGGCCAAGGCCGGGCTGAACAAGTCGATCAATGATGCCGGATGGGGGGTGTTCTTGACGATCCTCACCAACAAGGCTGAAAGCGCCGGTAGGGAAGTGATCGCCGTGGACCCCCGCAATACCTCCCGGGCCTGCCCCGAATGCGGGCACATCGCCAAGGAGAACCGGCCCACACAGGAGACCTTCCACTGTGTCGCCTGCGGTCACATGGCCCACGCCGACACGGTGGGCGCCATCAACGTCCTACGGGCCGGGCTGGCCCGTCGCAACGCCAACCGGGCTTAGCGAGAAGCCCCCGGCGCCAGCCGGGGGAGGAGTCACTCTGGTGGTCACCGGCTGTCCCGACGAATCCCCCCGCGTCCCAGCCGCGCGTTCCAGGGGCCCGGCATCCGTCCTGGTCAGGGCCTGCCCGGGCGTTCCAGCGTCCCTGACTGCCCGTGACCACTGGCGGCCGGGACGGATCACCGTGCATGCTCCGGTCGTCCGGGCAGGCACGTCGACGGAGCCCCGAGGCGGCCGTCCGTCGTCCGCCGGTCACCGGGGCGCCACCCAGGCGACGCCCTGTGATCGGCGAGTCGCCTACTGTCATATGCTTGTCGCATTAAATGGGGGGCGGGTCTTGGATTTCCGATTGCTGGGCTCGGTGGCCGCAGTGGCCGCGGACGGCCGGGAGCTACCCGTCGGCTCCGCCAAACGCCGCAGCCTGCTGGCCATGCTGCTGCTCAACCCCGGCGCACCCGTCACCGTGGACCGGCTCACCGAGACGCTGTGGGACGAGGAACCGCCCCGGCACTCACGCACCGTCATCCACAACCACGTGTCGGGCCTGCGCGCGCTGCTCGCCGAACACGACGCCCCCGCCGTCGGCGTCGAACTCGTCACCGACGGCGGCGCCTACCTGCTGCGCGTCCCCGAACTCGCGGTGGACACCGACCGCTTCGCACACCTGGTGCGCACCGCCCGCTCCCTGCCCGACGCCGCCGAGGCGGTCGAGGCCCTGCGCGAGGCACTCGCCCTGTGGCGCGGCCCCGCCCTCGCCGGCACCGCCCCCAGCGTGCCGCTGCAGTGCGCCGCCCACGCACTGGAGGAACTGCGACTCGCGGCCGTCGAGGAACTCGCCCGCGCCCACAGCGGACTCGGCGACCACGGCTCGGCAGCCGGCGTGCTGTCCACCGAAGCCACCATGAACCCGCTGCGCGAACCCCTGGTCGCCGCACTCATGCTGGCGCTCGGCCGCGCCGGGCGGCGCTCGGAGGCACTGGACTGGTTCCACCGCACCCGCCGCGCCCTGGCCGACGAACTCGGCATCGACCCCGGCCCCGAACTCGTCGACGCCTACGACTGCCTGCTGCGCACCACCGCCGTGCCCCGGCCCGACCGCGTCCCGCCGCCCCGGGTGGCGACCGTCGGCGGCCTGGCGTTCGTCCCCGACCCGCAACCCGCCCCGCAAACCGCTGCCACCCCGCACCCCGCCGCAGCCCCGGCCCCCGCCCACAC
>NZ_JNWQ01000077.1 GCF_000716875.1 Streptomyces novaecaesareae | reverse complement strand
CCAGCCCGAGCCGGGAAGTGGTGTTTCAGAGGATTGGCTGCCCCGGGACCGTCCGCGCCGATGCGTGTCCGGTGCTCCCTGCCAGGCAGCTCGAAGAACACTAGACCTCGGGGAGGGTCGAGTCAAGCCCCGGTTCCGGGCTCTCCCCCGGGCTCTCCTCGGTCGGCAGGTGGAAGGCCAGGACGGCGACGTCGTCGTCGTGCTCCGAGGTCACGCCCATGGCCCGCAGCAGCCGGGCGCAGATCACCTCGGGTGCGCCGACCGCGCCGGTCAGCGTGCGGGCCAGGAGGTCGAGGCCCTGGTCGATGTCCTCGTCCCGGCGCTCGACCAGGCCGTCCGTATAGAGGACGCCGGTCGTGCCGGGGAGCAGACGCAGGGTGTGGGAGACGTGCAGGCCGCCGCCGGTGCCGAGTGGGGGGCCGTTCTGCTCCTCGCTGCGCAGGATGGTTCCGTCGGGGCAGCGCAGCAGCATCGGGAGGTGGCCGGCCGAGGCGTAGGAGAGGGTGCGGCGCTGCGGGTCCCAGACGGCGTAGGTGCAGGTCGCGATCTGGTTGGCGTCGATCTCCATGGCGAGGCCGTCGAGCAGGCGCATCACCTCGTGCGGGGGCAGGTCGAGGCGGGCGTAGGCGCGGACGGCCGTGCGCAGCTGGCCCATGACGGCGGCGGCGCGCAGGCCGCGGCCCATGACGTCGCCGATGACGAGGGCCGTGCGCCCGCCGTCGATGGCGATGACGTCGTACCAGTCGCCGCCGACGGCGGCCTCGGCACCACCTGGCTGGTACGTCGCGGCGACCCGCAGGTCGGCCGGCTGGTCGAGCTTCTGCGGGAGCAGGCTGCGCTGGAGGGTGACGGCGGCCTCGCGCTGGCGGCGTTCGGCTTCGCGCAGGCGGGCGGCGGCGAGGACCTGGTCGGTGACCTCGGCGGCGAAGATCAGGACGCCGGAGGGCGGGCCCTCGGCGGGGGTGTCGGTGGTGTCGCCGGGGCCGAGCGGGACGCAGGAGACGTTGTAGTAGCGGTTGCCGGTGAGGCCGAGGATGCAGCGGGCCTTGACGCTGCGCGGGCGGCCGCCGCGGATGACCTGGTCCATCAGGGGCAGGACGCCCATGGTGCCGAGTTCCGGGAGGGCCTCGCCGGCGGGCAGGCCGGTGGGGCGCTCGCCGAAGAGGTCGCGGTAGGCGCGGTTGGCGTAGCCGAGCTGGTGGAGCGGGCCGTAGGTGACGGCAACCGGGGCGGGGATGCGGTTGAGGACCTCGCGCAGGTTCTGCGGTCTGTGCGGGTCGAGGAGTTCGGCGGTGGTGGTGGGGCTGGTCGGGTCGCGGGGGCTGGGTACGACGACGCCGTCGGCGGAGGGCGCGCCCTCGTCGGTGCCGGTCCCGTTGGACGGGGCGGCACGCCAGGGGACTCCGGTGAGCCGGGCGCTCCAGCGCATGAGGTTCAAACGACGGCTGCTTCCTCGTTTTCCAGGCATATCATCACTTTTTGTGTACGCATCAGTACACGGGGTAATGACAAGGTCGGGCTGATCCTGTCAGGCGGAGGCCCGGTTCCGGAAGTCGCGCGCCCGGCGTGGCCGCCCGACCGGCCTCCGGCACGCGTCGGCCGGGGCGGTCACCGAGGAGCATCCGGCCCGGCATCGGACGCCCGACCGGGCTTCGGGTCGAACCCGCCCTCGAAGGCCGAACGCGGGTGCTCCATCGCCCCCAGCGAGACCACCTCGCGCGCGAACACCCCGCCCAGCACCCAGTCCATCAGCACCCGCACCCGCCGCTCCGCGCTCGGCAGCCGCCGCAGGTGCCGTGCCCGGTGCAGCCACCAGGCCCGCCGGCCGGTGATCCTGGCGCCGCGCCGGGTGTGGGCGACGGCCCGGCGCGGGCCGAGCGAGGTCGAACAGGCGGCGGGGCCGGGCCGGTACGCGGCCAGGCCCGGCGCGTGCGGCCCGCCGTCCAGCGCGACCGCGATGTTGCGGGCGAGCAGCTCGGCCTGGGCGAAGGCGTGCTGGGCGTTGGGGGCGCAGGGGGCGCCGTCCGCGTTCGGGTCCGGCACGCCGGCGCTGTCGCCGGCCGCCCAGACCCCGGGCAGGGCGCGGCCGTCCGGTCCGACCGCCTGCAGGGTGGCCAGGCAGCGGACCCGGCCGACGGTGTCCAGCGGGAGGTCGGTGTCGCGCAGCAGCGGGGACGGCCGGATGCCTGCCGTCCAGACCAGGGTGCGGGCGCCGAAGCGGCTGCCGTCGGACAGTGCGACGACCCGGCCGACGGCGGACTCCAGGGTGGTGCGCAACCGGATGTCGACACCGCGTTCGCGCAGCTCGCGGAGGGTGTGTCCGGCGAGTTCGGGCGACTCCTCGGCGAGGATCCGGTCGGTCGCCTCGACCAGCACCCAGCGCAGGTCCTCGGCGCGGACGTTGTGGTAGCCGCGTACGGCGGTGCGGACCATGTCCTCCAGTTCCGCGAGCGCGCCGACGCCCGCGTAGCCGGCGCCGACGAAGACGAAGGTGAGCGCGGACTGGCGCAGCGCCGGGTCGCGGGTGGCGGAGGCGAGGTCGAGCTGCTCCAGGACGTGGTTGCGCAGGGCCACCGCCTCGCCGACGGTGGAGAAGCCGAGGCCGTGCTCGGCGAGGCCGGGCACCGGGGCCGTACGGGAGACCGACCCCGGGGCCACCACCAGGATGTCGTAGGGGAGTTCGATCGGTGCGGGTGGTTCGCCGGGGCCGGCGGCGTCGGCCAGCGCGCGGCGGGCGGCGTGTTCGATCGCGGTGATCCGGGCGGTGAGCACCCGGCAGTCCGGCAGCACCCGGCGCAGCGGGACGACGACGTGTCTGGGGTCGATCGAGCCGGCCGCGACCTCGGCGAGCAGCGGGTGGTACGTGAAGTAGGCCTGGGGCTCGACGACGGTGATCTCCACCTCGCCGCGCCGCAGCCGCTCCCGCAGGCCCCGCTGGAGGTGGAGCGCGGTGGCCGTCCCGGCGCAGCCGCCGCCGACGATCAGGATCCTGATGGTGCACCTCCTGCCGGTGTGACGTTTCGTCCCGGCCTCGCGGCCGGGGGTGTCCCCCCATCACGCACCCCTATGAAGGACCGGCGGGGGTGGTCTTGTCCACAGTCCGTACGGTGCTGGTTGCATCGCGAGTGGCCGCCGTGGCCAGTTGTGCTTGCTGGGCGACTTTCTGACGCACTTTCGGCCGCGAACAGCCGTGAACTATGGTCGGATTGTGTACTGGAGCGGCCGTCGCCATGACAATCGGCGGCGACGCACCGTGGAGCGGCCACTACGGCCAGTTCCAGCGTTGGCGTGAGAACCCGACTGGGCGGCGGTCATCCGGGGAAGGGTAGTTCCCGGACAGGGCCCCGGACGGTGCCGACGCGCCGAGCCGGACATGGGCCCGGCCCGGCGGCACGAACCGTGGTCACCGGAACCGGACGGGCGGCACGAGCGATGGGTCATCAGGTCATTTCTGACGGGCTGAGCTGCACCGGGGGGTGCAGGGGCGGGCTACGACAGGGTCCGGATTCGGACGCCTGCGGGGGAGAGTTGGGATGATGGAACAGGAGCAGGTGTTGGGGCGGGCGGGTGCACCGCAGGCCGGGCCGAGCATGGTGCCCGAGCAACGCGGCCCGGTGGACCTGCCGGCGCAGGCCGGGACGGCGCAGGCGGGAATGGCGCGGGCCGCCGTCCCGTACCGGGCCGAGCCCGTGCAGGCCGCCGTGCCGGTGCCGGGGGCCCGGCTGCGGGTGGACGCCCGGCGGAACCTGGAGAGCGTGCTGCGGGCGGCCCGCGAGGTGTTCGGCGAATTCGGTTACGGCGCGCCGATGGAGGAGGTCGCACGCCGGGCCGGGGTCGGGGTCGGCACCGTCTACCGGCGCTTCCCGAGCAAGGAGGTGCTGGTCCAGCGGATCGCCGCCGAGGAGGTGGCCTGGCTGACCGCGCAGGCGCGGGAGTCGCTGTACGGCGGCGACGGCGCCTGGGACGCGCTGGCCGGCTACCTGGCCCGGGCGGTGAGCAGCGGCGCCGGGCGACTGCTGCCCCCGGAGGCGTTCCGGTACGCGGAGGAGCTGGGCCGGGTGCCTGAACAGCGGGCCCCCGAACCGCCCGCCGCCGTCCGCTTCGACCTGCGCGGCGGGGAGGCCCGCCCCGGCGGGACGGCCGAGCCGTCGGCCGCCGACGCCGATCCGCGACTGCTGCTGCAACTGCTGGCCGCCCTGGTGGCGCGGGCCGGCGCGGCGGGCGAACTGCGGCCGGGCGTCACGGTGTCGGACGTGGTGCTGGTGCTGACCGCTTCGGTGCCGGTGCACGCGGGCCGTCCGTCGGTCTCGACGCCTGCGGCGAGCGGCTTCTCGCCTGTTTCCCCGCAGCCGGACGGTCAGCCTGCCGGCGGGCCCTCGGAACGGCTGCTGCAGATCCTGCTGGACGGTCTGCGGGCGCGCTGACACCTCACGACGGGTGCGGGCGTGCTGACCCCACGACGGGCGTGGTCTCCGCGCCTGACGGGCAACGGAGTTGGCCGGATCACCGGCGCGCGGGACGGGCGCGCGCCGGGTGCGTGCGTCGCGCGACCCATCGCCGCACACTGGGCGAACACATCCGCGACGACCCCACGGAAGAGTGGGGAACGGCCGGTCCGGCTACCGCCCGTCCCTGCGCTATGCCATCCTTTGCCCGTGGTTGGAGCCAATGTCCGAATGCGCGCCCTTCGCGCGCCGTCGGCGCCGTACGCCGGGGAACCGTGCGCCTACGCACTCCCGCGCGCCCTGCCACACTACGGGGGCTGTCGTGGAATCTGGGGTCCGTTGTGAGCGCCGAGGAACAGAACGACTACGGGTACGGCCTCGACTTCGGAGGCCCCTCCGGTAGTACCGGCGGGGCCGACGCGGGCCCCGGAGGTGTCGGCGGTGCCGTCGGACCGGCCCAAGTGCCCGGTGCAGCACCCGGTTCGGCCGCCGGACACGTCCCCGACCAGGCCGGGATGCCCAGCCGCGAATCGCTCTCCGCCTCCGCCGCCGCACTGCCCCCCGGCCGGGTGCCCGGCCAGGCCCCGGCAGGCCGGGGCGGCGTCGCCCCCGAGGCGTTCGTCGGCGAGCCGTACACCGGCGGCGGCCGCCCCGTCCGCCCCACCGTGCCCGCCCCGGCCGACCCGGTGGACGGTGAGCGCCCGGCCTCCGACGCCGAGTTGACCGCCCGGGTACGGGCCGGCGACGACACCGCGTACGAGGAGATCTACCGCCGGCACGCCGACTCGGTGCGCCGCTACGCGCGCACCTGCTGCCGGGACAGCTTCACCGCCGAGGACCTCGCCGGCGAGGTCTTCGCCCGCACCCTGCAGGCACTGAGGGCGGGCAAGGGCCCCGAGTTCGCCGTCCGCGCGTACCTGCTGACCGCCGTGCGCAACGTCGCCGCCGCCTGGCACCGCAGCGAGCGGCGCGAACAACTCGTCGACGACTTCGCCGTGTTCGCCCAGACCTCGGCCGCCGTGGTCGACTTCGACCTGGCCGACCCCGGCGCCGACGCCTGGGCGATGGCGATGGCCGACCAGCGGATGGTCATGCAGGCCTACGCCGAACTGCCCGAGGACGACCGGGTGGTGCTCTGGCACACCGAGGTCGAGCGGGAGTCCCCCAGGACCGTCGCGGTGATGCTCGGCAAGACCGCCAACGCCACCGCCGTCCAGGCCCACCGGGCCCGCGACCGGCTCGCCGCCGCGTTCCTCCAGGCCCACGTCTCCGGCAGCCAGGACAGCGCGTGCGAGGCGTACGCCAACCGGCTCGGCGCGTACGCGCGCGGTTCGCTGCGCAAGCGGGCCTCGGCCGAGGTCGGACGGCACCTCAGGGAGTGCGACCGCTGCACGGCCGCCTGCCTGGAACTGACCGAGATCAACACCGGTCTGCGCGCACTGCTGCCCGGCGGCGTGCTCGTCTGGATCGGGGTCGGCGGGTTCGGCGCCGCGGCGGCCGCCGTGGGCGGGGTCGCCGCGGTCGGCGGCGCGGCGGCGGGGACGGCGGCGGGGACCGCCGGGTCCTCGGGGGCCGCTGGTGCGACCGCTGGTGTGACCGCTGGTACGACCGCCGGTGCGGCGGGGGCCGGTGCTTCCGGCGGGAGCGGGGGCGGGGCCGCCGCCGTGGCCGGCGAGGGCCTGGGCACCGCAGCCAAGGCCGGGATCGCCGCCGCCGCCGCGGTGGCCGCGGCCGCCGTCGCCGCCTACGCGCTCACCAGCTCGCCCGAGCCGCAGCCCCCGGTGGCCGCTCCCCCGGCCACCAGCGCCCCGGCCGCCCCGGCGCCCCCGGCTCCGGCTCCGGCCGTGCCCGCGCCGAGCAGTGCCGCGCCCGCCCCGGTGCCGCCCGCGCCGGTGCCGCCCGCGCCGAGCCCCAGCACGACGCCCTCCGCCAAGCCCGCGCCGGCTCCGGCCGCCACCCAGGCGCCGAAGACCACGGCTCCCGCGCCGAGCGGCCCGCCGGCCCCGAAGCCGGCCACCGCGCCGCCCGTCATCCCGACGCCCGCCCTGCCGCCGGTGCCCACGCCCGAGGTGCCCGTCGTCCCGACGCCCACCCCGCCGCGCGTACCGACCCCGACCGTCACACCGCCCGCGCCGCCCGCACCCAGCGACTTCTGGGCCGACTCGCTGCCCGTGGCCAAGCCCGGCAACCACCGGGTGCCGCCGCCCGGGCCCAGCATCCGGCAGAAGGGCAGCGACAACTTCTGGCAGCGCGCAGGCGGCTGGATCGGCGGGGACTACCACCCCCACGTCATCACCGTGCACGCCCCGGCGACCACCCTGATCGACCTCAACCGCAGCTGCACGTCCTTCGACGCGGTGGCCGGGGTGGACGACGCCACGCCCTCACCGGGCGGAGTGGTCTTCACCGTCGAGGGCGGCGACGGCAGCACCCTGTGGCGCTCCCGCACGCTCGCCGCCGGCGACGACGCGGTGCCGGTGCACGTGCCGCTGGCCGGGCAGAAGTCGATCCGGCTGGTGGTCACCCCGGTGCACGGGATCTGGTCGGCGCTGAACGTCGCGGACTGGGCCGAGGCCCGCTTCAGGTGCACCTGAAGCGGGCCTCGGGTTGCGGGCTCCGGGCTCCGGGATCCGGGCTTCGGGATCCGGGCGGTGAGGGCTCGGAGCGCGCGGGGTCAGATCGCGCGGGGTCAGATCGCGCGGGGTCAGATCGCGCAGGAGCCGTCCGCGCAGGCCTCCCCGGCCGGGGCAACCTGGATCGGGGCGGGCCGGCGCTCGCCGATCTCGGCGGCGACCTGGTCCAGCACCTTGCGGAAGGTCTCGGCCTCCTGGCCGCCCTGCACCGCCCACTTGCCCTCGAACACGAAGGTCGGCACGGCGGTGATGCCCAGCTCACGGCCCTCGGCCAGCTGGGCGTGGACCTCGGCGGTGCCCTCGTCGCCCGCCAAGTAGGCGGCCACCCGCTCCCGGTCCAGGCCGACCGACACGGCGACGTCCGTCAGCGCGGCGCGGTCGCCGACGTCGACGCCGTCGGTGAAGTGCGCCTTGAGCAGCGCCTCCTTCAGCCGCCCCTGCGCGGCCGGGCCGTACTCGGCCTCGGCGAGGTGCAGCAGGCGGTGGCCGAGGAAGGTGTTGGCGTGCAGCGCGGCGTCGAAGTCGTACGTGATGTCCTCCGCGCGGCCCAGCTCCGCCACGCGCGCGTCCATCGCCACGGACTGCGGCCCGTAGCGCTCGGCCAGCCAGGCGCGGTGCGGGCTCGCCGTCGCGGGGGCGTCCGGGACCAGCTGGTACGGGCGGTAGACGACCTCGACCTGTTCCTTGCCCGGGAAGTCCGCCAGGGCCTGCTCGAAGCGGCGCTTGCCGATGTAGCACCAGGGGCAGGCGATGTCGGACCAGATCTCGACCTTCATGCGGGGGACTCCAGGGGGCGTCTTGTCAGATGTGTACGAGATGGGTGAACGATGAACCATCTCGGGACATTCCCGACAGCCCCCTGAGCTGCCGGTTCAGCCGGCGGGTGGCGCGGGGACCACCAGCACCGGGCACGCCGCATGGTGCACCAGCGCCGAACTCACCGAGCCCAGCAGCAGCCGGGTGAAGCCCCCGTTGCCCCGGGTGCCGACCACCAGCGTGTGCTGCCGGTTCGACGCCTCCAGCAGCACCTCGATCACGTTGCCCAGCACCACGTGCAACGACAGCTCCCCCGCGTACGGCGCCGGGCGCTGCCGCTGCACGGCCGCCACCGAACGGCGCAGGCCGTCCGCCGTGCTCTCGACCAGCGTCTCCACGCTCTCCTGCACCAGCTCCGCCATCCCCGGCGGATAGCCGGCCGGCGCCGGGTTCACCACGGCGAGGACGTACAACGGCAGCCCGAACAGCTCCGCCTCCGTCATCGCCCGGTCCAGCGCCCACAGCGACCCGTCCGACCCGTCGCACGCCGCCAGCACCCCCGCGGGCCGCCCCGTCGGCGGCCGCCCGAGCACCGACAGCACCACGGGCACGTCCCGCCCCGCGCTCCCAGCGGCCACCGCACACCCTCCTCGCCCCGGATTCACACCCCCGCCATCATGGCCCGGCCGGACTACGCCGTCGCCGCAACCGCGCCGTGGCGGCAGGCCGGGGGGCTGGCGCTGGCGAGGGGGCACGGTGGCTCGAAGGCACGGCAGGACGAGGGCTGAAGGTGCTGCCTGGGTAGTAGGGCGGCGGTATCGGGACTGCGGCGGGCCCGGCACTGCGGCCTGGGCGAGTGCCGATGGCTTCGCCGAGGCGGGCCTGCGGCGGGCAGGGCCGGGGCGGTCGGGGCCCGGCGTCGCGAATGCCGGCCCGGAGGAGCTCGGCGGCCCCGGCGGGCGCAGGCGGATCGGGGCGGCGGAGTGCCGTGGGCGCTGGGCCGCGACGAACCTGCGGGTGGCTGCCGGTCGCGGGCCGGAGAGCCGGGCCGGGTCCGGGGGTGGCGGGGCGGTGACGCGGCCGCTGGAATTCGGAGCGGGCTGGGATCGGTGGCGGCCCTCGGGCCCGGGGCAGGGCGGGGTCCCGGGGCTGAGCCTCCCGACCGGGTCACCGGCCCTCGGGCCCGGGGCTCAGGGGGTGAGGGCCGGGGGTTGGGGGTGGGGGAGGCCGGTCCAGCAGGCGCCGTGGCGGCGGGCGCGGATGCGGCGGAGCCAGAGTTCGGCGGAGACGAGGTCGGCGAGGCCGGCGAGGGCGGACGGGGAGAGGGGGGTGGCGGGGTCGGCGGAGTGGGCGAGGCCGGCGCGGACGGCGGGGAGGTCGATGAGGCCGGCTTCGGCGAGGAGGGGGGCGTCGAAGAGTTCGGCGAGGCCGTCGGCGGCGAGGCGCAGGCCGGCGCGGGCGGGGGCGGTGCGGTCGGGGCGGGGGGCGCGGCCCCAGTCGGGGGGCAGGTCGGTGCGGCCGGCGCCGGTGAGGACGGCGTGCAGCAGGGCGTGCCGGGCTCCGGGTTGGAGGCGGACGTCGTCGGGGAGCAGCCGGGCGGCGCGGACCACCTGGTTGTCGAGGAAGGGGGCGTGCAGCCGTTGGCCGGGCTGTTCGGCGGCGTGCACGAGCGTGCGGAAGGAGCGTGCCTGCCGGTAGAGGGCGTGCCGGGCCCGGTGTGCGCCGGGGTGTTCCTCGGGCGCCGGTCTGCGCGCCGCCAGGCGGAGCCGGAGGGCCACCGAGGAGAGCGCCTCGTCGGAGAGCCAGCGGGCGGCCGGGCCGGGCACGCACCAGGCGAGGTCGGCGGCCGAGCGGTCCCCCGCCGTGCCGCCGCCGTCCGGGACGTGGCGGGCGGTCAGCTTGGCGGCGGCCTCGTCCAGCGCCTCGGCGTAGCGGACCCGGGAGAGCCGGTGGGCGGCCCGGACCACGGTGAGCGGGGTGCGCAGCGCGCCGGCCAGGACGCCCGCGACGGCCCGGTCGGCCCCGGCCAACGCGGCGACCGGGGGCAGGAGTTCGCGCGGGCGGCCGGCCCGGATGAGGTCGGCGAGCCGGGCCGGATGGCCGTCGAGGACCTGGCGGGCGCCGTAGCCGGTGAGGTGGTCGCTGCCGCCGGCGCCGAAGCGGGCCTCGGCGCGGGCGGCGGCGACGAGTTCGGGCCCCGGTTCGTCGGTGAGCCGGCCGGCCTGCGGGTCGGCGCCCGGTCCGGCGTACGGGAGGGTGGCGGGGGCGGGGTCGAGCACGGTGTGCCGCAGTCGCGGGGTGTCGGGGGCCAGCACGAGGGTGGCCGGCGGCTCGGTCTCGCCGAGCGTGACGGCGGCCAACTGTTCGGGGGCGGCGGGTTCCTGGGCGGCGGCTCGGGCCCAGGAGCCCCGCACCGCGCCGCTCCTGGCCCCGGCGGCCGACCGGGCCGGTGCGGCCGCGGCGGGCACCGGCGGCAGCGGGACGGCGGCGGCGAGCAGGGCGACGGTCGCGGAGGCCGTGCCGTACGAGAGGTCGACGCCGAGCCGGGCCCGTACGGACGGTTCGGCGGCCGGTGCGGTGGTGCGGACCCGGGAGCGGACGGATTCCAGCAGGGCGCGGGTGAGTTCGCGGACGGCGGGCGCCTCGTCCCGGGGCTGCTCGGCGCCGGCCGGGTCGTCGTAGCCGGACAGGTACGGGCGGCCGCCGCGGATCCCGAGCACGTGGCCGGGCGGTACCTGCTGGACGCCCAGGTACGGGGTGCCGGTGCCGAGCGCCTCGGGGGCCTCGGGGCAGGCGAGGCGGGCGGCGAGGTGGCCGGTGTCCAGCGGGGCGCCGACCAGGTCGGCCAGCGGGAGGGCGGCGGTGGCGTACGCGGTGCCGTCGCCCCAGGGGGTGTGGAAGACGGGCTGGGCGCCGGCGAGGTCGGTGAGGAGCAGGGTGGAGCGGGTGCCGGTGCGCAGCACGACGGTGTAGCTGCCGGGCCAGGCGGTGAGGTGGCGGACGGCGCCGCCGCGGGCGGCGGCGAGGCCGGCGGCGAGTTCGGCGTCGGTGGCGCCGCAGTGGCCGAGGACGGCGAGCCGGGTGGTGGCGGGGGTGTCCTCGACCGGGTCGGGGGCGGTGGGGCCGGTGCTGACCGCGGCGGGGGCGCCGGGGCGGAGGGTGACCAGGCGGATCTCCTCGGGGCGCCAGTCGCCCACGGCCCAGAGCGGGTTGGGCCCGGTCCACAGGGGGCGCGCGGCGATCGGCGCCACCGTGCCGGGCGTCTCGTTCGTCCCGCGCACCGGGGTGCCCGGTCGGGGCGCGCCCGTGCACCAGCCCGTCAGCCACCGCATCGCGCCTCCACCGTACGAGGACCTGCACCCGCGCGGCGCGTCCGCCGCCGGGCGGGCGGCCGGGTGGGGTGTGCCGTGGTGGCCCGTGCGCGCGTCCCGGCGTGCCCCCGCGGATGGTCGCGCCGTCAGGGGACATCGTGCCACCGCTCGGCGCCGCTGTGGCCGGTGTTGCCGGATCCGCTTCGGGGAGCGGCCGGTTGGTGGCGTCGGCGCGACGGGGCGGGGCCTCGGGTCGGCTCGGCGGTGCCCGGTGGAGTCGGGCGGGCCGGGCCTCCCCCTCCGTGGCCCGGACCGCCCTCGGGGCGCCTTTGGCATGGGCATCGCGAGATGGCCGAAAGGCGTCGCCCGGCCCGGGAGGGCATCCGCATGCCCTCCCGGACTTCGCCGCCGCCCGCGGGGATTGAGGCGGCGGCGTCCCCCGGCCCGCCGGGTCCTCGACGGCGGGCCGACCCACGACCACCAGCGAATCGCCGACCAGCCGGTCGGGCCAGGGGGCACGGCCGGGCGCACATCGACACGGGACCGGAGCACGACGCTCCGGCGCGCGGCACGATCGGCCGGATCCGAGTGGTCCGGACCAACTGCCGTGCGGCGCCGCCGAGTGCGCGATCCCGCCATCCGGAATGCGACCTCTTAACCGTCGGAACGCGTCCGACTACTCTAGGTGCAGCAGCTACGGCCCGGTGCCGCCCGGGCCCCGCGCACAAGGCCGCAGGAGGTGCCGCCGCCACCATGACCGTCAGCCAACGAGGACCGAACGAACGGCTCGGCACGCTCCTGACCCTCGCCCAGATCAGCAACGCCGGACTGGCCCGCCGGGTCAACGACCTCGGCGCCCAACGCGGGCTGACCCTGCGGTACGACAAGACCTCGGTGGCCCGCTGGGTCAGCAAGGGCATGGTCCCGCAGGGGCCCGTCCCGCACCTGATCGCCACCGCGATCGGCGGCAAGCTCGGCCGGCCCGTCCCGCTGGAGGAGATCGGCCTGGGCGACACCGACCCGGCGCCCGAACTCGGCCTGGCCTTCCCGCGCGACGTCGCCGAGGCCGTCCGCTCCGCCACCGACCTGTGGCGGGTCGACCTCGACCTGCGCCGGGGCCCCGGCGGCGGCCGGTGGAGCGACAGCCTGGCCGGCACCTTCTCGGTCGCCGCGTACGCGACGCCCGTCTCCCGCTGGCTGATCACCCCGGCGGACGGCTCGGTGGCCCGCGAGGTGCCGCGCTCCCCCAGCGAGACCTCCTCCTACCGGGTCGGCCACTCGGACGCCGCCAAGCTCCGCGAGGCCGCCCAGGAGGCGCGCCGCTGGGACTCCAAGTACGGCGGCGGGGACTGGCGTTCCTCGATGGTGCCGGAGTGCCTGCGGGTGGAGGCGGCGCCGCTGCTGCTGGCCTCGTACAGCGACGCGGTCGGCCGGGCGCTGTTCGGCGCGACCGCCGAGCTGACCCGGCTGGCCGGGTGGATGGCCTTCGACACCGGCCAGCACGAGGCCGCCCAGCGGTACTACATCCAGGCCCTGCGGCTCGCCCGGGCCGCTGCCGACGTGCCGCTCGGCGGCTACGTGCTGGCCTCGATGAGCCTGCAGGCGGGCTACCGGGGCTTCGCCGAGGAGGCGGTCGACCTCGCGCAGGCCGCCCTGGAGCGCAACCGGAGCCTGGCCACCGCCCGCACCATGAGCTTCTTCCACCTGGTGGAGGCACGGGCCCAGGCCAAGGCCCGCAACGCGGCGGCGTGCGCGACGGCGCTCGGTGCGGCGGAGAGCGCACTCGAACGGGCACGCGCCGGGGATCCCGATCCGGCGTGGATCGACTTCTACGCCTACGACCGGCTCGCCGCCGACGCCGCCGAGTGCTTCCGCGACCTCGGAGTGCCCTCCAAGGTCCGGCAGTTCACCCGCGAGGCACTGGCCACGCCCACCGAGGGCTTCGTCCGCTCGCACGGCCTGCGGCTGGTGGTCTCGGCGATGGCCGAGGCGGAGGCGGGCAACCTGGACGCCGCGGTCGCCGCCGGGGAACGCGCCGTCGAGGTGGCCGGCCGGATCTCCTCGCAGCGCAGCCGGGAGTACGTGGTGGAGATGCTGCGGCGCCTGGAGCCCTTCCAGGGCGAGCGCCGGGTGCGGGAGTTGGCCGAGCGGGCCCGGGCGGTGACCGTCGCCCCGGCGTGAAGCGACGTGAGCAGTGAGGTCCGCACGATCTGACGGTAAATGAGGTGCACCCACGGGAGCGGCCTGGCTAAGGTCTCTCTTGTCCAGGTGCGCAGGCAGAGGTTACTTCCACTTCCAAATGGGCAGGTCGCGGGTTCGAATCCCGTCACCGGTTTCGGACCGGTGTAGCTCAGTGGCCAGAGCAGCTTCGTCACCTCAGCCGCCTTCGATCTCTGGACACCCATACGTGAATAGTTTTTCCGCACCTCCCGGTGCGACGGCAGCGGTTACTTCGGTCGAGTGCCCCCAGTGGGGCGCGTTGAAGCTGAGCTCCATCGACCGCAGCCACCTTTGATCTCGGGAGGCAGTGCGCTTCGGAGTGCCCGGTGCGCAGGCGGGGGTTACTTCGGATCTTGCGGTTCCGGGTTCAAATCCCGGGCGGCTCGCGAAAGCGGGCCGGTAGCTCAATCCGGTAGAGCACAAGGCATATACCTCCGCCGACGTCGGCCGTCCCACGGCCGGCACGATCTCGGGCACCCCTCACCGCAGCATGCCTCCCTCCCACTGACACCAACAGGCCGAGGGGGGCTGTCGCATGTCCAGGTTCAACATCCGCAAGGCCAAGCCGAGTCCGAGTTCGCCGGTGACCACGACCGGGCAGCTCACCCGCAACCACAACGGCGGCACCGGCCACGTCCGGGACGCCAAGTCCGAGCTGTTCCTGCTCGCGGTGGCCAACATGGTCGGCAAGGACACCTTCTACGAGCGCGGCGGCGACCGCGACGACCGCTACACCGCGCTGGTGCGCGAACTCGCCGTCGCCGAGCCGGAGTGGACCCTCGGGCTGCTGCGCTGGCTGCGCTACGGCGCGCACATGCGCACCGCCGCGCTGGTCGGCGCCGCCGAGTTCACCCGCGCGCGGCTCGACGCGGGCGCCCCCGGGTACTCCCGGCAGGTCGTCGCGGCGGTGCTGCGGCGCGCCGACGAGCCCGGCGAGCTGCTCGCGTACTGGACCTCGCGCTACGGCCGGGCCCTGCCCAAGCCGCTCAAGCGCGGTGTCGCGGACGCCGTCCGCCTGCTCTACGACGCCCGCTCACTGCTCAAGTACGACACCGCGGGCAAGGGCTACCGCTTCGGCGACGTGATCGAGCTGACCCACCCCTCGCCGGCTCCGGACAAGCCGTGGCAGGGCGCGCTGTTCGCGTACGCGCTGGACCGCCGGCACCGGCCCGAGGAGGCCGTCCCGCCCGCCGGCGACCGGCTGCTGACCGCCAACCGCGAGCTGCTAGCGCTGCCGGTCGAGGAGCGCCGGGCGGCCGTCACCGCGAAGGACGGCCCCGAGCGGCTGGCCGCCGCCGGGCTGACCTGGGAGGCGCTGGCGGGCTGGCTGCAGGGGCCGTTGGACGCGCCGGTCTGGGAGGCCGTCATCCCGTCGATGGGGCCGATGGCGCTGGTGCGGAACCTGCGCAACTTCGACCGGGCCGGGGTGTCGGACGCGGTCGCGGCCGAGGTGGCCCGGCGGATCTCCGACCGGGGCGAGGTACGGCGCTCGCGCCAGTTCCCGTTCCGCTACCTGTCCGCGTACCGGCACGCGCCCTCGCTGCGCTGGGGGCACGCGCTGGAGACGGCACTCGGCCACTCGCTGGCCAACGTGCCCGAGCTGCCCGGGCGCACGCTGGTCCTGGTGGACCGCTCGGGCTCGATGTTCGACCGGGCGGGCGGCCCGACCGAGCTCAACCGGGCCGACTCGGCGGCGATCTTCGGCACCGCGCTGAAGGTCCGCGCCGCCGAGGCGGACCTGGTCGAGTTCGGCACCACCAGCCGGGTGGTCGAGGTCGGCCGGGGCGAGGCGGTGCTGCGGGTGCTGGAACGTTTCTCCAGCCTCGGCGGCACCAACACCGCCGACGCCGTCCGCGCCCACTACCGCGGCCACGACCGGGTCGTGATCGTCACCGACGAGCAGACCGGCCCGAACCACTGGGGCGGCGACCCGCTCGCCGCCGTCCCCGCCCACATCCCCGTCTACACCTGGAACCTGGCCGGCTACGCCCCCGGCCACGGCCCCAGCGGCGGCGCAAACCGCCACACCTTCGGCGGCCTGAGCGACGCGGCCTTCCGCCTGATCCCCCTCCTCGAAGCCGGGGCGAACGCCCACTGGCCCTGGGAGGAGTAGGGCGTGCCCGACACGCCCCGGGGGGCCGCACCGCCGTTCGCGGGTCCGGGGGGACTCGCGAACGGCGGCGGCACTCGCGGCCGGAGCCTCACGGGGCCGACCGGCACGCGAGGCCGTCCCGCGCGGCCGTCACATGCTCGGCCGTCCTGCGAGGCCGTCCTGCGAACCCGTCCCGTCCGGCCGTCACGCGGTCTCGACCCGCTCGGCGCGCCGTGGCAGCATCGGCGGCGGTGGGGGCGGCCGGCCGAGGCGAGGAGCGGGCGATGGCGGACGAGGTCGACGTGCTGGTGGTGGGCGGCGGGATCGTCGGGTTGGCCACGGCGTACGCACTGACCCGGGAACGGCCGGGCCTGCGGCTCGCGCTGCTGGAGAAGGAGCCCGGCTTCGCGGCGCACCAGACCGGGCGCAACAGCGGGGTGATCCACAGCGGCGTCTACTACCGCCCCGGCTCGTACAAGGCCCGGTTCGCCGTCGCGGGCGCCGCCGAGCTGGTGGCGTTCTGCCGCGAGCACGGCGTCCCGCACGAGGTGACCGGCAAGCTGATCGTGGCCACCGACACCGCCGAGCTTCCCCGGCTGGCGGCACTGGCCGAGCGCGGGCGGGCGAACGGCATCCCGGTCACCGAACTGGACCGGGCCGGGATCGCCCGCCACGAGCCGGAGGTGACCGGCCTGGCCGGGCTGCACGTCGGCACCACCGGCATCTGCGACTTCCCGGCCGTCGCCACCACCTACGCCCGACTGGCCCGGGAGGCCGGTGCCGAGCTGCGGCCGGGCACCGAGGTACGGGCGGTGGCGCGGCGCAGGGACGGCGTGACGGTGGGCACCACCGGCGGCGAACTGCGCTGCCGGGTGCTGGTGAACTGCGCCGGACTGCACAGCGACCGGATCGCCCGGCTGGCCGGGGACGACACCGGGGTGCGCATCGTGCCGTTCCGCGGCGAGTACTACGAACTGGCCGAGCAGCGCCGGGACTTGGTGCGCGGCCTGGTCTACCCGGTGCCCGACCCGGCCTTCCCCTTCCTCGGCGTGCACCTCACCCGGGGCATCCACGGGGACGTCCACGTCGGCCCGAACGCGGTGCCCGCGCTGGCCCGCGAGGGGTACGACTGGCGCACCGTCCGCCCGCGCGACCTGGCCGGCACCCTGGCCTTCCCCGGCGCCTGGCGGATCGCCCGCCGGCACTGGCGGTACGAGCTGGGCGAACTGCACCGCTCGCTGTCCAAGCGGGCGTTCACCACGGCCGTACGGCGGCTGCTGCCCGCCGTCCGCGCCGAGGACCTGGTGCCGGCCGCCGCCGGGGTACGGGCCCAGGCGGTGGCCCGGGACGGCTCGCTGCTGGACGACTTCGCCTTCGCCGGCTTCGACCCGGACGACCCGCGCTCCCCGCGCCGCGCGGTGCACGTACTGAACGCCCCCTCCCCCGCCGCGACGGCCTCGCTGCCGATCGGCCGGGAGGTCGCCCGGCGGGCCCTGGCAGCGCTGGAGGCGGGCGGATGAGCCGCATCACACACCCCGACGGGCGCCCCGGGCGGCCCCGTAGACTCGGGGGATTGTGACTGCCACCGCCCCGATCCCCCAGCCCTCGCCGTCCGCCCGGCTGTCCGCCGCGCCGGCCGCCTACCCCGCGCCGATGTACCCGCACAAGGCCACCGAGGCCCAGCACCGCGAGCGTCGCATCCGCAGCTTCCAGCCGCGCCGGGGCCGGATGACCAACGCCCAGGCGAGCGCCCTGGACCGCAGCTGGGAGACGTACGGCATACCCATCGACGGCACTCCGCTGGACCTGCGGGAGCTGTTCGACGGGCTGCCGGTGACGCTGGAGATCGGCTTCGGCATGGGCGAGACCACGGCCGCGATGGCCGCCGCCGACCCGGCCATGGGCATCCTCGCCGCCGACGTGCACACCCCCGGCCACGGCAACCTGCTCGGCCTGCTGGAGCGCGATGGCTCCGCGAACGTCCGGACGGCCGCCGGGGACGCGGTGATCCTGCTGCGCGACATGCTCCAGGACGCCTCGCTGGCCGGCCTCCGGGTCTACTTCGCCGACCCGTGGCCCAAGCCCAAGCACCACAAGCGCCGGCTGGTCCAGCCGTCCTTCCTCGACCTGGTGCTGCCCCGGCTCGCCCCCGGCGCCCTGGTGCACTGCGCCACCGACTGGGAGCCGTACGCGGAGCAGATGCTGGAGGTGCTGTCCGCCTCGCCGGAGCTGGAGAACCTGCACCCCGAGGGCGACGGGACCGGCTGGCTGGAGCCCGCGGACCACCCGGACGGCAGCATCCCCGGCTACGCGCCGCGCCCCGGCTGGCGGCCGGTCACCAAGTTCGAACGGGCCGGGATCGCCAAGGGCCACGTCGTCCACGACCTGCTGTTCCGCCGCCGCTGACCTGCCGTCAGCCCTTCGAACGGGCGGCCGCGCACTGACCGCACGGGCGGGCCGCGGACGGACGATTCGTCCCGAGTCCTCCCGGCGGGCGACCCCCGTGGCCTACCCTGTGCCGCATGGGCAGCCCGTCCGGCGGCGGGCCCCGGCCGACCGTTCGGGGGACCGTTCAGGCCGCCGCCGACGCACCTGAGACGGCCCCGCGCACCGGTGACACCCGGACCATCCCGGGGCCCCGGAGGCGCCGGGCCCACCGCCTGCTGTCCCGGCCGGGCGGCGCCGCACCGCCCGCCGGGAACGCCGCACCGGCCTCCGCCGCCGCGACCGCCGTGCCCGGGACGCCCCTCGCGCCCGGGACGCCGTCGGGCCGCAGCCGCTCGGTGGCGCTCTCCTCGGTCACCGCGACCGCCGTCCTGACCCTGATCGGCTGCGGGGTGCTGATCCTGCACCTCGTCCAGCGGCAGACCGGCACCGCCGGCCTGCTGGTCGGCCTGGGCCTGGCGATGGTGCCGCTCCCGTTCGTGCTCGGCGGGCTCGCCTGGCTCAACCTCACCGCCCGGGTGCCGCTGCGACACACCGTGTTCTGCCTCGGCTGGGGCGCCTGCGCCGCGACCACCGTCGCCATCCTGGCCAACAACTGGACGGCCAGCTACCTGACCAGGCACCAGGGCTCGCTCGGGCGGCTGCTCGGCGCCGGCATCGCCACCCCGGTGATCGAGGAGAGCGCCAAGGCCACCGCCCTGCTGGTGCTGCTGCTGCCGCTCGGCCAGCGGCTGCGCTGCCACGGCCGCCGCACCGGGCGCCCCTGCGCGCCGCTGCTGCGCCGGTCGCCCGCGCCCCAGCGCCCCCGCCCGTGCCGGCGCCGCCCGGCCGGGCCGCACGCCCGGGGCCGACTGCGGCTGCGCCCGTACCTGCGGCCGCTGCCCTACCTCTGCCCGGCCCCGCCCACCGGCGGCGCGCCGCACCGCCGCTCCCGGCCGCGCACCCTGACCGCCGGGGTCGTCCTCGGCGGGATGACCGCCTGTGGCTTCGCCTTCGTCGAGAACGCCCTCTACCTGGGCCGGGCCTTCACCAGCGACCAGCGGCAGCGGCTGGACAGCATCGGCCTCGGCGATCCGCCCAGCCTGCGCGACTTCGACAGCACCGTGCAGACCTTCGTGCTGCGCGCCCTGCTCTCCCCCTTCGCCCACCCGCTGTTCACCGCGCTCACCGGGATCGGCCTGGCCGTCACCCTCACCACCGGGCGGCGCTGGCTCGCCCGGCTGGCCGCGCCGACCGGGCTGCTGCTCGCGATGGTGCTGCACGGCACCTGGAACGCCGCCGCCGACCTCGGCACGCACGGCTTCCTGGTGGTGTACGGGGCGCTGATGGTGCCCTGCTTCGTCGCGCTGGTCTGCTTCGCGGCCTGGGCCAGGACCCGCTCGGCCCGGTACGCGGCGCGGGGCGGGCGGCGGCCCGCCGGGCACCGCCCGGGCGCGGCCTGAAGCCGCCGGCGGGGGCCGCCGGAGAACCGATTTCCCATCTCGGTGACTTCCACGTATTGTTGTGTTTACCGACGCGGGGTGGAGCAGCTCGGTAGCTCGCTGGGCTCATAACCCAGAGGTCGCAGGTTCAAATCCTGTCCCCGCTACTCAGTAGCACCGAAAGGCCCGGAGGATCCGTCCTCCGGGCCTTTCGCGTTCCCGGGTACGGGGAAGAGCACGGTCCTGCCACGAAGCTGTAACGGCGACCGAATCGAAGATCCGCCGTCAGACGCCTGACCCATACTGATGAAAAATTCATCCGATTGGGGGGGAGGCTCGGGCCACCCCCGGGACAGGAAGCACCACATGCTCTCGAAGCGCCTGGTCAGCACCGCCGCGATCTGCCTCGTCCTGGCAGCCGGCACCGCCGCTTGCGGCGACAACAAGGGCGACGGCAAGAGCGACGCGAAGGCCGACGGCGGCAAGACGGCCGCCGCCACCCAGAAGCTCGACACCGACAAGCTCAGCGCCCAGGACATCGAGAAGCAGGCCAAGGACGCCCTGGCGAGCGCCACCGCCCTCAAGCTGGTCGGCGCCATCGTCAGCGACGAAGGCAAGATGGAGATGAACCTGGCTCTGGACAACAAGAGCCAGTGCACCGGCACCATGTCGATGCCGGGCATGGGCAGCTTCGAGATCATCCGCGACGGCAAGACCTCGTACGTCAAGCCGGACAAGGAGTTCTGGACCAACATGGGCGGCCCGAACGGTGCCAAGGCCGCCGAGCTCTTCAAGGGCCGCTACCTGACCGGCTTCGAGAGCGACCCGTCGATGAGCTCGCTCACCAGCGTCTGCAACCTCGCCGAGTTCAGCAAGAAGATCACCGAGGACGACAACAAGAGCAGCAAGGTCGAGAAGGGCTCCGCCGGCAACGTCAACGGCGTGAAGACCTTCAGCCTCAAGGCCACCGACGACAAGGGCGAGGTCTCGACCATCAGCGTCGCCACCGAGGGCAAGCCCTACCCCGTCCGGATCGAGCACACCGGCGCCAAGGACGGCAACGGCCAGATCGACTTCTCCGACTTCGACAAGCCGCTGACCATCCAGGTCCCGTCGGCCGACAACACGATCGACTTCACCAAGTTCAAGGACCAGTTCAAGACCGCCTGAGCGACGGCGCCGGCCTCCGACGGGGGCCGCGAATAATCCGTTGCCCTCCCCTCGGTGGGCTGCCTACAGTGGCGGCACACTGAAAGGAGGTGATCCTGAATTGAGTTCCATCAGGATGCGTGAGGTGGCTGCTCGCTAGAGCCGCCCCTGCCTGCGCAGGGTGAGGCCCCTGGCCTCCGGCAGGCGAAATCCACAGCAGTCACCCGGCCCGCAGGCTCACCGGTACATCCCCGGTGCCTCGGCGCCTGGCCAGTGCACGGGCCGGCGCGGAGGAGCAGCCTGCGGGCCGTCTGCGTCTCTCCCCCTCTCTCGCCGTGTCGCAGTCGGGCCCCCGCGTCGTAGCCGGGGCGGGCCCGGGGCGTTTCCGTGGTGGGGCCCCGGCGCTAGAGTCTGCGCGGGGTTCCGGAGCGGAGCGGCGCGGGCACAGGGGGTAGGCGATGGCGAAGGTGCGACGGCCGGGCGGGTCGACGCTGCGGACGGCGCAGCGGGGTGCCGCCGGAACACTGGCCGGAACGGGGCTGACCGGGCTGCTGCTGTTCTCGCTCGGCCGGGATCAGGTCTGGCAGGCGCTGGGCGGCGGCCTGGTGGTGGCCGGGGCCTCGGCGGTGCTCGGCGGCGGGCTCGGCTTCCTGTTCGGGGTGCCGCGGGTGCGCGGCGGCTCGGGCGAGCCGCAGGGCTCGTACGCGCCGAACACCAATCTGGAGCAGGTCTCGGACTGGCTGACCAAGGTGCTGCTGGGTGTCGGGCTGACCCAGCTCGGCTCGCTCGGCGAGCGGCTGCACGACCTCGGGTCGGCGCTGGCGCCCGTGCTCGGCGGGGGTGACGCCGCGGTGCCGTTCGCGGCGGCGCTGGTGCTGTACTTCCTGGTCTTCGGATTCCTGGCGGGCTGGCTGGTGACCAGGCTCGCGCTGCCGAGGGCGCTCAACGACGCCGACCAGGCACTGGACCTCTTCCTCGCCGGGCAGGACCGCGACCGGCACGGGGACAAGGTGGGCGCGGACGACCTGCGGGTCCGCGCCATGCAGCAGCTCGGGCTGCTGGGCGGCAGCGCCGATCACCCCGCCGCGCTGGCCGCGCAGTTGCCGCCCTCCTCCGGTTCGCCGTCCGGCCCGGAGACCGTGGTGGCCGAGGTCCGCTCGACCGCGAAGCGCTCGGCGCTGACCGCCGACCAGGTGCGGGCGCTGTTCACGGACGGCTCCGAGGGGCGGCGGATCCAGGCGCTCGCGCTGATGCAGGGCGATCCGACGCTGGCGGACCTGGAGAGCGTGCTGGACGCGATCCTGCACCCGCGCTCGGGCTTCGAGCAGTACCACGCCCTGCTGGCCGCCCGGGGGCTGCTCTCCCGACTGCCCGCCGCCGATGCGCAGCGGCTGCGGGACGCGGTGACGGCGCAGCTGGTCGACCCGCAGGGCATTCCGTACGGGTCGGACCGCAGTTGGCTGGCGGAGAAGATCCTGTCCCGGCTGCAGGCGGTGGCCTTCGTCCCGGCACCCGCGCCGACGTCGCCGGGAACGTCAGCGTCGTCGGCCTCGCCGGCTGGGAGCGGCTCCTAGGTCCGGCCTTCGCCGGTCAGACGGTGAAGCGCAGTTCGGGCTGTTCCCAGGGGGTCTTGGGCTGCGGCGGCCGGGTGCCGGTGCGCCGGGCGCCCATCCGCAGGTAGAACTGCTCGGCGGGCGGGTGCGACACGACCTTGACGGCGGCGATCCCGGCCTCCCGGGCGCGGTCGAGCATGTCCGCGATCAGCAGCCGCCCCAGGCCCAGTCCCTGGGCTTCGTCGGCGACGAACATCAGGTCCAGCTCGGCCGGTTCGCGGATCAGCGCGTAGAAGCCGAGCGGCCGGTCGTCGGCGTTCACGGCCATCCGCACCTCGTGCCGGGCGAGGTAGTCGGGCGTCACCCGGTAGCCGTCGATCATCGCGAAGTACGCGCCCCGGTAGGCGCCGGAGGCCTGGATCAGGTCGGTGAGCCGGTCGGCGTCGACCGCTTCGGCACGCCGGATCGTCGTCTCGGTCATGCGGGCGAGTATATGAGTACTAGGCGCCAGTGACCATTACATCGCGGCGGCTACCGGGCCTCCGCCCGACCGCGGCGGTCCGCGGTCCGCAGCACCAGGACGCGGTGGGTGCGGCCGCCCTCGGCCACGGGGAGACGGTGGACCTCACTGGCGATCCGCCGCTCGCCGAGCGCGTACCGCAGCGGGTCGAGGTGGCCGCAGCGGCGGCCGTACCCGTCGCACAGCGGCTGGACGCGGACCTCGCCGTCCGGGGAGGTGACCCGGACCAGCTCGGCCAGCGCGGCCAACTGGCGCTCCGGGCCGAACAGTTCGGGGTAGGCGAAGAGCAGGTGGCCGCTCAGGGTGAGGGCGAAGACGCCGTCCGCGAAGGGCAGTCGGGGCAGCTCGGCGGCCACGTACCGCTGCGGGTGCGCGGCGGAGTCGGCGGCGAACAGCCGGCGGGCGCGGTCCCAGCTGCGCAGGTAGCGCTCGGCGCGGTGGGGGCGGGGCGCCGGGTACGGGTAGAGGTGCGGGCGGGCGGCCATCGCGGCGGCCATCGCCGCCCGGGCGGCCCGGGCGCGGGCCGCGACCACGGGCGGCGGCAGCGCGTACGCCGGGTCGGCGGCGATCACCCGGCAGCCCAGTTCCCGCGCCTCGGCGGCCAGGCCGGCCGCGCCGCCGGGGCAGTCCAGCAGCGGCCCGGGCAGGGCGGCGAGCCGGGCCCGGGTGAGGCCGAACAGGGCGCAGTACTCGTCGAGCGGACGGGAGGTGACCAGGACGTCGGGGGGTGCGGGGGGAATGCCGGGGGCGGCCACCCGGTCATCCGAACACGGAGCGGCCCCGTCCGCATCCGGAGCGCGGACGGGGCGGGGCCAGGCCGGAGCCGGGATCGGGGGCCGGGGCCGGGATCGGGTGTCAGGCGCCGAGCAGGCCCTGGGCGGCAGCCCGGTTGACGTTGGTCAGGCCGCGGACCAGCTGCGCGGTGAGGAACACCAGCAGCACCCCGGCCAGCGAGAACCCGGCGATCTGCCACGTCCCCTCGATGTAGTAGACGTGCTGGACGTGGTGGCTGTCGGTGAAGTCGAACACCAGGTACCCGCGCCAGGAGGTGTAGGTCGGGAAGACCCAGTGGTAGACCGGGTAGAGCGCCATCGACCAGCCGAGCAGCAGGAACACCAGCGTCATGGCGAAGCTGAAGATCGCCCAGGGGAACATCACCACCTGGTACAGCGCCGCCTTCCAGCCCGACCCGTCCGCCAGCCGCGCGGTGATCGCGCCCCAGTTGCCCGGCCGGACCTGGCGCACCGGCTTCGGGCCGGGGACGTCCAGGGCCAGCATGCCGCGCACCCGGGCCCGCTCCAGCCGGCCGAAGCCGCGGGCCGCGATGGTCAGACCGGCCAGCACGGGCAGGCCGAGGGCGGTCACGAAGGTGCCGAGGCCGAAGCAGAACAGGGTGATCGCGACGGCGAAGCCGGCGATCGCCACCGGCAGGCCGGTGAGCACGTAGCCGATCTCGCGGTAGTAGTGCCCGGAGAACGGGGCGATCCAGAACGGCGGCGGCTGCTCGGTCCGGTGGGCCCCGGCGGCGGGGCGGGGCTCGTCGCCGTAACCGCCCAGGACGTCCCACTCGTGATCCTGCGTGCTTCGGCTGCTGCTCATGTCCCGGCCCCCGGCCCCTCGTTCTGACGGTCGTTCGTGTTCGTTGACGTCGTCCAGTCTGGTCGAAGCGCCGGTCGGCGGGGATCCGGGGGCCTGGCGGATCGGGGGTGGGGTTAACCCCCCTCCCCGCCGCCGGCCACCGCGCCCGGCCACTCGTCGGCGAGCAGCGAGTAGCGGTACGAGTCCGACCAGGCGCCCGCCTCGAACCGGTCGTGCCGCACCCGCCCCTCCAGCCGGAACCCGAGCCGGGTCAGCACCCTGACGGAGGCCGCGTTGTCCACGTCGACCCGGGCGGCCAGCCGGTGCAGGTCCAGGGTGCGGAAGGCGAAGTCGCAGAGCAGGCCGACGATCTCGCCCGCGTAGCCGCGGCCCCAGACCTCGCGGACCAGGACGTAGCCGAGGTGCGCGGAGCGGAAGCCGCCGAGGGTGAGCGAGGCGTGTGCGATCGGCGTCGCGTCCTGCGGGTCCTCGGCGTCGGCGAGCCTGGTGACGGCGAGCCGGTAGGTGTCCCGCTCCTCGGCCATCGCCTCCTCCAGGTAGAGCCCGATCTGGTCGGCGCAGGTCT
The DNA here is from genome assembly GCF_000716875.1 of Streptomyces novaecaesareae. Taxonomy (GTDB): domain Bacteria; phylum Actinomycetota; class Actinomycetes; order Streptomycetales; family Streptomycetaceae; genus Kitasatospora; species Kitasatospora novaecaesareae. Next base: position 7,452 of record NZ_JNWQ01000077.1, on the reverse strand, counting down.
CGCGGTCGCACGGCCCGAAGGGCAGGTAGCGGGTCACCTGCGGGTCGCCGAACAGCGTGTGCAGCGCGTCCACGTCGCCCTCGGTGTGGTGGTACTCGCGGATGGCCAGCCGGGGGCCGCGGAGTCGTACGGGGACCATGGCTGCCGACCCTACCCGCGCCCGGCGACTACCGTTCGGACTATGAACGACGAAGACCTGCGGCTCGCCCCGCGCACCAGGGCCGCCGACCTGCTCGCCTGGGCGGCCGAGCAGGACCGCGCGCCGGTGGCCGAGGGCCCCCTGCGCACGGTGCTGGCGCTGCTGGAGCTGGGCGAGGGCAGGATGCACGACGGCTGGCCCGAACTGACCTCGAACGCGGTGGAACACCTGCTGTACGAGCGGCTCCACCTGTACGTCCAACCCGCGCCCGAGGAGGACCCGCTCGCGTACGGCGACGCCGTCCGGCTGCTGATCGACCACCAGCGCGCGGCCCGGCGGCTCAACGCCAAGCGCCAGGAGCGGCTGCACGAGGAGGCCGAGTGGCAGGGCGAGGTCGCGGCCGGGCTGCTGCGCCGCGCCGACCTGGTGACCTGGCCCCGGCTGTACGCGCTGCTGCTGCACGCGTACGGGGTGGACGTGGCCGACGCGGAGGCGGTGCGGGCCTGGCTGAGCGGCTTCGCCGAGCTGGCGCAGGAGGAGCGGACGGCCGCGTACGAGGCACTGGTGCCGGCCGGCTGGCTGGACGAGCCGGACGCCCAGGGCTGGGGGCCGGGCCGGCTGCTGTCGGTCGGCATGGCCACCGACGGTGCGCGGCGGCTGCTGGAGCAGGGCCTGATGCGGCGCAGCTACCGCAACCTGGCCGAGCTGACCGCGCTGGGGCGGCCGATGCCGGACGAACTGGCCGGGGACTTCGGGCAGTTCGAGGAGGCGGCGGCCGGGACGGCGCTCGACCTGTTCGGCGAGTGGACGGTGCCGGGGCTGCCGCGGCTGCTGGTGGAGGAGTTCCCGGAGCTGGCGCCGGAGCCGGGCCAGGAGGAGATCGAGGCGTACCTGGCGCAGCTGCCCGCGGAGGAGTGAGCCGTTGCGCGGGAGCCCCCGGCCGCCCTGGCGACCGGGGGCTCCCGCGTGAGCGCTCGGGTGGGCGCCGGGGCGTTCCCTCGTGGGCGTCGGGGGCTCCCGCGGGAGTGTCAGGGGGTGAGGCCGCGCTGTTCGAGCCAGGGCTCCGGGTCGACCGGGGCGCCGCCGCCGGGGCGGACCTCCAGGTGCAGGTGCGGGCCGGTGACGTTGCCGGTCGCGCCGACCTTGCCGATCTGCTGGCCGGAGGTGACCTTGCCGGAGCCCTTGATGATCGAGGAGAGGTGGCAGTACCAGATCTCGGTGCCGTCGGGCAGCGTCTCGACGATCCGGTAGCCGTACGAGCCGGACCAGCCGGCCGAGGTGATGGTGCCCTGGCCGAGCGCGTACACCGGGGTGCCGGTGTCGGCGGCGAAGTCCAGGCCGGTGTGCAGGTTGGCCCAGTAGCGGGCGCTCTGGCCGTAGTGGGCGGAGAGCCGGTAGTCCTTCACCGGGAGGGTCAGGGCGGCGGCGGCCTTGGCCTCGGCCTCCTCGGCGGCGCGCTTGGCCTCGGCCTCCTTGGCGGCGGCCTTGGCCTCGGCCTCCTGCGCGGCCTGCACGCGGGCGCCCTCCTCGGCGGCGGTGCGCTGGCTGTCGGCCTGCTGCTGGATGCGGGCGGCGAGCGCGAGGCCGGGGTCGGCGGCGAGGGCGACCGGGGTCTCGTCCGGGGCCTCGACGGCGGGGGCCGCGGCCGGGGTGGCCGAGGCGAAGCCGGTGGCGCCCAGGGTGGCCGCGACGGCGGTGACGCCGAGCAGCGGGGAGGCTCCGCGGGCCTGACGCGGCATCCGGTGGCGGTTGGTCTCGGCCTCCGGGCCGAAGGCCTCGGGGCCGTCCGCGCCGTGGTGGTCGAGGAGCTGGGTACCGGCTGCGGGGCCGGCCGGGTGTGCCGGGGTGTGCGTCGACGCCACGGAGGCGCGCTCCTTTCCTTCCTTCGCGCCTACCGGGTTAGCTGACGGGTTCGGAGCAGGAAGGTCTCCTACGGCCGGGCCGGGGCCTAGCCGATTCACCCCAAGGAACGTGGTTCCCCGGCTCCCTGACCTGCCCGGAGGCCGGCCGGTGGGATTAGGCGACGGCGCACGGTGCCGTCTGGGTACGGCGTTGACGACCGCGCTGCGTTATCAAACGTTAATCCTAGGAGGCTCTGATTCCAAGCCATCCGTCCGGGACGGCTGTGGAGCAGGTGATCGGACGTCAACGAACGACCCCTCAATGCGAGCACTTCACCTGAGTACTCCTACTCATGTGCGGCCCGATCGGGCGGCCCCATCCTGGCGCCATGAGCCAAGCGATGCAGAAGCACACCACGGCCGCCTACTACGTCCAGGCCGTCCTCTCCTTCGCCCTGTCGGGCACCGCCCTCGCCGTGGGGATCGCCTACCTGCCGGTCGGCGGCTGGACCAGGGCCTTCCTCGGGCTCGGCCTCCTCTACACCGTCACCTCCGCGTTCACGCTGGCGAAGGTGATCCGGGACCGGCACGAATCGAACGAGATCGTCAGCCGCGTCGACCAGGCCCGGCTGGAGAAGCTGCTCAGCGAGCACGACCCGTTCAGGGTGGAAGGGGCCTGAGGCGCCGGGGGCCCGCCTTCCGCCCCGGGGTCCTGGGTCCTGAGTCCTGGGTCCGGACGAAGGCTTGACAGCTAAGGCTATTAGCCTTAGCTTTATGGCTATCGGCAGCACCGCCGATACCTCGCAGCGGCGGACCGAGGAGGACCACCATGAACGGCACCAGCACCCCGAGCACCCAGTACCTCACCGTCCCCGGCGGACGGATCGCCTTCGACGACACCCGGCAGGGCGACGGCACCCCCGTCGTCCTGCTCCCCGGCATGCTCGACAGCCGCGCCGCCTACCAGCACCTCCGCCCGCTGCTCCTCGCCGCCGGCCACCGGGTCATCACCATGGACCTGCGCGGCTTCGGCGAGTCCTCCATCACCTGGGACGACTACACCCCCGCCGCCATCGCCGGCGACGTCCTCGCCCTGCTCGACCACCTCGGCATCGAACGCGCCGTCCTCGCCGGGAACTCGTACACCGGGGCGACCGTCGTCAAAGCCGCCGGGGACGCCCCCGAACGGGTCGCCGGGATCGCCCTGATCGACGCCTTCGTCGAGAACCCGCCGCCGGGCGCCCTGATGCGCGGCGTCATGGGACTGATGGGCGCGGCCCTCGTCCACTGGCCGGCCACCTGGGGCTTCTACCTGCGCCGGATGGCCTTCCCCGGCGCCAAGCCCGCCGACTTCGACGCGTACGTGAACGGACTGGTCGCCGCACTGCGCACCCCCGGCCGCAAGACCGCCACCCGCGGATACGTCACCGGGGACTCGGCACCGACCGGCTTGACCGCCGCCGTACGGTGCCCGGCGCTCGTCGTCATGGGCAGCAAGGACCCCGACTTCCCCAAGCCCGAGCTCGTCGCCGACCGGCAGGCCGCGGCGCTCAACGCGCGGAAGGCGATGATCGAAGGGTCCGGGCACTACCCGATGGCCGACAACCCGCAGGCCACCGCCGACGCCCTGCTGCCCTTCCTCGCCGAACTCGGCTGACCGCCGCGCTCCCCGCTCGATCCCTCGCCCGACTTCCGTACGGAGAACCGAAGCCATGCCCCGCGTAGGACTGACCCCCGACCAGGTCGTCGACCACGCCCTCGCCCTCCTCGACGAACAGGGGACCGAAGCCCTCACCCTCGCCGCCGTCGCCACCCGGGCCGGGGTCGCCACCCCCTCGCTGTACAAGCACGTCAGCGGCGGGCTCGCCGAACTGCGGCGGCTGATAGCCGTCCGGGTCACCGACGAACTGGCCGACCGGCTCGCGGAAGCCGCGGTCGGCCGCAGCGGGGACGACGCCGTCGCCACCGTCCTGCGCGCCTACCACGCGTACGCCACCGAACACCCGCACCGCTACAACGCCCTCCCCCAGGCCCCGCAGCCCGACGACGACCTGGCCCGGGCGGCCGGCCGGCTCGTCGGCGTGATCATCGCCGTCCTGCGGGAGTACGGCCTCGACGGCTCCGAGGCCATCCACGCCGCCCGCACCGTCCGCTCCCTCGCCCACGGCTTCGCCTCCCTCACCACCGCCGGCGCCTTCCAACTCGCCGAGGACCTCACCACCACCCACGACCGCATCATCACCACCCTCACCACCGGCCTCCGCGCCTGGCCGGCGCAGTAAGCCGAAGGCCCCGCACAAGAAGTCGGCCCACCGCGGCGGGTGGGGCTGACCCAGGGGAACGCCGCACAGGAAGTCGGCCCCGCCGACTTCTCGTGTCCACCGCTGCGGGAGAGGCAAGCGCAGACGCGACCAGGCTGGGGGTGAAGAAGGAGAGGGCCGCGCAGGAAGTCGGACCCGCCGACTTTTCACGCCGGCCGGGCGCGTGGGCAGTGGCGCGAGCAGGCTGGCGGAGGAGGTGGACCGCGTAGGAAGTCGGAGCGGCCGACTTTGCGGGCGAAATAGGTGGGAGCGGGGGTTGGCGGGTGAGGCCGGGGGGTGCACGAGGAGTCGGGCCCGCTGACTTCTGGTGTCCGGCGCTGGGGCGGGGCGGGTGGGGGTGGAGGGGTTAGTGTGGCCGGGCTGATTGGTGGTCATGACCGGGGACCGCCCCCCCTGGCCGGAGGTCGTAGGTGCCCGCACTGATAGCGAGGGTGCGGCGGTGGTACGGGCGGCTGCTGGACGGGGACGTACGGGCCGGGCGGGTGGCGTTGGGGGTGCTGCTCGGGGGGACCGCCGTGTTGAGCGTGCTGCCGATCCTGATGCCGTACGGGTGGCCGCCGTCGGCGCTGGTGCTGCCGGTGGTGGGCGGCGGGCTGGTGCTGCGGCGCGGGCAGTTGCTGGTGCTGGTGTGCGCGGCGGTGGCGGGCAGTGTGCTGGGGGCGGCGCTGCAGGACCCGCTCGGGGTGCGGCTGGGGGTGACGGTGGTGCTGGCCACGACGGGGGCGACCGTGCTGGCGGCGAACCGGTTCCGGCACCGGCTGGGGCTGCGCGGCACGCAGGGCGACTCGATGCTGCTGGAGCTGGCCGAGCACAACCGGACGCTGGCCCGGCTGCCGGAGCGGCTGCTGGACTGGCACTTCGACAGCGCGCTGGCCCCGGCCGGCGGCGCCTCGTTCTCCGGGGACTTCCTGCTGTGCGCCCACCGCCCGGAGGAGGACCTGCTGGAGCTGGTGCTGGTGGACGTGTCGGGCAAGGGCAGCCGGGCGGCCGCCCGCTCGACCCACCTGTCCGGCGCCTTCGCGATGCTGTTGGGCCGGGTGCCGCCGGAGGCGTTCCTGCCGGCCGCCAACGACCACCTGGTCCGGATGGGTTGGGAGGACGACTTCGCCACCGCCGTCCACCTGGCGCTGCACCCGGCGACCGGCCGCTACCGGCTGTTCAACGCGGGCCACCCGCCGCCCGTGCGGTACCGCCGCGGGGGCGGCTGGGAGTCGTCCGAGCACGGCGGCCCGGCGCTGGGCCTGGTGCCGGGGGCGCCGTACCCGGCGGTGACCGGGCGGCTGGGGCGCGGGGACTCGCTGCTGCTGTTCAGCGACGGGCTGGTGGAGGTGCCCGGCCGGGACCTGGACGAGGGGGTGGGCCGGCTGCTGGCGGCCGCCGAGCCGGTGGTGCGCGCGCACCGGACGCAGCAGCAGCCGGACCGGGGGGCGGCGCGGCGGCTGGTGCACGCGGTGGCGGAGCACGTCGCGGACGACCGGACCCTGGTGCTGGTGCGGCGACTCGGTGACCATCCACCGTCCGGGGAAATGGGGTATTAAGAGTTGGCGCCCCCTCCGCGGACGGGAACCGGGCACCGGACCAGGGCCGGACGGCGCTCACCGGCGAGGGGTCCGCGCTGTACCTGCTGGATTCCGCCGGGATGCTCCGGCTGACCGCCTCGCACGGGCTGGTGGAGGACCGCGAGGAGGACTACGACGAGTCGGTGCAACGGATGCTGGGCGGGCTGGAGTTGTGGGCCCGGCGGACCGGGCCGGGGCAGACCGGGCCGGGGCGGATCGGGCCGGGGACGGCGCTGGAGCGGCCGGCGGACCTGCTCGCCCTGGACGTGACCGAGCGCCGTTCCCGGCCGGACGACGTGGCACTACTGCTCCTGCACCGGACGTCGCCCCTTCCGCGACACCCTGCACACACGCCCCACACATCCCGGGAGGTCATTCGGCCACCAGGTGCGGCCGGGAGGTTCGGCGGCGGGCCGGGCCGGAGGTTCCGAGGCCTCGTCAGGCCCGCGGTGGGGGGCGAACGAGTCCGGATTGAGGCCGGATTGACTCGATATTGACGAGATCCGGTCACTTGGCGAGATCCGTTCACACCTTCGTAGGATCATCACCCTAGAATTCGCCGCGTGACGATGACTCAGTGGTCCGTAACGGCAACCGGCGTGCTCGCCGTCCTCGCCCTCGTGGCCGCCGCGCGGTACCGCGCCGTGTCCGTCACCCACCGCGGCCGCGCCGACCGGCTGCAGCAGGAACTCGCCCGGCTCCAGGAGCAGCTCACCGCCGAAGTCTGCCGCCGCGGCGCCGAACTGGCCGCCGTCCACCAGGAGCAGGAACTCACCGCCTCCACCCAGCGGGCCTTCCTCAGCGTCGCCCGCCGGATCCTGGTGATGGCCCACGACCAGCAGGCGCTGCTGGACGAGATGGAACGCACCCACGACGACCCGGCCCTGCTGGAGGGGCTGCTCAAGGCCGACCACGCGGCCGCCCAACAGGCCCGGCTGGCCCAGACCCTGGCCGTGCTGTGCGGCGCGCGGGCCGGTCGGCACTGGCCGGAACCGGTCACCCTGGAGGACGTCGTCCGCGGCGCCCAGTCACGCATCCTGCCGTTCCAGCGCGTGGTCGTCCGCAGCCGGATCGAGACCGCGGTGGTCGGCGCCGCGGCCGAGGCCCTGATCCACGCCATCGCCGAGCTGCTGGACAACGCCACCCGCTACTCCCCGCCCAGCACCCAGGTGTTCGTCACCCTGATGCCGGTGCACAACGGCGCCGTCATCGAGATCGACGACGGCGGCGTCGGCATGCCCGAGCAGGCCGTGACCAAGGCCGCCGCCGCGCTCGCCGGCGGCAGCACCCTGGAGGTCTCCCGGCTGGGCGAGGTACCGCAGTTGGGCCTCGCCGCGGTCGGCCGGCTGGCCGAGCAGTACGGCTTCCGGGTCACCCTCAGCTCGGCCCCCTCACCGTACGGCGGCGTGCGCGTGGTCGTCCTGCTGCCGAACGCGCTGCTCACCGAGCCGCTGCCGCCCACCGTGCCCGGCCTCGGACCGGACGACCGGGCGTTCACCCCCGATCCCCGACCGGCCGCTCCCTCCGGCCACCCCCTGCTGGAGCTGTCTCTTATACACATCTCCGAGCCCACGAGACAGGCAGAAATCTCC
>NZ_JNWQ01000076.1 GCF_000716875.1 Streptomyces novaecaesareae | reverse complement strand
CCCCTCGCGCTTGCGGTCTTCCATCGCGGCCTCGGACAGCTTGTCGTCGGCGCGGGTGGCGCCGCGCTCGGTGAGGCGGCTGGCGGCGATCTCGGCGATCACGGCCTGGATGGTGGTGGCGTCGGAGTCGACGGCGCCGGTGCAGGACATGTCGCCCACGGTGCGGTAGCGGACCATCCGCTTCTCCAGCTGTTCGCCGTCCGTCGGTCCGCCCCAGTCCCCCTCCGTCAGCCACATGCCGCTGCGGAGGAAGACTTCACGCTCGTGCGCGTAGTAGATCTCCGGCAGTTCGATCCGCTCGCGTTCGATGTACTGCCAGACGTCCAGCTCGGTCCAGTTGGACAGCGGGAAGACCCGCACGTGCTCGCCGACCGCGTGCCGGCCGTTGTACAGCGACCACAGCTCGGGGCGCTGGCGACGCGGGTCCCAGGCGCCGAACTCGTCGCGCAGCGAGAAGACGCGCTCCTTGGCGCGGGCTTTCTCCTCGTCCCGGCGGCCGCCGCCGAACACGGCGTCGAAGCGGCCCTTCTCGATCGCGTCGAGCAGCGGGACGGTCTGCAGCGGGTTGCGGGTACCGTCCGGGCGCTCGCGCAGCACGCCGCGGTCGATGAAGTCCTGGACGTGGGAGACGTGCAGGCGCAGGTTGTGCTCGGCCACGACGCGGTCGCGGTAGGCGAGCACCTCGGGGAAGTTGTGCCCGGTGTCGACGTGCAGCAGCGAGAACGGGATGGCGGCGGGCGCGAAGGCCTTGAGCGCCAGGTGCAGCATCAGGATGGAGTCCTTGCCGCCGGAGAACAGGATCACCGGGCGCTCGAACTCCCCCGCGACCTCGCGGAAGATGTGCACCGACTCGGCCTCCAGCGCGTCCAGGTGCGACAGCGCGAACGGACGATCAGCCGCAGTCATACCAGCCCCCTCTTCTTCAGCAGCGCGAACAGGTCCCCGGCGGATTCCTCGACGCGCTGCAGGTGCGTCTCGATCCGCAGGTCCGGATTCGTCGGAACCTCGTACGGGTCGTCGACGCCGGTCAGGCCGGAGATCTCGCCGACCGCCTGCTTCGCGTACAGTCCCTTCACGTCGCGCACCGAGCACACATCCACCGGTGTGGCCACGTGCACCTCCAGATAGGCCGTGCCGGAAGCATCGTGGCGCCGGCGGACCTCCTTCCGAGCGTCCGCGTACGGCGCGATGACGGGGACCAGCACCGTGACGCCGTTGCGTGCCAGCACCTCGGCGACCAGGCCGATCCGCTCGACATTGGCGTTACGGTCCGCGCGGGAGAAACCGAGCCCGGCCGACAGGAAGGCCCGAATCTCGTCCCCGTCGAGCACCTCGACCCGGCGCTGTTCCTCGCGCAGCCGGTCCGCGACCGCCCGGGCGATCGTCGTCTTCCCGGCGCTCGGCAGACCGGTCAGCCAGACCGTGGAACCCGGTCGGCAGGTGCAGAACTCGGGCGGGTTCATCCGTCGCTCCTCGCGTTCGCGGAGGCGATCCAGTCCTCGACGGCCGCCCGCAGGACGGCGCGGGCGTGCCGGAACTCGGCGGCGTGGATCTCCTCGTGGGGGGTGTGGTCGAGCTTCGCGTCCCCGGGGCCGTAGGCGACCATGGGGACTCCGTGCCAGCTGGTGGCGAGGGTGTTCATGTCGCTGCTCCCCTTCTTCACCAGGAAGCGGGGGCTCAGCTCCGCCGACCTGAAGGCCCGTGAGAAGGACCGCACCAAGGGGCTGGAGCGCGGTGTGGTGACTCCGGGGGTCGCTCGCAGTACGTCGAGCCGGACGGGTTCGGTGACCAGCCCCCGGAGCAGCTCCAGCAGCTCGTCGACGGCGAGCTGCGGGGGGACCCGGACGTCCACCACGGCCTCGCCGATCTGCAGGTCGCCGTGGTTGCGGGCGTGCACGCCGAGGACGGCGGTGAGGGCGTCCGGGGCGAGCTGTGCGACTTCGCGGCGCACGGTGTCCAGGACCTCGACCATGCGGTCTCCGGCGGTACGGACGTCCTTGCCGGCCGTGTGCCCGGTGTGTTCGGAGACGCTCAGCCGGACCTTCACCAGCCCGAAGTAGCCGATGGTCAGCGCCCCGGCCCCGCTGGGCTCGCCGATGACGACGGCGTCGGCGGGGTAGTGGTCGCGGGCGAAGAACGCGCCCGCCGCGGTGATCTCCTCCTCGACCGCGCCGACCACGCGGACCTGGACGCCCGCGGGGACGTCCAGTTCGGCGAGCGTCTGGAGGTAGGTCACCAGGCTCGCCTTCGCGTCGACGCTGCCGCGTCCGGTGAGCACCTCACCGTCCCAGCGGGCCGGCCAGCGGTGCGGCACCGTGTCGATGTGGCCGAGCATCAGCAGGCGATGGGGGCCCGAGCCCCGGGTGGCGACCAGGTTGCCCGCCGCGTCGACGTCCGCGGATATGCCGTGCTCGGTGCACCAGCCTGCCAGGAACTCGGCTATCTCCCGCTCGTCACGGGACACGGAGGACAGTTCGACGGCACGGGCGAGCAGGGTGAGGTCCGGCGCGGGGGCCGGGGCCCGCCAGAACCAGGTGCCGCCCGCGGGGGAGAGGGTGTGCGGTCCGGTGACGGCGACGTCGCAGGTGCCCTCCAGGGCGCTCTCCGCGGCCCGGACCTTCTGCCGCATCCGGCCGCGGGCGAACTGCTGTCCCTCGCCCCAGGTGGCGTGGCGCAGCGTGCTGGTGGGGTCCGCGGGGTCGGTGAGCAGGCCGGCCGTGCCGGTGACGAGCCGGAGGTGGTCCGCGTCCAGGGCCTTGGCGACCGCGGCGGCCAGCATGTCGGCGTCCACGTTGAGCGCGGTGCCGCCGTCGATGTCGGCGACCGGCGGGGCCAGACAGACCACGTCGAAGGTGTCCAGCAGGCTGGTCAGCCGGTCGGCGTCGACCTCGGACACGGTGCCGGCGCGGTGATCGCGCACGATCCGGGTGCGTCCGTCCTCGGTGGTGCGCAGGGGCGCGTTGGTCTTCGCCCGTACGAGCGAGCCGGCGCGGGCCACGGTGGCGAACACCGACAGCCCCCGGGCGGTCAGTTCCTCCTCGATACGGGGCAGGGTGATCTGTTCGTAGGCTGCGATCAGGTGCGGTAACTCCTCGGGCGGGCAGTAGCGGACCTCGTCACCGTTGCGCAGCGTGAGGTGCCGGACGGGCCGTCCGATCGTGCGGTAGTGCTCCGCGATTCCGGCGGCGCCGCCGGCGACCACCAGCAGTCGTGCGCCACGTCGGTGCAGGCCCGTGATCTCGTCGAAGACCGCGGGGTGTTCCAGGCTCGCGCTGCCGAGCTTGACCACGTACAGCGCGGCCCTCCGAGCGCTGGCGACTTCTCCCAGCTCGGACATCCGAAGGCTCCTTTGCTTCAGTCAACGTATGTGATGGCAAGTCAGTCGATCGCGGTCGTCATCGCCTGGTTCCGGCGACGGGCCGCGATCGTGCCGGTGAACAGCGAGCCCAGCACCGCCACCGCGGACATCAGGAACGTCGCGGTGTAGCTCACCTCGGCGAGCGCACCGCCGAGCAGGCCGGCCACGCCGACGGCCACGTCGAAGAACGAGGTGATGGCGCCGAGCGCGGCTCCGCGCTCGGCTTCCGGCGCGGTGTCGATGGTGATCAGTGCCAGGGCCGGGTACAGCAGGGTGAAGCCGCCGCCCGAGATGAGTGCTCCGAGGCCCGCGACCCAGAGCGTCGGGGCGAACGCGATGAGGACCATGCCGACCGCCTCGACGGAGGCCGAGACGACGATGACGGGCAGTGCGCCGATCCGGTCCGGGAAGCGGCCCGCGACCAGCCGGACCAGCACGTAGGCCACACTGAACAGGCTGATCAGCGCCGAACCGTGGCCGATGCCGCGCGAGGTGAGCGCCAGTGCGCCGAAGCTGGCGACCGCCGCGTAGCCGAACGCCCCGCAGCCGAGCGACAGGCCCGGAAGCACGGCCGGCCGGGGCAGGAGCTTGGTCGACACCCCGTTGCTGCCGAGCGGCTTGCTCGACGGGAGGAAGGACAGCACCAGGACGGCGGCGGCCGGCAGTACGGCCACGCTGATCCACACCGCGGTGTACGAGCCGAGGCGGAAGACCGCGTCCCCCGCGATCGGACCCACCGTCAGACCGGTCCACATCGCCAGCCCGTAGAAGCCGACGATCTGGCCGCGCCGGTCCACCGGCGTCAGGGCCACCGTCCAGACCGAGCCAGCTGTGAACAGCAGAGCCTCACCGACGCCCATGACCAGCCGGGCGCCGAACAGACCGGGCAGCCCGAACGGTAAGGCGTACAGGGCTGCGACCACCACGATCAGCGCCGCGCCCAGCATCATCACCGGCCGACTGCCCCGCCGCTGGGCGAGCTGTCCGGCGAACGGCCGGACCAGCAGCGCCACCACACCGGAGAGCGTGAAGGTGACTCCCACCTCGAAGGCGGAGCCGCCGAGCTTCTCGGTGACCAGGTGCGGGATCACCGGGATGACCATGCCGAACGACGCGAAGGTGCAGAACAGCGCGGTGACCACGCCCGCGAATGTCCGCACCCAGGATTCCGTCCCGGACAGGCCCTGGGAGCTGTCGGCTCCGATGGACGGCAGCGTCGACCTGTTCATGACCCCACCTCGTAGCGGTCGTACATGCGCTTCTCGCTCTCTCCTCAGCCGATGCCGCGGGTGTTGCCCCCGTCGGCGACGAGTACCGTGCCGGTGACGAAGGCGGCCTGCTCGCTGGCGAGGAACGCCGCGAGCGCGCCGAAGTCGTCCGGTCGACCGATTCTCCCCAGCGGAAGTCCCGCGGCCACCCGGGAGATCTCGGTCTCCACGTCGGCACCGTACTGCTCGTCGAGCGCGGCCGTGCGGTGGAAGCCGGGAGCGAGCACGTTCACGGTCACGCCGGCGGCGCCCAGGGAATCCACGAGCCCCTTGACGAAGCCGAGGACACCCAGTCGTGCCACGGACGAGAGCCCGCTGCCGGGGTGCGGCTGGCGCACCGCCTCGGAGGTGATCATCAGGATGCGTCCCCAGCCGGCCGCGGTGAGGTGGGGCGCGGCGGCCAGGGCGAGCGCGACGTGGGGCAGCAGGTTGTCGTTGACCGCCTGCCGGTACTGTGCGACGTCGAAGGCGTCGACCGGACCGAACGGCACACCACCCGAGTTGGACACCAGGACGTGCAGCGCGCCGAATTCCTCGGCCGTGTGCTCCACCCAGTCCGCGCAGGCGTGTTCGTCGCGCAGGTCGACGGCGGTGGCGAGGACCCGGCCCGGGCCGAGCTGCTCCAGCTCCGCCCGGGCTCGGGCCAGCCGGTCCGGGTCACGGCCGCAGATGGAGACGTGCGCGCCCTCCGCGGCGAGGGTTCGGGCCACCGCCAGGCCCAGGCCACTGCTCGACCCGGCGACCAGGGCGACCCGCCCCCGTAGTCCGAGGTCCATGGTCTCTCTCCTTTCGTTCGTGACTCGGTGTCGCGCCCCCGACTACGGGCGGCCGGGGAACAGGGGGTAGCGGTAGCGGGGCAGCAGCGGCGCGGCCATGGCCGTCGCGGACGCGATGTCCCGGCCGGACAGCTCGGTGCGCCAGCGGTCGTCCGGGAGGATGGCGGTGGCGCCCTGACGCAGCCGGTCGGGGTTGCCGGTCACGGTGTGGTTGATGCCGAGGTGCACGATTCCCCGGTCGTCCACGGGCGGTTCGTCGTCCAGCCCGGCGAAGCGGATGATCTCGCCGATCACCTCACGCGGACGCCGGCAGAGGTCCTCGTGCCGTACCCGCAGGTACCGGCCCGGCGCGGCCTCGCCCACCAGTTCGGAGGCCAGGTTGAACGCGGTCCAGTACCGGCTGCTCCGAGCCGGGCTCATCGGGTCGATGTACTGCTTGACCCGCCGGTAGGAGTAGGCGGTCGCCCGGGGGTCCCGCACGATGTGCAGGACCCGCACGTCCAGGTCGCCTCGGCCCAGCAGTGCGGCCGCCTCGGCCGGGTACTTCGAACCGTCCACCACCAGGCGCTCGCCGCCGCGGATGGCGAGCGCCTGGTAGAGCCGGGCCGTGCTGTCCAGCAGCCGGCCGAGACCGGGGGCCTGAGCGGTTCGACCGGTGGCCTCGGCCAGCCGGTCCCGGGTGTGCCGGGTGCGCAGCAGGGCGTGCTGGCTCATGACCGTCCGGCGTGCGGCCGCCTGTGAGGTGTCGGCCCACGCGGTGTCCAGCGTCGCCGACCAGAGCGGGCACTCGCGCAGCGCCAGCCCGCAGCCGCATGCCGAGTTGGTGCCGGAGGACAGGACCCCGTTCTGCCACAGGTAGTGCAACTCGCCGGCGTGCAGTACACCGGGGAGTTCGTTGAGGACGTTGCCCACCAGCGTGCTGCCGCTGCGCATCCAGCCGGTGATGTACAGGACGGGTACGGGCCGATCGGCCATCGGGTTCGGGTCTTCCTTAGGTGTTGTCATCGTCGTCCTTCGGACCTCAGCTCTGCGAGAGCAGCAGGAAGTGCTGCGGCAGGTGGACCGCCAGTCCGACCCGGGTGGTGGCGCGGATGAGGTCCGAGCCGTCCGGCCCGGTGCCGCGCAGGAGTTCGAGCGAGGCGACGCCCGGGACGAGCAGCGTCGCGGCGGCCCGGAAGTCGCCGAGCAGCACCTGATCCGGGGCGATCATGCGGGTGCGGGAAACGGTGATCCCGGTGCGGGCCAGCGTCTCCAGCACGCCGGCCGCGGCCAGCGCCCAGTACCGGCGCGGGTGGACGACCATGCCGTCGCAGGAGCCGCCGGTCTCCTCGACCTCGGCGGCGGCGGCGGTCAGCACCTCGGCCGGGTCGCCGTCCAGCGAGCCGTGCCGGGAGCCGGAGAGGCCGAGCAGGCCGGGTATCGCCTTGTCCTCGCTGCCGTGCAGCAGTGCCTCGTTCTCCACCGCCGACAGCCGCACCAGCACGCGGTAGTCGATGAACGCCGCCAGCAGCGCGGGTTCGTCCAGCAGGCCGTCGGGCAGCGGGACCGAGACGGTGAGGTCGGTCAGCTCGGCCTTGCGCAGGTCGGGCGCGAACGCGGCCTCGGGAGTGGTGGCGTACGAGGTGCCGGAGGCGCTGAGGCGGTCCGCCGGCGGCTCGTGGACGTAGGCCACTTGGCGGTCCGGGACGGTGGCCGTCTTCAGCAGATGGCGGACCGCGTACCGGGGGCGGGTGGCGAACAGTGGGAAGACGGCAGGCAGATGAGCCCGGAACGGCACGACGAGGTCCTCGTGGGGGCGGACGCCCCCGAGTGACCAGGCGAACTCCTGGCCCGGGCTGCGCTCTTCGAGGCCCGGGTCGGAGAGGGTCACGCGTACCCCCTGGTCGACGACCGGACTGGCGGTTGCTCCCCGCATGTCAGCTCCTTGCGGATTGAATATCGGCGGAAGGCCGACGGCTAAATCTGATTCGTGGTCAAGGAGCCTACGCAGCTCGGCCGGATTTTGGCAGGTCATCGCGGTGACGGAATTTTATGAGGCGATAATCGCGACCTTATCCAGTCTGCGATAACGGCCGCTGATCGGACCGAGAAGAAAGTGTGTCTGGAGTGCCGGGCATTCTGTGGTTAGTGTTCCAGAGGTCCGGCCGGCGGTGGTCGCCGCAGCGGACCGATCCCATTCCCATTCGTTCCCAGGAGGAGTCATGTCTGTCGCAGTTTGCCCGGAGTGCGATGCCGAGGTGGCGGTCGACGTCGGCACCCGCGTCGCCGAGATCATCGAATGCGGCGACTGCCGCGTCGAGTTGGAGGTCATCGGGATGGACCCGCCGGTGCTGTCGCAGGCGCCGGAGGTCGAGGAGGACTGGGGAGAGTAATGGCTTCTCCAGAGCAGGTGTTCACGCTCCTGGCCTCCCGGGTACGCACCGAGGAGAAGCTCATAATGGCTGCCTTCGAGCGCCATGGGGCGTCGTTCGACCACATTGACGCACGGAATTTCTTCATCGTGTCGGGCGGCCTCGGGCCGGCTCCCCGAGTCGTGCTCAACCGGGAGATCGGACAATTCCGGGCCGGTTATGCCGCTGGTGCTCTGGAGAACGCCGGCGCGACGGTGGTGAATTCTGCCGCCGCCACGGCCGTGTGCGGCGACAAGTGGCTCACCACCGAGGCGCTGCGGAACCGGGGGCTGCCCACGCCCCGGGCTGCGCTCGCCCTGACCCCGGAGGCCGGTCTGGCCGCACTGGAGGAGATCGGCTACCCGGCGGTGATCAAGCCGCTGGTCGGCTCCTGGGGGAGACTGGTGACGCCGGTCGCGGACCGGCAGACCGCCGCCGCCGTTCTGGAGCACGTGGCCGCACTCTCCTCCCCGCAGTCCCACATCGTCTACGTGCAGCAGCTCGTGCCCAAGCTGGACCGGGACATCCGCGTCATCGTCGTGGGCGGCGAGGCGCTGGGCGCCACCTACCGCCGCAGCCCCGAGTGGCGGACCAACGTCGCCCGGGGCGGCGTCAGCGAGTACTGCGAGCTCGGCCAAGAGAACGCCAAGCTCGCGGTCGCCGCCGCAGAGGCGGTCGGAGCGGACATCGCCGGCGTCGATCTCGTTGAGGACGGCGACGGGCGGGTGTCCGTCCTGGAGGTCAACCACCGGGTGGAGTTCGCCGGCTTCCAGGCCGCCCAGGGCGACCGGGTCGACGTGGCGGACCGCATCGTGCGACACCTGATGACCCGGGCCGCCTCGTGAAGCGGGTCGCGCTCCTCGGCGGCGCCGGCTACATCGGCGGGGAGCTGCTCCGCCTGCTGGTCGGCCACCCCGAGGTGGAGCTGGCCGCGGTCACCTCGCGGACCTTCGCCGGCCGTCCGGTCGACGGTGTCCACCCGAATCTGCGCGGACGGACCGCGCTGCGGTTCTGCGATCCGGGAGAGCTCGGCGACTACGACGTGCTGTTCCTGGCGACCGCGCACCGGGAGAGCATGCGCCTGATGCCGGACCTGCTGGGCCGCGCGTCGACGGTCATCGACCTGTCCGGCGACTTCCGGCTGAACTCGCCGGACACGTACGCCGATTACTACGGCCTCCCGCACGAGGCGCCGGAGCTGATCGACACCTTCGTGCAGGGGATGCCGGAGCTCCACCGCGAACGGCTGCGCTCCGCCGACCGGATCAGCGTGCCGGGCTGCATGGCGGCGGCGGGGATCCTCGCTCTGGTCCCGCCGACCGAGGCGGGTCTGATCGAGGGCGAGATCACCGTCGACGCGCGGACCGGTTCGAGCGGATCCGGAGCGACCGCGGGGGCGGGCAACCTGCACGCCGAGCGCAGCGGTGCGCTGCGCGTCTTCGCGCCGAACCGGCACCGGCACGAGGCGGAGATGGCCCAGGCCACCGGCGCCACCGTGCGGATGACCGCCACTGGCGTGGAGGCCGTGCGCGGGGTCCAGGTGCTGTGCCGGGTGAAGCTCGCGGACGGGGTGGACGAGCGCGCCCTGCGGGCCGTGTACCGCAAGCGGTACCGGGACGAGCCGTTCGTGCGCGTCGTCGCCGAGCGGCGCGGCCAGCACCGGCTCCCCGACCCGAAGATCCTTTCGGGCTCCAACTACTGCGACGTGGGGTTCGCCGTCGAGCCCGGCTCCCCGCACGCCCTGCTGATCGCGGCCCTGGACAACTTGGTCAAGGGGGGAGCGGGCAATGCCGTCCAGTGCATGAACATCCGGTTCGGCTGGCCCGAACACCTCGGCCTGGAATTCACCGGCCTGCACCCCAACTGACGCCGCACCAGTGAGAGGAAGACAGAGATGAGTGGTGTCCTCGCCCCGCCCCGCGGCACGTCCGTGGCCGGCGTGGCAGAGCTGGAGGCCGCCGCCCGGAACGTCCGCGAGCACATCGTCGACATGTGCGCGGGCCAGGAGGGCGGGCACCTGGGCGGATCGATGTCGCTGGTGGAGATCCTGGTGGCGCTCTACTTCGACGTCATGCGCATCGACCCGGCGCGGCCCCGCGATCCGGACCGCGACACGCTGCTGCTGAGCAAGGGGCACGGCGGCATCGGTCTCTACGCGGCCCTCGCCGAACGCGGCTTCTTCCCGGCGGCGCAGCTGGCCGGGTACGGCGGCTCCGGCAGCGAGTTCATGGCCCACCCGCACCCCGAGGTCCCCGGAGTGGAGATGCCCACCGGATCGCTCGGCCACGGCCTGGCGCTCGGTGTGGGTTCCGCGCTCGCCGACCGCCTCGACCGCAGCGACCGGCGCACCTTCGTCATCATGGGCGACGGTGAGCTCCAGGAGGGCTCGGTCTGGGAAGCGGCGATGGCCGCGAGCGGCCACGGCCTGGACAACCTGACCGCGGTGATCGACCGCAACGGCCTGCAGATCACGGGCCGGACGGAGACCGTGGTCGGCCTGGAGCCCCTCGCCGAGCGGTGGCGGGCCTTCGGCTGGAGCACCACGGAGGTGGACGGGCACGACCTGGGCGCGCTCACCTCGGCGCTGAGGGAACCCCCCGAGCCGGGCCGTCCCACGATGGTGATCGCGCGCACGGTCAAGGGCAAGGGGCTGCCGTTCATCGAGGGCCAGGCCCGCAGCCACTACGCACGGCTCGGCGAGCGCCAGCACCGGCGTGCCCTCGCGGTACTGCGTGCGTGCGGTACGGAGGGAGGGAAATGACCACGGCGACGGCCCCGCTGTCCTCACGTGAGACGTACCGTGACGTCCTGCTGGAGCTGATGCCGGCCGACGAGCGGCTGGTCTGTCTGGACAGTGACACCGGACTGTTCAACGGCGCCGACTTCGGCACCGCCGCAGAGCGCTACGTGAACCTCGGCATCGCCGAGCACACCCTCATGGGCGCAGCCGCGGGGCTGGCCAGGAAGGGCCGCATCCCGTTCGTCAACACGATGGCGGCCTTCGCCTCCACCCGGGCGCTGGAGGCCGTGAAGCTCGACATCGCGCTGAACGGCCTGCCGGTGCGGATCGCCGCCACCCACTCGGGGGTCTCCGCTGGCCACCTCGGCCCGACGCACCATTCGCTGGAGGACCTCGCGGTCATGCGTCTGCTGCCGAACATGACGGTCGTGGTGCCCGCCGATGCCGCGGCGACCGCGTCGCTGCTCCGGCAGAGCCTCCACCTCCCGGGCCCCGTCTACCTGCGCCTCGGGCGGAACGCGACCCCGGACCTGCCGACGGACGCCCCGCCGGTCGAACTCGGCCGGATCCAGGTGCTCCGCCGGGGTGACGCCGTCACCCTGGCCGCCTGCGGACCGTACCCGGTGCACGCCGCGCTGGCCGCCGCCGACCAGCTGGCCGCGGCCGGCATCGAGGCGACCGTCCTGAACGTGCACACCGTCAAGCCGCTGGACACCGCGACGCTGCTGACCGCGGCCGAGGTCACCGGGGCGGTGGTCACCGTCGAGGAGCACTGGCGCTCCGGCGGCTTCGGCAGCGCCGTGGCCGAGGCGCTGGCGGAGCGCTCGGCCACGACCGTCCGGCGGATCGGGATGCCTGATGCCTTCGCCTCCGTGTCGGGCGGTCACCAGTACCAGCTGGAACGGGCCGGCATCACCGCCCGGGCCGTCGTCGAACAGGCCAGGGAGGCGCTCGGTGTCTGAGCGGACAGAGCAAGGAAGGACACAGATGGCGATCGACACGGCCGTTTCGGAGCGCTACCGCCAGGAGGGCTGGTGGCGCGACGAGACCATTCTCGACGACCTCCGGCGGGCCGTCGAGAAGCACCCCGGGAAGACCGCGGTCGTCACCCGGTACACCGACGGGCGGCCCGCCGAGGCACTGACCTACGCCGAACTCGCCCAGCACGTCGAGCGGCTGGCCGCGGCCCTTGTCGGGCTTGGCGTCCAGCCCGGTGACGTCGTCACGCTGCAACTGCCCAACTCCTGGCAGCTGATCGCCCTCTGCCTGGCCTGTGCCCGGGCCGGTGCCGTGGCGGGCCCGGTCGTCCCGATCATGCGCCGGCGCGAACTGGAGTTCATGACCCGGCTGACCGGCAGCCCGGTCTACGTGGCCGCGGCGGAGTACCGGGGCTTCTCGTACGCGCGGCTGGGTGCGGAGGTTGCCGACGCCGTCCCCACGCTGCGCCACCAGGTGTTCATCGGCGGCGCCGGGGGCGAGGGCGCGCTCGACTTCGACCGCGACCTGCTCGGCAGGACGTGGGAGGAGGAGCACCCCGCCGCCGAACTCGACCGGCGCGAGAGCGGGCCGGACGACCCCGCCCAGGTGATGTTCACCTCCGGGACCACGGGTGAGCCCAAGGGCGTCGTGCACAGCCACAACACGCTGTACGCGATGAACCGGGCGCAGGCCGACCTCCTGCGGCTGACACCGGAGGACGTCACGGCCATGGGCTCGCCCACCACCCACCAGGGCGGCTACACCTGGAACTTCGTCATGCCGCTGCTGCTCGGCGCGACCTGCGTCCAGGTGGACGCCTGGGACCCGGAGATGATGCTGCGGACCCTGGAGGAGGAGCGGGTCACCTTCTTCATGGGTGCCCCGACCTTCCTCGTCGACCTGACCGAGGCGCAGCGCACCGGCCCGCGCGACCTCTCGGCGCTGCACACCTACGCCGTCGGCAGCGCCCCTGTGGCCCCCGTGGTGGTGGAGCGCGCCCAGGTGATCCTCGGGTGCCGGGTATACGCGCTGTGGGGGATGACCGAGAACGGCTGCGTCACGGTCACCCGGCCCGAGGACCCGCCGCTGCGGGCCGCCGAGAGCGACGGCACGCCCGTCCCCGGGATGGACGTCCGGGTCGTCGACGAGCGGACCGGTCTGCCGGTGCCCTCCGGCCAGGCCGGCCTGCTCCAGGTCCGCGGTGCGAGCCAGTGTCTCGGCTACCACCGGCGTCCCGAGGTCTACGCCGCCTCGATGACCCCGGACGGCTGGTTCGACACCGGGGACCTCGCCCGGGCCGACGGCTACGGAGGCATCCGGATCGTCGGCCGCTCCAAGGACGTCATCTCGCGCGGTGCGGAGAACATCCCGGTCGCCGAGGTCGAGGCGGCCCTGCTGCGGCACCCGGCCGTCCGCGACGTGGCCGTGGTCGGCTATCCGGACGAGCGGCTGGGTGAGCGCGCCTGTGCCGTGCTGATCGCCGCCGGCGCCGCGCCGTCCCTGGACGACCTGCGGGCGCACCTGGACGGGCTGGGCATGGCCAAGCAGTACTGGCCGGAGCGGGTCGAGGTCGTGGCGGCCCTGCCCAAGACCCCCTCCGGAAAGATCCAGAAGTTTGTGCTGCGCGAGCAGCTGCGATCGCACTGACAGGAGCGCCACATGCATTTCGCCTTCACCGCTGAGCAGGAGGAAGTAGCGAAGCGGGTAAGGGAGTTCTCGGCGGAGAAGATCGCCCCGAGCTACGCGGACAGCGACCGGGACGGCCACTACCGGCCCGGCCTGATCGAGGACCTCGCCGCCGAAGGGCTGTTCGCGCTTCGGGTCCCGGCCGAGTACGGCGGTCAGGGTCGCGACGCGGTCAGCACCGGGATCGCGCTGGAGGAGCTCGCCCGGGCCGATCTCTCGGTCTGCTACCCGGTCCTCAACGCCGCCCTCATCAGCGGCGTGCTGGCCGCCAACGGCACCGCCGAGCAACTGGCGCGCTGGCTGCCGCCGATCGCCCGGGGCGAGGCCGTTGTGGCCCTCTGCCTCACCGAGCCGGACCACGGCACCGATGCCGCGGGCATCGAACTGCGGGCCGAACCGGACGGCGACGGCTGGACGCTCACCGGGGTCAAGACCTCCATCATGATCGGCGCGTACGCGACGCACGGGCTGGTCTTCGCGCGGACCGGCGGCCCGGGGGCCCGGGGCGTCACCGCCTTCTACACCCGGCTCGACGGCGCCGGGGTGACCCGCACCGTGCTCTCCGACCTCGGCTGCCGTTCCAGCGGCCGGGCCGAGCTGCGCTTCGACGGCCTGCGGGTGGGCCCGCAGGACGTGGTCGGCGGCCCCGGGCTGGGCTTCGTCCAGGTGATGCGCGGATTCGACTACTCGCGCGCACTGATCTGCCTGATGGCGACCGGGACGGCCGGCGCCGCGCTGGCGGAGGCCATGGAGTACGCGGGGCGCCGGGAGGCGTTCGGCAAGCCGATCGGCACCTTCCAGGCGGTCTCCTTCCCGCTGGTCGAACACGCCACGACGCTGCACGCGGCCAGGCTGCTGGCCTTCGAGGCGCTCTGGCGCAACGACGCGGGCTTGGACCACCGGGTCGAGGCCAACATGGCGAAATCGTGGGTGCCCAAGGAGGCGATGGAGGCGACCCACCAGGCCCTGCTGACCCTCGGTCACCTGGGCTGGTCGGAGGACGGATCGCTGGCGCACCGGCTCCGGGACGTGATCGGGCTGCAACTGGCGGACGGCACCGCCAACGCGACCAAGCTCGTGGTCGCCCGGCAGCTGCTCGGCCGCGAGAACGCGCCGTGACCGGCCCGGTGCCCGCCATGCCAGGCCTGGGCGATGACGTGCTCGTCGCGGACTCCACCATGGCCGGCTACGAGGGCATGAACGGCGTGTTCCTCCTGCCGACCGGCCGCGCCGCACTCGTCGAGTCGGGCACCGGGCTGTCGGCCGAGCGCACCCGGCGGGCACTGGAGGCCCACGGCATCGGCCCGTACGACCTGGCGTGGATCGTGGTGACCCACGTCCACCTCGACCACGCCGGGGGCGCCGGAGAACTCGCCCGCCGCTTCCCGTCGGCCACCGTCGTGGTCCACCCCCGAGGAGCACGGCACCTCGCCGACCCCGAGCGGCTGACGGCCAGCGCCCGGGCCGTGCACGGCGACCTGATGGACACCGTGTACGGCCCGATGGCGCCGGTGGAGCCGCAGCGCATCCGGGCGGTGGAGGACGGCGAGGAGATCGACCTCGGCGACCGCCGCCTGTGCGTGGTCCACACGCCGGGCCACGCCCCGCACCACCTGGTGGTGCAGGACGACAGCACCGGCGTGCTGTTCGCGGGCGACGCGGCCGGGGTGCGGGTGGACGGCATGACCTCCGCCCGCCCGGCCTGCCCGCCGCCCCACTTCGACCGGGACGCGACGGTGGCGGGCATGCGGCGGATGGCCGAACTGAAGCCCGCCCGCCTGCTGCTCACCCACTTCGGGGACCCGGGCGACCCGGCCGCCTTCCTCGACGACGCCGAACAGCGCCTGCGGCGCTGGTGCTCGGTGGCCGAGCGGCTGGCGGCGGGCGACGAGGCAGAACTGGAAGCCGAACTGCTGCGCCGCTTCGCGGCCGACGAGAGCATGCCCGCCGACGACCCGGAGCGCTTCGCCGTCATGGGCGGATTCGCCTCCAACGCGGTGGGGCTGCGGCAATGGGCCCGGTCCCGCACCGGGAGCGAGGAAGTGGGAACAGATGCGCTTCGATGATCTCTGGATCCAGGGAACCGGAAGTTTCCTCGGCGAGCTCGTCCCGGTCGGACCGGACGTCGCCGCCGGGCACTACGCGGAGAAGGACGCCCGCGAGGCCGGCACGCTGTCGGTCTCCCGGGCGGAGCTCGCCCCGCCCGAGATGGCTGTACGGGCGGGCCGGGCGGCACTGGACGCGGCCGGATCCGCCCCTCCGGCCGAGACGTTGCACCTGCACGGCAGCACCTACTTCCAGGGGCTGGACATGTGGCCGGCCGCCTGCTGGATCGCCCGCCGGCTGCTCGGCGAGACCGTGCACGGACTGTCCATGCAGGCATCCGCGCTGTCGAACAGCTCGCTGGCGTGCCTGGAGCTCGCCGGCAGCATGCTGGCGGGGCGCCCCGACCTGTCGGCCGCGCTGCTCACCGTCGCCGACCGGTTCGGGCTCCCGGGCGTCGACCGGTGGAACATCGACTCCGGGATGGCGTTCGGCGACGGGGCGGCGGCGGCGCTCCTCGGTCGCGGCGGCGGGAAGCTTCGCGTCCTGTCGGTCTCGTCGTACTCGGACACCACGCTGGAGGGGCTGCAGCGCGGTGACGAGCCGTTCCACGTCGTCTCGCCGACGGCCGTCGAGACCCTGCCCATGCGCCGTCGGGCCCGGGAGTTCTTCGCGCAGGGGGAGATGACGCCGAGGCAGGCCCGCCAGCGGTCGGTGGACGCGGTGCGCCGGGTCGTGAAGACGGCCCTGGACGAGGCGGAGACCACCATCGGCGACGCCCGCTGGGTGATCCCGCCCTTCGTCGGCCGCCGGCTGTTCGAGTCGGGCTTCGTCGAGCCGCTCGGCCTCGACCCGAGCCGCACCCTGTTCGAGTTCGGCCTGCGCACCGGCCACCTCGGCTCGGTCGACCAGTTGCTCAGCCTGGACCACCTCGTCCGCCACGAGCTGGTGGCGCCGGGGGACCGGATCGTCCTGATCGGCACCGGGATGGGTTTCACCTTCACCGCGGCCGTGCTCTCGGCCTGACAACCCACGAAGGGGGAGTGGGCTCATGCCCGTCGACATCGATTTCCACCTGCCGTTCCCCGCGCCGTGCACCGCCCCCGAGGCGGTCGAGCGGGCCCGCGCACGCGGTGTGGAATGGGCCTGCGAGCTGGGCCTCCTTCCTCGCACCGAGCAGGCCGCCGACTACTTCCTGAGCCTGCGGCTGGACGACGTGGCCACCGGATTCGGCCCCGGGGCACGGGGCGCCGACCTGGACGTCATGACCGACGTCATCACCTGGACGGCGATCTGCGACGACTTCTTCGACGGAACGGTCGGGGACCACCCCGACACCGCCAGGGCGGCCGTGGAGGCGCTGTCCGCGTCCGTGGGAGAGCGGCCGGCGGGCCGGGCGGGCCGGCACCCGGCCGGCCCGCTCGCCGAGGCCACGGCCGAGCTCTGGGATCGCATGGCCCGGCCGATGTCCCCCGGCTGGCAGGTCCGGGCCCGCGCCAACTGGCACCGCTTCCTCCGCTCGTTCCTCGCCGAGGCCAAGGCCCGTCACGAGGGATCGGTGCCCACGACGGCCGAGTACTTCGCGCTCCGGAGGGAGACGATGGCCATGTACCTCTACCTCGACGCCGCCGAACGGGCGGGCCGCTACGAAGTACCCGACCAGGTGCTGGCCAGCGCCCCCGTCCGCGGACTGGCCCGGCTGCAGATCGAGATCCTCGCCTGCTGCAACGACGTCCACTCGGTGGAGCACGAACAGGCTCGCGGGGACACCCACAACCTGGTGCTCGTGCTGGAGCGCCGGGAGGGCCTGGACCGGGCGGCGGCGATCGAGCGGATCCGGCGCTGGGTGCACGAGCGCTCGACGAGGTTCCTGCGGGTGGCGGACGGGATACCCGCGCTGTGCGAGCGAATGGGGCTCGGCGCCGCCGAACGAGTTGTGACGGGTCGTCATGTCCTTGCGATGCAGCACCAGTTGAGGGTGACCTACGACTGGAGCGCCGCGACCTCACGCTACTCCGCGCAGGGCGCGCGCGCCGGTGTCCCGGCCCGGCGGCCGCGCTATCTGACCATCGTCTAGGGGGACGTCATGGTGATCGACCACAGAGCGCCCGACCCGGCACTGCCCTGCCCCCGACTGCCCGGCGGTGTGCCCCTGCTCGGGCACAGCCTGGAGATGCTCCGCAGTCCGCTCGGTTTCGTCGAGTCGCTCCGCGATCACGGCGAGATCGTCGCCTTCCGGATGGGCACCAGGGCGGCGTACATGGTGAACGCCCCCGGGCTGGTGCGGGAACTGCTGGTCGGGAAGCAACGGCACTTCGAGAAGGGCGGCCCGCTGTTCAAGCACTCCGCCAGGTTGCTCGGCAACGGGCTGGCCGCATCCAACGGCGCCCTGCACCTGCGCCAGCGGCGACTGACCCAGCCGGCGTTCGCCCACACCCGGGTGGCGTCGTACGCGGTCACGGTCTCCGACCTGGCGGCCCGGCTGCGGGACAGCTGGCAGGACGGCGCCGCCGTCGACCTCGCCAGGGACCTGCACGACCTGACCATGGACATCCTGGCCGACACGCTCTTCCGCGGGCTCGCCCCGGAGACGGCGACCGAGATCCGGCGCTCGCTCCCGCTGCTGGTGGCCGGCGTGGCCAGGCGGGCCTTCATCCCGGTCGGATTCGTCCACCGGCTGCCGCTCCCGGTGAACCGTCGGGAGGAAGCGGCCCTGCGGCGCCTGTACGACCTCGTCGACGGGCTGATCCAGAAGTACCGGGACGACGGTACCGACCACGGCGACCTGCTGTCGCTGCTCCTGGCCCGGGACCCCGACACCGGGGACGCCATGGACGACCGGCAGGTCCACGACGAGATCCGCTCGATGATGGTCGCCGGGACGGAGACCTCCGCCACCGTGCTGCACTGGGCGCTGATCATGTTGGCCGTGCACCCCGAGGTGGAACAGCGGGTGCACGACGAGGTCGACGAAGTCCTGGCGAGCCGGCCGGCCGCGTACGCCGACCTCCCCCGGCTGCCGTACCTGACCCGGGTGGTGCAGGAGGTCCTGCGGATGTACCCGGTCGGCTGGATCCTGACCCGCCGGGCCGTGGACGACGTCCGGCTCGGCAGCCATCGCATCCCGGCCGGTGCCGACGTCTTCTTCAGCCCGTACGGCCTCCACCGCGACCCGGCCTCCTTCGCCGACCCCGGCCGCTTCGACCCCGACCGCTGGCTGCCGGAGCGGGCCCGGGAGATCCCCCGGGACGCCTACCTCCCGTTCGGCACCGGTGTCCGCAAGTGCATCGGCGAGTCCTTCGCCCACGTCGAGATGATGATCGCCCTCGCCACGCTAGCCGGCCGCTGGCGACTGCGGCCGACGTCCGACCACCCGGCGGCGCCGGTCGCGGCCTCCACCCTCCGGCCACGGGAACCACGCATGCTCGTCCAGGCCAGGGGAGCCCACCGACCGTGACCACCGAATCGCGACCACTGCCCGTCGGCACCGTTCCGGCGCCCGCGATGCCGCGGCCCGCCGCGCGGGAGAGGCACCCCGAACCGGCGGACGGCCTCCGGACGATGCTGAGCCAGGTCGAGGACCTGCTCGCCGGTCTCCTCTCCGATCAGCTGGCGCGGTGGGCCGGAATCGACGACCGGGCTGCCGTGCCGGTCCGGGAGGTGGCTCGGCTGATCGCCGCGGGTGGCAAGCGGCTCCGCCCGCGGTTCTGCCTGGCCGGCTACCTCGCTGCGGGCGGGCGGCCGGACCAGGCGCCGGTGCGGGCAGCGGCGGCGCTGGAACTGCTGCACGCCGCGGCCCTCATCCACGACGACGTCATGGACGAGTCCGAGGAGAGACGGGCCCGGCCGACGGTCCACACCGCGCAGACCCGCATCCACCGGGCCCGCCGCTGGCAGGGCGGAGCCGCTCGGTACGGCGAGTCGGTCGCGATCCTGGCCGGCGATCTGGCCTGGGTGTACGCCGACCAGCTCATGGCGGACCTGCCCGCGGCCGCGAAGGCGGAATGGTTCGAGCTGCGGACCGAGCTGGTCGCCGGCCAGATGCTCGACCTCGCCGCGGCGGCCGAGGGCGTCCCCGACCCCCGGCTCGCCCGAGTGGTCGCCGACCTGAAGTCCGGTCGGTACACGATCATGCGGCCGCTGCTGCTCGGAGCCGCGCTGGCCGACAGGCCCGATCTCGCCGCACCGTTCGAGGCCTACGGGGCGGCTCTGGGTGAAGCCTTCCAGCTGCGCGACGACCTGATCGACGCGTTCGGCGACAGCTCGCTCAGCGGGAAGCCCGCCCGGCAGGACTTCGGGAACGCTCGTATGACGCTGCTGCTGTCGGCGGCGATGCAGCACGACGAGCGGATCGGCGAGCTCGTCCGCAGCGGGGATCCCGCGGAGCTCGGCGAGCGGCTGGCCGCAACCGGCGCCCAGGCCGCGGTGGAGGAGCGCATCGGCGGACTGGTCCGGGAGGCGCGGAACGCCGTCCGGACCGCTGATCTGGACCCTTCGTGGCAGCGCGAGTTGGCCGGGTACGCGGTCGAGATCGCCTACCGCGAGCGGTGAGGGCGGCAGAACGGCCTGACGCCCGGCCGCAGGACCCCAGCGATCCAGGAGGTGCCCTTTGACCCCGGTCCTGACCACTCCACAGGCCGTGACCGGCCGTGTGGCGGGCGGCGTGCCCGCCGTCCGGATCTCGCACGTGCACAAGTCCTTCGGCCGCTCGGGCGCCCGGACCCACGTGCTGGACGACATCACCCTCGACGTCGCTCCCGGCGAGTTCGTCACCCTGCTCGGCGCCTCGGGCTGCGGCAAGTCCACCCTGCTCAACCTGGTCGCCGGCCTGGACAAGCCCAGCCGCGGCAGCATCGAGGTGCCCGGCGGCCGCCCCGCGCTGATGTTCCAGGAACACGCGCTGTTCCCCTGGCTCACTGCCGGGAAGAACATCGAGCTGGCCCTCAAGCTGGCCGGCGTCCCCCGCCCCGAGCGCCGCGCCGAGGCCGAGCGCCTACTCGAACTCGTCCGCCTGGCCGGCGCGTACGGCAAGCGGGTGCACGAGCTGTCCGGCGGCATGCGCCAGCGCGTGGCGATGGCCCGCGCCCTCGCCCAGGGCAGCAAGGTGCTGCTGATGGACGAGCCGTTCGCCGCGCTCGACGCCATCACCCGCGACGTCCTGCACGACGAGATCACCCGCATCTGGGCCGAACGGCAGCTGTCCGTCCTGTTCGTCACCCACAACGTGCGCGAGGCCGTCCGCCTGGCCCAGCGCGTCGTCCTGCTCTCCTCCCGGCCCGGCCGGGTCGCCCGCGAATGGCGGATCGACCTGCCCCAGCCGCGCCGCATCGAGTCCTCCGGCGTCGCCGACCTGTCCATCGAGATCACCGAAGAACTGCGTGGGGAGATCCGTCGCCATGTCCAGCACTGACACCGCCGCCGTCCTGGAGAAGGACGCCTCCGACAGCGCTGAGGTCGGCGCCGGCCTCGATGTGCTGGACGGGGTCGCCGCCCGGGGCGCCCCGATCGCCCGGATCGTGCGGGAGCGGGCGCTTCCTCCGTTGATCGTCGTCGGTCTGGTGCTCGGCCTGTGGCAGCTCGTATTCGTCCTCGGGCTCACCGATGCCGACAAGCTGCCCGGTCCCGCTATGGTCTGGCACTCGCTGGACGAACTCTGGTGCCAGGAAACGCTGTTGCCGATCGTCTGGACCAGCGTGTGGCGGGGCCTGTCCGGCTTCCTGCTGGCCGTCGTCATCGGCACCCCGATCGGCCTGGTCGTCGCCCGGGTCAAGCCGGTGCGCACTGCGATCGGCCCGGTGCTCCAGGGCCTGCAGTCGCTGCCCTCGGTCGCCTGGGTGCCCGCGGCCGTCATCTGGCTCGGCCCGGACAACGTGGCGATCTATGCCGTGATCCTCCTCGGCTCAGTCCCCTCCGTCGCCAACGGCCTGGTCGCGGGCATCGACCAGGTGCCGCCGCTGTTCCTGCGGGCCGGGCGCACCATGGGCGCCACCGGCTTGGCCGGCGTCCGACATGTGCTGATCCCGGCCGCGCTGCCCGGCTACCTGGCCGGGCTCAAGCAGGGCTGGGCGTTCTCCTGGCGCTCCCTGATGGCGGCCGAACTCATCGCGTCTTCCCCGGAGCTGGGCCTCGGCCGCTACCTGCAGAGCCGACGCGAGGCAGCCGACATGCCTGGCGTCCTGCTCGGTATCCTCCTCATTCTCATAGTTGGTATTGCCATCGAACTGGCCTTCATGGCTCCGATCGAGCGCCACCTGTTGCGTGATCGCGGCGTGCAGGACGCCGACCGCTGACGGCGGCGCAGAGCTTTCCGAGCACCTCATATGCTCTGTTCAGGCGGCACGTTGGTACACGTGGAGGAGGCCGCCGAGTCGGTCGGTTCGGCGTATGTCGGGGCGAGCGATTTGCTCCGGCAGGCGCGAACGCTCGCAGGTGGATACGGGGCCAGCCGGGGCCGTCGAACTGCGCCGCGACCAGCCATGACGCGAGCGTCTTGGGGTTGGCGGGCAGGGCCTGCTTCAGCGCGCGGGCGTAGAGGTCGGTGAGTTCCTGCAGCGCATCGCCGACGATGCCGGAGGAGTCGTCCAGGTGCATCAGCGCACGGGTGACCCGGTCCACGGCGGTGCGCAGCGTCCGAACGACCGTGCCGGCCCGCCCGGCGTCGACCAGCGCGGTGGCCGTCTCCAGTACCCCGCGCCGACCGGCAACCCGGCCGACGCGGACGTTACGAGCTACGCCTTCACTCCGGCTGGCCTGACCGCGTCCCGGACCGACAGCAGCGGCAACACCTGGTCCTACGGCTACGACCTGCGCGGCCGCCAGACCTCGGCGACCGACCCCGACACCGGCACCACTAGCGGACCGGATCGGCGACCAGCAGCGGATGCCGGACGACGGGGTGGTCGCGGCGGAGCGTGGCCGCCTCCAGAAGAACTTGACCGCGTTGAGCCGCTACCGGGACGTGTCGGTGGCGGGTTACGGGTCCGCCGGGTCGGACCGCAGCACTCTGCTGGTGGTCGGGATGACCGGGAGCTTCCCCGACGCCCGGGAGGAGTTGGACCGGCAGTTCGGTGCAGTCTGGGGGGCCGATGTGTCCAGCGAGACTGGTGAGAGCCTGAAAGGCCGCCAGGACTACCCGGCAGGCCCGCTCGGCGGCGCGCTCGACTGCGCGGTCCTGGCAGGGCCGGCCGAATCCCGGACCATCTGCGTATGGGCGGACGGTCGGTGGCGTCATCGACGGGAAGGGTGACACCCGCCCGGAGGATCTGGCCCAGCGCACCCTGGAGATCCGCGCGGCCGTCGAAGTCGAGGTCCAGGACTGACAGTGGTGGTTTCTCCGCAGGGCCTGATTCTGCGGGGTGCCCGGACTGGCTGTATGACGCAATCCACGCCGCCGGCCATCGGGGTCCGTCTCCAGGCTGCTGCGGGGTCGCGGCCTGAAACGGCGAGCGGTGGGGCACTCGAGGGAGCTGATCGGAGCTACCACGGGGGTGTGAGGCAAGTCACTGTCGAACTCCCCGTCGTCCGCCGCCTCTCACGCGCCTCTCACGGAATGGGTGTCATGAGGTGGCATCAGGCGTCATGCGTGGCGGACGAAGTAGGCCCTGGCCTGCGGGACTTGGACTGACGAACACTGGTCGGACTCCCTCTCGACCGCTGGGGGTCAAGGGGTCGCAGGTTCAAATCCTGTCGTCCCGACCAGCGTTTTCGCAGGTCGGAGGCCGTTCTTATCGAAATGATGAGAACGGCCTTTTCCTTTGGTGGTCGCAGTGTGGTCGTGAACGCTCGTTCACGTTGTCCCGCTGAGCGCGTTTCTGCAGGTTGAGCTCCTCCGTCCGGTCGTGACGGGGCATTTGTTTATCCGATCGGGCATCCGAGCGTCGTCGATCGCGGACCGGCCGCCTCTTCGGCGCGGAAATGGGCCCGGATTCGCGGGAAATGGGCATGCCGACAGAACCTGCGGCGTCATCTGTTTCGACGGGCCCCACGTTTATTGGGTGTCAGCTATGGGCCGGGAGGCCGGTTGTCCAGTCCCGCCGGCGTGAACGGCTCGGCCTGCCGAGCCCGCTTCGGCGCTGCCGTTGTCAGGCCGCGTGACTGAAGAGCGGGTTCGGCAGGCGGCTGTCGTGGACGGGGACGTCCGGGTCGCGCTGGGTACGGGCTTCGACGAGGTGGAGCCTTGCTTCGATGGTGTTCACGGCGGCCCTGGCGACGTCCCAGGTCAGGTGGCTGTAGATGTTCGCGGTGGTCGACAGGGTGGAGTGCCGCAGGGTCTTGGAGATGACGGCCATGGGCACGTTGCCCTCCGGGGCGAGGGTGGCGGCGAGGTGGCGCAGGTCGTGGACGGTGACGTGCGGCAGTCCGGCCTGTTCGCGCAGTTCGTGGAAGCGTCGGCGGACCGCGGCCGGGTGGAGGGGCTTGCCGTCGGTGTCCTGGAAGACGTGGCCGTTGCCCGGGGAGGTGTTCCTGGCCATCGCGCGTTGGAGGGCGGCGGCGACGCGGTCGGACAGGGGTACCCAGTTGCGGCTCTTCTTCGTCTTCGGTGCGGTCAGGACGAGTTCGTGGTTGTCGATCGCGGAGAGGGTGTGGCGGATGTACATGACGCGGTCGTCGATTCGCACGCATGGGCGCTGGAGGCCGAGTGCCTCGCCTTTGCGCAGGCCGGTGCCGATGATGACTTCGAAGAGGTCGGCGAAGGCGGGGTCGACGCCTCGCCAGTGGGAGAGGAAGGCGTCGGCCTGCTCCGCGGTCCAGGGGACGCGTTCGGCGGCTTGGGGCCTGCGTATGGGGAGGGGCTGGGCGGCGTTGTAGGGGAGGCGGTGGGCGCGGACGGCGGTGCCGAGGGTGCTGGAGGGCGTGGCGAGGCAGTGGTAGACGGCCTGGCGTCCGCGGCCGGCTTCGAGCTGCTGGTGGGTGTAGGCGGCGATGTGGTCGTGGGCGAGCTCCTCGAGGCGCATCTTGCCGAAGACGGGGATGAGTTCGCAGAGTAAGTAGGTGCGGTAGCGGGCGTAGGTGGTGGGCTTGAGGAGGAACTCCGTCGACTTGAGCCATTTGGTGAGGTAGGCGGCGACCGTCTCGTGGGGGTCGGCGTCGAAGCCCAGCCGGCGGCCTTCGAGGAGGCGTCGCAGTGCCGCCTCGGCGGTCCAGGCGTCCTCGAAGCCGCCGCGCCGTATGGTGCGCCTGCGGTTGTTGAGGGACGGGATGTCGACGGCGAAGGTCCACGTGCCGTGATCCTGTTCGGTGAGGCGTGGGCACTTCGCGCCGAGCTGGCGCCGAGTTGCATCGCGGCACCCGCATCGGCGGTAGACCCGGCCCGGTCGTCCTGACCTGCGCACTTCGTGTACCTCCCGTGGTTGTGACTCTTGATCAGTTCACGGAGGGTACGCGCGCCGTGATCGGATGATCGTCTGCGACCACCATGCGATCACCAACGCGGAAATGGGGCTTTGACCTGCGGTTCACGGTGAGGACCCGCACCTGGATGCGCCAAGCTCGGGCGGGTTGCCGTGGTACCGCGCGGTCGATGCGGGCATGCGGAATCCGTTGTGCGTGACTGTCCGGGTCTTCGCTCGGAGGTGCGCGCGGGCGGCAGGGGGCTCTCTCCTGCCCCCGATGTGGCTACGAAACAGAATGGGAAGGCCGCCGAAGGTCGGGCGTCCTGATCTGCGGTGGGTGGTCGAGGCTGTCCGTGTGGTCAAGGCAGGCGATTCAGATGAGCCGGGGGTGGGGGCGGCTGCCCGCTGCATAGCACTCGGTGCCACATTCCGGGGGACGCCCCGACGCCTACCCGTTGCCCGGGCCCGAGGAAACTGTTCCGCGAGGGGCGGCTCGACACATTCTGGAAGAAGCACCAATACGAGGCCCTGGACGCGCAGGAGCGGGCGCGGTTCCACAAGCTGAGCAGGAGGGCCTTCCGTTCGGCACCCAACGCCACCGGCGCCGGCTCACGGCCGGGGGGAGGGAACGCTCACCCCGCCGTGGGCCGGCCCGCTCGGAAGCGCCGCCGGACACGCCCCGCCGGTGGTGCTACCAGCCGATGCGCGGGGGCTTCGCGCCGCCGCGCTGCCATTCCTGCAGCTTCTGCAGTTCCTCACGGGGAATGTTCGCACCGTAGCTGGTCGCATCCCAGAGCCGGATGCGGACGTGGGCGCAGTCGATCTGCTCCTCGATCGGCCGTTCCGCCTTGAAGAGCGCGTGAGCGGCCTTGTCGAGGGCGTTGGCCGCCAGCGATTCCGCTGCCGGGCTCGTGGGGAAGTACCCGTCCGCCAACCGCAGGGTGGCGGCGGCCAGGTCGGCGGAGTCCTCGGCGTGGCCGACGGTGACGAGCCTCAGCATCATGCAGTCGAGGTTTCCGAACGCCTCAGGGACGTCCGTCCGGGGCCCCCCGGCTCGGATGATCTGCTCAACCGCTACCGTGGCGTCTCTGACAGCCCTGCGAACCAGCGCGTGATCGCCATCGAAGCAGTCGGCCCCGGAACAGCTGTGGCGCCTCACGGAGTCCAGGACGTTCCTGGCCCGGTAGAGCCTTGCCGTCCCGCTTAGCCCGTCGTCCACCGGCTTGGCCTCGCCTCGCACCCGCCTCCGGAACCACGCCATGTCCGCCCCCTTTGCCCGATTGCCTCGCCCCTCGGGGGCGCTGCCGTGCATACATCAACTGGTACTGCTGAAAACAGAGTTGATAATCACCGCCCGCCCTGCCGACGGGCAGTGGTGCCTCGGCGAGCGCTTCGGCGCCATTGTGGTGGCTCATGCTTCACGGCCGCAACAGCCCGGACGGCGGCGCTCGAGGACGATAACTTGCCTCTCAGGAAGGGAAGCTGGCGGAACCTTCCACTACTGCCGGGCCACGCAGGTGAAAGCACCCCAGTAGTACGGATGGCTTACCTCGTTCGGCAGTCCGGGATCCGTCAGGTCCGTCCGGGGCAAGCCATGGGCATCGGCGAACTGCTGTTCTCTGGTGGCCAGTTCGGTCATGGAGCAGGCGAAGCTCTCCGGGGAGTGCGCCCGCAGCTCGGACTGGGCCGAGCGTAGGGCCGTCGGGGCGTCCTGTCCGTCGCGGAGGGCGCGGTGGAAGGCTGCCATCAGGACGGCGGTCACCGCATCGGGTACCCGCCAGAGCGATACCACTGCGGCGCCCGCACCCGCCGCCAGGATTCCGCGAGTAAGTCCCTGGACATCCTCACCCGGGCGCTGCCAGCCCTGGCCGGTGTGACAAGCGCTCGCCACCACCAGGGCATCGTGCAGGCGCAGGCCGACCAGGTCGGCGGCGGTGAGCCGGTCGGTCCCGGCAAGCAAGACGGCTGAGGCAAGCGGCAGGCCACGGTCGAATTCGCCGTGCGCAGCCAGGTGGACCACGTCAACGTCCTCCGCCGCCGAGCGGACGGCCTTTCGCGTGGCCTGGTCGCCAAGTAGGACGGTGGGCCGGGCTGCCAGGGAGGCGGCGAACAGCGCTTCGCGCCTCGCCCAGGGCAGGCGGCCCTGGGCGAGGTGCCGGGGGTCACCGACGGCGAGCAGCCTGTCGAGTCGGACCGGGCCGGCGCTCGGGAGGCCGGTCAATACTCCCGCGCTGGGCACGGTGGTGACGGTGAGCCGTTCGCCCAGCGGCAGGCCGTGCCAGGGCAGTGCGCTGAAAGGAACATCGTGCAGTGGGCCGGACGGGATGAACACCACACGGCGGTAGCGGTCCAGGTCGGCGCCTACCGGGTCGAGCACCAGGCGGGCGAGCGCTTCGGGGGCGGCGGCGAAGCGGTCCTCGCGGCGCTCCCAGCAGCGCCGCGCCGACTGGACCGCACGAGCGGTCTGCCAGCGCTCGGTGGCGACCTGCCGGGCAGTCCGCAGGCTGTCTCGGTCGAATGCCCAGAGCAGCAGTTCGTGAGGCTTCACCGCGTAGGCCACCGCCAAGGTGTCCGGACCGAGGGCCCGCTGCGCCTCGCCCAGGGTGGGCGGCTCGTGGGCGGGGTGCAGGGCGTGCCAGAGCTCGGGGTGTCTGGTCCGGATGCCGCGCTCCACCCGTCCCAGGCGTCGTTCGGTGGCGGCCGCGGTGCGGCGCAGCTCATGGTACCGGGACTCCATGTCGCGGCTCGGCGGGCCGACGTGGCTGCTGAGCCGGTGGCGGTCGAGGGCTGCGTGGGCGGAGAGCCGGCGCCACTCGGCAGCCTCGGCTGGGAACGGCAGCGGTTGCCCGTCCTCGCCCCGGGGTGGCAGCAGGTCATAGAGACCGCGGGCCCGGCCGTGCTCGGCGGTGGTGAAGGACTCCGCGCGCAGGGCCGCCGCTACCCCCTCGTCCCTGTCGGCGGCGGCCAGCAGGGTGCGCGCGGCGGCGAAGTACAGGGTCGAGGCGCTGCCCGAGTCCGCGAACGAGGTGCGGAGTTCGTCTCCGCGTAGTTGACCGCGGATCCGTTCGATCCGGCTCATCGCCTCCCGGTAGTGCGTCAGTGCCGTCTCCGGGTCGTGCCGGTGCTCGGCGATCTCCCCGGCGGCGATCAGTGCCTCCTGGGGTGAGGTCATCCGTTCCCACCACCGCGGCCCGTGTCGTCGCTCCAGTTCGGCGGCCTGGGACTCTGCGCGCTTCCAGTCCTCCAGGAAGACGGACATCATCAACTCGTAGTGGTCCGTAATGACCCTGCGGTGCTCACGGAGAAGCCCTCTGCCGAGCAGGTGGAGGAGCGGGAACGGTCGGGGAGTGCCGAAGGTGGGGCGGCCGCCGAGGTCGAGGCCACCCATGGCCTGGCGGGCCTGTTCGAGTTCGCCTTTGGCCAGCAGGACGGTGGCGAGCCGATGGCTCCGGCCGGAGCTGCGGTGGCCGGCATGTGTCAGCGCCGTCCGGTAGCCGTCGGCCGCGTCGTCCGGCCGGCTGTCACGCTCGGCCTCGAGCGCCTGGAGCATCGACGCCGAGGACCTGCTCTGGGCGATCACCGCGCCGGCCGACTGCCGCGCGTACCGGGGTAGCCGCTTGCCCTGCGGGCTGGCGAGCACCTGCGCGATTCGGTCCGCGGTGGCGGCGGCGGTCTCGCCATCCTTGAGCGTGGTCGCCAACTGCTGTGCTACATCGAGCAGTTCGATCCGTTCTGCGGCAGTTCGGCGGGCCTCCAGGCCGCCCGGGGCCGACCGATCGTCCAGCTCGGCCTCGGCGTTGACCAGGTAGCTGCGGGCCGTCCGAAGGTCTCCGACGTCCTGGTAGAGCCGGGCCAGAGTGACCGTGCTGTAGATCGCCCGCTGGTCGAGGCCGAGTCCTCGGCAGGTCTCCCGCACCAGTTGGTAGCAGCGGATCCCAACGCCGTAGTGGCCGCCGGCAGCTGAGGCGTTCCCGACGTTGCCCACGGTCATCGCCAGGCCGAGGGCGTGACTCAGACTTCCACGGCCGAGGCCCCAATCGGCGAGCTCGTCCGCCACATCGCCGAGTGCCGGCACCCGCTCGTCGTGGATCTCGGCCAGGGTCCGGTGAATCCGCGCGGTCTGCAGGTTGCGCTCGTCGCCGGCCTCGTCGAAGCCCTCCGCAGCCGAATCGGCGAGGCCCGCCGACTCGGAAAACCGGCCGACCACCAAGCACAGTTGGGCGCGCCGCAGGTTGAGCATGGCCCAGGCGCGAGGCAGCGGCGAACCCGTCCGCCGCAAGACCTGCTCGGCCTTCGCGTACTGCTCCTCGGCGAGCTCGCTGCGCCGTTCCCATTCGTCAGGGCTCGGCGCGTCCGAGGACAGGGCGTGCGTCCTGCCGAGAATGCTCTGGTCGAGCGTCCAGGTGTCGAGGCGATCGGGACCGGTACGGGGAGCGAGCAGATGGTCGCCGAGCAGTACGTGGGTGGCGGCGACCCCGGCGTGGTCCGCGTCGTGGGCAGCCGCCTGCCGTCCCAGCTCGAGCCACTCCTCAGCTGCGGCCTGCTCGCCGCGCGCCAGTCTGAGCCGGGCGCAGATCCGGGCCAGGCAGGCTCGCTCGCTGCGTCGGAAGTGGCTGGTCAGGTGGTAGTGCCTTTCGATGTTTCTGGCGAGATAGGCCCCCATCGGCGGCCGGACCACCTTCAGCTTTCGTGCTGCGGCCTGCTGGATGACCTCGGCGTATCCCAGTGCGGTGTGCACGGAGGGGAGTTCGGTCAGCGCCAGCCGCTCGGCGAAGGTGATGGTGGACTGTGCGGCCATGGCCTCCTGCCAGCGGTCGCGCAGCCGGTATCCGGGCGGCAGCCGGTCGGCGAGTTCCGTGGACACCCCGGCTGAGGACCCGCCGGGCAGGGCCTTCACCCGGTCGAGGGCGGCCAGGTGCGCCCAGGCGAGCGCCGGTCCGGCTTGGTCCGGGCGCTCCCTGGCTACCTCGAGCAGCAGCGTGTGTGCGGCCATGGAGGCTCCGGCTAGCGCCAGGAGCACCCCTCGGGCGAGCCGGTCCTCCGCGGCCTGGGCCGTCAGTTCGGTGAAGTTCCCACTCATCGCGCCCGGGCCGGCCAAGGCGCCGACCCGCTCCGCGTAGTTCCAGACCACGGCTTATCCTCGTCTAGT
Source organism: Streptomyces novaecaesareae (assembly GCF_000716875.1). GTDB lineage: Bacteria > Actinomycetota > Actinomycetes > Streptomycetales > Streptomycetaceae > Kitasatospora > Kitasatospora novaecaesareae. The sequence goes on along the minus strand of NZ_JNWQ01000076.1, from coordinate 2,859 downwards.
CAGTGGTATGACAGTTGCTCGGCGGTGGTTCCGCGCGGGATCCGCCGGCCGGATCGGCTCTGCGGGCTATCGGGAGGAATCAACGATGACAGTCGGCGCGAACAGTTCTGACGTTGCGTCAACAGGCTTACGGCGCCTGCGCAAACTGGCGGAGGGAAGTGGCGAGCCGCCAGTTCGGGCCTGGGCGGCCGGCGTGCTCGCCGGGCTCGACGGAGAGGCGGCCACCAGCCAGAGAAGGTCTGCCATGGTTGATCAACTCCGGATTCTCGCCGAGGAATTGGTGGATACCGTGGCTGACGGTGGCGGACTTGCGCCGGACCTGGTCGATGAGATCTCCGCTATCGATGCCACCGTCCGAATCCCCGTTCCGATCGGCCCGGTCAGGCATGCTCCCCTGGCCGGTGTGCTGCTGACTCTGGTCGACCCGTGCTCCCTGCTCGCCGCGCTGGAACCCTACTTCGCCGCAGAGGCCCGTTCCACTGTCGGTCCAACCCAACAGTCTGCTGTTGAGCGGACGTTGGCGCTCGCCATGCCGCATCTGCACCGACGTGAGCTGATCGCTGCCCTCGGAGCGTCCGACATCGGGGAGCCGGCATTGACCGAGCTGGCCCTGTTGGTGTGGCCTGACCCGGCACCGTCGACCCCGGGCGCCGCCGAGACCGCGTCCGAGCGAGGAGTCGGTGAGCTGCTGCACGACTCGCTTGTGCTGGCGGTCGCCTCCCCGGTGTTCAACGAGCTCTACGCCTTCGCCAAGCGTAAGTCGAGCGCCGGGGTCCGAGCTGTGCTCGACCGGCTCCGGGGCCGGCGCCGCGACCAGGAAGAGCCGGCTGGCGACGGGGCCGTGATCGAGATCCAGGCCACCGGCCTGTCCACCGCCGCCGTCGAGGCGTTGGCAGCGGTCGACCTCGCCGTGCTCGCCGCACCGGACCCCGCGGGCTACCGGGTGGCGGTGTACTGGGATCCGCAAGCCGGTGCCTGGCTGCGACGGATCAGTCCCCCGCAGACTCCGAACCGGCTACCCGAGTCCTGAATATCGTGCCGTCAGGTCTGGTGAGTTCGAGGTGCGGTGAGAGACCCTTCCCATCATGTGCCGAGGACATCCAGGTCTTGACGGCCTCCAACAATGCCTCCGAGTCGGGCCAACGGTCCAACTCCTCCCAGCCGCCGTACCGACGGAAGGTGTTCTCCAGCAGCCGCAGCCCGACTCTGACTTCCGGGCCTTGCAGTTCGTCGTAGGTTCCGGCGATGATCGCGGCCAGTCTCCGGCTCTGCGGGGTCTGCTCCTGAAATGCTCCGGCCAAGTGGCTGCCGAACGCACCGACCATGTCTTGGGCGGCGACCATCAGGTCGTAGGTCTCCGCGATCTGATTCACCAGGCGTACCTTCACCACCGCTCCCGCATGCCTGGCCCGATTCCGGCAGTAGCCGGCCACCAACCCGAACAGCAGGGCACCCGCGGCCGCCATTCCGACGTCACCCAGGCCGCCGACCGGCAGGATCCGAAACAACCCCAACAGGGCGATCGCGCTCAGCACGACCACCGCGGCCACCAAAGTCCGCGTCGCCCAGTGCCAGAACTTCCACCGCCGGTTCCACCGGTCGAAGTCCATGTCCCCTCCCTTCCCCCAGCCCACACCGCTCGGGCGGCCCCGGGCGGGCTGCCAGAGTACTTCGAGCGGGTGCCGTCGAACAGACAACTCTCTTGCGCGCCACGCGTCTTTATGGGTGGAGAGGTCGAACCGGGCGCGTCAGCCGCCACCGCTTCTCATGGCGAGCGGGTGGCCGCGTCCTCGTGTCCGGTCGCACGGACTGCCGCCCGCGACGAGGGTGCCCGCCTACGGTCCCGGCGTGGAGGCAGGCCCTGGGTGCCGATGGGGAAGCGTAGGGTCTTGATCGCGGGGCTGGCCGCGGTTTCGGCGGTGCGGGCCACGATCACGTCGCGCCAGCCGCCGACTGGTAGCGCGGTGACCTGGAGGTCGACGCCGGGCAGTACGTCGGGGTAGGTGGCGGTGGCGCCGCTGAGCGTCGGCTTGGGCAGGGCGAACGGTGGGGCGCTGACGGCCGCCTTCTTGTCGCACCTGGGCGTGCCAATACACGGGAGGACCGCCGCGCTACCTCGGCGGACGGCGCGAGTACCCGAAAATTACTACCGTGCGTAACCATGGGCCCCGAAGCGGGGGCGTGCGAGAGGGAAGTCAGGATCACTTTCTATTGATAGAGGCCCATGCAAGTGATACGGGAAAGTGGCTCTCTGGCGCTTGTTCGGCCTGAAGGCTGGGTGTCCCGTGACCTCAATTTGGTTGCGCAGTGTCACTGAAAATCGGTTCGGATGGGTCGCCGGCGGCTCCAGGCCGAGGCGGGCAGGCGTGCCGACGTTGGGGGAGCATCCCGTGGGCTGGCCCGTGCCTGGATGGGCCCTTGGGGAGTTGCGGGCGGGCCGGAGCGGCTACTCGTGCGGTCGGGCCGGATGGTCAGATGAGCCGGTCGTGGTGGGCGGCTGCGGCTTCGCGGACGAGGCGGGCGAGCCTGCCGCGGCCGATGCCGGGCTGTCCGGTGTGCTCGTCGTCCTGGTCGTCGTCGCCGAAGCCGCCCTCGTCGTCGGGTTCGTCGCATTCCTCGTGAAGGAGCCAGCAGCCGTGGATGCCGGCGAGGAGGTCTTCGAGGAGGTCGGGGGCGGGGCGTTTGGGGCCGAGCGGGGTCAGGCGCAGGCCGGTGGCTTCGGGGTCGGTGTTCGGGCCGGTGTGTTCGGTGAGGTCGTCGTTGAAGTTCCCCCACTGAGCTGGACAGCCTGATACTGGGACGGATGGTCCCGGAGGAAGCAGTCCAGGTAGTGAGTGGCAAGAGCAACATGAGCAAGCG
>NZ_JNWQ01000075.1 GCF_000716875.1 Streptomyces novaecaesareae | reverse complement strand
CACCGCCCCGCAGTCCCCCCTCACCCCCCAGGAACTCCAGATCGCCCGCCTCGCCGCCCAGGGCCTCACCAACCGCGACATCGCCGCCCAGCTCTTCCTCAGCCCCCGAACCGTCGCCCACCACCTCTACAAGGCCTACCCGAAGCTCGACATCACCTCCCGCACCGAACTCGCCACCGCCCTCTGACCCCCCGCACCAGAGGGCGGAGGCCGGTGTTTCCTTTCTGACGTTGTCGCAGTTGGTGGCGGGTTCGACGCTGAAGCGTGGCCGGTTGCTTCCGGGGTCGTAGCCCGGAGGCTGGAGGACCACCCGATGAAGAAGGCCCCGACTCGATCGAGTCGGGGCCTTTTCCGTTGCCGGGATCGCCGCGGCGGTGAGGGCCGGCGCTCGGCGGGCCTTCGGTGGTTGGGAAGTGGTTCCGTAGCGCCCGGGGTGCCGCCGGGCCCTCCGAGGCGGCCTCGGGTGTTGGTCCGGTCGGTGGAGGGACGGGCGGGCGGTCCAGGCAGCGGTGCCGGATGGGCTGAGGCTCGGTCACTCAGTTGGTCGCGCACGACGACAGAGGCCCTGCCGGATTTCTCCGGCAGGGCCTCTGCACTGGGTCGGGGTGGCGGGATTTGAACCCACGGCCTCTTCGTCCCGAACGAAGCGCGCTACCAAGCTGCGCCACACCCCGGTCTTGCGTTTTGTTGCTCTGTCTCCGTCGCAACGAGTAGAACTCTACCGGACGCTCGCCGAGACACGAAATCCGGTTTCGGGCGGGCGTCCGGTGGGGGTCAGCGGGGGGCCGGGGTGAGGGTGAGGAGGGTGGCTTCGGGGGGGCAGGCGAAGCGGACGGGGGTGTAGCGGTTGGTGCCGCAGCCGGCGGAGACGTGGAGGTGGGAACGGTGGCCGCCGGCGATGTGGGTGGAGAGGCCCTTGACCCGGCGGGTGTCGATGTCGCAGTTGGTGACCAGGGCGCCGTAGAAGGGGACGCAGAGCTGGCCGCCGTGGGTGTGGCCGGCGAGGATCAGGGGGTAGCGGTCGGCGGTGAAGGCGTCGAGGACGCGCAGGTAGGGCGCGTGGACGACGGCGAGGGAGAGGTCGGCGTCCGGGGAGGGGCCGCCGGCGACGTCGCTGTAGCGGTCGCGGCGGATGTGCGGGTCGTCGAGGCCGGTGAACTCGAGGTCGAGGCCGTTGAGGGTGAGGCGGCCGCGGGTGTTGGTGAGGTCGAGCCAGCCGGCCGCGTCGAAGCCGTCGCGGAGCTTCTCCCAGGGGTTGTGGACGGCGCCGGTGATGCCGCGGCGGGCGGTGCCGTCGGGGTTGTTCATGCCGTGGGCGCCGCTGCGCATGGCCTGGAGGTAGCGGGCCGGGTTCTTGCGGGCCGGGCCGTAGTAGTCGTTGGAGCCGAAGACGTAGACGCCCGGGAACTCCATGAGCGGCCCGAGCGCGTCGAGGGTGGCCGGGACGCCGAGCGGGTCGGAGAGGTTGTCGCCGGTGTTGACCACGAGGTCGGGGCGCAGGCCGGCGAGGCTCTTCAGCCAGCGCTGCTTCTTGCCCTGCCCGCTCACCATGTGGATGTCGGACACCTGCAGGATCCGGAGGGGCCGGGCGCCGCGGGGGAGGACGGGGACCTCGACCCGGCGGAGGCGGAAGGCCCGGACCTCGTACCCGGCGGAGTAGGCGAGGCAGGCGGCGCCGGCGGCGGCGATGCCGAGGGGAACGGAGTACAGCGGTCGCATCAGCCCATGCTCTCAGACGGTGGATCAGCCGGTGAACGCCCGGCGGACGGGATGGCGGACGGGATGGCGGACGGGATGGCGGAGGGGATGGAGGACGGTAGGGGCGAGGGCGGGGGCGAAGGCGATTCCTCGGTTTCGCGGCGGGCGCGCAGGGCGCGGACCTTGTGGCGGTTGCCGCAGCGTTCCATCGAGCACCAGCGCCGACGGCCGGGCCGTGAGGTGTCGACGAAGATCAGTTGGCAGTTGTGCGCGCCGCACTCGCGGATCCGGTCCGCGTACGGGCCGGTGAGCAGCGCGATGGCGTCCCGGGCGAGGGTGGAGACCAGCTGGGAGCCGTCGGCGGGCAGCGGGGCGGCGGCCGTGCCGTCCGGGGCGATCCGGGGGACCAGCGGTGGGCGCTCCGCGGCCCGGTTGAGAGTGGCGTAGTCCTCGGCGGCGCCGGTGTTGCCATGGGCGCGGGCGGCGGTGAGGCGCCAGAGCGCGTCGCGCAGGGTGCGGGCGGCGGTCAGCTCGTCGGCGGTGACCCGGACGGTGTCGGCGGGCAGCCGCAGCCGGGACAGCGGGAGCCAGGCCGTGAGGTCAGCGGGCCGGTGCAGGGCCTCGTAGCGGGTGTACGGGCCGGGGCCGCCGGTGGTGAGCAGTTCGAGGCAGAGGGCGCCGGGGTCGAAGTGGAAGCGGGTGCCCGCGGGGGTGGTGAGGACCAGCCCGGGCGGGGTGGTGTTCCGGTCGTCTCCGTCGGTCATGGGGGCCAGGATAGGTGTAACCGGGTAAACGGGTTACGGCGCTGTCCGCTGTCCGCCGGCGCGCATGGCGGCGAAGGCGGCGGCGCCCAGCGGGTGGACGCCCGCGTCCGCGCCGCCCGCCACCACGACGTCGGCGCGGCCGAGCCGGATCAGGTCCAGCGAATTCCGGCTGTTCTGCCGGGAGTGTGCTGGCATTGTCGGCCGTGCCGGCCGGATCCCACCGGCCCCTCCCGACCCCTCCCGACCCCCACCGGCCCCTCCCGACCCCCACCGGCCCCTCCCGGCCGTGACCGGCCATCGGCGGACGCGTCGTCACTCGTCGGCGGGCCGTCCCTGACGGGGCATACTCGTTCACCTGTGCAAACCGCAGTGGATGCCCGGTGGAAACCTGGTTGAGACTCCTACAGCCGAAGGATAAGAAGAGGAAATGACAACGCTCAAGGAGCAGCTGCAGGAAGACCTCACGGCTGCCATCAGGGACCGGGACGAGCTGCGCGCGTCCACCGTCCGGCTCACGCTGTCCGCCGTCACCAGCGAGGAGGTGGCGGGCAAGCAGAAGCGCGAGCTGTCCGACGCCGAGGTGCTGAAGGTGATCGGCCGCGAGGCGAAGAAGCGCCGGGAGGCCGCCGAGGCCTTCGACGGCGCCGGCCGTACCGACCAGGCGGCCCGGGAGCGGGCGGAGGGCGAGCTGCTCGCGACCTACCTGCCCAAGCAGCTCTCCGACGAGGAGCTGGCCGGGATCGTCGCGGCCGCCGTGGCGGAGACCGGGGCGACCGGTCCGCAGGCGATGGGCGCCGTGATGAAGCTGGTGAAGCCCCAGGTGGAAGGCCTGGCCGAGGGCGGCCGGGTCGCCGCCGCCGTGAAGGCCGCGCTGTCCTGACCCCGGGAGCCTGGGCGGCCCGGGCCTCCCAGGCAGCCCCGGTCGAGCCGACTCCGGCCGGAGCCGAGCGCCCCGCAAGGGCCGGCAAGGGGCCCCCAGGCCCTGACGGACCGTCACCCGGCAACACGCCGAAGGGGCGCCCTCCGAACCGGAGGACGCCCCTTCAGTCTGCTCCACGGGCCCTACGGGCTCCACGGGCCCTACCGGCGCTGCCTTCCGCGCCCCCTGCCCGGACGGGCTCGGTCAGCCGTTCCCGCCGCCGTGCTTGCCGCCGCCGATCATGCCCGGCGGGAAGGTGAACCCGCCGCCGATCATCCCGCCGGCGTTGTTGCCACCGCCGGGGTTGCCAGCCGGCGGCGGCGGGTTGCCGGCCGGCGGCTGGGGCTGGGCGTTCGGGTCGGCCGGCGGGGTGGCCGGGTCCGGCTTGGGCATGTCCGGGATGGCCGCCGTGGGCAGCTGCTGTACCGGGGAGCCCTTCAGGGCCTGGTTCATCGCCATGCGCCAGATCGGGCCGGGGCCGGTGGCGCCGAACACCTCGGGGAAGGTGGTGGGGCCGATCTTGATGTTCTTCATCGGCACACCGCCGGCCGGGCCTCCGAGCCAGACCGAGGTGGCCAGCTGCGGGGTGTAGCCGCTGAACCAGGCGGCGCGCTTCTCGTCCGAGGTACCGGTCTTGCCGGCGATCGGGCGGCCGTCCTCCAGGCCGAGGTCCTTACCGGTGCCCTTCTCGGTCACACCGCTCAGCACGGTGTTGAGGGAGTCAGCGGTCTGCTCGGAGAAGGCCTGGCTGCACGCCGACTGCGGGACGGGCACGTCCTTGCCGTCCACCGTGCTGATCTTGTTGATGGCGATCGGGGTGCAGTACTTGCCGCGCGCGGCGAAGGTCGCGTAGACGTTCGCCATGGTCAGCGGGGACATCTCCTGCACGCCGAGGCCCATGGAGGGGACCTCTTCGATGGGCTTGCCGCTCGCCTTGGCGGTGATGCCGAGCTTGTTGGCCATCTGCTTCACCGGGCAGAGGCCCATGTCGGCCTCCATCTCGACGAAGTAGGTGTTGACCGACATGGCCATCGCCGTCTTGAGGTCGTAGGGGCCCTTCTCGTTCTCGGACTCGTTGGGCACGGTCCGGGCCTTGCCCTTCTCCATGTTCTTCCAGGTGCCCTCGCAGGTCTTCACCGTCGGCCACTCGATGCGGTTCTCCGACTTGTACTGCTGGGTCGCCGGGATCCCGGACTCCAGTGCGGCGGCGGCCACGATCGGCTTGAAGGTCGATCCGGGCTGGAAGCCGTTGCCGCCGCCCATCGCCGCGTCGACGTTGAGGTTGACGACGGTCTGGTTCTTGTTGGTGTCCAGGCCGTACGGGCGGGTCTGGGCCATCGCGAGGATCTTGCCGCTGCCCGGCTCCATCATGGTCGCGGCGGCCGACACCGGGTCGGTGACGTACACCAGCTTGGTCACCGCGTTCTGCGCCGCGGCCTGCTTGTCCGGGTCCAGGGTGGTGTAGATGTTCAGACCGCCGGTGTCCCAGAGCTTCTTGCGCTCGTCGGCGCTCTTGCCGAAGGCCGGGTCCTGCTTGACCACGTGGCGGACGTAGTCGCAGAAGAAGCCCATGCCGGCCTGGGCGGTGATGCAGCCGTTCTGCGGGTCCTTGTACTTCAGGCCCAGCGGGGCGGCCTTGGCCTCCTTGGCCTGGTCGGCGGTGATGTGCTTGTTCTCGACCATCTTGTCGATCACGACGTTGCGGCGCTTGACCGTGTTGTCGGGGTAGCGCACCGGGTCGTACTGCGACGGGTTCTGGACCAGGCCTGCCAGGGTGGCGGACTCGGCGATGGTCAGGTCCTTGTTGCTCTTGCTGAAGTAGCGCTGGGAGGCGGCCTCGACCCCGTAGGCCTGGTGGCCGTAGAAGGTGATGTTGAGGTAGTTGGTGAGGATCTGATCCTTGCTCAGGTCCTCCTCCAGCTTGATCGCGACCTTGAGCTCCTGGATCTTGCGGCCCAGGGTCTTGCGCTGGGCCTCCAGGACGGCCGCCTGGTCGTCGCCGGCCTTCTCCACGTTGACGTTCTTCACGTACTGCTGGGTCAGCGTCGAGGCACCCTGGGAGGTGGTGCCGCTCTCGGCGTTCTTGCTGACCGCGCGGAGGATGCCCTTGAGGTCGACGGCGCCGTGCTCGTAGAAGCGGGCGTCCTCGATGTCCACCTGGGCGTGCCGCATGAACGGCGACATCTGGTCGGCGGTGAGGACGGTGCGGTCGCGCTCGTAGACCTTGGCGATCAGGCCGCCCTTGGCGTCGAAGATCTGGGTGGCCTGGGTGAGCGGCGGCGTCTTGAAGTCGTCGGGGATGTTGTCGAAGCTCTCCGCCGTGTCCTTGGCGGTCAGCCCCATGGCGCCGACGGCGGGCAGGGCGAGGCCTGCCAGCAGGACTCCGGAGAGCACGCTGACGCCCAGGAACTTCACGCCGTTGCCGACGTGCTCCATCGGTGATCCGCCGCTCCTGTCGCGCGGAGCTCCGGTGTTGCCTGGGGGCTGGGGTGCCTGTGGGCGCTTCGGTGCCATGAGGAGAACCCTACGTCCCGGAATCCCGCACATCGGAGCAGGTGTTCGCCTAGGCTTGTCACAAGCTTGCGACAGCTTCGCTGCGTCAACATCACTCACTCTTGTGGGTGGGGAGAGTTGCCCGAATTGCCCATTGATGGCCGGGTTTTGAGGCAGCTGTGGTCTGCTGTACCCGTGTGAACCGTTGCGCTGAGTGATGACGCCTGTGGCGAGAGTACGGGCTCCGCTTCTGGCAAGTCGTGCGACCTGCGATCACTCCAACGAGTGAGATGACCGATACCCATAGTCCAATCGGGTCATTCGAGATTGAGCCCGAAGGGGCTGTTGCGAGCTGTCGTTCTTCCGTAACGTCCTCAACTGGCAACGGTGAATATGCCGTTGCCGCCGTGGGGGAGCCTCGATACGGGAGAGGACGGCGCCGGGATGGGCTGGGTTGACGACTGGAGTGCGCAGGCCGCCTGCCGCACGAGTGATCCGGACGAACTGTTCGTCCAGGGGGCGGCACAGAACCGCGCGAAGGCGGTCTGCAGCGGCTGCCCGGTGCGGACGGAGTGCCTCGCGGACGCCCTGGACAACCGGGTGGAGTTCGGGGTCTGGGGCGGGATGACGGAGCGCGAGCGCCGGGCGCTGCTGCGCCGCCGCCCGACGGTCATGTCGTGGCGGAGGCTGCTGGAGACGGCCCGCACCGAGTACGAGGAGTCCCTCGCGACCGGCGTGATACTGACGGACTACGCCCAGGCGGGCTGAGCCCGGCCGCACGGACGCCCGGCCGCACCGACGCCGGGCCGACGTCCAAGCCGGCCCCGGGTCGGCCCTGGGCAGGCGCGCCCACGCCGCCCCGCCCTACGAAGCCCCGCTGAGCCGGCCCCCGATGGCCCGCAGCCCCTCCAGGTCGTGCACGTCGCCCGGCAGCGCCGGGACCTCCACGATCGGCACGTCCGGGTACACCGAGACGAAGCGGTCGCGGGTGCGGCGCTCCCGCCCCATGATCTGCATCCGCTCGGCGTGCAGCCTCAGCAGCCCGGCCGCGAGCAGCTCCGCCTCCGGCGAGGAGTGCTCCGAGCCGTTCTCCTCCAGCGCCTCGGCCGCCGCCAGCGCCCGCTCCGCGGTGAGCTGCGGCGCGCCCGTGCCGTGCACCCGGTTGAGCACCAGCCCGGCCAGCGGCATCCGGTCCGCGGCCAGCCGGTCGACGAAGTACGCCGCCTCGCGCAGTGCGTCCCGCTCCGGCGCGGCCACCACCAGGAACGCCGTGCCCGGCGCCTTGAGCAGCTGGTACGTGCGGTCGGCGCGCTCGCGGAAGCCGCCGAACATCGAGTCCATCGCGCTGACGAAGGTCTGCACGTCGGTGAGCAGCTGGGCGCCGAAGATCTTGCCCAGGGTGCCGGTGAGCAGGCCCATCCCGGCGTTCAGGAACCGCATCGCGCTGCGCCCGCCGACCTTGGCCGGGGCGGTCAGGATCCGGATCACCCGGCCGTCCAGGAAGGACCCGAGCCGGTTGGGCGCGTCCAGGAAGTCCAGCGCCGAGCGGGACGGCGGGGTGTCCACGACGATCAGGTCCCACTCCTCGGCGGCGCGCAGCTGCCCGAGCTTCTCCATCGCCATGTACTCCTGCGTGCCCGCGAAGCCGGCCGACAGGGACTGGTAGAACGGGTTCTCCATGATCGCCCTGGCCCGTTCGGGCTCGGCGTGGGCCAGCACGACCTCGTCGAAGGTCCGCTTCATGTCCAGCATCATGGCCTGGAGCTCCCCCTCGCCGGTCACCCCCTTGACCACCCGGGGGGTGTTGTCCAGCTCGGTCAGGCCCATCGACTGGGCGAGCCGGCGGGCCGGATCGATGGTCAGCACCACGACCTTGCGGCCGCGTTCGGCGGCCCGCAGGCCGATCGCCGCGGCGGTGGTCGTCTTGCCGACGCCCCCGGAGCCGCAGCAGACGAGGATCCTGGTCTTCGGGTCGTCGATCAGCTCGTCCACCACGAGCCGCTTCCCGGTGCTCCGCACCCCGCCGGTGCTCATGCCGCCGGTGCTCCGCACCCCGCCGGTGCTCGTGCCATCGGTGCTCGTGCCGTCGGTGCTCATGCCGCCCCCTGCCGCTTCAGTTCGGCCGCCAGCCGGTACAGCGCGCCGAGGTCCACGCCCTCGCCCAGCAGTGGCAGTTCGTACGTCGGGATCCGCAGCTGCTGCAGGTCGGCGCGTTGCGCGCGCTCCAGCTCGACCCGCTCGGCGTGTTCCCTGGCCTGTTCCAGCAGCGGGTCGAGCAGCGGCTCCACCGCCGCCCGGACCGTCTCCGGCTTGCGCGAGCGGCCCCCGAGCCCGGCCTCCCCGAGGGCCAGGGCGACGTCCTCGCGGTGGTCCCCGTCCACCGCGGCCACCGCCGCCGCGTCCAGCAGCGGGGGCCGGACCATGTTGACGATCACCCCGCCCACCGGGAGCCTGGCCTCGCGCAGCTCCCCGATGCCGTCGACCGTCTCCTGCACCGGCATCTCCTCCAGCAGGGTGACCAGGTGCACCGCGGTCTCCGGGGACTTCAGCACCCGCATCACGGCCTGCGCCTGGGTGTGTATCGGGCCGATCCGGGCCAGCCCGGCGACCTCGGCGTTGACGTTCAGGAACCTGGTCAGCCGTCCGGTCGGCGGGGCGTCCATCACCACCGCGTCGTAGCGCCGCCGCCCGTCCGGGTCCTTGCGCCTGGTCGCCTCGCAGGCCTTGCCGGTGAGCAGGACGTCCCGGACGCCGGGCGCGACGGTGGTGGCGAAGTCGACGAAGCCGACCTTCTGCAGCGCCTTGCCGGCCCGGCCGAGCTTGTAGAACATCTCCAGGTACTCCAGCAGCGCCTGCTCGGGGTCGATCGCCAGCGCGAAGACCTCGCCGGCGCCGGCCTCCCCGGCGGGCAGCCCCAGCTGGGCGCGGGAGACCGAGGCGATCCGGCGTTCCTCGTACGGGAGCGCGGCGATCCCGAAGAGCTCGGCGATGCCCTGCCGCCCCTCGACCTCGATCAGCAGTACGCGCCCGCCGTCCGCGGCGAGCGCCAGGGCCAGCGCCGCGGCCAGCGTGGTCTTCCCGGTGCCGCCCTTGCCACTGACCACGTGCAGCCGGACGCCCTCCCAGTCGGGGTCGCGCCGGTCCGCCTGGCCGGGGGTGCGTGCCACGCTCCGTCTCCGTCCGTCTCCGTCCTACGGGCGTCCCCTCCTGCCGAGGGTGCCCCTCACCAGGGTGCCCTCTCGCGAGGGTAACCAGGGACCGCACCGGATGCCCGGAGCACCTGGGGTTGCCAGGCCTGATCATGCCCTCTTTGTGCCCCACCTCACACGCCACCGTCCGCACCGCGCCGATCGCCGCGGCGGCTCGTCTAGAGTCTGGCCATGACCAAGTGGGAATACATGACGGCACCCCTGCTCGTGCACGCCACCAAGCAGATCCTGGACAACTTCGGCGAGGACGGCTGGGAGCTCGTCCAGGTCGTGCCCGGCCCGAACCCGGAGCAGCTGGTGGCCTACTTCAAGCGGGAGAAGAACGCATGAGCCTCGTCGAGTCGAAGCTCGCGGAGCTGGGCCTGACCCTGCCGCCGGTGGCCGCCCCGGTCGCCGCGTACGTGCCGGCCCTGCAGTCCGGTGAGTTCGTGTTCACCTCCGGCCAGCTCCCGGTGGTCGGCGGCAAGCTGGTGAGCACCGGCAAGGTCGGCGCCGAGGTGTCCCCGGAGGAGGCCAAGGAGCTCGCGCAGACCTGCGCGCTGAACGCCCTGGCCGCCGTCAAGTCGGTGATCGGCGACCTCGACCGGATCGAGCGGGTCGTCAAGGTCGTCGGCTTCGTCGCCTCCGCCCCCGACTTCACCGGTCAGCCGGGCGTCGTCAACGGTGCCAGCGAGCTGCTCGGCAAGGTGCTGGGCGCCGCGGGCGTGCACGCCCGCAGCGCCGTCGGCGTCGCGGTGCTGCCGCTGGACGCCCCGGTCGAGGTCGAGCTGCAGGTGCGGGTCAAGACCGGCTGAGTGTGATCGCCGAGGCGGGGTTGGGCCTGTCCAACCCCGCCCCCGTGCGCTTAGCATCCGGGCATGGACCATCGAGCAACGACGCTCCCGATGCCGCCCGGCTGGCCCGCCCGGATCCGGGCGGTCGACTCCGGCGTGCTGACCCCGCCGGTGCCCAGGCCCGCCGCGACCGTCGTGCTGCTGCGCGACGCCGCCGCCGGGCCGGAGGCCTACCTGCTGCGCCGACGCACCTCGATGGCCTTCGCGGCCGGCATGTACGCCTACCCGGGCGGCGGCGTGGACCCGCGGGACGCCGAGGTCGAGCCGGGCTGGGCCGGGCCGTCGCCCGAGGAGTGGGCGCGCCGGCTCGGGGTGGACGACCGGACGGCCCGGGCGGTGGTCTGCGCGGCCGTCCGCGAGACCTTCGAGGAGGCCGGCGTGCTGCTGGCCGGCCCGGACGCGGACAGCGTCGCCGCGCCGCGCGACTGGTCCGCCGAGCGGGCCGCGCTGGAGGCGCACGAACTGTCCTTCGCCGAGTTCCTGCGCGACCACGGCCTGGTGCTGCGCAGCGACCTGCTGGGCGGCTGGGCCCGCTGGGTGACCCCGGAGTTCGAGGAGCGCCGGTACGACACCTGGTTCTTCGTGGCCGCCCTGCCGCCGGGCCAGCGCGCCGCCCTGGAGGTCGGCGAGGCCGACCGGGTCGCCTGGCTGAGCCCGGCCGAGGCGGTCCGGGGGTACGAGGACGGCCGGTTCGGCATGCTGCCGCCGACCGTGACGGTGCTGCGCGAGCTGTCGCAGGTCCGTACGGCCGCCGAGGCGCTGGCCGCGGCCGCCGGCCGTCCGCTGTCACCGGTCCTGGGCCGGGCCGAGGTCCGGGGGGACCGCATGACGGTCCGCTGGCCCGGGTACGACGAGCTGACCATCGACGGGGAGTTCCCCGAGGACTCCTGAACCACCCCTTGCAGTACACCCGCCCGTATCACCGCAGATCACCGCAGATCACCGCAGAGAAAGGACCGACGCCCGATGACCCACAACGACGTGGCTCGCCGGACGGCACCCGAGATGCCCGCCCGCCGCCTGATCCCCCGTACCCCGGCCTGCGACAGCCCGGTCCCGTTCGTCGAGCTGGCGCAGCGCGCCCTCGTCCGGGCACTGCGCGTGAGCGAGCGAAGTGAGCGAGCCATCGAGAGGTGCGCGTTGCGCGAAGCGCCTACCGAGCTCAGCGAGGTGGGCGCGTGAGCGAGCGAAGTGAGCGAGCCATCGAGAGGTGCGCGTTGCGCGAAGCGCCTACCGAGCTCAGCGAGGTGGGCGCATGAGCGGGCTCCTGCCGGGTGACCCCGCCGCCGCCGTCGGCGGCGAGGCCACCCCTCGGGCGCTGTGCGTGCTGGCGCCGAACCCGTCCCCCATGACGCTGGACGGCACCAACACCTGGTTGCTCTCCGAGCCCGGCTCGGACCTCGCCGTGGTGATCGACCCGGGCCCGCTGCACGAGGGCCACCTGCGCCGGGTGATCGACTTCGCGGAGGAGCGGGGCAAGCGGATCGCGCTGACCCTGCTCACCCACGGCCACGCCGACCACTCCGAGGGCGCGGCCCGGTTCGCCGAGCTGACCCGCACCGAGGTGCGGGCCCTGGACCCGGCGCACCGGCTGGGCTCCGAGGGCCTGGTGGGCGGCCAGCGGCTGGACGTCGGCGGCCTGGACCTGCGGGTGGTGGCCACCCCCGGCCACACCTCGGACTCGCTGACCTTCCACCTGCCGGAGGACGGCGCGATCCTCACCGGGGACACCGTGCTCGGCCGGGGCACCACGATGGTCGCGCACCCCGACGGCCGGCTGGGCGACTACCTGGACTCGCTGCGCCGGCTGCACACGATGGCCGCCCAGCACGGCGTACGGACCGTGCTGCCCGGCCACGGCCCGGTCCTCGCGGACGCGCTCGGCGCCGTCGACTACTACCTGGCCCACCGGGCCAACCGGCTCGCCCAGGTGGAGACCGCGGTCGAGTCGGGCTGCCGGACCGCCCCCGAGGTGGTCGCGCGGGTCTACGCCGACGTGGACCGGGCGCTCTGGCCGGCCGCCGAGCTGTCCGTGCGGGCCCAGCTGGACTACCTGGAGGAGCACGGGCTGATCCCGGGCCTCGACTGACCGCGCGCGCCGGGGCCCGCGCGCCGGGGCCCGCGCGCCGGGGCCCGCGCACACCGGGGCCCGCCGCACGGCCTGCGAACGCCGAAGGGCCCGTCCGTCCGGACGGGCCCTTCGCGGTTGCTCGCTGCGTCAGCGCGAGCGGCGCGACAGCCGCTCGACGTCCAGCAGCACCACCGCGCGCGCCTCCAGCTTCAGCCAGCCGCGGCCGGCGAAGTCGGCGAGCGCCTTGTTGACCGTCTCGCGGGAGGCGCCGACCAGCTGGGCCAGCTCCTCCTGGGTGAGGTCGTGGGCGACGTGGATGCCCTCGTCGGACTGCACGCCGAAGCGGCGGGAGAGGTCCAGCAGGGCCTTGGCGACGCGGCCGGGCACGTCGGAGAAGACCAGGTCGGACATCACGTCGTTGGTCCGGCGCAGGCGGCGGGCGATGGCCCGCAGCAGCGCGATGGAGACCTCGGGGCGGGCGTGCAGCCAGGGCTGCAGGTCGCCGTGGCCCAGGCCCAGCAGCTTGACCTCGGTCAGCGCGCTGGCGGTCGCGGTGCGCGGGCCGGGGTCGAACAGCGACAGCTCGCCGATCATCTCGCTGGGGCCGAGGACGGCCAGCATGTTCTCGCGGCCGTCCGGCGAGGCGCGGTGCAGCTTGACCTTGCCCTCCGCGACGACGTACAGCCGGTCGCCCGGGTCGCCCTCGTGGAACAGCGACTCACCACGGGCGAGGGTGACCTCGGTCATGGAAGCGCGCAGCTCGCCGGCCTGTTCGTCGTCGAGTGCCGCGAAGAGTGCGGCGCGCCGCAGAACGTCGTCCACGTGCTTCCTCCTTCTCGGCCGTCCGGCGGGTGGGCCGTCCGGCGCAAGTTCCGTTCAGTGTTCTGCGTCACCAAGCATGGCGCATGTCGCTCCGATCATATGAGGAGGGGGTGTGCCGAGGTGTGCCGTGCGGGGCCATTCGTACCGGAAGGTCATCGTCCGGGGTGCCCCGCACACGCTCCGGGAGGTGGGCTATTCGAATGCCCGTCCGCCCTGGTCGAACAGGGAATCGCCCACCGCCGTACGAGCGTGGAGGATGGCGTGGCCCGCACGGTGGGCGCTGGTCAGACCCGCCGCGCGCAGGGCGGTGAGGTGCTGGGAGACCCCGGCCGGGGACAGTCCGGTGCGGTGGGCCAGCTCGGTGGTCGAGCCCGGGGAGTCCAGTTCGGCCAGCAGCCGGGCGCGGGAGCGGCCGAGGACCCCGGCCAGCGCGTCCACCCGGTCCGCGGTGCCCGGCGGGCGTTCCCACAGGGTGGCCGTGCCGCGGGCCGGGTAGATCAGCTGCGGCGGGTCCGGCGGCAGGACCCGGGTGAGCACCCGCGGCCAGGCGAAGGCCGAGGGCAGGAGCAGCAGCCCGGCCCCGGCGCTCAGCCGGGTCACCCCGCAGTGCCGCTGCTCCAGCCGCAGCGCGGCGCCGTCCCAGCGGACCGTCTCGTGCAGCTCGCCCAGCATCCGCGCGGTGCCGTGCTCGGCGGCCTGCCGGGAGCGGCGGAAGACGTCCGCCGCGAGCAGCGCGCGGATCCGGGCCCAGTGCGGGGCGAGCGCCAGCTCCCAGTACGCCTCGACGTCCGCGGCCAGCCGGGGGAGCTGCCCGGCCGGGTCGCGGTACAGCGGCGCCAGTACGGCCGGCAGCCGGCCACCGGCCTCGGCGGCCAGGATGTCGAGGTCGGCCCGGACCTGCTCGGCGCCGGTGGCGGTGATCGCGGCCAGCTCCTCGGCGAGGGTGGGGGAGAAGCCGGCCGGGGCGGGGTTGAGGAAGTCCGGCAGGTGGCCGGTGGGCGATACCAGCGCGGCCAGCCGTTCCAGCGCCGGCCCGGCGCCGGCCGGCCGCTCGCGGACCTGCCCGGCCCAGCGGCGGTGCAGCGCCGGGACGGGGGAGTGGGCGAGGGCGCGCAGACTGGTCACCACCTCCTGCATCGGGGAGACGGCGAACCGGGTCAGCGCCAAGTCCTGGGCGGAGAACTGCAGTTCGGTACGCATCCGGGCCCCCTCCGCGGAAGATTCAGCCCCAGCTTAATCACTGGCAGGGCCGGCGGCGCCGGGTGCAGGATGCCTGCGTCCCCACCGATCCGTACGAAAGCCGGTGCCTCCATGCCCACCACCACCGAGTCCCGCGCGCGGGCGCTGCGGCTGCGCGAGCTCATCGCGGACGGCGTGCTCCTGCTGCCCAACGCCTGGGACGCGGGCAGTGCCGCCGTGATCGCCTCGGCCGGCGCGCAGGCGGTCGCCACCACCAGCGGCGGCGTCTCCTGGTCGCTCGGGCACGGCGACGGCCAGCGGCTCGACCGGGCGTCGGCGGTCGAGGCGGCCCGTCGGATCGTCGCGGCGGTCGACCTGCCGGTCACCGTCGACGCCGAGGGCGGGTACGGGCCGCTGCCCGCCGACGTGGCCGCGACCGTCACCGCCCTGGTCGGGGTGGGTGCGGCCGGCGTCAACCTGGAGGACTCGACGGCCGTCGGCGGCCCGCTCTTCCCGGTCGCCGAGCAGGCCGAGCGGCTGCGCGCGGCCCGTACGGCGGCGGCCGGGGCCGGACTGCCCGAGCTGGTGGTCAACGCCCGCACCGACGTCTTCCTGTTCGGGCTGGGCGGGCTCGACGACGTCCTGCAGCGGGCCGAGGCCTACGCCGAGGCCGGTGCCGACGGCCTGTTCGTCCCCGGGCTGCTGGACCTCGACGTCCTCGCCGAGCTGTGCGGGCGCTCGGAGCTGCCGGTGAACGCGATGGCCGTCCCGGGCGGGCCGACCATGGCCGAACTCGCCGCCACGGGGGTGCGGCGGATCAGCCTCGGCACCGCCCTCGCCCAGCTCTCGTACACCGCGGCCCGCCGCGCCGCCGCCGAACTCCTCGGCGCCGGGACGCTGACCGAGCTCGACGGGGCGCTCGGCTTCGGGGAGCTGAACGGGCTGTACCGGGGCTGATCCCGGCCGGCCTTCGGTCGCGCGCGGGTCAGCCCTGGAAGCCCAGCTCGGCGAGGGCCCGGTCGATCCGGGCGCGGTGCGCGGCCTCCCAGTCGTCCAGGGTCTCGTCGGCTTCCTTGGCCAGCTTCGCCCGGGCCGCCTCCAGGACCCGCTCCCGGTCGGCGGCGGGCACCACCACGACGCCCTCCTCGTCGGCCACCACGAGGTCGCCGGCCGCGACCCGCACGCCGCCGCAGAGCACCTCGGCGCCGTGCGTGCCCAGGGCCTCCTTCGCCCCCGGGATCGGGATCACCCCCCGCGCGACGACCGGGAAGCCCAGCTCCCGCACCTCGCCGAGGTCACGGATCAGGCCGTCGGCCACGAAGGCCGCCACACCCCGGCGCTGCGCCACGGCGCACACGTTCCCGCCGGCCAGCGCGTAGTCGAGGGCGCCGGACTCGACCACGATCACCGACCCGGGCCGGGCTCGGTGGATCGCCGCGTGCACCATCAGGTTGTCCCCGGGCGGGCACCGCACGGTGAAGGCCGGTCCGGCCACCGGGGCATCCCGGCCCACAGCGGCCGCATCCCGACGTCCATGACCCGCTCGCGGCCCAGAACGTCGGCCAGCGTGGTGGTGGGGATGTCCTTGAAGTCCTCGTCCATGCGTCCTCGTTCTCCGATCGTCGGATCGTCGGCTCGTCGGCTCGTCGGTCCGTGGGTCCGTCGGTTCGTCGGTTCGTCGGAAGACTAGTGATCCCGGGTCCGGCGGGCCGACCTCACCAGGGCCGCGTCCGGCCTCCTCGGCGCCCCGCGCCGACAACACGCCCTGGCCAAGCCCGCTTTCCGTACTTGATCCGCCCCACCCGGCCTGCCCGTCGGCGTAGCCTTCGTGCATGGCAGAGAGCAAGGTCCGGAAAGCGGCGGAGCCGAAAGCCGAGCCGGCGGTGAAGAAGGCGGCGAGGAAGCCCGCCGTGAAGCCGAGGAAGCCCGAGTCGCACCTGGCGATGGTGCGGCGGGCCCGGAGGATCAACCGCGAGCTGGCGGAGCTGTACCCGTACGCGCACCCGGAGCTGGACTTCGAGAACCCCTTCCAACTGCTGGTGGCCACCGTGCTGTCGGCGCAGACCACCGACCTGCGGGTGAACCAGACCACCCCGGCGCTGTTCGCGAAGTACCCGACGCCGGAGGACATGGCCGCGGCGAACCCGGAGGAGCTGGAGGAGATCATCCGTCCGACCGGCTTCTTCCGGAACAAGGCGAAGTCGCTGATCGGCCTCTCGATCGCGCTGCGCGACGAGTTCGACGGCGAGGTCCCGGGCCGCCTGGCCGACCTGGTGACCCTGCCCGGCGTCGGCCGCAAGACCGCCAACGTCGTTCTTGGCAACGCCTTCGGCGTCCCCGGCATCACCGTCGACACCCACTTCGGCCGACTGGCCCGGCGGTTCGGCTGGACGGCCGAGGAGGACCCGGTGAAGGTCGAGGCGGCCGTCGCCGAGATCTTCCCGAAGTCGGAGTGGACGATGCTCTCGCACCGCGTGGTCTTCCACGGCCGCCGGATCTGCCACTCCCAGAAGCCCGCCTGCGGAGCCTGCCCGATCGCACCGCTCTGCCCCGCGTACGGCGAGGGCGTGACCGACCCGGAGCAGGCGCGCAAGCTGCTCAAGTACGAGATGGGCGGACAGCCCGGGCAGCGGCTGAGGCCGCCGGCCGACTTCCCCGGCGAGGCGGCCGCCCGCGCCGACGCCGCCGCCCACCACGGGCAGGTCGCGGACCTGGCGGTGGGCGCATGAGTGGGCGGGCCATCGAGCAGGACGACCTGCCGACCTGGCTGGAGCCGGTCCGGGTGGCGGCCGAGCGGGTGCTGCCGGAGCAGCTGAGCCGCTTCCTGCCGCCGCCCGACGGCGGCCGCGCGGCGGCGGTGCTGATGCTGTTCGGCGAGGGCCCGGAGGGGCCGGACCTGCTGCTGATCGAGCGGGCCCGTTCGCTGCGTTCGCACGCCGGCCAGCCGTCCTTCCCGGGCGGCGCGCTGGACCCGGAGGACGGCGACCCGGACGGCCCGGGCCCGATCGCGGCGGCGCTGCGCGAGGCCTGGGAGGAGACCGGCCTGGATCCGGCCGGGGTGCAGGTGTTCGCGGCGCTTCCCCGGCTGTTCATCCCGGTGAGCCGCTTCGTGGTGACCCCGGTGCTCGGCTGGTGGCGCGAGGAGTCGCCGGTGCGCCCGGTGGACGCGGGCGAGACCGGCGCGGTGTTCCGGGTGCCGATCGCCGACCTGGCCGACCCGGCGAACCGGGTGCGGCTGCGCCATCCGTCCGGCCACATCGGCCCGGCCTTCGCGGTCGCCGGGCGGCTGGTCTGGGGCTTCACCGCCGGGGTGATCGACCGGGTGCTGCACCACAGCGGCTTGGAGCTGCCCTGGGACCCGTCCCGGATCGTCGACCTCTCGGACGAGGCGCTCGCCCTCGTCCAGGGCGACCTGGAGCACTCCCGGGTGCTGCCGGGCGGCGACGCCGACTCCTCTTGAACGGCCGTCGGCGCGTCCGGTTCGCGGACCGTGGGAGGGTGTCGGAGTGAACGTCCTGGATGTGCTGCTGATCGTCGCTGCCGTGGCATTCGCCGTGTCGGGCTACCGGCAGGGCTTCGTGGTGGGTGTGCTGTCGCTGGTCGGCTTCCTCGGCGGCGGCCTGCTGGCCGTCGAGCTGCTGCCGCTGCTGCTCGACCACCTCAGCCCGGGCACGACGGCCTCGGTGGTGGCCGTGGTGGTGGTGATCGTCCTGGCCGCGATCGGCCAGGCGATCACCGCGCACTTCGGCTGGAAGCTGCGCGGCCACATCGACCGCCGCCCGGCCCGGGTGCTGGACGCGTCGGGCGGCGCGGTGGTGAACGTGGTCTCGATGCTGCTGGTGGCCTGGCTGATCGGTTCTGCACTGGCCGGGGCCTCGCTGCCGACGGTCTCCAAGCAGGTCCGTTCCTCGGCGATCCTGGGCGGGGTGCAGAACGCACTGCCCTCCGACGCCCCGAACTGGTTCTCGGACTTCTCCAAGGTGCTCGCCCGCAACGGCTTCCCGCAGGTCTTCAACCCCTTCGAGCACGAGCCGATCACCCAGGTCGACACCCCGGACCCGGCGCTGGCCGCCAGCCCGGCGGTGGCACGGGCCAAGCAGAGCCTGGTCAAGGTGGTCGGCACGGCGACCTCCTGCGGCAAGACCCTGGAGGGCAGCGGCTTCGTCTTCGCCCCGCACCGGGTGATGACCAACGCCCACGTGGTCGGCGGGGTCAACGAGCCGACCGTGCAGATCGGCGGTGTCGGCCAGCTGTACGACGCCACGGTGGTCCGCTACGACTGGCAGCGCGACATCGCCGTCCTGGACGTGCCCAAGCTCAACGCGCCCCCGCTGAACTTCGCGGGCGAGGCGAAGACCAACGACAGCGCGATCGTGGCCGGCTTCCCCGAGAACGGCGCCTTCAACGTCCAGCCGGCCCGCATCCGCGGCCGGATCCAGGCCAACGGCCCGGACATCTACCACCGCGGCCAGGTGGTGCGCGACGTCTACTCGGTGCGCTCGGTGGTCCGCCAGGGCAACAGCGGCGGCCCGCTGCTCACCCCGGACGGCCAGGTGTACGGCGTGGTGTTCGCCAAGTCCCTGGACAGCGCCGACACCGGGTACGTGCTGACCGCGGCCGAGGTGCGCGAGGACGTCCAGCAGGGCAGCGCCGCGACGGCTCGGGTGGACACCCAGGGCTGCGCGCTCTGACCGGAGGCGCCCCCGCCCCCGTCCGTGCCACGCCCCCGTCCCGCCCGCCGACACCTCGGCCGGAAACGCCCCGCCCGATATCCGTCGTACCGTCAGCCCGCACTGGTAGCCTCGGCCGCGCTCACCCGTTCGGCTCAACCGGGCGCCGTCCCGGAGTGGGCCTTACGGGGAGGTCGTGGCAGTCCGATGATGGGTCATTCGCACGCGGTGAGCGGGGCGATGCTGTACGCGGCGTCGGCCCCCTTCCTGCCCCCGCTGCTGCTGCACACCACGCTGCAGCCGGCGGACATCCTGATGGGCACGGTGCTGAGCGCGGGGGCGGCGCTGCTGCCGGACCTCGACCACCACGACGGCTCGATCGCCAACTTCCTGGGCCCGGTCTCCAAGGCGCTCTGCCGCTTCGTGGCCTGGGCCTCCGGAGGTCACCGGCACGCCACCCACTCGTTGCTGTTCGTCGCCCTGATGGGCGGCGGCACCTGGGCGGGCGTCACCTTCCTGGGCCGCAACTTCACGCTGGCGCTGACCTTCTTCCTGCTGGCGCTCGCGATCCGCGCTCTGCGGCTCTGCCCGCCGAGCAACGGCCCGGAGGCGTGGATCACCGTCATCGGCCTGGCCGCGCTCGGCACCTTCGGGATGAACACCTGGATGCCCAACGCGCCGGGCTGGCTGCCGTACGCGGTGGGGCTGGGCACGCTGGCGCACCTGCTGGGGGACTGCCTGACGAAGAAGGGCGCGCCGCTGCTCTGGCCGCACAAGGAGCGCTACGAGATCGTGCTGATCAAGCGCAGCGGCAACAGCGTCGAGACCAAGGTGCTGGTGCCGATCATGTCGGTGGCGACCTTCGTCCTGCTCTGGTTCACCGCGTTGTCGCCGATCACCAACTGACCGGCCGCGCGTCAACCGCAGGTCGTCACCACCGGACCGTCACCGGCAGGACTGTCACCGGCAGGACTGTCACCGCAGGACCGATGCGGCGCGGGGCCTCAGGTCTCGCGCCGCAGTCGTGCGCCCACCCAGCGGGCGCGCCGGCCGAGGATGTGCGGGATGCCGAGCTGTCGCCGCTCCGCGTGCTGACGGCCGTCGAGGCCGTCGAAGCCGAGGTCGTCCGCCCGGTCGGGGCGGTGGAGGGAGCGTTGCGGGCTGTTCCGGCGTCGGCCGCGCGGGGCGGCGCCGCGATCGGGCATCCAACTCATACCGGTATGGATGCCCCTGGGCCGGTGGGAGTAACCGCCCGGGTCGGCCGAACTTGGCCTATGCATTTGTCATATGAGCGCAACATTACGGGAGTTGGGTGGTCCAACCCTTCTGCGGCGCCGCCCGTCGGTGCTCCTCGCGTCACTCCTTGTGACGACCGACCCAGTCCAGCAGCTCGGCCGTGAACTCCTCCGGCGCCTCCTCGTGCGGGAAGTGCCCGACCCCCGGCAGCAGCCGCCAGCGGTACGGCGCCGCGACGTACTCGCCGCCGCCGAGCGCGGTGTGCGACAGCAGCACCGGGTCCGCCGCGCCCTGGACGTGCAGGGTCGGCGCGGTGATCGGCTTCTTCATCCGCCGGGCGAACTGGATGCCGTCCGGCCGGGCCAGCGACCGCAGCAGCCAGCGGTACGGCTCGATCGAGCAGTGCGCCGTGCTGGGGATCTGGATCGCCTGCCGGTAGGCGTGCAACGCCGTCTCGTCCAGGCCGTTCGGGCCGGTCCAGGAGGTCAGGTAGCGGCCGACCAACTCGGCGTCGTCGGCCACCAGGCGGCGTTCCGGTATCCACGGGCGCTGGAAGCCCAGCACGTGCTCGAAGGCGGCGAACTGACGGCGGTCGGTCAGCAGCGCCCGGCGCAGGTCCCTCGGGTGCGCGGCGGAGACCACAGTCAGGCTCTGGATCACGGACGGGCGCATCACCGCCGCCACCCAGGCCAGGGTGCCGCCCGAGGCGTGCCCGACCAGGTGCGCCCGGCGCTCCCCGAGCGAGCGGATCACCCCGGTGATGTCCAGGGCGAGGTTGCCCGGGTCGTACCCGCGCGGGGTGCGGTCGCTGCCGCCGATGCCCCGCAGGTCCAGTGCCACCGCCCGGTACCCGGCCTGGGCGAGCGCGGTCAGCTGGTGGCGCCAGGCCCACCAGTACTCGGGCCAGCCGTGCACCAGCAGCACCAGCGGGCCCGAGCCCAGCTCCGCGATGTGGAAGCGGGCGCCGTTGGCCGCGAGGTCCCGGTGCGTCCACGGGCCGGCCTGCCGGATGCTCCACGGCTCCGCGTCCGCCCGCGCGGCGGCACCGGAGGCCGCCTCGGCGGGCTCCCGTCCGGACGCCGGGGCGGCCTTTTCGGGGTCGAGGCCGGGGCCGGAGTCGGGGCCGGAGTCGGCGGACGGCTGCGCGGGCACGGGCTTCTGGTCAAGCGGCATACCGAGAGCGTGTCACATCCGTGCGCCGGACACGTGCCCGGCACTCACCGTCGGCGGGTCCGGGAGCCCGCCGACCACGGGGCCGACTGCGGGTCGACCGAGGGCCGACGAAGGGCCGACGAAGGGCCGCCAACTGCCGGGCCGCCGAAGGGAGGCGCCCGTCGGCGGACCCGAGGGCCAGTTACGGGATGCGGCCCAGGGCCCGGTCGATCTCCTCCTTGGTGGCCGGGCGAGGCCGGGCGTTCTTCAGCACGTCGGCGGTCTTCTGGGCGCCCTCGATGGTGCGGACCGGCTTCTCGATCTTCTTGAACGAGCGGAACGCCAGCACCCCGAGCAGCACCGCGAGCACCAGGTAGGCGCCGGCCACGATCAGGAAGGACCAGCCCAGCGAGAGGCCCAGCGCGTGGATGCCGAACGCCGCCGCGGCGCTCAGCATCGGGATGGAGAAGAGCGCCACCACACCGGCGACCACGAGCGAGACACCGCCGGAGACGCCGCGCTTGACGTCCGCCCGGATCTCGGCCTTGGCGAGCGCGATCTCGTCGTGGACCAGCGCGGACAGGTCGGCGGTGGCCGCCGCGAACAGCTGCCCCACCGAACGCTCGCCCTCGTAGGGCGCCCGGCCGTTGCTGGACGGGTCTGCGGCTCCTGCGGGCATCAGCGGTTCTCCTCTGCGGCTGTGCGGCGTGACGCCGCCGCGGTGTGCGGTTCCGGGGCCGGTGGGGGTTCCGGAGGCGTCAGTGGATTGTCGACAGCTCAGAATCATGCCCCTACCGGTCAGTCGCACACCACTCCGGGGCCCCGGCGGAGGGACGTGTCCCGGCTCTGGAGGGCCCCGGAGCCTCCCGGAGGGACCGTCAGCGGCCGGTGCCGGAGTTCCCAGGGCGCCCGGAGTTCCCGGAGTTCCCGGAGGTCTCGCCGGGCAGCGGCCGGGCCGACTCCGCGACCCGGGCCCGCCAGGCCGGGTCGTCCTGCTGGTAGACGTCGGGGATCCCGTCCCCGTCCAGGTCCCGGTCCTCCTCCTCGCACAGCGCGCGGTAGTGCCGGTTGCGCAGCTTCAGCAGCACGGTGGCGACCAGCGCGCAGAGCAGCGAGCCGACCAGGACGGCGGTCTTGGCACGGTCGGCGAGCGCCGGGTCGCCGGGGAAGGCCAGCTCGCTGATCAGCAGCGAGACGGTGAAGCCGATGCCCGCGAGGACCGAGACGGCGACCATGTCGGCCCACTTGAGCTGCGGGTTCAGCTCGGCCCGAGTGAACCGGGCGGTCAGCCAGGTGCCGCCGAATATGCCCACGGACTTGCCGACCAGCAGGCCGACCACGATGCCGATCGGGGTGGCCTGGGTGAACACCTCGCGCAGTGCCGGCCCGGAGATGGCCACTCCGGCCGAGAACAGCGCGAAGACCGGGACGGCCAGTCCGGCCGAGAGCGGACGGACCAGGTGCTCGATGTGCTCGCCGGGGGAGTGCTGCTCGTCGCCCTCCCGGTGGCAGCGCAGCATCAGGCCCATCGCGACGCCCGCCACCGTGGCGTGGATGCCGCTCTCGTGCATCAGCGCCCAGGTCACCACGGCCAGCGGCACGAACAGGTACCAGCCGTGCACCCCGCGCCGGTGCAGGAACCAGAACAGCACCAGCCCGGCGAAGGCCAGCCCGAGTGCCCAGAACTTGATTCCGGAGCTGTAGAAGATCGCGATGATCAGGATCGCGATCAGGTCGTCGACGACGGCCAGGGTCAGCAGGAAGGCGCGCAGCGCCGAGGGCAGGTGGCTGCCGACCACGGCGAGCACGCCGAGTGCGAAGGCGATGTCGGTGGCGGTCGGGATCGCCCAGCCGCCGGGGTGCCCGCCGCTGCCGGAGTTCACCACGGCGAACAGGATCGCGGGCAGCGCGACGCCGCAGACGGCGGCGACGACGGGCAGCACGGCGGCACTCGGTGTGCGCAGCTCGCCCGCCACGAACTCGCGCTTGAGCTCGATCCCGGCGACGAAGAAGAAGATCGTCAGCAACCCGTCCTTGGCCCAGGAGGCCAGGGAGAGGTCGAGGTGCAGCGGGGCGGACGGGCCGACGGTGTAGTCGAGCATGCTCTGGTACGCGTGCGGCCAGACGTTGGCCCAGATCAGCGCGATGACGGCGGCGACCAGCAGCAGGATGCCGCCGACCGTCTCGGTTCGCAGGGCGTCGGTGACGAAGGTGCGCTCGGGCAGTGACAGCCGGCCGAGGAACTGCCGGCGGCGGGTCGTCGGCTCGTGGACGGGCGGCTGGTCGGTCACGTGGGACCTCCTCAGGGGCTGGGAGCGGCAACGGATGCACAGGTGGTGCAGTTGCCGACCAGACTTCCCGGCGCGCCCAGTGACGCCCGGATTCCTGCCTGAGGATCTTGATGCGTCCTTAGCAGTCTACCGGGACGTTCGGGTGACATCCGGATTGTCCTGTTAAAGGACTTAAGCCCTGCGGGCCGGTTCTGCACTCCGGAGGAGCAGCCGTCGGGCACCCGAATGGCCTCGGCCGCATGCACCCGCCTGGAGGCACGGCCCTGCCCGGCCCGCCCCTGTTATCCGCTGACCCCGGCGCCCCCGACACCTCAGCACCCGGCGCCCCGCCCCCTGTCCCTCTGCCCCCGACCGCTCCGGCAGGCACCCGGTCCGCGCACGACGGCCGTGCCCCGGACGGTGACCACCGCCCGGGGCACACCCGCCGGTCGAGCTCGTTCAGCTTGTTCAGCTCGTTCGACCCGTTCAGCCCTCGACGTTGGCCGGCGCCGGCAGCTGGGCCTGGATCTGGCTCATCACCGAGCTGTCGGCCAGCGTGGTGGTGTCACCGACCTCGCGGCCCTCGGCGATGTCGCGCAGCAGTCGGCGCATGATCTTGCCGGAGCGGGTCTTCGGCAGCTCGCCGACCACCTTGATCTGCTTCGGCTTGGCGATCGGGCCGAGCGTGCGGCCGACGTGCGCCCGCAGCTCCTCGACCAGCTCGGGGCTCTCGGTGGCGCCGCCGCGCAGGATCACGAAGGCGACGATGGCCTGCCCGGTGGTGGCGTCGGTGGCGCCGACGACCGCGGACTCGGCCACGGACGGGTGGCCGACCAGCGCCGACTCGACCTCGGTGGTGGAGATGTTGTGGCCCGAGACGAGCATGACGTCGTCCACCCGGCCGAGCAGCCAGATGTCGCCGTCCTCGTCCTTCTTGGCGCCGTCACCGGCGAAGTAGCGGCCCGCGAAGCGCGACCAGTAGGTGTCGATGTAGCGCTGGTCGTCGCCCCAGATGGTGCGGAGCATGGACGGCCACGGCTCGGTGAGCACGAGGTAGCCGCCGGAGCCGTTCGGGACCTCGTTGGCCTCGTCGTCGACCACGGTGGCCGCGATGCCCGGCAGGGCGCGCTGGGCCGAGCCCGGCTTGGTCTCGGTGACGCCCGGCAGCGGGCTGATCATGATGGCGCCGGTCTCGGTCTGCCACCAGGTGTCCACGATCGGGGCCTTCCCGCCGCCGATGTGCTCGCGGTACCAGACCCACGCCTCGGGGTTGATCGGCTCGCCGACGCTGCCCAGCACCCGCAGCGAGGACAGGTCGAACTTCGCGGGGATGTCGTCGCCCCACTTCATGAAGGTGCGGATCGCGGTCGGCGCGGTGTAGAGGATGGTCACGCCGTACTTCTGGACGATCTCCCAGAACCGGCCCTGGTGCGGGGTGTCCGGGGTGCCCTCGTAGATGACCTGGGTGGCGCCGTTGGAGAGCGGGCCGTAGACGATGTACGAGTGGCCGGTGACCCAGCCGATGTCGGCGGTGCACCAGTAGACGTCGGTCTCCGGCTTGAGGTCGAAGACCGCGTGGTGGGTGTAGCTGGCCTGGGTGAGGTAGCCGCCCGAGGTGTGCAGGATGCCCTTGGGCTTACCGGTGGTGCCCGAGGTGTAGAGGATGAACAGCGGGTGCTCGGCGTCGTGCGCCTCGGGGGCGTGCTCGGTGGACTGGCGGGCGGTGATCTCGTGCCACCAGACGTCGCGGCCCTCGGTCCACGGGACGTCCTGCTCGGTGCGGCGGATCACCAGGACGTGCTCGACGCCGTCGACCTTGGTGAGCGCCTCGTCGATGGCCGGCTTGAGCGCGGACGGCTTGCCGCGGCGGTAGCCGCCGTCGGCGGTGATGACCAGCTTGGCCTGGGCGTCCTGGATGCGGGAGGCGACGGCGTCGGCGGAGAAGCCGCCGAAGACCACCGAGTGGGTGGCGCCGATCCGGGCGCAGGCGAGGATCGCGACGACCGCCTCGGCGATCATCGGCAGGTACACCGCCACGCGGTCGCCCTTGCGGACACCGAGCTCCAGCAGCGCGTTGGCGGCCTGCGAGACCTCGTCCTTGAGCTGGGCGTACGTGATCGAGCGGCTGTCGCCGGGCTCGCCCTCGAAGTGGATGGCGACCCGCTCGCCCAGGCCCGCCTCGACGTGGCGGTCGACGCAGTTGTACGCCACGTTGAGCTTGCCGTCGGCGAACCACTTGGCGAAGGGCGGGTTGGACCAGTCGAGCGTCTCGGTCGGCTCGACGGCCCAGCTGAGGCGACGGGCCTGCTCGGCCCAGAAGCCCAGGCGGTCCTCGGATGCCTGCGCGTACGCGGCCGCGGTGACGTTCGCGGCTGCGGCGAGCTCTGCCGGCGGGGCGAAGCGCCGCTCCTCCTTGAGCAGGTTGGCCAGGCTCTCGTTGCTCAACGCGCACTCCTCATCGAGTCATGATCTCGGGCGATCCCGTGCGTGGGGATTGTCCCGTGTGTCCCAGCGCACAGCTCACCAGGCGAATGGGGCACTTGACAAGAGGCTCCTGAGAATTGGTGTAGACCTTTGGCTGATGGTCGTACGGCGGCCCGTACGGTCCGCCGTGCGTGAGCGGAGGATCGTACGAGGGCAGGTGGGCCCGTGCCCCGGCCCGCCCGGCGGGGACACGGGCCCGGCTTTCAGGCGGCCAGCAGCGGGTCCTCCTCGCCGTCGCCGGCCGGAACCCGGCCGTCCTTTCTCACCCGTTCGGCCGATGAGCCGTCAGGTCGGGCCTCCACCGGACTGAACGTCCCGGAGGCGCGGTCCAGGACGTAGGCCTGGGCGGTGGCGAAGTCGAAGTACATCCCGACCAGCCGCAGGGTGCCCTCCTCGACCCGGCGCTCCACCGAAGGGTTCGCCATCAGCTGGTCCAACTGCTGGAGCACGTTGGTGATGCAGAGCTGCTCCACCGGATCCGCCGCCGGACGGTCGGCGAACTCGGCGGGCACCCGCCGGAGCCGGTCCAGCGAGCCGCGGCCGTTGCGCAGCCAGCGGGCCAGCGGGGTGGGTGGCCCGGGGCGCTCGTGCACGCCGTCCAGCAGGGCCTGCATCGCGCCGCAGCCGGAGTGGCCGCAGACCGTGATCGAGCGCACCTCCAGCACCTCGACCGCGTACTGCACGGCGGCGGCCACCGAATCGTCGGCGGCGCCGGGTTCGAAGGGGGCCGGCACCAGGTTCCCCACGTTGCGGACGGTGAAGAGGTCGCCCGGGCCGCTGTTGGTGATCATGCTGGTCACCATCCGCGAGTCCGCGCAGGTCAGGAAGAGCTGCGAGGGCGTCTGCCCCTCCCGTGCCAGCCGGGCGAGTTCGGGCCTGATCAGCGGGGCGGTGTGCAGCTGGAACACCCGGACGCCGTCCAGCAGCCGGCCGTGCGGGTCCTCCTGCTGGTCGATGCAGTGGTGGCCGACCCAGGGCGTCCAGGCCCGGCAGCGGTGCGGGCCGGGCGAACTGCCCGCCCGCACCGTGCCGTCGGGGTCGAGCACCTCGTCGTCCTGGCGCCTGGTCACCATCGAGACCCGCCCGCCCGCGTCCTGGTGGCCCGCTCGCCAGCTGTGCAGCGTCTCGTACGCGGCGTGGTCCAGGAAGGAGCCGTCGTGGACCACGGTGACCTCGGCCCCGGCCGGGATGCCGGCCAGCGCCCGGCTGAGCCGGGGGACGGCGGTGAAGGTGAGCGGGCCGTGGGTCTGGACGGTGACCGACCCGTCCGTCCCGGTCCGGACGTCCACATGGGCGCGGGTCAGCCGGTAGAGCGCGAGCAGTACGGCGGTGCCGGCGCCGATCGCGACGCCCCAGAGCACCCCGGCGGCCACCACGGCGACCACGGTGGTCAGGTAGACGGGGAACTCGCGGTGCCGGTGCACGTTGCGGATGTGCGCGAAGCTCACCATCTGCAGCCCGACCACCAGCACCAGCGCGGCGAGCGCGGCCAGCGGGATCCGGCGCAGGCCGCCGGTCAGCGCCAGCGCGGCGGCCAGCACCCAGACGCCGTGCAGCACCGAGGACCACCTGGTCTGCGCGCCGGCCTGCACGTTGGCGGTGCTGCGCACGGCGCCGCCGGCGATCGGCAGCCCGCCGACCAGGCCGCTCACCAGGTTGGCGAGGCCCTGGCCGCGCAGCTCGCGGTCGAGGTCGCCGGTGCGCCGCGACATCCGGTCGATCGCGACGGCGGACAGCAGTGACTCCACACTGGCGACGGCGGTGACGGTGAGGACGGCGGCGATCAGGCCGGGCACCGGGCCGTGCGGCAGGGCGGGCACGAACGCGTGCGGCTGCCAGGCGGGCAGCTCGATGTGGGCGAGCCGCAGGCCCAGGGCGAGCGCCAGGGCGGTGGCCAGGGCGACGGCGGCCAGCGGGCTTGGCACCTTGGCCGCGCGGGCGCCCAACTCGCCCGCGCGGCCGGGGAGTCGGCCGAGCCGTGGCCAGCCGAGCAGGACGGCCACGGTCACCGCGCCGACCAGCAGCGCGCTCGGGTGCGGACCGGCCAACTGCCCTGGCAGCGCCAGGAGGTTGGCGATCGCGGAGCTCTGTGGCGAACCGCCCAGCACGACGTGCAGCTGCGCGATGGCGATGGTGAGCCCGACCCCGGCCAGCATGCCGTGCACGATCGCGGGCGAGACGGCGAGCGCCGTCCGTGCCACCCTCCGTACACCGAGCAGGAGTTGGAGCAGGCCGGCGGCGAGGGTGACGGCGCAGGTGGCCTGCCAGCCGTACTGGGCGATCAGTCCGGCGGTGATGACGGTCAGCGCCGCCGATGGGCCGCTGACCATGAGCGAGGTGCCGCCGGACAATCCGACCACGATGCCGCCCACGGCCGCGGCCGCCAGGCCTGCGGTGAGCGGGGCGCCGGTGGCCAGCGCGATGCCGAGGGAGAACGGCACGGCGATCAGGAACACCACGAGCGAGGCGGAGAGGTCCTGCGCCCAGCGGATCCGGGCGCCGGGGCCCGGTGGTGCGTGGTCGGTGGTGTCGGAGGCGATGGGGGCAGTGGAGATGTCGAGGGTCATTGTCTTCCCGTCTGTCCGGGGGAACGAACGCAGTCAGGTCCGGCGGTGAGTCCGGGGTGGGGCTCCGGGCGGATCGGCTGTCGTGGGTCGCGACGGTGTGGCGGGATGGCGTGGCGCGGCGGGGGAGTGCGGGTGTCACCGGCCGGCGCTGACCATCAGGCCCGCCAGGAGCCCGGGCGAGTGCGGGATGTCTCGCCGAGGGCCGTCGGAACGGACCATCATGACTCGGTGGACCAAGAGTCGGTAAACCGAGGGTAATGAAAGCTTTGCACAGCGTCGTTACGGGAGGGAAGCGGAAAACCCCCTGATTCACCCCATCGGGTGGTGGCCGAACCGTGCGGTATCCGCTGCCGGCCGGCCGACCGGGCGGCAGCCGGTCGGTCGGCCGGCATGCGAACGGGGCCCGGACACGGCGAACGGGCCGCGGCCTCCCCAGGGTGGCGGGGGCCGCGGCCCGTTCGGGCGCGGAAGCGGAGGTCAGACGCGGGCGCCCGCCGGGGTCGGCCGCCCGCCGTCCGCCGCGAACTCGCCCAGCACGAAGTCCTCGTCCACCTGGGTCGCCAGGTCGATGCCAACCTTGGCGTTGGCCCAACTCTCCGCGTTGCGGCGGTGGAAGAGCACGGCCTGCTCGGTGTAGCGGCGCGCGTCCCGCCGTCCGTACGCCGCCTCGGACTCGACCCGCAGCCCCTCCAGCACCGCGCGGTTGGCCGGCTCCAGGGACTTCAGCGGCGGCTCGGCGCCCTGCTCCAGGCGGCGCACCCAGTCCGACTGGCCGAAGGTGGTGAGCAGGTCGTCGCCGACCTCGCGGCGCAGGAAGGCC
Organism: Streptomyces novaecaesareae; assembly: GCF_000716875.1. GTDB lineage: Bacteria > Actinomycetota > Actinomycetes > Streptomycetales > Streptomycetaceae > Kitasatospora > Kitasatospora novaecaesareae. The sequence goes on along the minus strand of NZ_JNWQ01000075.1, from coordinate 14,828 downwards.
AGGTCGTCCGGGCCCTGCACCTTGTTGCCGATGACCCGCAGCTGCACGCCGAAGTCGCGGGCGTAGTCCCGGTACTGGCGGTAGACGGAGACGCCCTTGCGGGTCGGCTCGGCCACCAGGAAGGTCAGGTCGAAGCGGGTGAACAGGCCGGAGGCGAAGGAGTCCGAGCCCGCCGTCATGTCGGTGACGAGGTACTCGTCGGGGCCGTCCAGCAGGTGGTTGAGCAGCAGCTCCACCGCGCCGACCTTGGAGTGGTAGCAGGCCACCCCCAGGTCCTCCTCGGTGAACGCGCCGGTCGCCAGCAGTCGGACCGAGCCCTCGTCCAGCGCGATCGGGCGGGCGCAGGCGGCGTAGACCGGGTTCTCCTCGACGATCCGCAGCAGCCGCGAACCCCGGCCCGGCGGCGTGGTCTTGATCATCTCTTCGGCCGAGCGGATCAGCGGGTTGCCGCCGCGCAGGTACTCCTTGATCTGCGGCAGGTGCTCGCCGAGTGAGGGCAGCTCGGCGGCCTGGGCATCCGTCAGGCCGAGTGCGGGGCCGAGGTGTTGGTTGATGTCGGCGTCCACGGCGATGACCGGACGGCCGGCGGCGGCCAGGTGGCGGATGAACAGTGCGGACAGCGTGGTCTTCCCGCTGCCGCCCTTGCCGACGAAGGCGATCTTCATCTGGGGACTCCGGCTCTCGCTCAGGCCCTCGCTCCGGGCCGCCTGCCCAGGGGCCGCACACGACGGGGCGCCCCCAGTTGGAAATAGTTATCGTCTCCGATAGTGGTCATGCTAGCCGTGGTTTGGGCTCTGTCGGGGGAGGGAAGTGAGGATTGCCTCTAACGGGTGATGCGGGGTTGCTGTTCCGGGAGGGGCGGCCCGTTCATTACTCTCGGGTAGGTGAGCACTGGAACAGATCCCCTCGCCCCGCTGGCCCAGCTCCCCGGGGTGCCCGACGCGGTGGCCGAGGTGCGCAAGGCCGTCGACCGGCTCTACGGCCACCGGGTGATGCGCCGCCGCGCGGCCGAGGTCACCTCCGAGTCCGCGCTGCGCGGCGCCCGCGCCTCCGCGGCCCTGGCCGGGGCCGACTGGCCGCTGGAGGAGGTCCGCCGCCGAACCGACTTCGGCGCGGACACCGAGGCCCGCACCGTCGGCGCGGGCCTGCGGGTCGCCGCCGAGGCCGGCCAGCTGCTCAGCATCTGGGGGCACTCGCCGCTCCAGGTGCTGGCCCGGCTGCACCTGCTCGCGGTCGGCGACGGTGATCCTGCCGCCGGGCGGCCGCGCCGGGCCGGAGAGGGCGCCGAGGAGCTGTTCCCGCTGGAGCTGGAGCCGGTGGAGAGCGTCGAGGTCGACGCCGTGGACGGGCCGCCGCCCGTGCTGCCGCCCGCGCCGGGCGCGGAGGAGGTCGCAGCCCGGCTCGACCAGCTCTCCCGGCTGCTGGTGGCGCGCGCGGAGGGCCAGGGTGTGGGCACGCCGGCCCTCGTCGTGGCCTCGGTGGTGCACGGTGAACTGCTCGCGCTGCGGCCGTTCGGCGCGTACAACGGGATGATCGCGCGGGCCGCCCAGCGGATCGTGCTGATCGCCGAGGGACTCGACCCGAAGGCGATCTGCCCGGCCGAGGTCGGCCTGGCGGAGCTCGGCACCGACACCTACCGCCGGGCCCTCGCGGGCTACCTGGCGGGCACTCCCGAGGGGATGGCGGCCTGGATCGCGCACTGCGGCCGGGCGCTGCGGCTCGGCGTGCGGGAGAGCACGGCGGTCTGCGAGGCGATGCAGCGCGGCATGGCCTGAGCGGCCGGGCCGAACACGCTTCAGGGCCCCGCGCAGGGGCCCTGAACGCGGAGATGCGGCGGCACCTGATCCTGCCGGGTGCCGCCGCTGGTGCAGATACCGGGTGACCATGCATGCACCGGAAGTGCCGATCAGACGGGGATCCTGCCCGTTCGTCTGGTCCGGCGGCCCGACAGCGGGTCGGCTGCATGTGGGTGCCCGGATATCTGTACGTGCGGTCCGTGGGGCCTGAACTGCGTTGTCGGTTTGACCTCTTCGGTCCTGACCGGGTCTCGCGGGCCGTGCTTCATTTGTATCGCGTTTCGGGCGAAAGGGGAACCCGAAACGAGAAGTCTGTGCCGATTGCCCGTTTTGTCCAGAACGGGTTTGGGACGGGCCAGGGGCGGAGGCTCAGGCGATGGGGCGCCGCCGGCGGGCGAGGTACCAGATCACCCCTGCGGTCACGACGGCCGTCCCGACCGCCACCGCGGTCAGCACCGAGCCGCTCGGAGCGGAGAACTCGGGCAGCCGCCGCCGTAGTTCCACCGGCTTGTCGAAGACCAGCACCGGCCACTCCCGGGCCTGCGCCTCCTTCCGCAGCGCGCGGTCGGGGTTGACGGCCGACGGGTGGCCGACCGCCTCCAGCAGCGGCAGATCGGTGGAGGAGTCGCTGTAGGCGTAGGAGGCGGCCAGGTCGTAGCCCTCGACCTCGGCCAACTCCCGGATGGCGGCGGCCTTGTTCTCGGCGTAGGCGTAGTACTCGATCTCGCCGGTGTAGCAGCCGTCCTCGACCTTGAGCCGGGTGGCGATCACGTGGTCCGCGCCGAGCAGTGCGCCGATCGGCTCGACCACCTCGGAGCCGGAACTGCTGACGATCACCACGTCCCGGCCGGCCGCGTGGTGCTGCTCGATCAACGAGGCGGCCTCGTCGTAGATGATCGGGTCGATCAGGTTGTGCAGGGTCTCGGCGACGATCTCGCGGACCTGCTGGACGTTCCAGCCGCGGGTGAGCGAGGAGAGGTACTCGCGCATCTTCTCCATCTGGTCGTGGTCCGCGCCGCCGACCAGGAAGACGAACTGGGCGTACGCACTGCGCAGTACGGCCCGACGGTTGATCAGGCCGCCCTGGTAGAAGGGGCGGCTGAAGGCCAGTGCGCTCGACTTCGCGATGATGGTCTTGTCGAGGTCGAAGAAGGCCGCCGTGCGCAGCCCGCCCGACCGGGCGCGGGCGGGTGCGCGGAGCTCTTCGGGCCCGGTGGTGTCGCCCGGGGACTCGTCGGCGTGGTCGTCGGCGTTCTCGGTGGTGTCCACGGGAACCGAGGATAGAGGGAGCCGGAAAACACCCCGCCATTCGGCGTACTCGCGGGCGTGCGGGTTTGTGTTTCTGGCCGCTCGGGTACACCATGGAAGTCACGGATCGTTCGCGACCGTGCTAACCCGGTCCGGCTCCTCCCCCCCGAGTCGGGCTGTGGATAGACGACCCCCGCTCTCCCCCCCGGCGGGGGTCGTCGCACGTCCGGGGCCATTTTCAGGGCTTGAAGGCCCTCGGCGGCGAATGCCGCGCGAGGCTCGCCCGCGGTGTACAGGGGGTGTCGACAGCCCGGCCCGTCCACTCCCTTTCGTCACTCTGCGTTGCCGTTTGCTCAGGGTCGTCGCGGAGCGAACGGCTGGTTCCGATCGGCGGTGCGCGGCCGTTCCGCCGGGGTGGAGGAGACGTCCGGAAGGCGGTCGGGAGCCCGCCGGTAGATCGGGCGTACGTGCCGCGGTGGGTCGCCGGTTCATCTCCGCGACCTCCTTTCGTCAATTCTTTGCCGATTAGCCCCCCGCCCGGGTGAACGTTTTCATCCACAACCCACGAGTTATCCACAGGCAATCGGAACGTGGATGACGGAATCCGGATCTCCCCCCACCGTGATGGTCGGCGGCGGTCGCCGGGCAAGGCCTCATCCCCTTCCTCTTCGGAGGTCTGCCGGGCGACCGTCCGCCGGAACCGTCCGACGTGCGCCGCCGGCCGCCCTGGTGGCCGGCGGCGCGGAGGGGAGACACCATGTCGACGCCGATCGCCGACCACGCCACCGCCGAGGGCCCCGGGGCCACCGGGCCGCTCGTCGTCACCGAGGACGAGGGCCTGGCCGAGCACCTGCTGCGGCTCTGCGCGGCTGCGGGCACCGAGCCGAGGCTGATCCGCGGCGCGCCGCCGACGCGGGAGCTCTGGGAGGCGGCCTCGCTGGTCCTGGTCGGGGACGACCGGGCCGCCCACTGCTCCGGCTTGGGCCGGCGCGGCGGGGTGCTGCTGCTCGGGCTGGACCTGGACGACCCGGGCGTGTGGGTCAGGGCCGTCCAACTCGGCGCCGAACACGTGCTGTTCCTGCCCGACGCGGAGGCCTGGCTGCTCGACCGGATCGCCGACGCGGCCGAGGGCGACGGCCCACCGGCGGTCACGGTCGCGGTGCTCGGCGGCCGGGGTGGGGCCGGGGCCTCGACGCTGGCCTGCGCCCTGGCGGTCACGGCCGCCCGGGCGGGCCGGCGGACCATGCTCATCGACGGCGATCCGCTGGGCGGCGGCCTCGACGTCCTGCTCGGCGGCGAGACGGCCCGGGGGCTGCGCTGGCCCGACCTGGCCGGCTCGCGCGGGCGGGTCAGCGGGACCGAGCTGGCCCGGGCGCTGCCGGCGCTCGGAAAGCTCTCCGCGCTGTCCTGCCTCTCCTGGGACCGCGGCGACACCCTGACGGTGCCGCCGGAGGCCATGCGCAGCGTGCTGGCCGCCTCCAGACGCCGTGGCGGGCTGGTGGTGGTCGACGTGCCCCGCCACCTGGACGCGGCCGCCGGGCAGGCGCTGGAGCAGTCCGACCTGGCGCTGCTGGTGGTGCCGGCCGAGCTGCGCGCGGTGGCCGCCGCGGACCGGGTCGCGGCGGCGGCCCGGATGAGGCTCGGGGACGTCCGGGCCGTGGTGCGGCCGGTGCGGGCCGGCGGGCTCCCGGCCCATCGGATCGCCCGCGGGCTGCGACTGCCGCTGGTGGGGGAGCTGGAGTCGGAGCCGGGCCTGGCCCAGGACGTCGAGAAGGGCGTCCCGCCCGGGCTCCGGGAGAGCGGCCCGCTCGCGCGCTTCAGCGCGACCTTCCTGAACGAGGTGCTGCCGCCGGTGCCGGCGGTCGGAGGAGGTGTGTACTGATGGTCCGTCTGCGCAGAACAGGCCTTCGGAGCGGCGAGCCCGGCCCGGGCGCCGGTGCGCGGGAGCGCCGGCCGCTCAGGAGCGTGCCGCCGCCCGGCGGGCCGCCGGAGGCCGGGCACGGGCCCTGCCCGTACGGCCGGACGGCCCGCGAACAGCGGTCGGCGGCCCTGGTGGACGCAGTGCGGTTGCGGCTGGCCGAGTCGGGCGCGGCCCCGACGGCGGGCTCGGTCGCGGCGGCGCTGCGGGCCAACCGCCCGCCGCTCGGCGGGGACGAAGTCCTGGACACCGTGCGCTCCTTGCGCGCCGAACTGGTGGGTGCGGGCCCGCTGGACCGGCTGTTGGCGGCGCCCGACGTCACGGACGTCCTGGTGAACGGTCCGGAGGAGGTGTGGGTCGATCGTGGCGGCGGCCTGCACCGGGCCACCGGAGTCCGGTTCGCCGACGCCGAGGAGGTGCGGCGGCTGGCCCACCGGCTGGCCACCGCGGCCGGGCGGCGGTTGGACGACGCCCGCCCCTGGGTGGACGCCCGACTGCCGGACGGCACCCGGCTGCACGCCGTGCTGCCGCCGATCGCGGCGGGTTGCACCCACATCTCGCTGCGGGTCTGGCGGCCCCGGCCGTTCACGCTCGACGAGTTGGTGGCGGGCGGGGCGCTGCCGCCGGAGGGTGCCGACCTGCTGGCCGGCATCGTGCGAGCGCGGCTGTCGCTGCTCGTCTCGGGTGGGACGGGCTCGGGCAAGACCACGCTGCTCGCGGCGCTGCTCGGCCTGGTCGGGTCGGACGAGCGGATCGTGGTCGCCGAGGACTCCGCCGAGCTGCGGCCGGCCCATCCGCACGTGGTGCGGCTGCAGAGCCGTCCACCCAACCAGGAGGGCCTGGGCGAGTTCACCCTCCGGGACCTCGTCCGCCAGGCGCTGCGGATGCGTCCGGACCGGCTGGTGATCGGGGAGGTCCGCGGGGCCGAAGTGTCGGACCTGCTGGCCGCGTTGAACACCGGGCACGAGGGCGGCTGCGGCACCGTCCACGCCAACACGGCGGCGGACGTGCCGGTCCGGCTGGAGGCCCTGGGCTCGCTCGCCGGCCTCGACCGGCCGGCCCTGCACAGCCAACTGCGGGCCGCGCTCGACGTGGTGGTGCACCTGGTCCGGGATCCGGGCTCGGGGCGGCGCCGGGTGGCGGAGATCCACACGCTCGCCGGGGACGGCGACGGGCTGGCGGTGACCACGCCCGCGGTGGCCTTCCCGCCGTCGGGCGGCCTGGTGCCCGGGGCGGGCTGGGAGCGGCTGGTCGGGCTGTTGGCGGCACGTGGCGTGGCGCTCGGGTCGGGGCCGTCGTGACGGCCGTGGCTGTGGTGGCGGCCGTGACGGCGGTGACGACGGCGACGGTGTTGACGGCCGCGCTGGCGGCCGGGCCGGTGGGCCCGGAGGTGCGGGCGGTGGAGCTCGCCTTCGTCCTGCTGCTCGGCGGGTGTGCCACGGGTGCGCTGGCGCTGCTCGGCGCCTGGCGCAGGAAGGACCGATGACGGATGGCAACGGAGGTCGATAGCGTGACGCAGAGTCAGTTCGCGTTCTGCTGGGCGCTGGCGCTGTGCCTGGCGGCTGTCGCCGGGTGGCGCGCGGTGCAGGAACGGTTGCCGGGAGGGTGGCGCTCCAGGCTGGTGCTCGCGGGCGTCGGGCCCCCTCTCCGGGGGCCCGGCCCGGAGCCGGTGAGGTGGGGCCGGGGCCGGCTGTCGGAGGTCCTGGTGCCCGAACTGCTGCTTCTGCCCGTGGGGTTGGTGGCCGGGCAGGCCACCGCCTCGCCGGTGCCGGCACTCGCGGCGGCCCTGGCCGTCCCGCCGCTGCGCAGGTGGCGACTGCGGCGGCGCCGGGCAGTGGAGGCCGAGCGCCGGGCTGCCGCCGTGGTGGAGCTCTGCGCCGGGCTGGCCGGGGAGTTGCGCAGCGGGGCGACGCCGGAGCAGGCGTTGCACCTGGTCACGGCGAGGCTGGCCGCCGACCGGGACGGGCTGCGCAGGCTCGGCGAGGAGCCGGTGGCGCGGCTCGCGGCGGGCCGCTACGGCGGGGACGTGCCGGCCGCGTTCCACCTGCTGGCCGAACTGCCGGGCGGGAGCGGGGCGGCGGCCATCGCGGCCTGCTGGCGGATCGCCGCCGACAGCGGGGCGGGGCTCGCCGCCGCGCTGGACCGGGTCGCCGAGGCGCTGCGCGGGGAGCGGGCGCTGGCGGAGGAGATCGCCGGCGAGTTGGCCGGGCCGCGGGCGACGATCGCCGTCCTGGCCGCGCTGCCGTCCGCCGGGCTGCTCCTCGGTGCCGCGCTCGGGGCCCACCCGCTGGACGTCCTGCTGCACACGGCCGTCGGGCTGGGCTGCCTCGCGGCGGGAGCGGCCCTGGAAGGGCTGGGGGTGCTCTGGACGGCACGGATCGTACGGTCGGCGGCCCGGGGCGCGCTGGAGGCCCCTGGAGCCCGTGCCGAGCGCCGTCGGGCGCTGGGCGGTGCGGTGCCCGCGCTGCGGGGCGGAGAGCCGGGCAGCGGGCTCTCGCGGGTGCGGGTGCGGGCGAGGGCGTTCGGGGCGAGGGCGGTGGCGCGGTGATGCGGGGACTCCTTGGGGCGGCGGCCGTGCTCCCGGTCCTGGCAGCCGTCGCGGTGCGGGTGCCGGCGTTGGTGCGCGGCCGGGCGAGGCGGCGGCGGGCGTTCGCCGGGGCCGGTGGGCGAACAGAGGAGCGGAAGCGGGCCGGGCCGGCGGTGCCTGACCTCGGCCGTAGGCGGCCGGCGGCCCTGGCCGCCGGGGCCGGGCTCGCGACGGCCCTGCTGGTCGGTGGCGGCGCCGGGCTGGTCGTCGGGGCGTTGGTGGCGGCGTGGGCCCACCGGTGGCTGGTGCGGGCGCGGACCCCGCAGGACCGCCGGGCGGCGCGTGAGGAGGAGCTGCTCACCAGACAACTCCCGTTGAGCGCCGAGCTGTTGGCGGCCTGCCTCGGTTCGGCGGCGCTGCCCTCCGAGGCCGTGTCGGCGGTCGGGCGCAGCGTGGACGCGCCGATGGGGCCCCGGCTGGTGGCGATCGGGGCCGAACTGGCCCTCGGCGCACCGCCGGAGCTGTGCTGGAACCGGCTGGGCGAGCACCATCCGGCGCTCGCACCGCTGGCGCGCTGCCTGGTGCGGACGAGCGTCGGCGGAGCCCCCGCCGCCGGGCCGCTGATCGAGCTGGCCCGGGGGCAGCGGACGGCGGCCGCCCGCGCGGCCCACGCCAGGGTCCGCAGAGCCGCGGTGCTCGCCACCGCGCCGCTGGGGCTCTGCTTCCTCCCGGCCTTCGTGCTGATCGGCGTGGTGCCGGTCGTCGTCGGCCTCACCAGCGGCTTCGCACGGGCGATGTGACCGGGGGCCGGAACGCGGACACCGAGACACGGACGCCGAGACACGGACGCCGAGACACGGACATCGAGACGCGGACACCCAGGACGCGGACATCGAGACGATCGAGAGACAGGAGAGATCCATGACCGCAGTGATCGCGATCAGGCCCGGCGCCGGGCGCCCGCTCCGACGGCTGCTCGGGGCGTGGCGGCGGAGGAGCCGCTGGGCGGCCCGCCGGTTGCGCGGAGTGGCCCGGCGCCGGGGCCGGTCGGACGCCGGGATGACCACGGCCGAGTACGCGGTCGGGACCTTGGGCGCGTGCGCCCTCGCGGCCGGGCTCTACAAGGTGGTGACCAGCGAGGCCATCACGGGAGCGCTGACCGACACGCTCCAACGGGCGCTCCATGCAATGTGATCGGGCGGCGCGCGGCGGCGGCAGGGTGTGGCCGTGGCGTCCGGGCCGACGCGGCGACGGGGGCTTCGTCACCGCGGAGACGGCGGTGGTCCTGCCGGCGCTCGTCCTGCTCGCGGCGATGCTGATCTGGGGCGTACTCGCGGCGGCCGCGCAGATCCGCTGCGTGGACGCGGCCCGGATCGGTGCCAGAGCCGCCGCCCGCGGGGAGGCGGACGCCGCCGAACTCGCCCGCGCGGCGGCCCCGGTGGGCGCGCGGGTCCGGGTGGTGCCGGCAGCCGACACGGTGCTGGTCGCTGTGGAGGCGCCCTGCGCGGCGCCGGGCAGCCTCGGCGGGCTGCTGACGGTACGGGTCGGTGCGGAGGCCGTGGCGGCCCGGGAGGACGCGCTGGTGGGAGTCGCGGAAGGAGGCGGTGGCGCATGGCCGGCCTGACCGGGCCGAGGACGGCCGCGGAGTGGGTGGCCCGGGCCCGTGCGGCGCGGGTGGCCGCGGCGGGCGGTCGGGGGCCGGACGCCGGCTCGGCGACGGTCTGGCTGCTGGCCCTGGCGATGCTGGGCACGGCGGTGTTCGCCGCGACGATCGCGGTCGGCTCGGTGGTCGCCGCCCGGCACCGGGCCGAGTCGGCGGCCGACCTCGCGGCGCTGGCCGCGGCGGACCGGCTGCTGCTGGACGCGGACGGCGGCTGTGCCCGGGCTGCCGGGATCGCCGACGCCCAGGGCGCCGACCTGGTGTCCTGCGCGGTGGACCGGTCGGCGGACGCCGTCGAGGTGGTGGCCGAGGTGAGGGTCGGCGGGCTCCCGGCGCGTCTGTCGGTCGGCCCGGCGCGGGCGAGGGCCCGGGCCGGACCGGTCCGGGCCCCGGTCACCGCCGCCGAGGACGGCCTCGGCGGCGCCCCGAGCGGTGCGGCGGCGGCCTCATGAACCGGCCTGGTCCCCACCGTCCTGTGCTTCACCTGCCGGCGCTCCACCGTCCTGTGCTGCACCGTCCTGTGCTGCACTGGCCTGCGCTGCACTGGCCTGGGCTCCACCGTCCGGGCCCGCCCCGGTCTCCGCCACCGGGGCCCCGGGCGCCCCGGCCAGCAGGACGTCGAGGATCCGGACGGCGGCCGCCTTGTCCAGCGGCTCGTTCCCGTTGCCGCACTTGGGCGACTGGACGCAGGACGGGCAGCCGCGCTCGCACTCGCAGGAGGCGATCGCGGCGCGGGTGGCCGTCAGCCACTCGACCGCCCGCTGGAAGCCGCGTTCGGCGAAGCCGGCCCCACCCGGGTGGCCGTCGTAGACGAACACGGTCGGCAGCCCGGTGTCCGGGTGCAGCGGGACGGAGACACCGCCGATGTCCCACCGGTCGCAGGTGGCGAACAGCGGCAGCAGGCCGATCGAGGCGTGCTCGGCGGCGTGGGCGGCGCCGGGGAGCTGGTCGAGCGGGATGTCCGCGTCGAGCAGCTGGTCCTCGGTGACGGTCCACCAGACCGCACGGGTGCGCAGCGTCCGGGGCGGCAGGTCGAGCTTGGTCTCGCCCATGATCTCCCCGGTGGAGATCCGCTTCCGGAGGTAGCCGACCACCTGGTTGACCACCTCCACCGAACCGAAGTTGAGCCGGCCCTCGCCCCATTCCACGGTGGTGTCGGTGCCGAGGACGGAGATGGAGGTGATGTCGCGGGCGGCCGTGGTGTACGGCGGGTCGGCCGGTTCCACCAGGGCGACCGAGTTCTCCAGGTCGAGCTCCCGGACCAGGTAGGTACGGCCCTGGTGGAGGTGGACGGCCCCGGTGTGGACGGCGGTGTGCGAGGCGGCGGCGTCCACCGTGCCGAGCAGCCGGCCGGTGTCGGCCTCGACGATCTGCACCGGGCTGCCACCGCTGCCGCGCAGGTCCACGGCGTCGGCCGCGCGCTCCCGGCGGGTCCAGTACCAGCCGTCGCCGCGCCGGCGCAGCAGGCCGCGCCGTTCCAGGACGGGCAGCAGCGGTGCGGTGGAGGGCCCGAACAGGTCCAGGTCGGCGTCGGTGAGCGGGAGTTCGGCGGCGGCCGCGCACAGGTGCGGGGCGAGCACGTGCGGGTTGTCGGGGTCGAGCACGGTGGCCTCGACGGGGGCCGCGAACAGCGCCTCCGGGTGGTGCACCAGGTAGGTGTCCAGCGGGTCGTCCCGGGCGATCAGGATGGCCAGCGCGCCCTGGGCCTCGCGGCCCGCCCGGCCCGCCTGCTGCCAGAGCGAGGCCCGGGTGCCGGGGTAGCCGGCCATCAGGACGGCGTCGAGGCCGGAGATGTCGACGCCGAGTTCGAGGGCGGAGGTGGAGGCGAGACCGAGCAGTCGGCCGGTGTGCAGGGCGCGTTCCAGGGCCCTGCGCTCGTCGGCCAGGTAGCCGCCGCGGTAGGCGGCCACCCGGTCGGCGAGCGGTCGGCCGAGCTGGTCCTGGGTCTGCAGGGCGACGAGTTCGGCCGCCCGCCGGGAGCGGACGAAGACGACGGTGCGGGTCTCCCGCTCGACGAGGTCGGTGAGCAGGTGCGCCGCCTCGGCGGTGGCGGTGCGGCGCACGGGTGCGCCGTGCTCGCCGACGTTCTCGGTCAGCGGCGGCTCCCAGAGGCCGAAGACCATCGGCCCGCGTGGTGAGGCGTCCTCGGTGACGGCCACCGCGGGCAGGCCGGTGAGGCGCCGGGCGGTGGCGGCCGGGTCGGCGGTGGTGGCGGAGGCCAGCAGGAAGGCGGGTGACGAACCGTAGCGGGCGCAGATGCGGCGCAGTCGGCGCAGCACCTGGGCGACGTGCGAGCCGAACACACCCCGGTAGCTGTGGCACTCGTCGACGACCACGTAGCGCAGTGCCTTGAGGAAGGAGGCCCAGCGGGCATGGCCGGGCAGGATGCCCCGGTGCAGCATGTCCGGGTTGGTGAGCACGTAGGAGGCGTACTGGCGGACCCACTCGCGCTCCTCTGGCGGGGTGTCGCCGTCGTACAGGGCGGCACGGACCCTCGGCGGGGCGAGTTCGGTGGCCCGGCGGCGCTGGTCGGCGGCGAGCGCCTTGGTCGGCGCCAGGTAGAGCGCGGTGGCGCCGCGGCCGTTGCGGGCCTCGGTGCCGTCCAGCAGGTCGCTGAGAACCGGGGCCAGATAGCCCAGCGACTTGCCCGAGGCGGTGCCTGTGGCGATCACCACAGTCTGACCGCTTTTGGCCAGGTTCATCGCTTCCGCCTGGTGCGCCCAGGGCTGCTCCACTCCGATGGCGAGCGCAGAGGCCACGATCTCCGGACGGATCGACTCGGGCCACGGCGCATAACGCGCAGGTCGGGCGGGAAGGTGCTCCGTATGGGTGAGCCGGTCGGACCGCCCCCGGCCGGTGGCCAGGGTCGTGAGCAGTGCCTCGGGCGGGCTGTGTCGGGGCGGCATGAGGACCCAGTGTGTCACCGGCGTGACGGAGAATCGTCGTAAGCCATCGTGCGGGCATGGTCGCAGGTGGTTGAATGTGGCCGTGACGGCCGTACGGCCGTGGGTCGCAGCGCTGAGGCTTGCCACGCGATGGCTTGGCGCGCCCGGGCTCGCGACCATGCGGTGGCGGCCGTCCGGCCGAGGATCGCACATGACGTAGCAAGGCAAGGTGCTGGAGGTTCCGTGGACCTGTCCCTGTCGACCCGTTCAGTCGGCGATCGCACGGTCGTCGAGGTTGGCGGCGAGATCGATGTGTACACCGCCCCGAAGCTGCGGGAGCAGCTGGTCGAGCTCGTCAACGACGGCAAGTACCACCTCGTCGTCGACATGGAAGGCGTCGACTTCCTCGACTCGACCGGCCTGGGTGTGCTGGTGGGCGGTCTGAAGCGGGTGCGCGCTCACGAGGGCTCGCTGCGCCTCGTCTGCAACCAGGAGCGCATCCTGAAGATCTTCCGCATCACCGGCCTGACCAAGGTCTTCCCGATTCACACCTCGGTGGACGAGGCGGTCAGCGCGACCGACTGACGTGGCCGGGCCGGTCCTCGTGGCCGGCCCCGCCCGTTCATCGCGTCCGAGGTGCCCGGGCCCGCGCGGCCCGGTGCGTCCCGGCCGCCTCTGGGCCGGTCCTATCCGGCCCGCAGGGGCCGTACCTCCGGCCCCGGTCGGAGCACCCCGAGGGGGAGAGATGGCAACCGTCGAACTTCGATTCAGCGCGCTTCCCGAGCACGTGCGGACGGCCCGGTTGGTCGCCGCGGCCGTCGCCAGACGGGCCGGGGTCGACGAGTCGGTGCTCGACGAGGTACGGCTCGCGGTCGGTGAGGCGTGCTCCCGAGCGGTCGGCCTGCACCGGCGCGGTGGCATCGGCGGCACGGTGAGGGTCGCGCTGACCGACCAGGAGAAGCGTTTCCTCATCGAGGTCGAGGACGAGGCCGGCCCTGACGCCGTCCCGTCCTCCGGCGTCGCCGAGGGCGGGGAGCCGGACGAGGACACCCTGGGCCTCGCCGTGATCACCGGCCTGGTCGAGGACCTGGAGGTCACCAACGGCACGGGCGGTGGCGTGATCCGGATGAGTTGGCCGGTTTCGGTCGCCTCCGTGGCGGTCTGAGAGCGCCCGCTCCCACTCGCCGACCCTCTTCCCGAGCGCCCGGCCATAGCGGGGCCTCGGCTTCGGCGCGCCCCGGCGTCCAGCCCTTGGGCGCGCGTTGACACCCGGCTGCCCCCGGCGGTTCCCTGCTTCCGGCACGACCGGGTCCGATCGCTGATCGGACCTCGTCGCGGAAGAGGAAGTCCATGCGGATTCGCATTCTGTGGCCGGCCGGGCAGGCGACCGCCACGCTGGAGGCCACCCCCACCACCGAGGCGCTCTGGGCCGAGCTGCCGATCAGCTCCTCGGCGAGCACCTGGGGCGAGGAGGTCTACTTCGGCACGCCCGTGAGCGTGCCGCGCGAGGACGGTGCCCGCCAGGTCGTGGAGCCGGGCACGGTCGCCTTCTGGACCGACGGTGACAGCCTCGCGCTGCCGTACGGGCCGACGCCGATCTCGCGCGGCGGTGAGTGCCGGCTGGCGAGCCCCTGCAACGTCCTCGGCGCGCTGGACGGGGACGCCGAGGTGCTGCGCACCGTCAGGCCGGGCGACCCGATCCGGGTCGAGCGGGCCTGAGCCGCGGCCGGGGCGTGGAGCGGGGCGGAGATCCCGGGCGGGAACCGGGAACCGGAGTGCGGACACCGGCCGTGTAGGTTCGACGACCGAAGACGACCGAAACCGAAAGGCTTCTCCCGGTGAACAAGCGACTGTTGGCCGTACCCGCCCTCGGCGTGCTGCTCGCGTTCGGCGCTGTCGGCTGCGGCGGCGACGACAACAGCAAGCAGCTGGAGTCCTGGGCGTCGAACGTCTGCGGCGCGGCCAAGGACCCGATCGCCCAGGCGCAGGCCGCGCTCGCCGACACCGGCCAGGTGAAGACCGGCGAGGCCCCGGCCGACCTGCAGAAGCGGCTCTCCACGGACATCGGACGGCTGGCCAAGACCAACCAGGACATCGCGGCCGCCATCGACTCGGCCGGCGCCCCCAAGGTCCAGGACGGCGCGACCCTGCAGAAGGACACCGTCGACGAGCTGAAGAAGGCGGCCGACGGGTACCTGGAGGTCCAGAAGAAGCTGGACGGGCTGCCCAACAACGACCAGGCGAAGTTCGCCGACGGGCTGCGCAGCGTCGCCGACCAGGTGCAGCAGCTGGCCTCGCTCTCCACCCAGGCGCAGGGCAAGCTGCAGCGCGGCGAACTCGGTGCCGCGATGGCCAAGCAGGAGGGCTGCAAGCCGTCTCCGACCTCCGCCCCGGCGGGCGGGGCGAGTGCCGGTGCGAGTGCCGGTGCGACCGGCGGGGCGACCGGCGGGGCGACCGGCAGCCCGGCGCCTGCCGGTGCGACCCCGCCCCCGACCCCCGGCGCGACCGACAGCGCAGGCGCTCCCGCCACCACTCCCGCGCCCGGCGCTCCCGCCACCACCCCGGCGGCCGGAGCCACCACCCCGGCCGCCCCCGCCCCCAGCGCGAGCTGACCGGGAAGGGCGCAGGCACAGGGCACAGGACGCAGGACGCAGGACGCAGGGAGCCGGTGCCGCTCGCAGGAGCGGCACCGGCTGCTGCGTGTCGTGGGCCCGCGCGTCGGTCCGCGCCTCGGGCCCGGGTGGGGGCGGCCGGGGTGGTGCCGGGTGGCGCGGGGTGGTGCGCAGGGGGCGCG
>NZ_JNWQ01000074.1 GCF_000716875.1 Streptomyces novaecaesareae | reverse complement strand
GAAACGCTCCCTCAAGTCCGAAAGATCATCGCGTCCAACGGCCACGGTCCTCGCAACTCCCATAGATCGCGGGTGTTGCGAGGACCGTTAGAACCCAAGCCGTACGGCGGGGTCCAGGGGCCTTCGGCGGGGCGGCGGGAGGTCAGAGGACCGTCTCGGCCTCCAGGTAGCGCTCCTGCGGGACGGTCTTCAGCTCGGCGACGGCCTCCGCCAGCGGCACCAGGTTGATGTTGGTGCCCTGCAGTGCGGTGATGTGCCCGAACGCGCCCTTGTGGACGGCCTCGACGGCGTGCCAGCCGAAGCGGGTGGCGAGCACCCGGTCGTAGGCGGTGGGGGTGCCGCCGCGCTGGGTGTGGCCGAGGATGACCGGGCGGGCCTCCTTGCCGAGGCGGTGCTCCAGTTCGCGGGAGAGCTGGGTGGCGATGCCGGTGAACCGCTCGTGGCCGTAGATGTCCTTGGTGCCCTCCTCCCAGTGCATGGTGCCGGGTTCGGGCTTGGCGCCCTCGGCGCAGACCACGATGGCGAACTTCTTCTGCCGGTCGAAGCGCTCGCGGACGACGGCGGTGAGCTTGTCGATGTGGAACGGGCGCTCCGGGACGACGATGGCGTGCGCGCCGGCCGCCATGCCCGCGTTCAGCGCGATCCAGCCGGTGTGCCGGCCCATGACCTCGACGACCATGACCCGCTGGTGGGACTCGGCGGTGGTCTTCAGCCGGTCCAGCGCCTCGGTGGCGACCGAGACGGCGGTGTCGAAGCCGAAGGTCACGTCGGTGGCGGCGATGTCGTTGTCGATGGTCTTCGGCACGCCGACGATCGGCAGGCCCGCGTCGCTCATCAGCTTGGCGGCCTTCAGGGTGCCCTCGCCGCCGATCGGGATGACCGCGTCCAGGCCGAGGTCGGAGCAGTACTTCTTGGCCCGCTCGACGCCGTCCCGCAGGTGGCTGGGCTGGACGCGGGAGGAACCGAGGATGGTGCCGCCCTGGGCCAGGATGCCGCTCACCGAGTCCAGGGTCAGGGGGCGGTGGTGGCCCTCCAGGAACCCGCGCCACCCGTCCTCGAACCCGATGATCTCGTCGCCGTGGTCGACCACCCCCCGGTGCACCACGGAACGGATCACCGCGTTCAGGCCGGGGCAGTCACCGCCGCTGGTCAGCACTCCGATACGCATTAGCTTTGCAACTCCCGAGCAGAACCGAGGAACGGCCGGACTACAGGCTGGGACGACGGGCCGTCACCCGTGACGGGGCGCTCCCGCGCCGGAATGGCGGGGAGTCGGCCGTGGGGTGAAGGGCCGGTCGATCCGGACAGAACGTCCGAAACCGACCGTGGTGTCGAGCATACGGCCCCTGGTCCGGCCGGGCAGGAGCCGACGCGGGAGCGGCGCCGTCGGCGCCCCCGCGCGGAAGTGCAGCCTGCTGCCGAGGAGGGTGTGCAGTAGGCAGCCCCATTGTCGTACGTCCGGGGCCGCCCGCGGGCCGGGTGACCGCATCGCGGGCACCCGGCCGGGGCGTACGGATGTACTACTGGGGGCGCGTCGTGGCGTCGATGCGCTCGGCGCGCAGCGCGTCGTACCAGGTGGTGTCGGCCGGCGGCAGGGCGTTGACGTCCAGCGCCAGCCTGATCAGCAGGTCGGCCACGGCGGGGTTGCGGGCCAGCACCGGGCCGTGCATGTAGGTGCCGAAGACGGTGTCCCGCCAGGCGCCCTCGGTTCCGTCGCCGGTGCCGTTGCCGTTGCCGACCTGCACGGTCGCGAACGGCTTGACGCCCTGGCCGAGGTGGGTGACGCCCTGGTGGTTCTCGAAGCCGGTCAGCTGGGGCAGGCCGAGCTGCGGGTCGATGTCGGCCAGCACGTCGCCGACGCAGCGGGCACCCTCGCCGCGGGTGGTCCAGACGTCCAGCAGGCCCAGGCCGGGCTCGCGCTCGCCGAGGTCGTTGACGAACTCGTGGCCCATGATCTGGAAGCCGGCGCAGACGCCGAAGATGATCGCGCCGTTCTCGGCGGCCCGCACCAGGCCGCTGTCGGCGCGCAGCCGCTCGGCGGCCAGCCGCTGCGGGCGGTCCTCGCCGCCGCCGATCAGGTAGATGTCGCCGCTGGTGGGGATCGCCTGGTCGGAGCGGACGTCGATCCGGGTCACGTTGAGACGGCGCTGGCGGGCCCGGCGCTCCACGACCAGGGCGTTGCCGCGGTCGCCGTAGGTGCTGAGCAGGTCCGGGTAGACCCAGACCACGCGCAGGCTGCTCTCACTCATCCTCGAAGGCCTTCCGTCACGTAAAGGTGGGAGTGCGGGCGCGGCATCAGCCGGCCACGACCTTCCGCAGCTGCTGGAAGGCGGTGTAGTTGGCGATGGCCTCGATCCGGCCGGGCGGGGCCATCCGGACGGCCTGCTCCAGCGTGTCCACCACGTGGAACTGGAGCCCGGCGACCTCCAGGCGGACGGCCAGGTCCAGCTTGCGCTGGCCCATCACGAAGACCGGGTGCCCGGCGAGGCGCTCGTAGTCGACGTCCCACAGCCAGGAGGTGTCGGTGCCGTCGGCGTCGAGGGCGTTGACGGAGAGGATCACCGGGGCGGGCGGGCCGTCGATCAGCGAGAAGGTCTCCAGCCAGCCGGCCGGGTTCTTGGCCAGCAGCAGCCGGATGTCCCGGCCCTGGTACTGGACCACGTCGTAGCGGCCGGCCACGGCGGCCACCGAGCGCATCCGCTCCAGGGCGACCTGCGGGGAGACGCCGAACACGGCGGCGACGGCGGCCGAGCTGGTGGCGTTGGCCAGGTTGGCCCGGCCGGGCAGCTGCAGCTGGATCGGCCAGGCGCCGCGCTGCGGGTCGATCACGTGGGTGCCCTGGAGGGCCCAGTGCGGGTTGGGGCGACGGAAGCCGCAGTCCTGGCAGAACCAGTCGTCGCCGGGGCGCTGCATCACACCGCCGCAGGCGGGGCAGGACCAGGCGTCCTCCTTCCAGGCCTGCCCGGCGGCCACCCAGACCACCTTCTTGCAGGAGGAGGCGGCCCAGGTCACCAGCGGGTCGTCGGCGTTGGCGATGACCACGGCCTCGGTGTTCTGCAGACCCTCGCGCCACTTCTCGGCCATCATCCGGGTCTCGGCGGCGCGGTCGAGCTGGTCGCGGGAGAGGTTGAGCAGGGCGATCGCCTTGGGGCGGGTGTCGCGGGCGACCATCGCCAGGTACTTCTCGTCGACCTCGATCACGCCGAAGCGGGCGTCCGTGCCGCCCGCCAGGGCGGACGTGATGCCGGCCGGCATGTTGGCGCCCAGGGCGTTGGACACCACCGGGCCGGCGGCGCGCAGCGCCTCGGCGATCAGGCGGGTGGTGGTGGTCTTGCCGTTGGTCGCGCTGACCAGGACGACGTCGAGGTGGTCGGCGAGGGTGGCCAGCAGGTCGGGGTCGAGCTTGAGGGCGACCTTGCCGCCGATCACCGAGCCGCTCCCGCGTCCGGCCTTGCGCGACACGGCGGCGGCGACCCGGCCGGCCGTGACCGCGATCTTGGCGCGGGCCGGCAGCGAGGCGTCGCGTGCGCCTGTGGGCTCCGATTCGGTGCCTGCCATGCTCAGTGGTTCCTCCTTGCTGCGGCACCACCCGGGTCCGGACAACGGGCCGTCGGGCGGCGGGGACGGGGGTCAGCCTACCGACTCCGTCGCCCGACCGGACGAACCGGACCCCGTGCCGCCTGCTGTGACGCGATGGCGAGGGCTTCTGACGTTCCGTCAAGGCGAGCCGTGTACGGACGGAGCCCAAGGGGGGCCCGCCTACCGCTTCAGGACGCCCACCGCCTCCGCCGGGCTCCCGAGGCGCCCCGTAAGGATCTGGTGAAGAAATGATCAGCGGCCCGGACGGTGGGCGTGGGCGGCCGGCTCCTCGATGCCCAGGGAGGCGGTGATCACCAGGGTGCCGCCCTCGGTGCTGAAGTCCAGTGGCGCGGCCAGCCGGCGCATCGCGGTGATCAGACCGGTGTTGGCGGCGTGCGTCAGCGCGTACACCGTCCCGATGCCGGCTGCCCGGGCCGTCGCCGACAGCCGCCGCAGCAGGGCCACCCCCAGGCCGCGCCGCTGCCAGGCGTCCTCGACCAGTACGGCCAGCTCGGCCTCGCCGTCGTCCCACATCAGGTGGCCGAGCGCGAGGATCCGCCCGTCCGGGGCGACCACGGCCAGGCTGCGGCCGTGCCGGGGGTCCAGCAGGTGGTCGAGGTGGCGGTCGGCGTCGCGGACCGGGCCGTGGTAGCGCAGCCGCAGGGCGGCGGGGGAGCAGCGGCCGTGCATCGCCAGGGCCGCCGCCTTGTCGGCCGGGCCGGCCGGACGCAGCAGCACCTCGGTCCCGTCCGGCAGGGACAGCCGGGACGGGGCCTGCGGCGCCGGGCCGGCCGGGCGCAGGGACGGCGGGTGCGGCCGGGCGCTCCGGTACGGGCCGCCGGTGAGCGCGGGCAGCCGGGTGGCCTGGCCGTCGGGCGCCGCGCACCTGCGGTCCGACCTGCGGAAGGGTCGGTGCCAGAGCCGTTCGGGGCGAGTGCGTGATGCCGTCATGGCACCGACGCTACCGACGCTGCGCTTCCGCTCGGTTACGTGATCGTGAACGGCCGAATGCCCGGGACACGCCCGGGACGGGCCGGGGCCGGGCCGGGGACGGGCCGGGGCGGAGCGCCCCGGATTCCGGGACGCGACCGGAAGAGGTCCAGACCGGTGCCTCATGCGGGTGGGACAGCGGGCGGCCGACGGTGGATCCCGTACCCGGCGCTCCTGGTGAGCAGGCCGCCGGGGCCCCACCCGTCAACGCACCGAAGGCACTTCCCATGCGCATCGACCCGTCCGTCTCCGCCGCCGCCCCCGTCGTCCCGCACGCCCGCCGCGCCCCGGTCGGCACCGCACTCACCGGCCTGCTCGACCGGCAGGTGCGCGCCCGGCCGGTCTCCGCGGCCGTCATCGGCGAGGGCGCGGGCCTCACCTTCCTGGAGCTGTCCGAGACCGCCCGCCGGCTGGCCGCGCACCTGCGCGGGCTGGGCGCCGGCGCGGACACCTGCGTCGGCCTGTACGTCGAGCCGTCCGTGGAGCTGGTCGCCGGGGCCTGGGGCGTCCTGTACGCCGGGGCCGGCTACCTGCCGCTGTCGCCCGAGTACCCCGAGGACCGGCTCCGCTACATGATCGAGGACAGCGGTACCCGGATCGTGCTCACCCAGGAGCACCTGCGCGAGCGGCTGGCCGCGCTGGCCCCGGCCGGGACCGCGATCGTCACCTTCGAGGACGCGCCGCGGACGGCGCACCCGGTGGCCGCGGACGGTGCCGAGGACGGCGCCGAGCCGGAGTCGCTGGCCTACGTGATCTACACCTCCGGCAGCACCGGCCGCCCCAAGGGCGTGATGATCGAGCACCGCGCGGTGGTCTCCCAGTTGCGCTGGATGTTCGACGCCGGGCACCTCGACCCCGAGGTCACCGTGCTGCAGAAGACCCCGATGAGCTTCGACGCCGCCCAGTGGGAGATCCTCGCCCCGGCCGTCGGCGCCCGCGTGGTGGCCGGCACGCCCGGCCTCTACCGCGACCCGGAGGCGCTGGTCGCGGCCGTACGGCGGCACGGGGTGACCGCCCTGCAGTGCGTGCCGACCCTGCTCCGGGCGCTGCTGGACACCGAGGGCTTCACCGACTGCACCAGCCTGACCCGGGTCTTCTCCGGCGGCGAGGCGCTGTCCCGGCGGCTCGCCCGCACCCTGGGCGAGGCCCTGCCCGCGGCCTCGCTGGTCAACCTGTACGGCCCGACCGAGTGCACCATCAACGCCACCGCGCACGTGGTCGACCCGGCCGAGCTGGGCGGCGGCGCCGGCTCGGTGCCGATCGGCCGGCCCGTCGACAACACCCAGTGCTACATCCTGGACGAGGACCGGGTGCCGGTCGGCGCCGGCGGCGTCGGCGAGCTGTACATCGGCGGTGTGCAGCTGGCCCGCGGCTACCTGCACCGGCCGGAGCTGACCGAGGAGCGGTTCGTCCCGTCCCCGTTCGCGCCCGCCGAGCGGCTGTACCGCACCGGCGACCTCGCGCAGTGGAACGCCGACGGCACCATCCAGTTCGCCGGCCGGGCCGACAACCAGGTCAAGCTGCGCGGCTACCGGGTCGAGCTGGACGAGATCGCCCGCGCGATCGAGGAGCACACCTGGGTGCGCCGCTCCGCCGCGATCGTCACCGGGGACGAGCGCACCGGCCACCCGAACCTGGTCGCCTGCGTCGAGCTCAACCCGCGCGAGGCCGCCCTGATGGACCAGGGCAACCACGGCGGCCACCACCAGTCCAAGGCCAGCAAGCTGCAGGTCAAGGCCCAGCTGTCGGACCCGGGCGTCCGCGACCTGGCGCAGCCGGCCGGCCGCGAGCGGGTCGAGCTGCCGGGCCGGCACGAGACCGAGGCCCAGCGCCGGGAGACCTTCGCCCGCAAGACCTACCGCTTCTACGACGGCGGCCCGGTCACCCGCGACGACCTCACCGCGCTGCTCGCCCCCCGGCCCGCCGGCCCCTTCGGCCGCGAGCTGGCGCTGCTGAGCTTCCCCGAACTCGGCCGCGTCCTGCGGTGGTTCGGCCAGTTCCACAGCGAGGAGCGGCTGCTGCCCAAGTACGCCTACGCCTCACCCGGCGCGCTGTACGCGACCCAGCTGTACCTGGAGACCGGCGGCCTGGACGGGCTCGCGGCCGGGCTGTACTACTACCACCCGGTCGAGCACAGCCTGATCCGGATCGGGCCCGCCGAGCCCTGCGAGGAGGCGTACCTGACGCTGCACTTCTCCGGCAAGCACGGCGCCATCGAGCCGGTGTACAGGAACAACATCCGCGAGGTGCTGGAGTTCGAGACCGGCCACATGCTGGGCGTCTTCGAGGAGGTGCTGCCCGAGTACGGGCTGGACGTGCGCCCGCTCGGCCCCGACCCGGCGGTCAAGGACCGGCTGGACGTCGCCGAGGAGGACCACTACCTGGGCGCCTTCGCCGTCGTCCGCAACGCCGGCGCGGCCCGGGCCGGGACCACCGAGCTGTACGTCCAGGCCCACGAGGGCCGGGTGGACGGCCTGCCGGGCGGCCTCTACCGGTACGCCGACGGCGAGCTGACGCACGTCTCGGAGAAGGTGGTGGAGCCCCGGCACGTGATCGCGATCAACCAGTCCGTCCACGCCCGGGCCGCGTTCGGCATCACCGCCGTCAGCCGCGCGCCCGAGGAGTGGCTGGCGTACATCGCGCTCGGCACCGAGCTGCACCACCTGCAGCGCAACGGCCTGGGCCTGGGCTTCATGTCCTCCGGCTACAGCTCCAAGTCCGGCCACCCGCTGCCCGCTTCGCGCCGCATCGACGAGATCCTCGCCGACCGCGGCATCGCCACCGGCCCGTCGTACTTCTTCCTCGGCGGCAGGGTGAGCGAGGAGCAGATCCGCAGCGAGGGCATGCACGAGGACACCGTCCACATGAAGGGCCCGGCCGAGATCATCAAGGACGAACTGGGCAACCTGCTGCCCGACTACATGCTCCCCAACCGGGTGCTGGTCGTGGACGCCCTGCCGCTCACCGCGAACGGCAAGGTCGACCTCAAGGCCCTCGCCGCCTCCGAGGCCGTCCGCACGGCCGACGTCCGCAGCGCGTACGTCGCGCCGAGCACCGAGCACGAGCGGTGGCTGGCCGAGGCCTGGGGGCAGGCGCTGAAGTACGAGGACGTGTCGGTCGCGGACGAGTTCTTCGCCGTCGGCGGCAACTCGCTGATCGCCGTCGCGCTGGTCCACCGGATCAACCGCGAGTTCGACGTGTCGCTGCCGCTGCAGGTGCTGTTCGAGTGCCCGCGACTGGGCGACCTGGCCGCCCGCATCGAGCGGGCGCAGGGCGGCGGTGCCGACGCCTCCTCGCGGCTGATACCGCTGAGCCCGGGGGACCAGGGCCGGCCGGTGTTCTGCTGGCCCGGGCTGGGCGGCTACCCGATGAACCTGCGGCTGCTCGGCCGGGAGGCGAGCCGGGGGCGCGCGTTCTACGGCATCCAGGCGCACGGCATCAACGAGGGCGAGACGCCGTACCCGACCATCCGGGAGACGGCCGCCGCCGACGTCGCCGAACTGCTCCGGGTGCAGCCCGAGGGCCCGTACACGCTGTGGGGCTTCTCCTTCGGCGCCCGCGTCGCCTTCGAGGCGGCCTGGCAGCTGGAGCAGGCCGGCCGGTGGGTGGAGCGGCTGCTGCTGATCTGCCCCGGCAACCCCGAGGTGCGCCGGGCCGACGGCCGCCAGTGGGGCCGGGAGGCCTCGTACGCCAACCCCGGGTACGTGACCATCCTGTTCGGGGTGTTCACCGGCCGGATCCGCGGCCCCGAGCTGGAGCGCTGCCTGGCCGAGACGTCCGACGAGGCCACCTTCGTCGCCTCCGTGCACCGGATGCTGCCCGACCTGGACGAGGAGCTGATCCGCCGGATCACCGGAATCGTCGGCGAGACCTACGAGTTCGAGTACAGCTTCCGCGAACTCGCCGAGCGGCGGCTGGCGGCGCCGGTGACCATCTTCAAGGCCGCGGGCGACGACTACTCCTTCATCGAGGGCAGCAGCGGCTACTCCGCGGCCCCGCCCGCCGTGGTCGACCTGACCGTGGACCACTACGGGGTGCTGAAGGAGCACGGGGTCGTCGAACTCGCCGCCGCGATACGGGCGCTGGAGCGGATGGGCGCCGAGACGACCGGCCCGGGCCGCTGAGGCGGACACGCTCACGGATGGCCCAGGATCCGTGAGCGGGGGAGCCCCTTCGGATAGGGATGGCTCGGCTTTCGGCCGAACCCGTCCTGAACCGAAGGGGCTTTCCCATGTCCGTCAAGAAATCCGCGCTGGCCACGGCCTGTTGTGCCCTGCTGCTCGCCGCGCCGCTCGCCCTCGCCCAGTCGGCGGCCGCCGCCGACAACACCAACAACGGCCCCAAGACCCCGCAGGAGGTCGCCGCCTGCAAGTCGGTCACCAGCACGCTGCTCGGCGGCTTCGGCGCCATGCTCGGCAACGCCGTGTGCGTCGTGCAGCCCGCCGACCGGGGCTGAGCCCCCCCCCGGAGCGTCCGGTGCCGGCGGCGGTCCTCGGGCCGCCGCCGGCAAAGGGGGTGTGAGGTGTTCGTGTGCTGCCATATCATCCGGTGATCTTTTTGCCTTCCCTTTGTGCGAGTGAGCCGAGATGACTGACCCGGATACCGAACAGCCCCCCGATCGCCCCACCGGCCTCCAGGCGATCTGGGCGAACACCCTGGAGCCGGTGGCGCCGCTGCCCTGGTACCGCAGGGTGTACCTGAAGCCCGTGGCGGCGGGGGTGGTCGTCGTCGGCCTGGCGACCGCGCTGACCGTGGCGGCCGTGACCGGGGCCGGTGCCCCGCCGCGGCACCGGATCGTGCTGGGGGACGAACTCGGCTACCAGGTGCGGATGCCCGAGGACGGGGACCTCCGGGCGCTGCACGCCGACTACGAGAGCCGGATGACGGCCCTGCAGCCGTACCGGGAGCTGACAGTGGCCGGCTACGGCACCGCCGGCACGACCCGCACGACACTGACCGTGGTCGGGCTCACCGGGAGTTACGCGGACCCCCTGCGGGAGTTGGACAAGTACTTCGACAGGCTGGCGATGCGCGACCAGACCGGCGGGACCCGGTTCGGCGAGACACCGTCGTCCCGGGTGAACTACCCGTCCGGCCCCCTGGGCGGCTTGATCGACTGCGCGGTACTCGTCTACCCGACGGCCTCCGAGACGACCTGCGCCTGGGCGGACGGCACCACGGTCGGCATCGTGGTCGACCGGACCGGCCGGACCGCACTCGATGACCTGGCGGCGCGCACGCTGGAGATCCGCGCTGCGGTCGAGGTCGAGGTGAAGGACTGATCCCGCCTGCTGACTCCCCCTGAGCACCCGGGCGGAGCCGCAGCGGGCCATGGCGGTATTCCCGGGGGTGGGGCTCTGGGCATCCGGCTCTGGGCATCCGGCTCTGGGCATCGGGGGCCCGGGGCATCGGGCTCGGCGGCCGGCGCTCGTGCGGCCGTCCACGGGGAGGATCCCGCCGCTGGGGGGCGGCGCGCTCCCGGTCGGCGGACGGCGGCGGGGGGTCGCCCCGGAATTCGCCCGACCGGCCCACGGGGCGCGGGCCGGTCGTGGCGGCGGGCGGGTGCCGGGCCGACGATGGGGGCGAGAGGCGAGAGGCGAGGGGGCGAGGAGGGAGCAGGCCATGATCGAGTTCCTGGTCGAGATCACCACCGCCATTCCCGAGGGCACCGCTGCGGAAGAGGTCGAGCGCAGGCGCGCCGCCGAGGCCGTCCGGGCCCGGGAACTGGCCGCCACCGGTCACCTGGCGCGGCTGTGGCGCCCGGTCGGCGAACGGCGCAGCATCGGTGTCTGGCGGGCGGCCGACGAGGCGGAGCTGCGGGAGAGGGTGCTCGGCAGCCTTCCGCTGTGGCCGTGGATGACCGCCGTGGTGACCCCGCTCGAACCGCACCCCAACGATCCAGGTCCTGCCTGACGGTCGGTCAAGTCGGCTGCGGGGGTAGGTCGGTGGGGATGCGTCGGTGGGGATCAGGCGATTCGGGTCGGGGCGTCTTCGACGGTGTGGCCGGTGGTGGTGAGGAGAGCGGCGAGGTCGGCCGGGGTGACGGAGTGGGGGGTGCGGAGGAAGAGCTCCTCGGGGTGGAGGGAGAGCAGGGTGATCCGGTGGTCGGCGAGGGTCATGGGGGTGTGGGCGAGCGCCCTGGTGCGGACCCGCCAGAGCGTGGTCGGGGGCGGCGAGTGGGGGGACCACCAGGCGTGGAACAGCGCGGTGGCGAGCAGGGCGAAGGCGGAGGTGGCGACGACCACCGGGCCGTCGGGGCCGTCGACGACGAGCTTGGCGATGAGGTCCGTGGCGGTGACGGAGAGGAAGACGGCGGCGAGTTCGACCGTGTCGCGGCGCCAGCGGTGGGCGCGGCGCACGGCAGGCTTCGAGTGCTCCATGCGACCACCATGCCCGACCGGTGTTTCCCGGCCGCTTAGCGATCGTGACCAGATGGTTACGGTCCGCGCAGGGCTGTTACGGGGGCTGTAACCGGGGCTGGTGTGGAGGGTGTCGCGGCGGGTTGTCGGCGGCGGGCTGCCAGGGGCGGGCGGTCAGGGGAGCAGATCGCGGGCGGCGGCCTTGACCTCGGCGAGGAGGAGGCGCAGGTCGTCCTCCGTCGTCGTGGCGTTGAGGAGGCAGGCGCGGAGCATCTCGTCCCCGCCGAGCCGGGCGCCGGTGACGAAGACCCGGCCGTGCCGCTGGACGGCGACGGGCAGCTCGCGGTTGAGGGCGTCGCGGGCGGCCGGGTCCAGGCCCGGGGCGCGGTGGCGGAACGCGACGATGGAGGTCTGCACCTCGGCGAGAAGCTCCAACTCGCCGTCGGCCTCGACGAGTTCGCCGAGGTGACGGGCCAGCGCGGTGCACCGGGCGATGTCCCGGGCGAGGCCGGTGCGGCCCCGGTGGGCGATGGTGGCCCAGACCTTGAGGGCCCGGAACGGGCGGGTCTGCTCGGTGCCGTACTCGGAGAACCAGCCGAGCGCGCCGGCGGCCTCGTCGCGCAGGTAGGACGGGACGAGGCTGAAGGTGCCGCGCAGCTCCTCGGTGTCGCGGACCAGGGCGCAGCCGCAGTCGACCGGGACGCCGAGCCACTTGTGCGGGTCGAGGGCGAGCGAGTCGGCGCGCTCCAGGCCCGCGTAGCGGTGGGCGATGGCGGGGTCGAGCCGGCCGAAGGCACCGTACGCGCCGTCCACGTGCAGCCAGAGGCCCTGCTCCTCGCACAGGTCGGCGATCGGGCCGAACGCGTCGACCGCGCCGGTGCCGACGGTGCCGGCGGAGGCGACCACCAGGAAGGGCAGCAGGCCGGCCGCGCGGTCGCGCTCGACGGCTGCCCGCAGCTCGGCGGTGTCCAGGCGGCCGTCGGGGCCGGTGGCGACGGTGCGCAGGTGCCTGCTGCCGAGGCCGAGGAGCTCGGCGGCCTTGCGGACGCAGGAGTGGGTCTCGCCGGTGACGTAACCGACCAGCGGGGGCAGGCCCGCCAGACCGTCCTCGCGGACGTCCCGGCCCGCCTGCCGGGCGGCGCGGTTGCGGGCGGCGGCGAGGCAGACGATGGTCGCCATCGAGGTGCCGGAGGTGAGCAGCCCGCCGCCGGCCGGGTGCGGGAAGCCGACGAGCTCGGCGATCCAGCGCACGACGGCCCGCTCCAGGTGGACGTCGGCGTGGTCGCCGCCGGCCGAGCTGGGGTTCATCGCGGAGGCGGCGAGGGTGGCGAGCACCCCGGCCGGGGCGGGCGCGGAGTTGACCCAGCCGAAGAAGCGCGGACTGCCGTTGCCCATCGGGTACGGGAGGACCTCGCGCCCGATGGCGTCGACCAGCTCGGCGAGCGGGCGGCCGTCGGCGGGGAGCGGGGCGTCCAGCAGGGCGCGGCGGGCGGTCTCGTCCATGGGCTGCCAGACCGGGCGGTCGGGCAGTTCGGCGAGGTAGTCGGAGACCAGCTCGGCGGTGGCGTGGGCGGCGGCGCGGAAGTCGTCGGCGGTCATGGTGGGCGTCCTCCAGGGGCCGGGGAGGGCGGCGCGGCGTCCTCGGCGCACCCTGATCAGGCGATGGTCGGGTGATCCTACGCAAAGGGCCCGCGCCGAGCGGCGCGGGCCCTCATGGTGAGACCGGAGGCGTCAGTCCAGTGAGGCGGACAGGCCGCTCGCCGAGCGGCAGTAGCCCTGCATCTCCTTGTTGGTGATCTTGGCGCAGAGCCGCCCGGCCGCGCCGCCGTCGGTGTAGTTGACCGTGTAGTAGCTGACCAGCCCCTCGGCGCAGGCCTTGCGCTGCCAGCCGTCGGCGGCGGTGGCGCACTGCTGGGCGGCCCAGTCCTCGCGGTCGAGGTTGTACTTCATGGTCCGCGAGCCGACGCCGCGGCTGCAGTCCACCGCCCCGCCGCTCGCCTTGCCGTTGAGGCACCACTTGAGGGCGTCGGCGTAGACCTCGGGGTGGTTCGGGTAGTCGTGCGAGGACAGGTAGAACGTCGGGGCGTAGAAGAAGCAGGCGGACTGGAACAGCGACGGCTGGTCCTTGCAGGGGTAGAGCGGGTCCTGGGCGAGCTTGTCGGCGGGCAGGTTGGCCTTGGCCTGCTCGTCCTCCTCGTCCGGGCCGAAGAGCTGCATGAACAGGCCCTCGGAGCAGCGGATCCGGTTCTGGTCGGTGGTGAACTTGTTGCACAGGTCCCGCGCCTTGGCGACGTCCTGCTTGGCGACGAACATCGTGCCGTGGCCGACGCCGTGGATGCAGGGGCCGGTGTTCTTGGGCTGGCAGAGCTTGAGCAGGTCCACCTCGGGCTGGCTGGAGGCGTTGAGCATCTCCTCGACGGCGCCGTGCAGGTAGCCGGCCGCGCAGGTCTCGTGCGGGAAGGAGATCACCTTCTGGAAGTCCGCGTTGAAGCGCTTGACCGCCGCGTGGCCGAGCTCGTGCGCGATCGGGTGGCAGAAGCGCACGGTGTACGGCTTCTCCTTGGTGATCTTGTCGAGGTCGGCGAGGGCGACACCGGGGTCGGTGGCGTCCATCTCGGCCATCAGTTTGTTGCGCAGGGTCGAACGGGTCCACACCGCCGGGTCGCCGGTCGGGGTGGCGCTCGCGGCGCCCACCGAGGCCGGCTGCGCGCCGGCGGCGGGGGCCCCGGGTGCCGAGGCGGCCGGGGTCGCGGTGGCCGCCGCGGGCGACCAGTCGGTGACGGCCACCGACCCGAGGCCCAGGACGCCCAGGAGCAGGGCGGTGAGAATCGCGAAGACTCGCGGCTGCATGACGGGATCCCCCGGCGGATCGAGGTGAACGGTTCGCTCCCATCCTGACGGGACGGGGGCGGGAATCCGCGATTTCGCCCGCCATTCGGGAGGTGTCGGCGACGCTACCGCACGGTGCGACGTCCGGGCGCGCCGGGATGGTTCCCGGACGGCGATACTGGTCTGTTGCGCCGTCCGGGTGAGCGTGGTTCAGAGCTCCGGCGTCAAGGCTCCGGAGCCGAGGCCCTGGCGTCACAGCTCCAGCGTGACCTGGTACTCCGTCAGCCAGGCGTCCAGGTCGAGCGCGAGGTCCACGCCCAGCCGGACGGACCGCGGGTCGGTCTCCGGGGCGAGTGCGTCGGCGAGGCGCCGCCGGTCGAGCAGGCCGAGCGCCGGGGACGTCCGCGCGGCGGTGAGCCGGGCGAGCTCGGAGCGCAGCCGCGCCGGGTAGTGCGGGTCGGTGGTCACCGGGTAGGGGCTCTTCGGCCGCTCGGCGATCGTCGCGGGCAGCACGTCCCGGACGGCGGCGCGCAGCAGGCTCTTCTCCCGCCCGTCGAAGCTCTTCATCGCCCACGGCACGTTGAAGACGTACTGGACCAGCCGGTGGTCGCAGAACGGCACCCGCACCTCCAGCCCGTTGGCCATGCTCATTCGGTCCTTGCGGTCGAGCAGGATGCGGACGAAGCGGGTCAGGTTGAGGTACGAGATCTCGCGCATCCGCCGCTCCAGCGGGTCGGCCGCCGCCAGGTGCGGGACCTCGGTGAGCGCCTCGTGGTAGCGGGCCCTGCGGTAGTCCTCCAGGTCGAGCTTGCGGAGCAGTTCGGCGTCGAGCAGTTCCTCGCGCGGGCCGGATCCGGCGCCGGCGATGTTGGTGAGGCCGGCGGCCCAGGGGAAGTCCTCGGTGGCGATGCTCTGCGGGTCGTGGAACCAGCGGTAGCCGCCGAAGAGCTCGTCCGCGGACTCGCCGGAGAGCGCGACGGTGGAGTGGCGGCGCACGCCCCGGAAGAGCAGCAGCAGCGAGACGTCCATGTCGCCGACGCCGTTCGGCAGGTCGCGGGCGCGCAGCACCACGGAACGCTGGGAGGGGTCGGTGAGCTCGGCGGCGTCCAGTTCGATCACGCTGTGGTCGGCGCCGACGTGCCCGGCGAGCAGGCGGGCGTACGGCCCGTCGGGGGTCTGCCGGACGGCGTCGGCGTGGAAGTCCTCGCTCTGGCCGGAGAAGCCGACGGAGAAGGAGCGCACCGGGCCGGCGCCGGCCGAGCGCAGCACCCTGGCGGCGAGGGCGGTGACGGCGCTGGAGTCCAGCCCGCCGGAGAGCAGCGAGCAGAGCGGGACGTCCGCGTCGAGCTGGCGGTGCACGATGTCCTCCAACAGGGCGCGGACGGTGGCGACGGTGGCCGGCAGGCTGTCGGAGTGCTCGCGCGCCTCCAGCGCCCAGTACCGGTGCTCGGAGACGCCCTCGCGGCGCACCCGTACGACGTGGCCGGGCCGGACCTCGCGGACGTCCCGGTACGGGGTCAGGCCGGGGGTGCGGGTGTAGCCGAGCAGTTCGCGCAGCCCGTCCAGGTCCACCACCGGGCGGACGGCGGGGTGGGCGAGCAGGGCCTTGACCTCGGAGCCGAAGACCACACCGTCGGGGGTGGGGTGGTAGTGCAGCGGCTTGACGCCCAGCCGGTCGCGGACCAGCAGCAGCTCCTCGCGCCGGGCGTCCCAGACGGCGAAGGCGAACATGCCGTTGAGCCGCCCGGCCAGGCCCTCGCCCCACTCCAGGTAGGCGTGCAGCACGACCTCGGTGTCGCTGCGGGTGCGGAAGCGGTGCCCGGCCGCCTGCAGTTCCGCGCGCAGCTCGCGGTGGTTGTAGACCTCGCCGCTGTAGGTGAGCGCGGCCAGCAGCCGGCCGTCCCGCTCGACCGTCATCGGCTGGGCGCCGCCCTCGATGTCGATCACCGCCAGGCGGCGGTGGCCGAGTGCGGCGTGCGGCTGGAGCAGGACGCCGCCGGCGTCCGGGCCGCGGCGGAGCTGGGTGGCCGTCATCGCGTCGAGGACGGCCCGTTCGGCCCGGTCGGCCCGTTCGGCCCGTTCGGCGGTGAGGTCGCGTTCGTAGGCGACCCATCCGGTGATCCCGCACATCAGCAAGCCTCCGGTCTTCCTCTTCGTGTTCAGGGGATCACGCTACGTGTGGAGTCGGCGCCGCTTCAAGGGTTCGAGTAAAGACGTGGCTGAGCTGAAAGTCGTAATGTCTGCCCGATTTCGGGCAAGATCTTTGGCTTCCGCAGTCCTGCCGACCTAGGCTGCTCACTCGTGCCGAGCTCACCCCACCCCCACGAAGACCTCCTCGCCCACCTCACCCGGACCAGCCCGCTCGGGCCCCGGGAGGCGGCGCGAGTCGTGGCGGAGGTGCTGGCGTACTTCTCCGAGAACACCGAGGAGTACGTGCGCCGCCGCCACGCCGAGCTGCAGGCACGCGGACTGACCAACGAGCGGATCTTCGCCCGGCTCGCGGAGGAACTCCCGCAGCGCCGCGTCGCGGCGCCGGAGCTCTCGGCCCGCCAGCTGCGGCGGATCGTCTACGGCTGAGCACAGTCCCGAGGCTGAGCGCAGCTCCGAGGCTGAGCGCAGTTCCCGAGCTTTCGAAGCTTCCGAAGACCTGAAGACCTGAAGAGGAGACCACGCATGTGCGGAATCGTGGCTTACATCGGCCCCAAGGACGCCACCCCCTTCCTGCTGGAGGGGCTGGCCCGGCTGGAGTACCGCGGCTACGACTCGGCAGGCGTCGCCGTCACCGGGCGCGGCGGCGGCATCAAGCTCCGCAAGGTGAAGGGCCGGGTCGCCGACCTCGCCGCTGCCGTACCCGCCCGGTTCAAGGGCACCACCGGCATCGGCCACACCCGCTGGGCCACCCACGGCGTCCCCAGTGACGCCAACGCGCACCCGCACCTGGACAACGCCGAGCGGATCGCCGTCGTCCACAACGGCATCATCGAGAACGCCGACGAACTGCGCGCCAAGCTGACCGCCGACGGCGCCGTCTTCCGCTCCGAGACCGACACCGAGGTGCTCGCGCACCTGATCGCCGCGCACGTCACCGAGGGCGTCGAGCTGGAGGACGCGGTGCGGGCCGCGCTCGGCCGGGTCGTCGGCACGTACGGCATCGCGGTGGTCGACGCCGAGCAGCCGGACCGGATCGTGGTCGCCCGCAACGGCAGCCCCATCGTGCTGGGCATCGGCGAGAAGGAGATGTTCGCCGCCTCCGACGTCTCCGCGCTGGTCCGCTACACCCGCCAGGTCGTGCACCTGGAGGACGGCGAGCTGGCCACCGTCCGGGCCGACGGCTTCCGCACCTTCACCGCGGACGCCCGCACCACGCACCGCCAGCCGTCCACCGTCGACTGGGAGATCGACTCCTTCGACACCGGCGGCTACGAGCACTACCTGCTCAAGGAGATCCACGAGCAGCCCGGCTCGGTCGAGCGCACCCTGAGCGGCCGGCTCGACGAGCGCTTCGCCACCGCGCACCTCGGCGGCCTCAACCTGGACGCCCGGGAGCTGCGCGAGATCCGCCGGGTCAAGATCCTCGGCTGCGGATCCGCCTACTACGCGGGCGAGATGGGCGCGCAGCTGATCGAGGAGCTGTCCCGGATCCCCGCGCACAGCGAGCCGGCCTCCGAGTTCCGCTACCGCAACCCGGTGATCGAGGCGGACACCCTGTACGTCGCGGTCAGCCAGTCCGGCGAGACCTACGACACGCTGGCCGCCGTCCAGGAGATCAAGCGCAAGGGCGGCCGGGTGCTCGGCGTCGTCAACACCGTGGGCAGCGCGATCGCCCGCGAGTGCGACGGCGGCATCTACCTGCACGCCGGCCCCGAGGTCTCGGTCGCCTCCACCAAGGCCTTCACCTCCACCGTGGTCGCCTTCGCGCTGCTCGCCCTGCACTTCGGCCGCATCCACGACCTCTCGCCCGCCGACGGGCGCCGGATCGTCTCGGCCCTGCAGGCCCTGCCGGACCAGATCCGCGAGGTGCTGGACCAGAGCGAGGCGATCGCCGAACTCGCCGCCGAGTACGCCCAGTCGGCGGGCATGATGTTCATCGGCCGGGTCCGCGGCTACCCGGTGGCCCGGGAGGGCGCGCAGAAGCTCAAGGAGATCTCCTACGTGCACGCCGAGGCCTACCCGGCGAGCGAGCTCAAGCACGGCCCGCTGGCGCTGATCAGCCCCGAACTGCCCACCGTCGCCCTCGTCCCGGACGACGAGCTGCTGGACAAGAACCTGACCACGCTCGGCGAGATCAAGGCCCGGTCGGGGCGCGTCATCGCCGTCGCCCACCGCCGCCCCGAGGAGAAGCTCGCGGACCACTGCATCCTGGTCCCCAAGAGCGAGCCCGAGTTGGACCCGCTGCTGCTCAACATCCCGCTGCAGCTGCTCGCCTACCACGCCGCCGTCGCCCTCGGGCGCGACGTGGACAAGCCGCGCAACCTGGCGAAGAGCGTGACGGTGGAGTAGCCGTCGTCGGGGCGGTCCTCGCCCCTCGCCCCTGGCCCCTGGCCCCGGTCGCTGTGCGGACGACCGGGGCCCGGTTGTCGCTCCCGGGCGGTGTCGGAGCAGTGTGCCGGAACGGCGGGCGGGGACACGGCGCTGGACCGGCCGGCTAGAACACCGAGCAGCCCGAGAGGGTGGTCAGGGTGTCCAGGGCGGTGACCGCCGCGACGGAGTTGCCGGCCTGGTCGAGGCGCGGGCCCCAGGCGCAGACGGTGGCGCGGCCGGGGAGTATGGCCAGGATGCCGCCGCCGACGCCGCTCTTGCCCGGGAGGCCGACGCGGAAGGCGAACTCGCCGGCCGCGTCGTAGGTGCCGCAGGTGAGCAGGACGGCGTTGAGGCGCTTGGCCTCGCTGCGCGACATCAGGTGGGTGCCGTCGGCGCGCATGCCGTAGCGCGCCAGGAAGGAGCCGGCCAGGACCAGGTCCCGGCAGCTGGCCGTGAGCGCGCAGTGGGCGTAGTAGTGCTCCAGGACGGTCTCGACCGGGTTCTCCAGGTTGCCGTGGCTGGCGATGAAGTGGGCCAGGGCGGCGTTGCGGTGGCCGTGCTCGGCCTCGGAGGAGGCGACCACCGGGTCGGTGTCGAGGCCGGGGTTGCCGGACTCGCGGCGCAGGAACTCCCGTACCGCGCCGGAGGCGTCGCCGGTCAGGCTCTGCAGCCGGTCGGTGACCACGAGGGCGCCCGCGTTGATGAACGGGTTGCGCGGGATGCCGTGCTCGGTCTCCAACTGCACGAGGGAGTTGAACGGGTTGCCGGACGGCTCGCGGCCGACGCCCCGCCAGAGCGCGTCGCCGCCGTAGGCGACCGCGAGCGCCAGCGAGAACAGCTTGGACACGCTCTGGACGGAGAACGGCTGCTCCCAGTCTCCGACGCCGTACAACTCCCCTTCGACGGTGGCGACGGCCATGCCGAAGGCCTCCGGGTCGGCGGTGGCGAGGGCCGGGATGTAGTCGGCGACCTTGCCCCGGCCCCTCGTCGCCCGGGCGGCCGCCTCGGCGGCCTCCAACAGCACCGGCCAGTCCAGGTTCTCCCCGCCGGGCACACCGTTCAACGCACTTCCTCCACCGGCACCGCGTACGGACATGATCGGGACCGGGCGCGCGGTGCGGGCGGCGTCCGGTCCGACCAGGATTATCCGTGTTCGGCAGGGTGGTTCGGTACGGGGTGGGGGGTCGGGGACTCCGCCCCGGGCGTTACGGGGCGTTCGGTGCCGGGCGTCACGCGGCGTTCGGTGCTCGGGGGCACGGGGTGTTCGGTGTTCGGCGTCACGGGGCGTTGGTGGGGGCCTCGATCGGTGGGCCGGTGAGCAGGGTGCCGGTGTCCGAGTAGGGCCGGCCGTTGGGGACACAGCCGTGCAGGCCCTTGATCTGCTGCATCATCACCGGCGCCGGGGCGCCCGGGCCCGGGCAGTCGACGTGGCCGTTGCCGAGGATGTGGCCGACCTCGTGGTTGACCGCCAGCGCGTGGTAGAGCTCGGGCTCACCCCGGTAGAACTCGGACAGCTCCGTCCAACGCTTGAGGTTGATGACCACCTGGTGGGTGACGCCGCAGTTCACCCAGCCGCCCGTGTCCAGCCCGTACTGGCCGCAGATCCGGTCGGTGGACTGCGGGGTGGCCAGGTAGACGGTGAAGTCGACCGGGTCGGCGGGCATCCGCTGGAAGGAGGCGGTGCCGCCGGCGGCCCAGCCGTGCCGGACGTCGCCGAGGACCGCGTCCACCTCGGCGGCGAACTGCTCGGGGCTCTCCGCGATCCCGTTCTCCACCCGCACCTTGTAGCGGTACAGGTGCTCGCCGGTGCCGAAGCGGGCGGAGCCGCCGGGCGCGGTGGTGAACGCAAGCGGGGCCGGGCCGCGGCCCCGCTCGCTCCACGGCTGCCACCAGAGCAGGCCGGCCGTCAGGGCCGCGACCACGGCGAGGGCGAGCGCGCCGTGCCAGGGCTTTCGGGGGCGCAGCTGTATGAGGATCCGTGTGGGGATCCGGGAGGGGTGGAGGCGGGCGGGCGTCTTCAACGGGTGCTCTCCGCGGCGAGGTGGCCGTACACCCCGCGCATCCGCCGGTGGTGTGCGGGCAGTGTCAGCCGGAGGGCGAGGAAGCCCTGCAGTCGGCCGGTGGTGGCGCGAAGGTGCGCGAGCTGCTCCGGGCTGCCGTACGACAGCAGGACGCCCTCGACGCGGGACTGCTCGGCGGGCGGAACGCACCACCGCCTGGCCTCGTCGAACCGCTCCCAGGCGGACATCGGCAGGAGGGAGTGGATCGCGTCCAGGCAGACCTCCTCCTTCGCGGCCAGGTACGCGCGGACGGCCGTGGCCAACTCGGCGAGGGGATCGGCCAGTCGGCCCAAGGGGTCGGAGGTGGCGGCTGTGGTGGTGGCGGTGCCGGCGGCGAGCCGGACGCGGGCGATCGGGACGGCCAGGGCCGCGCGCTGTGCCCCCAGCGCGTCCAGTTCGGGCCGGAGGTAGGGCGCGGCTCCGGCGAGCGTGGGCCAGAGCACGTCCTCCTCGGCTTCGTGGAGGAGGTGCAGGACGTCCAGCATCAGCGCGACGTGGTCGGTGATCCCGGCCCGCAACGGCTCCGCGCCGGGGGCGCGGCAGGCGGCCGCGAGGCGGGCGAACTCGCCGCGCAGGGCGGCGTGGCACAGCAGGAGGGCGGTGGTGTCCGGTCGGGCGTGTATCGGGGCCAGGGTGGACATGGTGGTACGGCTCCAGGACGGGGATCGGCGGTCGGGGCGGCCGATGGGTGACCGGGACCGGCAGGGCCGAGTCCCGGTTCGGCGACGGGTTGTACCTGGAGGAACGGGAGGGGGTGAGGTGGTGGTTCAGGGGCGCGGGGTTCAGGGGCGCGGGGTTCGGAGGCTCGGCGTGAGTGGGCGCGGGGCTCCGGTCGGATGCGGGGCCCGGTCGGTTCCCGGAACCGCTCGATGGTGTCACCCGTGCGGCGTGTCCCTGGGCCTGGCCGCCGGAATCCGGTGTTGTGGTGCGGGTCGATCCACCCACCCCACGGAAGCGCCATAGGAGGCACCGCCATGTCCACCACCGCTGTTTTCACCGTCGACGGGATGAGCTGCGGCCACTGCGAACGGACGGTCAGTGCCGGGCTCTCCGCCCTTCCGGGCGTCACCGACGTCGTCGCGGACGCGCCCAGCGGGCGGGTCACCGTGGCCTCCGCGCAGCCGCTGGACGAGGCTGTGGTCCGCAGCGTGGTCGACGGGGCCGGGTTCACGCTGGTCGGGCGGGGCTGAGGGCGGGGCTGAGGGCGGGCCCGCTGGTCCGCGGGGTCCGTCGGCGGACGCCGACGGACCCCGGTGCGCTCCGGACCGGACGGTTCCCTCTCAGCCCATGCTCTTCGCGCCGTCCAGGGACTCGCGGATGATGTCGGCGTGGCC
The DNA here is from genome assembly GCF_000716875.1 of Streptomyces novaecaesareae. Taxonomy (GTDB): domain Bacteria; phylum Actinomycetota; class Actinomycetes; order Streptomycetales; family Streptomycetaceae; genus Kitasatospora; species Kitasatospora novaecaesareae. The sequence goes on along the minus strand of NZ_JNWQ01000074.1, from coordinate 11,759 downwards.
GGCGTGCTGGGCGGTCTCGGCCACGACGTGCAGCAGCACCCGGCGGGCCGACCACTCGGCGTCCGGCTCGAACCAGGGGGCCTTCGGCAGCGGCTGGGCGGCGTCCAGGTCGGGGAGCGCGACCACCAGGTCGTCCGTACGGCGTGCCACCTCGGCGTACGCGTCCAGGACGCCGGTCAGCGTCTCCCCGGGCAGCATCCGGAACTCGTCCGCGCGGCGGGCGAAGTCGGCCTCGGTCCAGGTGGTGAAGTCGGGCATCGCGGACGGGCCCGCCACGATGAACTCGGCCCAGAGCCGCTCGACCGTGGTCACGTGCTTGATCAGGCCGCCCAGACACAGCGCGCTCGCGGTGGTCCGCAGACCGGCCTGCTCGTCGGTGAGGTCTCGGGTGGTGAAGCGCAGGAAGTGCCGCTGCTTCGCCAGCGCCACCAGGAGGTCGGCGCGCTCGCCGGTGACGGGGGCGGGGGCCGCGGTGGGGGTGGTGGCGGTCGTGGTCGGGGTCGGGGTCGTCGTCGTGGTCATGGTTCTGGCCTTCCGTTCGGTTCCTGCGCTCTCGGACAAGACCAACGCTACGGACCATAGCGGCCACTTTCCGTCCTGAATCCCGGCGAGAATCGGAGGCATGGCGAACACCAGCACCCGCACGCTGCGACTGCTCTCCCTGCTCCAGACCCACCGGTACTGGCCGGGCGGGGAACTGGCCGACCGGCTCGGCGTCTCCGTCCGCACCCTGCGTCGGGACGTCGACCGGCTGCGTGAACTCGGCTACCCCGTCGAGGCGCAGCGCGGCGTCGACGGCGGCTACCAGCTGGCCGCGGGCGCGGCGCTGCCGCCGCTGGTCATCGACGACGAGGAGGCGGTGGCGCTGGCGGTGGGACTGCAGGCGGCGGCGGAAAGCCCGGTGGAGGGCGTCGCCGAGGCCTCGGTGCGGGTGCTGGCGAAGGTGGTCCAGGTGATGCCGGCCAGGCTGCGGCGCCGGGTGGAGGCGCTGCGGGCGGTGACCGTCCCGGTCGACTGGGGCACCCAGGCGGGGGCGGGCGTCGACCCGGACGTCCTCACCGTGGTGGCGCTGGCCTGCAGGGACGGGGAGCGGATCCGGTTCGCGTACACCGCCGCCGACGGGCGCGGGACGGAGCGGCAGGTCGAGCCGCACCGGCTGGTATGCCTGAACCGCCGCTGGTACCTGGTCGCGTACGACCTCGACCGCGCCGACTGGCGCAGCTTCCGCCTCGACCGGCTGACCGCCCCGCAGGGCGGGGGCGCGCGCTTCGCCCCGCGTGTGCTGCCGGCGGCCGACGCCGCGGAGTTCGTTCGCGCGGGGCTGCACGCCATGCCCCGCCCGCACCGGGTGGAGGCGCTGGTCGAGGCGCCGGCCGAGTACGTCCGGGCACGGGTCGGACGGTGGGGGACCGTCGAGCCCGTCGCCGCCGGCCGCTGTCGGCTGCTGATGACCGCCGACTCCCTCGACTGGCCCGCCATGGCCCTGGGCTCCCTGGGCGCCGAGTTCCGGGTGATCGGCCCCCCTGGCCTGCTCACGCTGCTGGAGGACTGGAGCGCCCGCTTCGGGCGGGCGGCTGCGGGGGAGGGTGCGGGTGCGGGGGCTGCGGCGGGGGAGGAGTAGGAAGTCGGACGGGCCGACTTTTGGTGCGGGCCGGGACCTTCGAGTCGGGGGAGAAATATGCAGACCGGTCTACAGATTTATGTGGAGGAAACAGCGAATATGTCGACCGGTCTACTGAATTGCTTCCGACCGTGAGGTGGGGTGCACAGGAAGTCGGCCTGGTCGACTTCCTGTGCTGGTGGGGTCTCGGGTGGGAATGGACTATGCAGATCGGTCTACAGATTCGTGAAGAAATATGCAGACCGGTCTAGTTATTTTTTCCTCGTGGGATGGGACGGGGCGGTGGAGGGGCGGGTCACGGGGCGATGGCGTCGAGGGTGGTGCGGAGGCGGGTCAGGGCGGTGCGGAGGTCTGCCAGCGGGGGTGTGGCGAGGGCGAGGCGCAGGGCGCTGGGGTGGTGGGGGGTGGTGGCGAAGGCGTCGGCGGTGGAGATCAGGATGCCCTCGGCGGCGAGGAGCGCGGCCGCGTGGTCGGGGCGCTGGTGGGGTTCGAGGGTGAGCCAGAGGACGTAGGACGTGGGGTGGGCCGTGGTGGTCAGGCCGGCGAGGGCCGCACGGGCGACGGCCTGACGGGCCGCGGCGTCCGTGCGGCGCTGCTGCTCCAGGCGGGCGACCGTGCCGTCCGCGAGCCAGCCGGTGGCGAGGGCGGTGATCAGGCCCGGCGCGCCCCAGGCCGCCGTGCGCAGGCCGGTGGTCGCGGCCCGGAGCAGGCGGTCGGGCAGGACGGCGAAGCCGAACCGCAGCCCCGGTGCCACGTTCTTCGAGAGGCCGGCCACGTAGCAGGTGTGCTCGGGTGCGAGGGCCTGCAGCGGAGGGGGCGGCGCGGCCTCCAGGAAGGCGTACGTGCCGTCCTCGATCAGCGGACAGCCGTGCTCGGCGGCGAGGCCGACGAGGCGCTCGCGCTGCGTCCGGTCGAGCACCCAGCCCAGCGGGTTGTGGACGGTCGGCATGGTGTACACCGCGCGCACCGGGCGGGTGCGGCAGAGCCGGTCGAGCGCGTCGAGGTCCGGGCCCGCGGCGGTCACCGGGACGGGCGCCAGGTCGAGCCCGTGGGCGGCGGCGAGCAGCTTGATGCCGGGGTAGCTGAGGGTGTCCACGGCGAGGACGTCGCCGGGGCGGGTGAGGACGCGCAGGACGCAGTCCAGTGCCTGCTGCGCCCCGCTGGCGAGCAGCACGTTCTCCGGTGCCGTGTCGATTCCGCGGTCCAGCAGGTAGGTGGCCACGGTGGCCCGGTCGTGCCGGTGGCCGCCCGGCGGGTGCTGGCGCAGCAGCGCCTCCGCGTCGCCCGAGGAGGCCAGCGCCCGCAGCGCCTGCCGGAGCAGGTCGCCCTGGTCAGGGGCGAGCGGCTGGTTGAAGGAGAGGTCCGCCACCCGGGGTACCGGGAGTGCGCGCGAGGGCTCGATGCCGTCGTAGCCGGAGCGCACCCGGACGAAGGTGCCGCGGCCCCGCTCACCCACCACCAGCCCGGCGGCGGCCAGTTCGGCGTACACCCGGGTGGCGGTGGCGAGTGCGATCCGCCGTTCGCGGGCGAGCGTGCGGTGGGTCGGCAGCCGGGTGCCCGCGGGGAGGGCGCCGGAGCGGATCGCCGCCGCGTACTCGTCGACGATGGCCTTGTAGGAAGGGGGTCGCACGGGTCACCTGCCGTCCTGGCCGTGCCGGCCGTCCTGGCGTTCCCGCGGCGTTTCTGGTGCGCGGGAGTGTATCCAGGACAATAACTGGATTGTCCTGGACGAGTGTTCCTAGCCTCGATACGTCCGTCCGGCAGTGAAGCCGGGAGCAGGGCCGGGAAACGGCCGGGAACGGAGCATGCGCCCATGACCATCCGCAGCGAGCGGGACCAGCACGTCGTCACCCTCACCATCGACCGGGAGAAGAAGCTCAACGCCCTCGACTACCCGACGATCGACGCGCTGCTCGCCGAACTCGACCGCATCGACGCCGACGACACCGTCCGCGCCGTGATCCTGACCGGCGCCGGGCAACGGGCGTTCAGCGCGGGCGCCGACATCCCGTCCCTGGCTGCCAGCATCGCCGGCGGGCCCGAGCGGGCGCTGCGCGAGTTCGTCCGGCGCGGGCACGCGCTCACCCGGCGGATCGAGGAGTTCCCCAAGCCGATCATCGTGGCCGTCAACGGCCTGGCGTACGGCGGTGGTTGCGAGGTCACCGAGGCCGCTCCGCTGGCCGTCGCGGTCGAGCACGCGACCTTCGCCAAGCCGGAGATCTCGCTCGGCTTCCCGCCGCCCTTCGGCGGTTCGCAGCGGCTGCCGCGCCATGTCGGCCGTAAGCGCGGCCTGGAGCTGATCCTGACCGGCGACCCGATCCCGGCCGCCCGCGCGGAGCAGATCGGGCTGGTCAACGCGGTCGTCCCGGCGGGCGAACTGCTCTCTGCCGCTCGGGACTTGGCGGATCGCATCACCCGGCACGCGCCCACCGCGGTGGCCGCCTGCCTGCGGGCCGTGACCCGGGGCATCAACCTGCCGATCGACGAAGGGCTCGCGGTGGAGGCGGCGGCCTTCGCGGCGACCGTACCGACCGAGGGCGTACGGGACGGGGTGCGGCGCTTCCTGGACCGCACGTCCGCGTCCCGCTGAGGGCGTGGCCGGCAAAGGCATCTGGCGTTGCCTGGGTGGCGCCGCTGGTGCTGCATCACCGTCCTGGACGGCCGAGTTGGGTGAGCGAGTCACCCCGGCGCTGGCGGCGGCGGGGTACGAGCGGGAGAGCGTGGTGATCCTGGCCCGGCGGACCGGAGGCTGTACCTCCTCGAACCGTCCGTGGGGCTAGCGCAGTTGGAGGATCTGGTCGCCGTCACGCACCACCGCGGCGAGGGCCACGGTGACACCCTGCTTGCCGCCGGGCGGCAGGGGTGTGACGGTCAGGCTGTGTCCGGGCCGGTGGTGGGGAGGGGGGCATCGGCGCCGCAGTGGGCGGCGACGGTGTCGGCGAAGGCGCGGGCGAGCGGGCAGAGGTTCTCCCAGTCGCGGATGGCCCAGCCCGCGGTCAGGGCGGGCAGATCGGGCAGGGGGAGCAGTCGCAGGCCGGGGTGCCCGGGGCCCTGCCACTGGGGGAGGGCCGGGACGACGGCGTGGCCGAGGCCGAGTTCGGCGAGCAGGATCGCGGTGTCCCAGTCCGCGACGCTGGTGTCGAAGACCGGTCTGATGTCCGACTTCCCCAGCCAGGAGTCGAGTTGGGAGCGGGCGACCGAGTTCTGCGGCAGTCCGATGAGCCGGGCGTCCTGCAGGTCGGCGGGCTCGATGCGGTCCCTGGCGGCGAGCGGATCGCCCGCCGCGACGGCCAGCACCCACGGCAGATCGACGACCGGCCGCTGGTCGATGCCGCGGACCGGCGTGCCGAGGCTGATCCAGGCGAGGTCGACCCGCCCGGCGGTGAGCGAGTCCAGGCAGCTCCGGCTGGAGACCTCGGTCTGGAACTCCAGGCTGACCTGCGGGAAGCGCCGCCGGAAGGCCACCACGGCTCCGGACATGAAGTGCCGGATGCTGGTGGCGCCGGTGGTGATCCGTACGGATCCGCCCTCGCCGCGCGCGAGTTCGGCGATCCGGTGCAAGGCGTGGTCGATGCTGCCGAGGCCGGTGGCGACGGCGGCCTGGAGGACCCGGCCCGCCTTGGTGGGCACCACCCCGCGCGGGTGCCGTTCGATCAGGGAGAGGCCGAGTTCCCGCTCCAGCCGCTTCACGTGCTGGCTGACCGCGGACTGGGTGCAGCCGAGGTCGCGGGCGACGGCGCTGAGCGAGCCGGCCCGGCAGACCGCGGCGAAGACGCGGAGGTCGTCAATGGTCACGGTGATCCAAGGTATCGCTTGGAGCTGTCCCAGCAAACCGGTGGATTGACTTGGGTGTTCGGCAGGATCGATCATCGATCCAGGGCCCAGGGCGGCAACCCGCCCGCGGCCCTCGCGGCGTGCCGGACGCAACGGCGGGGGCGCGGGCGGGTGTCGACCCGCACCGATGCAGCAGGACAACAGCAGGACAGCAGTAGGACAGCAGTAGAACGTGTGACAGGAGGGGAACGGCCATGCGGTACGTCGACGGACCGGGTACGCAGTGCGAGGTGTTCGTCCAGGCACCGGTGGAGCGGGTCTGGGAGCTGGTCACGGACATCGCCCTGCCCGCCCGGCTCAGCCCGGAGCTCCACCGCGTCGCCTGGCTGGACGGCGCGGACGGCCCCGCGCCGGGCGCCCGATTCGAGGGCCACAACCGCCGTACGGGCATGCCCGATTGGCGGACGGTCTCCGAGGTGACCGAGCTCACCGGCCCGGACACTCCGGCCGGCCCGGCCGACCACCTTGTCTTCGCCTGGGCCGTCATGGATGCGGACGGCCGCTACGGCGAGCCGGTCTCCGACCTGGCGGGCGCGCTGGCGCGGTGGCACTTCGACCTCACCGCCGAGGACGGGGGCACCCGGCTGCGTGAGTCGGTGGTGATCGGCCCCGGCCGCAGCGGCGTCAACCTTGCCATCGACGCCAGGCCGGAGTACGAGGAGAAGATCGTCGAGTTCCGGCTGGGCGAACTGCGCACCGGTATGACGGCCACCCTCGAAGGCGTCAAATCGGCAGCCGAGCAGGGGAACTAGGCAGTTTCGTTCGGATCACCGGGCGGACCAGAGGAAGCTGCCCGCGATGTGGAGCCCGGCGGGGTAGATGATCGTAGGTGCGGAGCCAGGCCGGGTAGGCGTCTCGGCGTTCCTGGTCGGTGCGGTGGCCGGGGGGTAGGGCGCGCATCATCGGGATGGTGTTGGTGGTGCCGGTGGCCAGTCAGGGGTTTGTTCAGCCGGGCGGCGGCGACGTGGGCGGCGAAGGCGGCGTGTAGGAGCGGGGTGCGGCCCTCGATGGCGGCGGCCGCTGCCAGGGTTGCGCCGGTGGTGTCGGGGGCGGGGTGGGGGTCTCGGGCTGGCGGGGTCGGGCGGAACGGGCGACGGCCGGGGCATCCGATGGGATGATCCGGCCGTCGGTGGTCGGCGGGAGAGAGGGTGGGCGGTCTCCGGGAGGGTGAGTCCGGGCTCACCAGGACAGGGGGTAGCGGACCGGGTGTCCGCCGATCCGTCCGGGCAGCAGGCCGATGAGGACCAGGAGCGTGGTGGCCAGCGCGAGCAGCGGGAGGAAGGGCATGAGGTGAGGGGCCTGCAGGACCACGAGGAGGGCGCTGGCCGCGGCGGGGGAGTGCGAGGTGTGGGTGAGCAGCATCGCGCCGAGCGAGAGGCCGGCGGCGATGGCCGCGCCCCAGGCGGTGCTGCCGGTGACCGCGAGGGTGGCGAAGCCGATCAGGGCCGACATCAGCTGACCGCCGACCACGTTGCGCGGCTGCGAGATCGGCAGGCCGGGCGCGCCGTACACCAGTGCGGCGCTGGCTGCCAACGGCGGGATCAGCAGCGGTTGGTGGAGCAGCACGCCGACTGCGGCCAGCACCAGCAGGGCGCCGATGGCGAAGACGGTTGACCCCAGGATGTGCAGCGGGTGCGGCCTGGGCGTGGCGGCGGGGGGTGGGGTGGGCATGCGTGAGTGCTCCGGATGGGGGATGGAAACCCGGAGATGATAGGCACACTACCGAGAGAAACGTAGGACGTTTTACTTGCCGGGAAACGTCGTCCACGATGTGAAGCGCCGGCCGACCCGACCGGAGGATGGGCCGGGGCCTCCGCCCGGGTCGCGGCCGTGGGCGGGCGAAGTCGATGCTCAGAGGCTGCGGGCCTCGGTGGTCCGGTGGAGGTGGACGAGGACGTCGTAGGCCGCCCCGATCGCCAGAGTGGGCAGCGGGTCGTGCTCGAAGATCGTCCCGGCGTCGTAGGTCGGGCGGGCGGTGTCCAGCCAGGTGCGGGCGGCCGGTGGGGCGGAGCGCAGGTCGACGTAGTAGTCGCCGGCGCGGGCCCGGTCCAGGGTGTGCTCGGTCATGTCCGGGGTGGCCGGGGGAACGGTGACCTTCTTCCAGTCGAGGGCGAGCGGGGCGTCCTTGGTGAGGAAGGAGCCCCGGCCGAAGGTGAAGCCGATGGCGCGGTAGTCCGCGCCGAGGGCGTCGCGCAGGTAGCAGCCCTGGGTCCTGGGGTACAGCTCGGGGTGGGTGGTCCGGTACCCCACATGGCCGTTGTGCGCCGAGAGCAGCACCTTGCCGCCGGTGCGGCGCTGCCACCAGAGGGTGTTGTCGGTCATCACCCGGTCCCGGAGGTTCTGCTTCTCGGCCGTGTCGGCCGGGTCGTCGAGGTCGATGCTCGTGAAGACGAAGGTCTGGGCGATGGACCGGGCGTGCTGCAGCGCCCACGCGTACGCATCGCCGTCCTCGCCCCTGGCTGCCGTGACCAACTCCAGTGCCTGCTGCGCCAGTTCGGCCTTGTGACGTCGTTCGGCGAGCGGCGTGCCGGTCAGGTAGGTGATGGCGTCGTCGAACGGCCGCAGGCCGGCGTACAGCTGCTCCAGGCGCGGCAGCGATCCGGGGGCGGCTTCGCGCACGTAGGAGGTGACCCGGTCGAAGAGCTGGTCACCGATCCCGGGGAGGTCCAGGTCGTCGCCGACGAAGTGGACCGGGCGCTGCGGGTGTTCGCGGTTGTACGCGCGGATCCAGGCGATGAGGTCGGCGAACTCCTGACGCTGCCAAGGTGATTGTGCCAGCACCTGGCCGGCGATCTGCCGGGCGTCGCCGCCGGAGCGGCCCTGGACGTAGTCGTCGACACGTAGACCCGCCGACCAACTGGCCTCCAGTGCGAAGGCGGTGAAGCCCTTCTCCTCGACGAGGTAGCGCAGGACCCGCTGCTTCATGGTGAAGAACTCGTGGGTGCCGTGGGTGGCCTCGCCGAGCCCGACCACCTTCGCGTCGCCGATCATCGCGCCCAGGGCCCGCAGGTCGCCGTTGCGGCCGTCGGGGTCGGTGGACCGCAGAGGGTGGGCGATGGCGGCCAACTCGCGTACGACAAACGGTGCCTGACTGTTCGTACGATCGTCCGGGAGCTGATCCGCTGCTGCCTCCTCGGCCGGGCCGAGCAGGGTGGTGGCCGCGACCGCCGCGGTGGCGGCCAGCAGGGACCGTCGGCCGATGGGCGTGCTGCGTACGGTCATTCTCGACTGCTCCTCGACTCGGTGGGCTCGGTTCGATCCGTTCGCCGGCGAACGCCGGTGTACGAATCGTCGGTCACCGAAGGGCTTCGGCGCGCTGGGGCGTTCCGCCGAGTCGAGCAGGGGGCTAACCCCCGAATGTCGCGGCGGCCCGGGCCGGGCGGGCGGCCGCTCGGGCCCGTGGCCGTCGGGTGGATGTCAGTTGTCGGAATGTCAGGTGTCGGGTGTCGGATGTCGGGAAGCGGATGGCGGGTAGTCGTGTGGTGCCGGTGTCAGGTGCCGGCAGTCAGGCGGAGTGGACGGCCTGCTGAAAGCAGGCCACGTCGTACTGGGACGGCGCGCCCGCGTTGCCGTAGGCCTGGCCGCCCTTGCCGCCGTTCGCTTGGCTGCCGAAGCCCGGCTCGTCGAAGGGGGAGCCGGGGGAGGAACTGGTGTGGCCCGGGGTGGTTCCGCCGACCGCCAGGAAGTCCTGGCAGGTCTGGTTCGGCGGCCCCGGCGGGCCCGGGGTGGGGTTCGCGAACGCGGCGGACGCGCCACCCAGGCAGAGGAGTCCGGCGAGCAGCCCGGTGGCTGCGGTGCGGAGCATCGTGCCTCCTCGGTCGGGCACGTGCGCGGGACCGGGCGGCCCCGCGCCCCCGTGCAGGGTACGGAGCGGGACGGCCCGGTGTTCAGTGCCGTGCAGGGCTGCGCGGGGGCCGTTGTCGGTCAGAGCGAGTCGGCCCGGTGGGTCGGCAGGCCGTTCAGGACGGTCAGCAGGACGGGGAGGTCGGCCAGTTGGGTGGCCGGGGTGGTGAGCGGGTCGGCGGCCAGCACGGTGAGGTCGGCGCGGTGGCCGACCGTGATCCGGCCCGCCAGCCGCTCCTCGCCAGCTGCGTGGGAGGCATTGGCGGTCATCGCCCGCAGCGCCTCCAGGGCGGTGAGCGCCTGGCCCGGGTTGTGCGGGGGCCGCTGAGGTCGCGGGTGGGGCGGCGGTGGCGGGCGCCCGCCATGACGCCCAGCGGCGGGTAGGGGGCGATCGGCCAGTCCGAGCCGAGGACGACGGTGGCGCCGGCGTCCCACAGGTCGCGGCAGCGCCAGGCACGGCCGGCCCGCTCCTCGCCGAGGCGGCGGGACCAGTTGTCGGTGTGGTCGGCTCGGGTGAAGTCGCAGCAGTGGGTGGGCTGCATGGAGGCGATCACGCCCAGCTCGGCGAAGCGCCGGACGACCTCGTCGGGGACGGTCTCGATGTGTTCGATCCGGTGTCGGACGGCGGCGGACCCCGGTCGGACGGGGGCGGACCCCTGCCGAAACGGTGCGGACCCCTCGTGCGACGCCTTCTCGATCGAGTCGAGCGCGTGCCGGACGGCGGCGTCGCCGATCGCGTGGGTGGCGGTCGGCACCCCGGCCCAGTGCAGCTCCTGGACGACGTGGGTGTAGTGCGCCGGATCGGGCCAGAAGGCGTGGGTGGACTCGCCGTGGCAGTCCGGCCGCTCCAGCCAGGCGGTGCCGTTGTCGATCGTGCCGTCCATGAACAGCTTGACGCCGTCCACCCGCCAGAGCCGACCGCCCAGGCCCTGCTGCTCGATCAGCGCGCGCAGTCCGTCCGCGTCCACGCCGGGCTGGCACCAGGGGGCGACCCGCAGGCGCAGCGGCAGCTCACCGGCCTCGTCCAACTCGGTGTAGAGGTCGAGGCTGTCGCCGTTGGCGTCCATCGCGTGGCCACCGGTGAGACCGGCGGCGGCCATGGCGCGCAGCGCGGCGGCGAGGCGTTTTCTGCGCTCGGCGCGGGTGGGCTGCGGGGCGGCGCGCTCGACCAGCTCGCAGGCGGCGTCCTCCAGCAGGAGTCCGGTGGGGTGGCCGTCCGCGTCGCAGACCACCTCGGCGGCCTGGTCGAAGGTGCGCGGGCCGTCCACGCCGGCCAGTTCCAGGGCGCGCGGGCTCGCCAGCATCGAGTGGGCGTCGAAGAGCTGGAGCAGTGCCGGGACGCCGTCCAGGACGGGGCCGAGCGCGGCGGACTCCACCGGGCGGTCGCCGAAGACGTTCGGGTCCAGGCCCCAGGCGTGCAGCCAGGCGCCGGGAGCGAGTCGGCGGACCTCGACGGCGAGGGCGGACCGGACGGCGTCCAGGTCGGTGCAGCCGGAGAGGTCGAGGCCGTGGGTGAGTTCGGCGCCGCTGACCGGGTGCAGGTGGCCGTCCACCAGGCCGGGGGTGACCACGGCGCCCTTGAGGTCGATCACCGTGGCCGCGGGGTCGGCGAGTTCGCGGATCGTGCGCTCGTCGCCGAGCGCGGCGATCCGGCCGTCCACGACCGCGAGGGCGGTCTGCGGCAGGAAGCCGCCGGAGGCGGGGTCGGGCAGGCGGGCGGAGAGGAGGACGAGGGAGGTACGCACTTCGGCTCCAGCGCTGGTGCGGGGTGGGGGAGTTGGGGGGATCAGGGGGATCGGGGCGAGTCGGACGAGTCGGGCGAGTCGGGCGTGTCGGGGGATCCGGTGGGGTCAGGACTGTTCGGGGGCCGGGGCCGGGGCGGGGGCGGTGTCGGGGTTCTCGGCGGGGCTCAACGTGCCGTCGGCCAGGCCCAGTTCGCGTTCGGCGGTGGCGGCCGCGAACCGGGTGACGGAGGACGGGTGGTTGCGCAGTCCGGTGTTGGCGTGGCCGGCCAGGTCGTCGATCACCACCAGGATCCGAACCGCCGTCAGCACCGGCTCGTCGGTGCGGAACTCGCCCTGTTCGACGCCGGAGGCGATGACGCCGCTGAGTCGGCCGCGCCAGCCCTTCTCCTGTTCGAGCACGCGGTCGCGCAGGACGGGGCGGTAGCGGCTGAGGTGGCGGGCGTTGAGCCAGAGCCGGCTCATGTCGTCGTAGGCCGGGCCGGTGGTGCGGGCGAAGAAGCGGGCGAGGTGCCTCAGCGGGGAGCCGTCCTGCGGGTCGGCGGGCAGCAGGTGGCGGCGACCGCCTACGCACTGCTGATGCGCCGCCGCGTGTGACGCCGGGCGTGACGACGGGCCCGGGGGGCTGCCCGCCGCCGCCCGCCCGCCGGGCCACCGCCGGGCCATTGCCGTCGCCCGGCGGTGACCGGTGCGGGGGAGGGCGAGGCTGGGGTGGGGGC
>NZ_JNWQ01000073.1 GCF_000716875.1 Streptomyces novaecaesareae | reverse complement strand
GTGCCGGGGGTGGGGGTGCCGGGGGTGCGCGGTCGTGCGAAGGCCATGGGGTCCTCCGGAGGTCGGGGCTGCCGGGGCGGGAGCGCCGAGAACAGTAGGATCGGCACGGTGTCGTGTACGGCGCAAGACAGGTGAAGAACAGACGAACAGCTGCCGCCCGGTGGCGTCGGATCTCACACACGTCCCGATTGACCCGTTCCGGCCCTGCGTGGTGGGATCACGGGGGCCCGGGTACGGAGGAGTGCGGCGGATGAGCGGACTGGTCGCCATCGACGGGCCCTCCCACGGCAACCCGCCGGTGCACCCGCGCACCCTGGTGGTCGGCATCGGCGCGAGCAGCGCCGCCGAGCCCGCCGAGGCGATGCGGCTGCTGCTGGACGTACTCCGGGACGCCGGGCTCGCCCCCCACGCGGTGGCCCGGCTGGCCACGGTCACGGGCAGGGCGGAGCACCCGGCGGTGCGCTGGGTCGCGCACTGCCTCGGCGGGGTGCCGGTGGACGAGCACCCGAGACGGGACCTGGCCGCCGTACCGGTGCCCAATCCCTCGGCCGCCGTCGGTGCCGCCGTCGGCACGGCGAGCGTCGCCGAGGCGGCGGCGCTGGCGAGTGCGCCCGGCGGCCGACTCGTGGTCGCCAAGCGGAAGTCGGCCACGGTGACGGTGGCGGTGGCGGCGGCTGTGGCGGTGCCGATCGAGCCGGCGGCGGTGCCCGGACGGCCCGGATCGCCCTTCTCACCCGCCTTACCCGACCCACCCCGACCACCCGACTCGCCCGCCCCGCCCGCCGATCCCGCCCACCCCCAGGGAGACCCCGCGTGACCGCCCCCGAACCCGACCTGCGCCACCACGGCGACGCCGAGGTACGCGCCGCCGGGCTCGGCCTGGTCGACCTCGCCGTCAACGTCCGCACCGGAACGCCCCCGACCTGGCTGCGCGAGCACCTCGCCGCCACCCTCGGCGACCTCGCCGCCTACCCCGACCAGAGCGCCGCCCGCACCGCGGTGGCCGCCCGGCACGGCCGCCCGGTCGAGGAGGTGCTGCTCACCTCGGGGGCGGCGGAGGCCTTCGTCCTGCTGGCCCGCGTGATGACGGCACGTCACATTGCCGTGGTGCACCCGCAGTTCACCGAACCCGAGGCGGCACTGCGGGACGCCGGGCACCGGGTGCACCGGGTGCTGCTCTCCCCCGAGGACGGGTTCCGCCTGGGCGCCGTCCCCGAGGAGGCGGACCTGGTCGTCCTCGGCAACCCGACCAACCCGACGTCCGTCCTGCACCCCGCCGAGGCGGTGGCCGCGCTCGCCCGGCCCGGGCGCACCCTGGTGGTGGACGAGGCGTTCATGGACACCGTGCCGGGCGAGCGCGAGTCCCTCGCCTCGGTGCGGGGCCTACCCGGCCGGGTCGTCGTGCTGCGCAGCCTCACCAAGACGTGGGGCCTGGCCGGGCTGCGCATCGGCTATGTGCTCGGCCCGGCGCCGCTGATCGCCGAGCTCGGCGCCGCCCAGCCGCTCTGGCCGGTCTCCACCCCGGCACTGGCCGCCGCCGAGGCCTGCAGCAGCCCGGCGGCGCTCGCCGAGGCGGACCGGGCCGCGGCCGAACTGGCCGTCTGGCGCGCGCACTTGGTGAAGGGCCTGGCCGCCTTCCGGTCGGTTCGGCTGTACGGCGAACCGGCGGCCTCCTTCGTACTGGTCCGGCTGCCGGACGCGGCGGCCGTCCGAGGGCGGCTGCGCAAGCACGGCTTCGCCGTCCGGCGCGGGGACACCTTCCCGGGGCTGGGCGAGGAGTGGCTGCGGATCGCCGTCCGGGACGAGGAGACCACCGACCGCTTCCTCAAGGCCCTTGAGGCAGTACTCAGTCCAACCTGACCTCGGCACCGGCCAGGATCCGCCCGGGTACCACCACCTGCGCGTACACCCCCGCGCAGGGCAGCGCCGGCATGCCCTCCAACGGGACCACCCGGTTCCGCTCGGCCGGGATGCGCAGGGCCTCGGTGCGGCGGGGCAGCGGCCCGTGCCGGAGGGTGGGGACGGCGCAGCGCGGGGTGGCCGCCAGGACGCGCAGGCGCAGCGTCGGGCCGATCGCCAACTCCCGGCCCACCCAGGCGTTCTCGACGAATCCCTCGCCCTCGGTGCGGATCACCAGGTTCGGCCGGTAGCGCTCGGCCTCGGCGCCGGTGGCGCGCAGCGTCGCGGTGGTGATCAGGTGCAGCGGCGCGAAGTCGAAGAAGCCGCCGTCGGGCGCGGCCCGGCCCAACTCGCTGACGGTGACGTCGACTTCGGCCGCGATGCCGTGCGCCAGCACCTCCTCGGGCACGGCTCGCTCGACCGTCGCGCCGGCCGGGCGCTCGGCGACCAGCACGACCTTGCGGCCGATCGCCTCGGACAGTTCCGCCTCACCCGCGCCGCGCCCGTCCGGTCCGGTGATCACCACGCCGCCGTCCGCCGCGGCCGCCGCCGCGAACGCCAGCAGGCCCGCCCACAGCCGGGGGTGCTTCGCACTGGCCACCCGCCCGGTCTCCGGATCGAGCAGCGCCCGCTCGCGGTCCCCGGCCAGCCCGCGCCCGGTCACCTCGACCCCGTCCAGCTCCTCCCCCAGCAGCGACTTCACCGGGTAGCGGCACAGCCGCTCGACCGTGCCCACCGCCACTGCCCCTCCCCCGCTCACTGCTCCTCCGCCCAGGCGCGCAGCACCTCGAAGTGCATCTCCCGCAGCCCGAACCGGGGGTCGACCCAGAGCGCCACGGCCGGAGCTGGGTGGTTCGCCTCGATCCACTCGATGTCCTGCGGCCCGAGCTCGTCGTCCACCCAGACGAACGGGCGCCCGGCCGCCCAGGCGACCAGCTCCCGGGTCTTCCAGTGCAGCCCGTCCGGATCCGCCCGGAACACCTCCGTCCAAGGGACGTACGGGAGTTCGGGCAGCCCGATGCGCGGGCCGATGAAGGTGTTCGCCTCGTCCATCCAGGTGGTCGCCCACACCAGCTTGTACGGCAGCCCCAGCAGCTCCGGCCCGTGCAGCGGGTTCAGCCACACCCGTAGCGGCTCCAGCTGCTCGCGCGGTGTCGGCGCCTGCCGGGCGACCCACGACTCGGGGAGCAGCCGGTGGGCCTGGTAGCCCTCCGGGCAGCCGGCCGGGGTCGCGGCGTAGGGGTTCAGCGGCCCGTCCACGTCGAGCAGGAGCAGCGGCTTCCCGGTCATGCGGCGGCCGCCCACTCCCGCAGGGTCGCGAAGTCCTCGGCCAGCAGGCCCTTGCCGGGATGGATGTGCAGGGTGAGCGCCGGCCCGGGGTGGTTCGAGGCGATCCACTCGGCGTCCTGCGGCCCGAGCTCGTCGTCCACCCAGACGAACGGGCGCCCGGCCGCCCAGGCGACCACGTCCCGGGTCTTCCAGTGCAGCCCGTCCGGATCCTCGCCGAACATCTCCGTCCAGGCGATGTACGGGAGTTCGGGCAGCCCGATGTTCGGGCCGATGTGGGTGTTCGCCTCGCCCATCCACCCGGTGGCCCACACCAGTTCGTACGGCAGCGCCAGCAACTCGGGCCCGTGCGCCGGGTTCAGCCACACCCGCAGCGGCTTCACCCGGCCGGCCGGGCGCTTGGCGTGCTTCGCGCGCGTCGCCAGCTTGGCCTGCGCCGCCGCCATCCGCTCCTGCTTGCGCACCCACCAGGTGGGCCGCAGACGGTAGGTCCCGTAGCCGTCCGGCCGCCGCTTCGGCGCGGCGAAGGGGTTGAGCGGTCCGTCCACGTCGAGGAGGAGCAGGGGCTGCTGGGTCATGTCATGAATTCTCGGTTCGGCGACGGTGATTGACCAGCGATTTGCCGGTCACGATCAGGTCCTGCCGCCGACGCCCGAACGCCCGCAGGCCCCTCCCCGGTGCGGGAAGGGGCCTGCGGGCGTAGCGCGTGCCTCGGGGGCGGTGGATCAGACCTGGCCGGCCTTCTCCAGGGCCTCGCAGCAGGTGTTGATCAGGAGGCGGGTGACGACGTACGGGTCGATGTTGGCGTTCGGGCGGCGGTCCTCGATGTAGCCCTTCTGCTCCACCTCGACCTGCCACGGGATGCGCACGGAGGCACCGCGGTTGGAGACGCCGTAGCTGTAGACGTTCCACGGGGCGGTCTCGTGCTTGCCGGTGAGGCGGGACTGGATGTCGTCACCGTACTGGTTGACGTGCTCCAGCACCTTCTCCTGGGAGGCGCCGAGCGACTCGCAGGCGGTGATGATGGCCTCGTAGCCCTCGCGCATCGCCTTGGTGGAGAAGTTGGTGTGGGCACCCGCGCCGTTCCAGTCGCCCCTGGCCGGCTTGGCGTCGAGGGTGGCGTCGATGCCGAACTCCTCGGCGGTGCGGTAGAGCAGGTAGCGGGCGATCCACAGGTCGTCCGAGACGGTCAGCGAGTCGACCGGGCCGATCTGGAACTCCCACTGGCCGGGCATGACCTCGGCGTTGATGCCGCAGATGGCCAGGCCAGCGTCGAGGCAGCGGTCCAGGTGCAGCTCGACGATCTCGCGGCCGAAGACCTCCTCGGCGCCGACGCCGCAGTAGTAGCCGCCCTGCGGGGCCGGGTAGCCGCCCTCCGGGAAGCCGAGCGGGCGGGAGCCCTTGAAGAAGGTGTACTCCTGCTCGATGCCGAAGATCGACTCCTGCGCGGCGTACTTGTCGTGGATCTCGCGCAGCAGGGCACGGGTGTTGGACTCGTGCGGGGTGCCGTCGGTCTCCAGGACCTCGCAGAGGACGAGGATGTTGTCGCCGCCACGGATCGGGTCCGGCGTGACCTTCACCGGCTCCAGCACGCGGTCCGAGGCGTGGCCCTCGGCCTGGTTGGTCGAGGAACCGTCGAAGCCCCAGGTGGGGATCTTGTCGGCGTTGGGCAGGACGCGAGTCTTGGAACGGAGCTTCGCGGTCGGCTTGGTGCCGTCGATCCAGATGTACTCGGCCTTGATTGCCACGGCTTGTCCCTCGCGTTACTGGGTGGTGGGTGCCCGCGTAGCGTCGCAAGCCGCCGTTTCCCGGTTGTTCCTCTCATGTAACGCGCATGTGAACCAACCGTCCGCGTTGGCACGGTCACGGCGCGGGAGTGCCGTGGATGGCACTCCCGCACCCGTTGGTGCCTCAGAGCTGTACGACCTCAGCGCCGTACGACCTCGGTGCCGGACGACCTCAGTGCCGGACGACCTCAGTGCCGGACGACCTCAGTGCCGGCGGGCGTGCGCGGCCCGGCGGCGCCGGGTGGCGTACAGGGCGGCGGCCCCGCCCGCGACGAGGGCGGCGGCTCCGGCGGCCAGCGGCCCGGTGGCACTGCTGCCGCCGGTGGCGGCCAGCTTCTCCGGCTGCGCGGGCTTGTCCACCGCGGCCTGCGGGGCGGCGGTGCGCGAGCCGGTGGTGTCGGCCACCGGCTGGGCGGCGGGCACGCTGCCGGTCGCGGGGCCCGGGGTGCCGGTCGCGGGCGGGGTGGCCGCCGGCCCGGAGGGCTTCTCGCAGCTCACCGAGGCGACGGTGATCTTCCCGCTGACCTTGGCGACGTTCAGGTTCAGCGGGTTCACCTCCACCTGCACCTCCAGTGCCGAGGCGGCGGCGGTGGTCGTGGTGGTGGTCTTCTTGGAGAACTCCACCGACACGCTGCCGATCAGCGGCACGTCCACCGTGGTCGGCCCGTACAGGCTGACGGTGACGGGCTTGCCGAGGACGCTGAGCTTGGCGGGCGCGACCACGTCCGCGGTCGGCTGCCCGTCGACCGGGCAGGTCGCCTCGGCGCTCATCGCCTCCAGGCCGAGCAGCGCGGTGGCGGGCAGGCCGGGGGCGTGTACGTCGGCGTTGACCAGCTTGACGGAGGCGGCGGTGCCCTTGGCGTCGGCGCGGGTCACGGACTTGCCGATGTCCGCCTTGACCAGGGTGACCGGGCCGGTCTGGTCGACTCCGGCCACCGTGGCGGTGAGTACGGAACCGTCCCTCTGCTCGGGTGTCTCCACCTTGTTGAGCGCGATGTTCACCGGGACGTCCACCGCGTTGTTCAACAGCTTGACGTCCAGAGCGAGTTCGGCGGTGACGGCGCGCGCCTTCCCAGGCGAGGGCGAGGGCGGGGTCGACGGGGCGGCCTGGACGGGCCCGGCGGTGAGCGCGGTGCTCGCCACCACCACGGCGGCCGCGGAAACGATTCGGCGAGAGGACGAGCGAGCAGACGCGCCAGAGGACGGGCGAGCAGACAGGCGAGAAGACAAGGCGGTACCCCCACACAGATGAAACGATGAGCCGCCAGTCTTCTCGAACAATCCGTCACACATGCAACACGGAGCGTTATTTCACTCGTTGGAGTGAGTTTGACGTTCCGCACCGACCGGACTCTGCTAGAACAGCCCTACGGCAGCCGCCAGTCCACCGGCTGCGCCCCCTGCCGCACCAGCAGCTCGTTCGCCCGGCTGAACGGCCGCGAGCCGAAGAAGCCCCCGCTCGCCGAGTACGGGCTCGGGTGCGCCGACTCGATCGCCGGGACCTCCCCGAGCAGCGGCCGCAGGTTCCGGGCGTCACGCCCCCAGAGGATCGCCACCAGCGGCCCGCCGCGCGCCACCAGCGCCCGGATCGCCTGCTCGGTGACCTCCTCCCAGCCCTTGCCCCGGTGCGCGGCCGGCTTGCGCGGCGCGGTGGTCAGGGCGCGGTTGAGCAGCAGCACGCCCTGCTGCGTCCACGGGGTGAGGTCCCCGTTGGACGGCTGCGGCAGGCCGAGGTCCTGGCCGTACTCCTGGAAGATGTTGATCAGGCTCGCCGGGATCGGCCGCACCTCCGGGCCCACCGAGAAGCTGAGCCCGACGGCGTGGCCGGGGGTCGGGTACGGGTCCTGCCCGACGATCAGCACCCGCACGTCGGCGAAGGGCTGCTGGAAGGCGCGCAGCACGTTCGGGCCCGAGGGCAGGTACGTACGGCCGGCGGCCAGTTCGGTGCGCAGGAAGTCGCCCATCGCGGCGACCCGTCCGGCGACGGGTTCCAGGGCGGTGGCCCAGCCGGGCTCGACGATCTCGTTCAGTGGACGCGGTGCCATGGTCGCCACCCTATCGGCCTACACCGACAGGGCGTTCAGCGGATGATCATGAGAGTGGGAGCCCCCAGACCGGCCCCCTGACCAGCCCACCGGCCGGTCCCAGCCCAGCCCACCGGCCACCCCTGATCAGCCGACCGGCCGCCCGCGCAGCACCACCAGCCGCGGGTCCGCGAGCACCCGGACGTCCGCTCGCGGGTCCTCCCCGTACACCACGAAGTCCGCCGGCGCGCCCTCCTCCAGCGCCGGCCGCCCCAGCCACTCCCGCGCCCCCCAGCTCGCCGCCGACAGCGCCTCGGCCGGGCTCAGCCCCGCCTTCACCAGCTCCGCCACCTCGTCCGCGACCAGCCCGTGGGCGATCGAGCCGCCTGCGTCCGTGCCGACGAACACCGGGATGCCCGCGTCGTGCGCGGCGCCCACGGTGTCGTACCGGCGCTCGTGCAGCCGCCGCATGTGCGCGGCCCAGGCCGGGAACCTGGCCTCGCCGCCGGCCGCGAGGCCCGGGAAGGTGGCGATGTTGACCAGGGTCGGGACGATGGCGACGCCGCGCTCGGCGAACACCGGGATCAGCTCCTCGGTCAGCCCGGTGGCGTGCTCGACGCAGTCGATCCCGGCCGCCAGCAGGTCCGGCAGCGACTCGGCGGAGAAGCAGTGCGCGGTGACCCGCGCGCCCTCCTCGTGCGCCGCCGCGATCGCCTCGGCCAGCGCGTCGCCCGGCCAGCAGGCGGCGAGGTCGCCGCGCTCGCGGTCGATCCAGTCGCCGACCAGCTTCACCCAGCCGTCCCCGCGCCGGGCCTCGGCCCGGACGTACGCGGCCAGGTCGCCGGGCTCGATCTCGTGCGCGTAGTTGCGGATGTAGCGGCGGGTGCGGGCGATGTGCCGGCCGGCGCGGATGATCCGGGGCAGGTCCTCGCGGTCGTCGATCCACCGGGTGTCGGCGGCCGAGCCGGCGTCGCGGATCAGCAGGGTGCCGGTGTCGCGGTCGGTGAGCGCCTGCTTCTCGCTGGTCTCCGCGTCCACCGCGCCGTGCGTGTCCAGGCCGACGTGGCAGTGCGCGTCCACCAGGCCGGGCAGCACCCAGCCGGTCACCGTCCGGACGTCCGCGGCGGTCAGCGGGCGGCTGAAGCTCACCCGGCCGTCCACCACCCAGAGTTCGTCCCGGACGTCCTGCGGACCGACCAGCACCCGACCCCGCACGTGCAGCACCGCGCCATCGCTCATGGCCGCACTCTACCGACGGGGGCGCTCCGTGTAAGCAGCAAGAATGCGGCAGACTCGTTCCGACACCCACCACCCCGATCCACGCCGATCCGTCCCGCATCCCGCCCTCGAAAGGTCAGACCGCCGTGAGCCCCTTCCTCGACCTCCCCCCGCTCAGCGCCGCCGAGTTCGCGGCGATCGAGGACCAGGTGGCCGCGCTGCTGCACACCGAGGCCGACGTGATCGTCACCCAGGGCGAGGCGCTCCTCCCCCTGGAGGCCGCGATCCGCGGCGCCGCGCACCCGGGCTCGACCGCGCTCAACATCGTCACCGGCCCGTACGGGCAGACCTTCGGCAACTGGCTGCGCTCCTGCGGGGCGACGGTCGTCGACCTCGCCGTGCCCTTCGACAGCGCGGTGAGCGCGCAGCAGGTGGCCGAGGCCCTGGACGCCAACCCCGCGATCGACTTCGTCTCCCTCGTCCACGCCGAGGCCGCCACCGGCAACACCAACCCCGTCGCCGAGATCGGCGCCGTGGTCCGCGAGCACGGCGCGCTGCTGATGCTCGACGCGGTCGCCTCCGTCGCCGCCGAGCCGCTGCTCACCGACGAGTGGGGCGTCGACCTGTGCGTCATCGGCGGGCAGAAGGCGATGGGCGGGCCCGCCGGGGTCTCCGCCGTCTCGGTCTCCGAGCGCGCCTGGGAGCAGATCGCCGCCAACCCGGCCGCCCCGCGCCGCTCCTACCTGTCGCTGCTCGACTGGAAGGAGCGCTGGACGGACGCCGGCCGGGCCGTACTCCCGCACGCCCCGGCCCAGTTGGAGATGCTCGCGCTCGGCGCCTGCCTGGACCGGATCGCCGCCGACGGCCTGCCCGCCGTGATCGCCCGGCACCGCGCCGCCGCGGCCGCCACCCGGGCCGGCGTCCGCGCCCTCGGCACCCTGACCCCCTTCGTCGGCGAGGACGCCCACGCGGCCCCGGTCGCCACCACCCTGCGCACCCCGGAGGGCCTGAACGCGGCGGAACTCGCCGCCCGCCTCGACCCGGCCCTGCCCGTCCAGCCGGGCGGCGGCGCGCTGGCCGCCTCGATGCTGCGGGTCAACCACTACGGCCCGGCAGCCGCGCTGTGCGTCGTCCGGTCCTGCCTGACCGGCCTGGCGGCGGCCACGAACGCCGACGCCGCCCCCGCCCTGGCCGCGGCCGAGGCCGCCTGGGCGGGCGCCGTCCAGGGCTGAGCACACGGCAGAGCGGCCCCGGGAGCACTCCCGGGGCCGCTCTCGCACTCGTCCGCTCAGTGCCCGCCGGCCTCCACCACCTCGACGCCCCGGATGTTCCGCTCGATCTCCGCCACCGGCAGCGCGACCTCCAGCGCCCAGTAGTAGACGACCAGCGAGAACACCACCACGACGCCGATGTCCCACCACAGCGGCAGGTTCCCCTGCGAGCCCTCGCCGAAGGTGCCCTGCCAGGAGATGATCCCCATCCCGACCAGGTAGGCCGGCAGCCACTGCCCGGCCTTGAAGTCCATCCGCGGCGCGTTCGGCACCCCCTTCGAGGCGGCGTACGCGGAGTACCCGCCGAGCAGCGCGTACCCGATCAGGATCGCCAGGCCGAGCCGCCACAGGGTGTCCCAGCCGGACCAGTAGATGACCAGGCTCGCCACCGCGAAGGCCAGCGGCGAGATGACCGAGCCGCCGGGCAGGTGGTACGACCGCTCCAGCCCGGGCAGCCGCTTGCGCAGCACCCCGAAGGCCAGCGGCGCACCCGCGTACATCAGCACCACTGCCGAGGTGATGAACCCGACCAGCCGCTGCCAGCTCGGGAACGGCAGGAAGCACAGCACACCGGCGACCCAGGCGATGATCAGGCCGAGCCACGGCACCGAGTTGCGGTCGGTGTACTGCAGGGCCTGCGGCGCGTAGCCGTTGCGGCTCAGGCCGTAGGTGACCCGGGAGCTGGACGTGATGTAGACCAGCCCGGTGCCGGCGGGCGAGATCACCGCGTCGATGAAGAGGATGGTGGCCAGCCAGCCCAGGCCGATCAGCGTCGAGAGGCCCGCGAACGGCCCGCTGATCCCGGGGTAGTCGAGCGTGCCCCAGCCGCCGGCGAAGGTCTCCGGCGGCAGGGCGCCGATGAACACCACCTGGAGCATCACGTAGACGATCGTGCCGATCACCACCGATCCGAGGACGGCCCTGGGGATGTCCCGGCGGGGATTGCGGCTCTCGCCCGCCCACTGGATCGCCTGCTCGAAACCGAGCAGCGCGAAGATCACTCCGCTGGTGCTGATCGCCGCGAGGACGCCCTTGGCCCCGTCCGGCGCGAAGCCGTGCACGGAGAAGTTGGACCCGTGGAACTCGGTGATCCCGAGGGCGAAGATCGCCAGGATCGGAACGGCGACCTTCCACACCGTGGCCACGCTGTTGGTGTGCGCGAGGAGCCGGACGCCGAGGAAGTTGATCGCGACGAACACGCCCAGCAGCACGGCCGCGACCACGAAACCCGTCCCGGTCAGCGTCAGGTCCTTGTTCAGGAAGCCGTCCGCCCAGGACCAGTGCCGGGCGTAGTTGATCATCGCCTGCACCTCGATCGGCGCGATGGTCGCCGCCTGCAGCCAGGTGAACCAGCCGAACGACATCCCCGCGAACCCGCCGAACGCGTAGTGCGGGTACCGCGCGGTGCCGCCGGCCACCGGGAACAGCCCGCCCAGTTCGGCGTGGATCAGCGCCAGCAGGATGATCGCCACCGCGCCGATGCCCCAGGACAGCAGCGCGGCGGGCCCCGCCGCCACCGCCGCCTTCTGCGCCCCGAACAGCCAGCCGGAGCCGATGATCGCCCCGACCGAGGCCCAGAGCAGGCCAATGACGCCGACCTCGCGCTTGAGACCGGTGTGGCCCGCGCCCGGCGGGCTCGTGGTCGTTGAATTCGCCATGGCGGGACCGCCTCTCACCTCGGGGGAATCCCCCCGACAGTGCCGCAGCCCGCGCACCACCCCCGCACCGAAACGCGCTGACCGGCCCCCACTCACCCGAACGGCGGGCACGCGCAGACCCGGGCCCGCCCCGAGACGCCTCGCGCGGCGGGCCCGTCAGCCGTTCGGAGTCACCGGCCGCCGGTGCCGACCGGTCCCCTTCCGCAGCAGCGCCACCGGCGTATCGTCCTGCGCCTCGATGAGCTCCCCGTCCCGCCGCATGATCAGCGGGTACGCCGCCGAGAAGTCGGCGGCGACGGCGAGGCGGTAGCGGTCGGCACGGGTGGCGTACCAGTCCGAGACCGATTCGTCGTCGGGAAAGACCACGTCCTGATCCTCCTGCTCGGCATCGGAGCGATCGACTCTGCGCAGGGGGTGTTGTGACTGCTCGAACGCTGGCCGACCTCCGGAAGGCCGCCGGCTACACGCAGGAATCATTTGTCGGTGCGTTCGCGTCGATGGCCAGGAGCATGGCCATCGACGCAGCCGTGAGCGTGCGCCAGCTCCGCCGCTGGGAGTCACCGCATCCCCCTCTCCCTCATCCGGGTCAACAGGCAGTGATCGAAGCCATGTTGGGCTTCCCTCTCACCGAGCTCGGGTTCGAGGTCCCGCCCGAACGGGCGCAGCACGACTCAACCGGCAGGCACCATGAGGAGGTGGACCGTCGACAGTTCGTCGTGGATGTGGGCGCGATCGTGGGCGCCTCCGTCCTGCCGGTTGCCCGGGGTCGGCGGATCGGAGCTTCAGATGTGCGGCTCCTGCAGTCGCAGGTCTCCGACCTGTACACCATCGACCATTCCCAGGGCGGCAAGATCGCGCAGAAGGCGGCCTTGCACGTGCTGCGGCAAGTCGAGCAGGCGATGACGGACGGGTCGTACCTCGAACGGGTCGGACGGGAACTGCACGCACTGTCCGGCACGCTGCACTCCCACCTCGGATGGATGGAGTTCGACGCAGGCCGCCCGGCGCAAGCGCGGGCGGCCTGTACCGAGGCGTTGGCCTCTGCCCGGCTGGTGGGAGATCCGCAGCTGGAGATCAGGGCGCTGGACAAGCTGTCCATGCTGGCCGCGGAGCAGCGGCGCCCGTGGGAGGCGGTGGCGGCGGCCACGGCCGCTGGAGAGCTGGCTCGTGCACAGGGCGGCGCGAGGGTGAGATCCGTCGTGGCCCTGAGACTCGCAAGGGCCTTCTCGGCGGCCGGTGATCACACGGCGGCCCGGCAGTCGCTCTCGCTTGCACTGACCTGGCACGACCGGGGCGACAAGGACACCGCCGCGCCTCGGTGGACGGCATTCGCCGGCCAGGTCGAGATCGACTACGCCACGGCCGCATGGCATGTGGAGACCGGCCGTTTCGGCCATGCGATCCCTTTCCTGCGCTCGGCCGTGAGTCAGCTCGGGCCCACGTACAGCCGAAACTCAGCGCTGTACCGGGCACGTCTGGCCGAAGTCCTCATGAAGGCCGGTGAAGTGGAGGAAGCTTGCGCTGAGGCGCAGGCGAGCGCCGAAGCGGCGCAGGGCATGGCGTCGGCCCGGCTGGCGGAGCGGCTCCGTGCGGTGGCATCGTCTGCCGGGCGAATCGACACAGCGTCGGCACGCGACTTCGTGGCACAGGTGCGGGAGCTCGGCGTTCTGGCGAAGGAGGGGAGACAGGCGTGACCCGGAGGGCTTCTACGCCGCCTACCGCCGCTTCGCCGCGATCACGCTCCGCCCCGAGCTTCAGCTCACCTTCCGCCTGAACCCCGGCGACTGCCTGGTCTTCGACAACACCCGTCTCCTGCACGCCCGTACGGCCTGCCGGCAGGACGGGCACCGGCACCTCCAGGGCTGCTACGCGGACCTCGACGCCCTCTCGTCCACCCTCGCCGTGCTGCACCGCCGCACCGCCGCCCTGGACGAGATCGCCGGGCTGTTCGCGGGCGAGGGCGCCGGGGAGTACCTGGGCGAGGAGGTCACCATGGCCGAGCACATGCTGCAGGCCGCCGCCGCTGCCGAGGCGGCCGGAGCGCCGGACCACCTGATCGCCGCCGCCCTGCTGCACGACGTCGGCCACTTCTTCGACGAACAGGGCCACCGCGCTTTGTACGGACGGGATTTGATGGATGGTCAGGACAACCGGCACAGCCACACCGGCGCTGACTGGCTGGCCCGCTGGTTCGGCCGGGAGGTGACCGAGCCGGTGCGGCTGCACGTGGCCGCCAAGCGCTACCTGTGCGCGGTCGAGCCCGGCTACCGCGCCCGGCTCTCCGCGGCCTCGGAGTACACGCTGACCGTCCAGGGCGGCCCGATGAGCGAGGAGGACGCGAAGGACTTCGCCGAACTCCCGGGCGCGGCCGACGCGGTGGCCGTACGGCGCTGGGACGAGCAGGCGAAGGTGGCCGGCGCCGGGGCGCCCGGCTTCGGCCACTACCGCCCGCTGCTCGCCTCGCTCATGGCGTGAGCGCTCAGTCCATCTCCCGCGCGTGCCGCGAAAGCGCCGACGTGGCCAGGGAGTTGTGCACGCTGAACGCCACCGTCCCTGGCAGGTAGCGGTCCTGGGACCACTCCACCGGCGTGCCCGTCGGGTCGGTGGTGCGGCGCCGCTCGCGCAGCAGCGGGCCGCCCCGGCGGCAGCCGAGCAGTCGGGCGTCCTCCGCGTTGGCCGCGACCACGTCGATCGTGTGGTCGGCGTCGGTGAACAGGATGCCGTGCTCGCGCAGCACCTCGGTGTGCGAGACCACGTCCGGCGGCAGTTCGGCGACGATCTCGCCGACCCTCGGCGGGTAGACGGTGCGCTCGACCATCACCGGCGTGCCGGACAGGGTGCGCAGCCGGACCGTCACGTACACCTCGGCGCCCGGCTCCAGGCGCAGTTGCTCGCGCTCGGCGGCGTCGGCCGGGCGGCGGACCAGCGAGTCCAGGATGCCGCCGGGCTCCTCGCCCATCGAGTACGCCCAGTGCGTGAAGCTGAGCAGTTCGGAGAAGCTCTGCACCCGGGCGCCGGCGAGCACCACCCGGCGGGTGCCGCGGCGGGAGGTGACCAGCCCGTCGGAGCGCAGCAGGGCGAGCGCCTGGCGGACGGTGCCGCGGGAGACGCCGTACTGCTCGGCCAGTGCGCCCTCGGCGGGCAGCCGGCCGGCCTCGCCGTACGCGCCGGTGGTGATGGCCTCGCGCAGGTCGGCGGCCACCTTCCGGTACAGCGCGCCGGAGGCCCGCTCCCCGTTCGCGGCGGGGCGCCCCTCGACGGCCGGGCGCCCCTCGGCCTCGGGGCGCTGGGGCTCAGTTGCCACGTCAGTCAATGTCCCTCCTGGGGCGGTGTCCTGCGCAACGGTGCCGGCGCGGACAGCCCGACCCTATCCCGCTGCGCCTTCGAAGCATCGCACCGAACGGATCAAGCTCCGATGGCCTGATTCCACCGTTCCCGCAGCCGACCCCGGTTCTGGGCCGTCCGTTCACCTTCCCGTCACCGGACTCCGGCGTACTTAGCCCCGTCAGCGAAGTTGGCTAGTCAACTTGGACGGTTCCGAACGGTCCGACGGGCGGTTCCGAACGGCCCGACGGACGGCTCCGACAGCCCCCGTAGCCCGGACGACTCCGGACCGCCACTCGCCAGATCCCCCGATCGAGACGCCCACTCGCAGTTCCCCCTTCTCAGGAGACTGACCCGTGTCCGTGCACCGCGCCCGCTCCGCCGCCTTCGCGGCCGTCCTGACCGCTGCCGCGCTCTCCCTCACCGCCTGCGGCTCCGCGGGCTCCTCCGCCGCGAAGTCCGGCGACGCCGCGGGCGGCAAGAACGCCAAGACCGCCACCTCCGTCGCCGACTTCGGCGGCATGGACGGCCTGGTCGCCGCCGCCAAGAAGGAGGGGAAGCTGCACGCCATCACGCTGCCGCGCGACTGGGCGAACTACGGCAAGCTGATGGACGACTTCAAGGCGAAGTACGGCATCGAGATCGAGGACGAGAACCCGGACGGTTCCAGCCAGGACGAGATCAACGCGGTCACCTCCCGCAAGGGCCAGGACCGCGCCCCCGACGTCGTCGACCTGGGCTCCGCCTTCGCGATCAGCGCCGCCAAGCAGGGCCTGCTGGCCCCGTACAAGGTGACCGACTTCGACAAGATCCCGGACACCATGAAGGACCCGCAGGGCCTGCGCTACAACGACTACGGCGGCTACATGTCGATCGGCTGCGACGCCAAGAAGGTGTCGGTCTGCCCGAAGACCTTCGCCGACCTGCTGAAG
The DNA here is from genome assembly GCF_000716875.1 of Streptomyces novaecaesareae. Classification (GTDB taxonomy): domain Bacteria; phylum Actinomycetota; class Actinomycetes; order Streptomycetales; family Streptomycetaceae; genus Kitasatospora; species Kitasatospora novaecaesareae. The sequence goes on along the minus strand of NZ_JNWQ01000073.1, from coordinate 18,170 downwards.
CCCGACTACAAGGGCATGGTCGCCCTCAACGGCAACCCGACCAAGGCCGGTGCCGCCTTCGGCGCCGTCTACGCGGCCGCGCTCGCCAACAACGGCTCGCTGGACAACATCCAGCCCGGCATCGACTTCTTCGGCAAGGTCAAGCAGGCCGGCAACTTCAACCCGGTCGAGGTCACCCCGGCGACCATCGAGAAGGGCGAGACCCCGATCAGCATCGACTGGTCGTACCTGAACGCCGGCTACAGCGACAAGTTCAAGGACAAGGGCATCGACTGGCAGGTGGCCATCCCCTCGGACGGCTCCTACGCCCAGTACTACAACCAGGCGATCAACAAGGACGCCCCGCACCCGGCCGCCGCACGCCTGTGGGAGGAGTACCTCTACAGCGCCCAGGGCCAGAACGGCTTCCTCGGCGGCTACGCCACCCCCGCCCTGTTCGACGCCATGAAGGCCGCCGGCACCCTGGACACGGCCGCCGCCGCCAAGCTCCCGGCCGTCGAGAAGCCCTTCACCACCTTCCCGACCCAGGACCAGACGGACGCGGCCAAGAAGACCGTGACCGAGAACTGGGCCAAGGCGATCGCGGGCTGACCTGAGATGACCACGGCTCCCACCCCGGTGCCGGCCACCGCCTCCGCCGCCCAGCGCGGCGGGGGCGCCCCCGGCCCCGCAACCCCCACCACGGCCCCCACCACGGCCTCGGCCACCGCCGAGACCGCGGTCACGGCCGCCCGGGCCACCCGGGCCACCAAGGCCCCCCGCCCCGGCAGGCGCCGGGCCGGCGGCGGCCGCGCCTGGCTCGCCGCCCTCCCCCTGATCCTCTTCTTCGTGATCGGCTTCGGCCTGCCGGCCGTCGCGATCGCCATCGGCGCGTTCACCACCTCCTCGGACGCGCCCGACGGCGGCGGCACCTTCACCACCGACAACCTCACCGGCTCCCTCCAGGGCGCCTACTGGACGGCCCTGTGGGGCAGCGTGAAGCTCTCGCTGCTGACCGCGCTGATCGCCACCGTGGTCGGCCTGCCGCTGGCCCAGGCCGTGGCGACCTCCCGGTTCCGGATGTTCCGCGAGGCCGTGATGTCCGCCTCCGGCGTGCTCGCCAACTTCGGCGGCGTGCCGCTGGCCTTCATGTTCGTCGCCACCCTCGGCAACTCCGGCGAGGTCACCAAGAAGCTCGGACTGACCGCGCACGGCTGGAACCTCTACACCTTCTCCGGCCTCTCCGTGGTCTACCTCTACTTCCTGGTCCCGCTGATGGTCATCACCATCACCCCGGCCCTGGAGGGCCTGCGCGTCCAGTGGCGCGAGGCGGCCTACAACAACGGCGCCACCGCGCTGCAGTACTGGCGGCACGTGGCCCTGCCCGTCCTGCTGCCCTCGCTGCTCGGCGGCTTCGTCCTGCTGTTCGGCGCCTCCTTCGCCGCGTACGCCACCGCCGAGGCCATGGTGGGCAGTTCGGTGCCGCTGATCTCGATGCAGATCGGCGACGCGCTGTCCGGCAACGTCCTGGTCGGCCAGGGCAACCTCGCCCTCGCCCTCGGCCTCGACATGATCGTGGTCGCCTGCCTGGTGATGGCCGTGTACCTGCCCCTTCAGCGCCGGAGTGCCAAGTGGCTCGCCTGATCGATCGCATCCGTTTCGGCCGCGGCCTGGTGCTGCTGCTCTGCGGCGTCTACTTCGCCGTGCCGATGGCCGCCTCGCTGTACTTCAGCATCGACGACAACAAGGGCGGCACCACCTTCCGCGCCTACACCGAGCTGCTGAACGCCCCCGGCTTCACCGACAGCCTGGTGCTCAGCCTCGAACTGGCCGGCGTCACCGTCGCGGTGCTGCTGCTCCTGCTCGTCCCGGCGATGCTCGCCTCCCGGCTCGGCGCGCCCAAGCTGCGCCCGGTGATCGAGGTGATGTGCTCCATGCCGCTGGTCGTCCCGGTGGTCGCGCTCACCACCGGCATCATCGGCGTGCTGCGCTGGGGCCCGGACTACCTGCAGGACACCCCGCTGTTCCAGACCATCGTGGCGATCCAGGACCCGGACTTCCCGGTCGTCCTGGTCATCGCGTACGTGCTGATGGCGCTGCCCTTCGCCTACCGGGCGATCGACGCCGGACTGCGCGGCGTGGACGTCGTCACCCTCGTCGAGGCCGCCCGCAACTGCGGCGCCGGCTGGCTGCGCGCGGTGTTCACCGTCGTCCTGCCCAACCTGCGCAGCGCGCTGCTGAACGCGGCCGTGCTCACCGTCGCCCTGGTGCTCGGCGAGTTCACCACCGCCTCCATCCTCGGCTTCGCCCCCTTCTCGGTGTGGATCAACTCCAACGGCAAGAGCGACGGCCAGATGTCCGTCGCGGTCTCCATGCTCAGCCTGCTGATCGTCTGGCTGGTCCTGCTGCTGATGTCCGCCGTCGGCCGCGGCCGCAAGGCCGCGCGCTCCTGAGCACACCGCCCCGAGCGCACCGCCCGTACGGTCCTGAACCACCCCACGCTTTCCAGGAGTTCCCTGCCATGACCACGGCCCCCGCCCCCGTCACCGGCGTCGCGCTCGCCCCCGGCAGCGCCACCGTCGAGTTCCGCTCGCTTCGCCGCTCCTTCGGCGCCACCACCGCCCTCGACGGCCTGGACCTGACCGTCCACCCGGGCGAACTGCTCGCCCTGCTCGGCCCGTCCGGCTGCGGCAAGACCACCGCGCTGCGCATCCTGGCCGGCTTCGAACAGCACGACTCGGGCGAGGTCCTGGTCGACGGCCGGGACATCACCGCGATCCCCGCGCACAAGCGCGACGCCGGCATGGTGTTCCAGTCGTACAGCCTCTTCCCGCACCTGACCGCACTGGACAACGTCGCCTTCGGGCTGCGGATGCGCGGCGCCGGCAAGGCCGAGCGCCGCAAGCGCGCCCAGGAGCTGCTGGACCTGGTCGGCCTGCCGCACCGCGCCGAGCACTACCCGCACCAGATGTCCGGCGGCCAGCAGCAGCGCATCGCGCTCGCCCGCGCGCTCGCCCTGCAGCCGCGCGTGCTGCTGCTGGACGAGCCGCTGTCCGCGCTGGACGCCAAGGTCCGCCTCCAGCTGCGCGAGGAGATCCGGCGCCTGCAGCAGGAGTTGGGCATCACCACCCTGTTCGTCACCCACGACCAGGAGGAGGCGCTGTCGATGGCCGACCGCGTCGCGGTGCTGCGCGCGGGCAGGCTGGAGCAGTGCGCCACCCCGTCCGAGCTGTACGGCCGGCCGGCCACCGCCTTCGTCGCCGAGTTCGTCGGCACCATGAGCCGCATCCCGTGCACCCGCACGTCGGACGGCGTCGAGGTGCTCGGCCGCCGCCACGCGGTGGACGGCGAGATCCCGGCCGACGGCGAACTGCAGGTGCTGGTCCGCCCGGAGAACGTCACCCTGACGCCCGCCGAGGACGGCCCGGCGCTGGTGGTCTCCGCGTCCTTCCTGGGCGCCGTCACCCGGATCACCGCCCGCCTGGCGGACGGCACCGAGGTCAAGGCCGACCTGCCCACCGAGGCCACCGCCGCCCTGCCGGTCGGCTCCCACGCCGAGCTCACGCTGCCGCAGCGCCCCGTGCTGGTGGACCGCCGCCCGGCCTGAGAGCCTTGCACGTCCCTGCTCCGACCCTGAGAACCACCGAAGGTACCGCCATGCCTGAATCCGCCCTGCCCGAATCCGCCGTGCCCGAATCCGCCCTGCCCGAATCCGCCGTGCCCGCTCCTGCGCCGCCCGCTCAGGCACTGCCCGCTGCGGCCCTGCCCGCCGCCGTGCTGTTCGACATGGACGGCACCCTGGTCGACACCGAGCAGCTGTGGTGGCAGACCGCCGCCGAGGTCGCCGAGGAGCTGCACCACCCGCTCACCGACCAGGACGCCCCCGAGGTGCTCGGCCAGGCCGTCGAGCACACCGCCGCCCACCTGCACCGGGTCAGCGGCACCGCCCTCAGCGAGGCCGAACTCGCCGCCCGGCTGGGCGACTCCTTCGCCGGCAAGGTCGCCGCCGAGACCGTGCCGCGCCCCGGCGCGCTCGCCCTGCTGGCCTCGCTGCGCGACGCCCGGGTGCCCACCGCCCTGGTCTCCGCGTCCCCGCGCCGGGTGGTCGACCTCGTCCTGTCCGCCATCGGCCGCGACTGGTTCGCCGTCACCCTGGCCGCCGAGGACACCGCCCGCACCAAGCCCGCGCCCGACCCGTACCTCGCCGCCGCCGAGCGGCTCGGCCTCGACCCGGCCGCCTGCGTCGCCGTCGAGGACACCCCGACCGGGGTCGCCTCCGCCAGCGCGGCCGGCTGCGCCGTACTCGCCGTGCCGTCCACCGCGACGCCGATGCCGGGCGGCGACCGGATCACGCTGCTCGCCAGCCTGGAGCAGGCCGACCTCGCGCTGCTCGGGAAGATCACCGCCGCGCCGTCGGTTCGACCCTGACATGCCCTACGTCCTGCTCGCCCTCGCCATCCTGAGCGAGGTCTGCGCCACCAGCTGCCTCAAACTCACCGAGGGGTTCACCCGCCTCTGGCCGAGCCTGGGGGTCGGCATCGGCTACGCGCTCTCCTTCCTGCTGCTGGGCCGTGCGCTCAAGCACATCCCGGTCTCGGTCGCGTACGCGGTCTGGTCGGGGGCCGGGACGGCGGCGGTCGCGGGGATCGGCGTGGTCGCCTTCGGCGAGTCGCTCGGCCGGCTGCAGTGGCTGGGGATCGCGCTGGTGATCGCCGGGGTGGTCGTGATCAACCTGAAGAGCAGCCACTGACGCATCGCCGACACACCGCTGACGTATCGTCAGTTCGCGAAACAGCTGGTCAACTCGCTTGTGGGAGCGGGAAGTCGGACGGGCCGACTTCCCGCTCCCGGCCGTTCGCTACGGTGTCCCCCATGACGGACCCCAGACCCCACCACTACCGCTTCGTCCACCGCGAGCTCGCCCGCCAGGTGCTGGAGTTCGGCCCGCGGGTGGCCACCCCGACCCCGGACGGCGGCAGCCTGCTGCCCGTCGTCACCCGGATCTGGGACGACCTCGCCCAGACCCTCCCGCCCGAGGACCGCCTGCCCGGCCACGGCCTCGACTGCCGCCACCTGTCGGTCGACGGCCACCACATGCTGCTGGTCACCCTGCCCACCCCGGCCGGCGCCACCGAGGCCCACTTCGTCGCCGCCGTCCACCCCAAGGGCGGCAAGACCGTCCGCTACGTGACCCTGGAGCACGCGTTCAGCCCCTTCGACGGCAGCCCCGGCACCGTCCTCGGCGAGTGGACCGCCCAGAACCACCTCAACCACGGCCCGGGGCCCTCCCCCGTCGCCGAACTGTTCGTCACCGCCGTCGTCCAGCTGGTCACCCCGAGGAAGCGCGGCTTCTGGCGCCGCTGAAGCCGGGGGGCCGCCGACCCCGCCCGCCGACGTCAAGACCGCGTCGGCGGCCCGTAAAGGTCCCGTAACGACGGGACTTCGATCCTTCCGCCCCGATCACCCGCGCCCCGACGAGGGTTATGCTCACCCGGTCCGACAATCGACGCATCGGGGGGCAAAAGTGGCCGACTTCACGGTCAGTACGGAATTCCTCGCCAAGTTGGCCCAGGACCTCAAAGGCTGTGGCGACGAACTCGACCAGGGGCTCAAGGCATTCGAAGCGGCCGGCCACACCGGCACCGGCTACGACTTCCTGGACGAGGCCTGCGGGCACTTCAAGGAGAAGTGGGAGTACGGCCTGAAGAAGGTCCGCGAGTGCGTCAAGATCCTCGACGACGGCCTGGACAAGGTGCAGCAGAGCTACGACGGCACCGAGCAGAGCATCACCAAGGCCCTCACCCCGACGGCGGCGCAGGCATGAGCGACCCCACGCCCGCACCCGACTGGTCCGGCCTCGGCTTCGACCCGACCCCCGGCGACTCCGCCGCCGTCACCGCCCTCAGCGGGAGCCTGCGCCGGGTCGGCACGCACCTGACCGGCGTCCACACCACCCTGTCCCAGATCACCGCCAACCAGGGCCAGTGGACCGGTGAGGCCGCCAAGGCCTTCTCCGGCCAGTTCGGCAAGCTCCCCACCTACCTCCAGGACGCCGCCGACTCCATCACCGCCGCCTACCAGGCGCTCGACATCTGGTACAAGGCGCTGACCGAACACCAGCCCAAGGCCGCCGAGTTGGCGCGCGCCGCGGTCGCCGCCAAGCAGCGCAAGGCCGAGGCCGAACAGGCCCACGCCACCGCGGCCGCCGCCCCCGACCTCAAGCTGGCCGGCCAGAACTTCCCCGACGACGCCTCCCTCGCCGCCGCCGAACAGCGCTACAACAAGGCGAAGGGCCACCTCGACGCCGCCGCCGCGCTGGTCAGCAGCGCCGCCACGGAACTCACCGGCCTCCAGAGCCAGGCCCACGAACTCGCCGAAGGCCACAAGGCGGACGCCCACAAGACGGCCGAGGCCATCCGCAAGGCCGCCGACAGCAAGGCCCCGCCGGAGCCGGGGTGGCTCAGCAAGGTCGGCAACTGGCTGAAGAACCACGGCGCGGACATGCTGACGGTGGCGGCCGGCGTCTGCGGCGTCGCGGCGATCTTCTTCCCCGCCTTCGCCCTCCCCGCCATCCTGCTGAGCGCCGCCGCCGCCGGCGCGCACGCCACCCAGTACGCCGTCAAGGGCCAGCTCTGGCCGCCGCAGAAGAACATCGGCAACTGGCTGACCCTGGGCGGCGACGTCCTCGGCGCGATCCCCGGTGTGGGTGTCGCCGCCAAGGGCGTGAGCGCCGCCCGGGAGGCGAGCGCCGCCGGTGCGGGCGTGCGCGGCGTGGTCACCGCCGGATCGACCGAGGTCCGGGCCGCGTCCCGGGCGGTCGACCCGGCCAACCCGATCTTCACCACGGCGATCGAGAAGCCGGCTATCAAGCTCGGGCTCTCCAAGGCCACCGCGATGAACGTCTCCGACGGCGTCCAGGCCGTCACCACCGCCGGCCTCAACGCCCCGACCGCGTACGCCCTCACTCAGGACAACCCGAGCGACGGCCTGACCAGCGCGGTCAACTACACCACCGGCGGCAACAACCTCCTCGGCTCGGGCGGCCTGGCCGCCGGCGGCGGCAAGGCCAACGCCATCGTCGGCACCGTGTCCACCGTCGGCAACCTGCTCGGCGTGACCGGATGGGCGGCCGGCTATGGCCGTTGAGACCCCCGGGGCCGACCTCCCCCCGCTCTGGCTCACCCTCCCCGAGGGCTTCACCGCCGTCGACCTGGACGAGGACCTCGGCGACCGGATGGCCCGCGCGGCCGAACAGCTCGACGCGCTCTTCCCCGGCGCCCGCCCCGAGCAGAAGCTCAGCGCCGTGATCGCCGCCGAGACGGCCCTGCAGGCCCAGCTGCGCGAGGGCGCCGTCCACGTGTCCAGCTGCCTGGTCCGCGCCGAGGACGGCGAGCCCGTCCACGGCATGTTCGCCGTCTTCCTCCGCCCGCAGGAGCAGGGCCCGCCCGGTAGCTACCCGGCCCGCGTCGCCGAGGAGTTGGCCGAGGCCTGGCCGGACGCCGACGTCGGCGTGGTCGACCTTCCGGTCGGCCGCGCCGCCCTCGCCGCCCGCGACCTGACGGTCCCGGTGCCCGGCGCGGTGTGGGGCGTGCCCGAGTCCACGGTCAGCACGGTGCGCCAGCTCGAACTGCTGCTCCCGCACCCGTGGAGCCCCCACGTGGTCGCCGCCGTCTTCACCACCGAGGACCTCGACTACTGGGACGAGTGGCTGCCGCTGCTGGCCACCGCCTTCCGCGGCATCTCCTTCCACCCGCCCCGCGACGAGAGCCGCGACTCCCTCCCGCCCGAGCAGTGGGACACCATCCGGAAGGCCTTCGGATGACGCTCGACCGGTCCGGCCGGGCCACCGGCGCCACCCGCCCGTGGCTCGGCCGGGCCGCCGTCCTCATCACCGTCCTGACCTGCTTGTTCGTCGGCATCGTGCTCGCCGGCGCGTACGTCGGCATCCTGCTCGTCGTCGGCCTGGTGGTCCTGTACCTGGTGCTGGCGGGCGTGGGCCTGGTCAAGCTCCGGGGGCCCGGGAGCGATCCCGGTTTCAAGGACGTCGGCGGTGCGCTGGCCCTGGTGGCCCTGGCCGTCATCATGGCCACCGCGGCCGGCGGGGACGCCTGGCAGAACCTGGTGCTGTCCTCCGGTCGCGAGGTGAACGCCGTGGTGGTGTCCGAGAAGGCCGACAAGTCGTCCCGCGGCTCGACGAGCTGGACCTACGCCCTGGCGTCGGCGGACGGCGCGAGCGTCCCCGGCGGGCCGCTGGCCCAGGATTCCGAGCGGTTCAAGCCCGGCGACACCGTCACCGTCCGGATGGACCCGGCCGGACGGGTCGCCCCCAAACTCCCCGGGGAGGCCGGCTCCTCGGCCTCCCTGTGGTCGGTCCTCGGGCTCAACGCGGGCATCGCCGTCCTCCTCCTGTGGTTCGCCCGCTTCGGCAGCCGCCCCCGCCGGGGGGCGGTCGGAGCGGCGGCGTAGCCTTCCCTTCCGATCGCAGGTACGACGGGGGGACAATGGGCGGGATCCGCAGGCACCGGAGGACGGTCGCGCTGGTGGCGGCGGTGCCGGTCGGGACGGTCGGGCTGGTGCTCGCGGGCACCTACCTCGGGGGGCTGGCCGCCGTCGGGCTCGGTGTGCTGCTGGTGGTCGGGTGGACGCTGGGCGTGGTCCGGCTGGCCGGGCGGATGTTCGGGTGCTTCGTGGCGTTCTTCGCGGTCGCCCTGGGTGGGGCCACCACCGCGGCGGTGTCCCAGGCCCGGGACGACGTGATCCTCGGGGTGTCCGGTGTGGACGCCACCGCCCTGGTCACGGCGGTGCGGGACCACCCCCAGGGCAAGCACCCGAGTTCGGCGTACGACGTGACGGGCGAGGGCGGTGCGCCGCTGGGTGAGCTGGTGCTGGACCTGCGCTCGCTCGCCGTCGGCGACCGGGTGACGGTCCGCTACGACCCCGGGGGCCGGGCGGCCGTGCACCGCCCGCAGGACCTCAGCCTGCCGAGGGACCTCGGGATCGCCGCCGCCCTGAACGCCGCGCTGATGGCCGGGGTGGGCTACCTCGGCGTCCAGGCCGCCCGCCAACGCGGCGGCGCGCCCGCCGGGGCACCGTCCTGAGCCTGTCCCACCCGCCCCTCGGAGCAGGAAGTCGGCCGGCCCGACTTCCTACGCGCCCGACGCCCTGCGCGCCCGACTTCCTGCGCGCCCGACTTCCTGCTCAGCCAGGGGCCGGTCAGCCCAGCAGCGCCGGCAGCTCCGCCACCGATCCGAGCACGTGGGTCGCGCCGTCGGCCCGCAGTCGGGCCGCGTCGTGGGCGCCGGTGAGGACGCCGGCGACGACCGCGGCGCCCGCCCGTACGCCGGTCAGCATGTCGTAGCCGGTGTCCCCGGCGACGGCGATCTGCCGCACCGACTCGGTGCCCGTGCGCAGCAGCGCGGTGAGCGCGAGGTCCGGGTACGGGCGGCCGCGCCCGGCCTCGGCGGGGCAGAGGGTGAGGTCGGCGACGGACTGCCAGCCGAGGGCCGCGAGGATGCGGTCCTGGGTGGCCCGGGAGAAGCCGGTGGTGAGGACCACCGTCCGGCCCTGGCCGCGCAGTTCGGCGATCGCCTCGGCCGCGCCGGGCAGGGCGGCGCAGTGGCCGGCGTCGACGAGGTCGTGGTAGGCGGCCTCGAAGGCGGTGTTGGCCCGCTGGGCCTTCTCCTCCTCGCCGAACAGGTGCCGGAAGACGGAGATCTTGGACTCGCCCATGGTGGCGCGCACGTGCGCCAGCATCGGCTCGAAGTCCGGGCTGCCGGCCTCGACGCCGAGTGCTCCCGCGGCGGCGGTGAAGGCCTGCTCGACCAGGCCGCCGTCGGCCACGGTGGTGCCGGCCATGTCGAGCACGACCAGGCGGATGTCGGCGGTCACACGGGTCGGATCGGTCATGTCGGTCACATCGGTCATGTCGGCGTTCCTTACAGGTTGGCGAGTTCGGCGGTGGTCTCGGCGATGGCCGGCGAGCAGGTCATGCCGCGGCCGCCCGGGCCGGTGACCAGCCAGACGCCGTCGCGCACGCGCTCGCGGTGGACGACCCGGGTGGTGTCGACGCACTGCGCGTACACCCCGGCCCAGCGGCGGCGGATCCGCGGCAGCGGGCGCCCGAGCAGCTCCTCGGCGACGCCGACCAGGTGGTCGTACGGGTCCTCGACCACGTCGAAGCCGAAGGGCTGGTCGTACTCGTGGGTGTCGCCGATGGTCAGTCCGCCGTCGCGCCGCTGGACCATCAGCAGCTGCATCCTGTGTTCGGCGGCGGCCTCGGGCTGCGGCTGCACCTCGCGCAGCCGGTCCAGGGCGGTGCCGGCGAAGGCGGGGTAGTAGCGGAAGCTGTCGCCGTCGGCGACGGAGCTGGTGAGGGTCTCACCGAGCGGGTCGGTCTGCATCATCTGGAGGCGGACCCGGCGGACGGGCAGGGCCGGGGCGAGTTCGCGGACCAGGCCGCCGAGCCAGGCGCCGGTGCAGAGGATCACCAGGTCGCCGGTGTGGGTGTCGCCGTGGTCGTCGCGGACGGCGTTCTCGCCGATCACGTCGCGGACCTCGCGCCCGGGCAGGAAGGTGTAGCGGCCGGTGGCCTGGAGGGCGGCGCGCAGGGCGGGCTGGGCGGTGCGGGGCTCGACGGCGGCGTCGCGCTCGCACCGGAGGGCGCCGAGCAGCTTGCCGCGCAGGGCGGGGTCGGCGGCCCGGGTCCGGTCGGCGTCGAGCAGCCGGTAGCCGCGGGCGTCGGCGTCCGGCAGGGTCAGGGCCTGCTCGGCGACGGCGAGTTCGGCCTCGGTGCGGATGGCGGTGAGCGAGCCGTTGGCCCGGAAGCCGAGGTCGGGGACGCGCGCGCCGATGCCCTCCCACAGTTCGCGGGCGCGCAGCGCGGTGTCCAGCTCCTCGCCCTGCGCCCGGCCGCTGACCCAGATCAGGCCGAAGTTGCGCACCGAGGCGCCGCGCGCCTCGGCCTCGCGCTCCAGGTGGACGACCTCGTGGCCGCGCTCGACGGCCTGCCAGGCGTGCATGGTGCCGAGCACGCCTGCTCCTACGACGATGACTCTCATGCGACCAGGCTGGTGCGCCCAGGTGTCCCGGGGGCGTCGGAACGTCGTCCCGTAGATGAACCACCCGAAAAGTTGTATAGCCAACCCGCCGGTAGGTCGAGGCCGCCACCGACGCCCGCCGGCTCGCCACCGACGCCCACCGCCCGGCCGCCACCCGGGCCGGCTACGACCGCGCCACCCGCGCCCGCAGGTAGTTGCGCCGCCCGAAGTTCGGCTCGTCCACGGCCGTCAGCTCCTCCACCTGGAACCGGTACAGCGCCGCCGCCCCGCCCCCGGTGAGGAACTGCCGCCGGACCTCCTCGTCCTGCGCGAAGGCCGGGTACCGCCCCTGGTACGCGGCCAGCGCCGCCTCCGCCTGCCGCCCCCAGGCCTCGCCCGCACTCCCGGTCAGCTGCAGCCCGCGCAGCTGCTCGCCGAAGACCGGCGGCGGCAGGAAGACGGTGGCTGCGGCCCGGGCCTCCTCGGCCAGGTGGTGGCTGTGCCGGGTGGAGCGCTCGCTGACGAAGTACAGGACGAGGTCGTCGTCGTACGCGAAGAAGGCCAGGTTCGCGTGCGGCCCGTGCTCGTGGCCGGCCGTGGCGAGGGTGAGCACCATGGCCTCCGCCAGCAGGCCCTCCACGCCCTTGTGCAGCAGGTCGCCCGGCCAGTCCCCCTGCGTGATGTCGAGTCTGTACGGCATACGACACTCCCTCCGCTGGCACGCCCCGGCGCCCTCGCGCCCCGGGCACGACTGAGCCGGGCGGGCGCCCCCGGAGGAGGCCCCACGCCCGGCTCACATGCTCTACCCGCCACCCGAGTCGCAACAAGAGCCGTGACGGCAGCCGCGACAGGGGTCGAGCGGGTCGGGGTTCAGTGCCGCTCGGCCCCGTACGGGGAGTACCCGCGCGCGACCACGGGCAGCTCCCCCGGCCCGAGCAGCGGCCGCAGCGCGCCGGACCGCATCCGGTCCACCAGCGGTCCGCAGCGCCCGGCGAGCGGCGCCAGCACCACCGCGACCAGCAGGCCGACCAGCGCGCCCACCGCCACGTCGTGCGGGTAGTGCACGCCGACCCAGACCCGGGAGGCGGCCATCAGTACCGCGAACAGCCCGGCGATCCAGCCGAGGCGCCGGTTGACGAACCAGAGCGAGGCCGCGGCGGCGAAGGCGATCACCGAGTGGTTGCTCGGGAAGGACCAGTCCCCGGTGCCCGGGCAGGTCTCCAGCGAGACGCTGCCGGGGATCTGCGCACAGGGCCGGAGCTCCTCGACGATGCCCTTGAGCACCGAGTTGGCGGCGTACGCGATGACCACGATCACCGGCGAGGCCAGCACCTTGGCCATCACCGCCGAGTCCGCACTGCGTGCGCGCCACCACGCCCAGAGCATGAAGACCGCGAACAGGCCGAGGCCGAGCGCCGACCAGACCTTGATCACTTCGTCCAGCCAGTGCGGGGCCGCCTGGGCCCACTTGTTGACCTGGGTGTAGAGGCCGCCGTCGATGCCGCTGCCGTCGTAGACGGCGAGGATCCGGGAGGACGTCACATGTCACCTCCGTGACGGCGCGCCTTACGGGCACGGAACAGTTCGAGAACAATGGGGAGCACGGAGACAACTACTACCAGACCGATGATCGGCAGCAGATATTGGTCGATGCCGGGAATCGACGAACCGAGCCCGTACCCGGCGAGCACCACGCCGACCGTCCAGACCACGCCGCCGGCGACCTGCCAGACGGTGAACGAGCGGACCGGCACCTCCAGTACGCCGCAGAGCGGATTCAGCACCGTTCGGACCACCGGAATGAACCGGGCGAGCACGATCGCCTTGCCGTGGCCGTACTTGGCCAGCAGCTCCTCGGCCCGGGCGACGCCGTCCAGCAGGCTCCTGCGCTTCGAGCGGCGCAGCAGCGCCCGCCCGCCGCGCCGGCCGATCAGGTAGCCGACCTGGGCGCCGGCCAGCGCCCCGACCAGGGCGGCGGGCAGCACCTGCCACAGCTCCAGCTGCGGGCCCTTGGTGGCGCCGGGCACGCAGAGCAGTCCGGCGGTGAACAGCAGCGAGTCGCCGGGCAGGAAGAAGCCCACCAACAGGCCGGTCTCGGCGAACAGCACCACGGCGATGCCGAGCGCACCGAAGGCGGCGAGCAGTGAGGACGCGTCCAGCGGGTTCACCGCGAGGTGAACGGCCGGAGCGCTGGGGAACTGGAGCAAGGCTGGCGGACCTCCCGTACGTTGGGGGGCGGTTCCGGGCGCGACCCGCCCGGACCGGGGTGCTCCGCGGAGTCGCCCGGCCGGCGGTTCTCGGCCGAACCCGCCCTGACCGTCTACAGTGACGTAGACGGTCTACGTGACTGTAGACGAAACTTGGAGGAAACGCCGCCATGCCCGACGTACCGTCCGCCCGCCGGCCCGCCGGGGAGCTGGAGGCCGAGGTGCTGGCCGCCCTCTGGTCGGCCCGGCAGCCGATGACGCCGCAGGACGTCCAGGCGGCACTCGGCGGGGACCTCGCCCGCACCACGATCGCGACGATCCTGGCCCGGCTGCACGACAAGGGGACGGTCGAACGCACCCGGGCCGGCCGCGCCTACGCCTACACCCCGACCGTCCAGGACACCGCCGGGCTGGCGGCCCGCCGGATGCACACCGAGCTGGGCCGCGAGGCCGACCGCTCCACCGTGCTGGCACGCTTCGTCTCCGACCTCTCCGCCGAGGACGAGCAGCTGCTGCGCGACCTGCTCGGCGACGGCGCGACCGGCCTCGACAACGGCACACCCGACGCCCCGGGCCGCGACCACCCGGGGGCGGGCGCACCGGAGGCGGCCGACCGATGATGATCGCCGTCTGGGCCCCGCTGCTGCTGCCCTTCCTGGCCGCCCCGCTGGCCCGCCGCCTCGCCGAGGCACTGCCGCCCCGGGCCGCGGCCTGGACGCTGGCCGGCACCACCGCCGTCCTGGCCGGCGGCACGCTCTGCTCGCTGGGCCTGCTCGCCGCCGCCGGGCTGCTCCAGCTGCCGCCGGTCGCCGCCCTCGGCCACCTCTCGCTGCCCTGGCTCACCTCGGCCGCGCCGGACGCCCCGCTCGCCGCCGCCGCGGCCGCCCTGGCGCTCGCCGCCCTCACCGCGCTCGCGGTGCGCACCGCCCGCCGGCGGCGGCTGGAGCTGCGGGCGGCCCGGGCCGCGCTGAGAAGCTGTGACCGGCATCCGGACGTGCGCCCCGGGAGCGCCTCCGTGCGCCGGGCGCGCCCCCCGCACCGGTCCACCGCCCTGCACCGGCTCGCCGCGCTGCTGCGGCCCGCCGACTCCCCGCTCACCGCCCTGCTGCGGCCCGCCGAGCCCCCGCTCACCGTCCTGGACGACAAGCGCGCCGACGCCTTCGCCCTGCCCGGGCGGCTGCGCCGCCCCGGCCGAGCGGGCGAGCCCGGCCGGATCGTGGTCACCTCCGGCATGCTGCGCGCCCTCAGCGGGCCCGAGCGCTCCGCCCTGCTGGCCCACGAGCGGGCCCACCTGGCCGCCCGCCACCACGTCTTCCTCGCCCTCGCCGAGCACGCCGCCGCCGTCCACCCGGCGCTGCGCCCGCTCCGCACGCCTCTCGGCTACCACCTGGAGCGCTGGGCCGACGAGGTCGCGGCGGCCCGGGTCGGCGACCGCACCGTGACCGCCCGCGCGGTCGGCCGCGCCGCCCTCGCCGCGAGCCGCTCCCCCTGGCCGGCCCGGCCCCGGCTGGCCCCGGCCGCCCACTCCGGCCCGGTGCCGCGCCGAGTCGCCGCACTGCTCCAGCCCCGCCCGGCCGCCGCCCCCGGCACCAGGCTGCGGGCCGTCGCACTGGCCCTCGCCGTCTGCCTGGCGCTGAGCACCGGCGCCGCCCTGGAGGCCACCGCCGACCTGCACCACACCGTCGAGGCGGCCCAGCAGGGCGCGGGCGAGCAGCACTGACCCGGGCTCGGTCCCGGTCAGGACCCGGACCGTACGTACCGTCCGGTATGCCGACTTGGCAGACCCCATCCCCACGGGCCCACCGCACCCGTACTCTTTCGTCAGCGCGTCGACCCCGACGCGACGACCTCGAACGGCGGCGAGGAGCAGACCGAGTGCGGCAGACCGGACGGCAGTCCCGACGACCAGAGCGCCGCACCCCGCCGACCGCGACGGAACTGGCCAAGGTCCACGAGCGCACCCTCGCCGACGCCGCCGCCCGGGAGCTCGCCGGGCCCGCGTCCCCCGCCGAGGCCGGCGCCCCCGGCCTGCTCGAACCCCGTCCCGAGATCGGCGACTCCTGGGCCCGGCTGCGCCGCCTCGGCCTGGACCCCGACGCCGGCGCCGCCACCGCACTGCTGGGCCCGGGCGAGATCGAGCAGCGCCGCCGCACCAGCGGACTCGACACGGTCATGCCGGTGCTGCGCGAGACCCTGCTGGAACCGACCGACGCCCTCCCGCTGATCCTCGCCATCGCCGACGCCGAGGGCCACGTGCTCTGGCAGGAGGGCGAACGGGGCCTGCGCCGCAGCGCCGACCGGATCGGCTTCATCACCGGCGCCCAATGGACCGAGGAGAGCGTCGGCACCAACGGCATCGCCGTCGCCCTGCGCACCCAGCGCCCGATGCACGTCCACTCCGCCGAGCACTACCTGCGCAGCCACCACTCGTGGACCTGCGTGGCCGCGCCCGTGCACGACCCCGGCACCGGGCAGCTGGTCGGCGCCGTCAACCTGAGCGGCCCGGCGCACAGCATCCGCCCGTACCTGCTCCAGCTCACCGCCACCGCCGCCCGGCTCGCCGAGACCGAGCTGCGCGCCCACCGGCTGGAGACGCTGCACCAGCTGCGCACCCTGGCCGCCCCGATGCTCGCCCGGGTCGGCGGCCCGGCCCTGGTGGTGGACTCGGCGGGCTGGACCGCCGCCGCGGCCGGCCTGCCGCCGCCCAACCGGCTGCGGGTGCCCAGCGAGGGCTGGGCCCCGGCCGCCGTGCACTGGGTGCCCGGCCTCGGCGAGTGCGTGCTGGAACCGCTCGCCGACGGCTGGCTGGTGCGCCCGGTGCGCCCGCCCGGGGAGGACGGCTCCGGCACCGTGACCGCCGAACAGGCCGAGGGCGCCCGGCTCCGGCTCGACCTGCGCCGCCCGGACCGCCCCGAGCTGTCCGTCCGGGGCGCGGCCGGCAGCTGGTCCCACCCGCTCAGTCCGCGCCACGCCGAACTGCTGCTCCTGCTCGCCACCGGCCGCGAGGGCCGCACCGCCGCCCAGCTCGCCGAGGCGCTGTTCGGCGACGCGGGCCGGACGGTGACGGTCCGCGCCGAACTGTCCCGGCTGCGCCGCTACCTGGGCGGGCTGCTGGCCCACCGGCCGTACCGGATCGCCGATTCGGTACTGGTCATCGTGGACGGGCCGGACGACCCGTACGACCTGCTGCCCGCCTCCTCGGCCCCGGCCGTCCGGCGGCTGCGGGCCGCACTGGCGGCGGGGACGGCACGGCTGCCCGGCGCGCCGCCCGTCCCCGCGCCGCGCCTGCCCGGGGACACCCCGCTCGGCTGCTGACACCCCCGTCGGCAACCCACGGCCATCAGCCCTCAAGCGGCCCCGACCAGCCCCCGACCGGTCCTCAGCCGTCCGCGAGCAGTGCGGCCAGGTCGTCGTCGGTGGGGCCGCAGTCGCGCTCCTGCTCCTCGGAGACCAGCGCGTAGGTACGGTCCAGCCAGGCCTGCACCCGGGGCTTGGGGGCCTCCAGCAGCGCGCTGCCGTGCGGGGATTCGAGGGCCAGGTGCAGCGTCGAACCGTGGCACGGGCAGTACGCCGGCCACAGCTTGACGTCCCCCTGGCCGCTGAGCGTGCACAGGCCGTCGCGCAGCAGCTCGCGCGAGAACACCCAGTCGGCCTCGTCCGGACGCCCCAGGTGGAAGGTCAGCAGCACCTCGTACGGGTGAGCGGCCTCGAACCGGAACCGGGTGCGCACCTCGCCGACGACCTCCTCGCCCAGGGAGATCCGCAGTGTCAGCACCTCCTCCACCGCCGCCGGAGCGGCGGTGGAGCCGTCCCCATCGCCGCCCGTGGGGGTGGCGGCGAGGGGTGCACTGGAGGCTGCGGACAGCGGGTCGGGCGGCATGACGGTCTCTCCGGGACGGCGTGGGATGGACTCAGCCTGCGCCACCCCGGGCCGGCCGGGCAAGGGTTGCAAGGGGGTTGCAACAACCCCTGTCCGGCGTGCCGGCCCGCCACCCCGAGCTTGTCAGACGGAACGTCAACTTCCTTACGTCGAACGGATGTCCACGAAATGGATGGAATCCGTCCGCGACCCCACCGCCCGCTGGTACGCTCTCCCCCTCCCCGGCACGGGCCCGCGGCGGACCGGCCCTCGACGGCCGGAACCGGGCCCGGCGGCCGCGCGTGGGAGAATACGGCGACGCGACGGCGGCTTCGGGGAGGGAGGGGTCCGGTTGGCTGCGCGCGAGGACACCGCGCGGGACGTGCAGCACGAGCCCGCACGGCACGGCCGACACGGTCGGCCACGCCCGTTCGGCGGCCGGCTCCGGCTCCCCACCCTGCGCTTCTCCGGCGCCGCGATGGCGATGTCCACCGTCGTCGGCATCAGCATCGCCACCACCCTCCTGCTCAACGAGCAGCAGGGGATCGGCCGTCGGGCCGGCGTGGCCCGGGTCGGCACCACCCCGCCGCCCACCCCGGGCGCCACCGACCAGGCCGAGGAGGTCGCCGCGCAGAGCCCGGCCGCCACCTCCTCCGCCGGCGGGCCCTCCGGCGCCCGCCCCTCGGCGCACCCGTCCACGCACCCCTCGGCCCACACCTCCGCGGCGCCGGTCGCGGCCACCCCGCCCGCCGCCCGCTCGGCGAACCCGCCGGCCCCGGCCGGCCGTCAGACCGCCGAAGGCCAGGCCTCCGGCGGGCAGGACGCCCCGCCGCCCGGCACCCTGCTCACCGGCACCGAGGCGGGCGCACCCGCTCCGGCCGGGCCCTCGCCCGCCGCCCACCCCCTGGCGCCGACCGCCGACCGGCCCGCGCCCGGCCAGTCGCCGAACGTGCCCGTCGTGAAGCCCACCGCGCCCACCGCGCCCGCCCGCCCAGGACCGCCGCCCGCTGCCACCGTCCCGGGCACCGGCTCCGCCCCGGGCTGCCCCTGTCTCTTATACACATCTCCGAGCCCACGAGACAGGCAGAA